>JAGIBF010000028.1 GCA_017744515.1 Niastella sp.
ATTTATGGGTGATGCCGCTACCGGGATTACCGATCTCGATGAAGCGATGGCCGGAGTGTTGCGCCGTACTTCCAAGCCCGTATTCCTCGCGGTTAATAAGGTAGATAACCCCGAGCGTATGCTGGAGGCTACCGAGTTTTATAGCCTGGGCTTCGACAATGTTTTCTTTATTTCTTCCATGTCGGGCAGTGGCAGTGGTGAATTACTGGATGCCCTTACAGCCCTGATTCCCGAAGAACCTGCTACTGAATCGGATGAAGATCCGGGTGATGACGTTGAAGAAAAACCTGCTGTACCTGAGATCCCCAAGTTTGCTATCATCGGGCAGCCTAACGTGGGTAAATCTTCTTTACTGAATGCCCTGATCGGTCAGGAGCGTACTATTGTAAGTGATATTGCCGGTACTACCCGTGATACCATCCACACGCACTATAATCTTTTCCAAAAGGAGTTTGTACTGATCGATACTGCCGGTATCCGCCGTAAGACCAAAGTGCATGAAGACCTTGAGTTTTATTCTGTGATCAGGGCTATCAAAGCCATGGATGAAGCGGATGTGTGTCTGCTGCTACTGGATGCGGAGAAAGGCATTACGGCCCAGGACCTGAGCATTTTTAGCCTGGCGGGCCGCAAGGGTAAAGGCATCGTTATATTGGTGAACAAATGGGACCTCGTGGAAAAGGCAACCAATACTGCGCGGGATTATGAAGAAGAGTTGAAAAAGCGCCTGGCTCCTTTTAATGATGTGCCTATTCTTTTCATTTCAGCCAAAGACAAGCTACGTATTCATAAGGCCATCGAAGTAGCTCTGGATGTATTTGAAGGCAAGCAGCGCAAAATACCTACTTCCCAGTTGAACGAGGTGATGCTGAAAGCTATCGAATCTTACCATCCACCGGTAGTACGTGGCAACTCCATAAAGATCAAATTCGTTACGCAATTACCTACCCGTGTACCTTCTTTTGCCTTCTTCTGTAATTACCCGGATGAGGTAAAACAACCATATAAGAATTACCTGGAGAATCAACTGAGACAACATTTCAACTTTAAAGGGGTACCGGTACGCCTGTTTTTCCGCAAAAAGTAGCGCTGAATAAGGTCTGCTAACATGAAGTAAATCAAAATTTAGCGTCAATTAGCAAAATATTTGCATAATAGTAAAAAGATGCTACTTTTGCGCCCATCTCATTAAAAACTCAAAAAGCAATTCCAAATGAAAAAATTATTCGCAATTTTAGCTGTTGCTGGTTTCTTAACTGCTTGTAGCGACGGTGGTACTGCCGCAGAAACTAAAGGTGATTCTGCTACTGCTCCTACTGCTTCTGCTCCTGCAGGTGACAGCGCAACCGCTACTCCAGATTCAGCTACGCTGAAAGCTGATAGCCTTAAGCCCGCTGGTGATAGCGCTACAAAGCACTAAAAAAAGTTGTTCCCGGCACTGCCGGTATATAATTTGCAAGAGCCTCCCCAACCGGGGAGGTTTTTTTATTCGTATGTATGGTTATCCTTATCCGCTCTTTAAGACATATACAATAAATAATCATCTGACTATCAAGTGTGTAAGAAATTGTACAAGATTGAATTATTGCCTATATTGTCTGTCCATAACCACCGATGCTACTAAACCTCTGAAATCCAACGCTCCTGTGCGCACCATTTTCCTGTAACATTTTTCAAAGCCTGTAAACTATTCAATTGTTATGAAGCAACTCTACCTCGCTTTAGCAGTATGCCTATGCTGCGCCACCACTCATGCACAAACGCCAAGGTACTGGATCGGGCCTCTTACGGGAGGCAACTGGAATAACACCGCCAACTGGTCTGCCTCGACCAACGGAGGAAGTAGCGGCGATGTACCTAATGGAGCTTATGATGTAATTCTCGATAAAAATGTCGTGGTGAATGTAGACCTCACGACTATTGCTTTACGCTCTCTATCAGTGACAAACAGTTCGACTGCGCGGCTGTATACTGCTGCCGGCGCCAGCACCACCATTACACTGACCAGCACCACGCCTGGTGTTCCTGCCGTGCTCATCAATGCCGGTAGTACACTGGAAGATAGTTGTGGCGGCGGTGGTGGCCAGTTATTCATTGTGAATTATGCCAATGGAGCAGTAGGAACAGTGAGTGGTACCTGGTCTTTTATGGGAAATCCCACTTTCCCATTCGGGACTTCTTATACCGAATTGCCAGCCACTACCGGCCTTGGTAATTTATTGACTGTAAACGGTACTATTAAAATGTCCAACAACGGAGCACATATTGAATGTTCTGTTCCTGAGTATTTGAGTTTTACCAATGGGTCTACTTTCTGGCACAACCGGAATGCGGGTGTTATTCCCAGGGCTACCTGGGCTACCAACTCGCTCATTACAATCACGGGTCTGACAGCAAACGGTATCGGCACCTTTGGATTGCCACCTACCGGCCAGGGTATTGGCAGTTTGTTCATCAACTGTCCCGGACTTACTTCTGCCACAACGGTCAATTTACCAAACGGCCTGATCGTGAATGGTACTATTCGTTGTCAGAGTACCAATAATGTGAATCTTGCATTGGGCTCCACAGGTGGCAGTGCAACTGCCAGCTATACGGTGCAAGGTAATCTCGAGATCAATCCTACTGCCAACATTACATTGGGGGGCTCTACAGCGACCAACACTTATAGCATGCAAGTTAATGGCAACTTTGTCCAAACGGGTGGTAGTTTTTACCTGCGCAATGTCGTAGCGGGTCCTTTACAACCTACCACGCTGCTGGTGAAAGGCAGCTTCACGCAATCAGGTGGAACTTTCAGTAACCTGAATACCGTTACCAGCACCACAACGGAATTATTTGTGGTAGAGTTGAATGGAACAGCCAATCAAAACGTATCGGTTTCATCCGGCACGATCACTAATGCCGCCAACCAGGTAACACTGCGTCTCAACAATGCAGCCGGTGTAACCTTGTTAACTCCTTTAGCTGTTGGCAAGATCAGCTGGAACTCTGCCAGCAAAGGAAACCTAACCACTACGACTACCAATATTTTGACTATTAACAATACCGACATCAATGATGCGCTGGTAGTAAACGGCGCTTCGAACAGCGGCTATGTAAATGGTCCTGTAAGAAGAAAAACAGCTACCAACACTACCACGTATTATAAGTTCCCAACCGGTAAGGGTGGTGTACTGCGTGAGTGTGAAGTATTACCTTCCACCGCTACTGCCGCAGAATTTGAAGTCGAATACTTTAATACGGCCTACAGCAGCTCTGCTGTAACAGCACCACTTACCGGTATTTCCAGTCAGGAATACTGGAACGTTGGCCGCACGATAGGCAGCGATGCTGCTAAAGTGCGCCTCACGCTTGCTGGTGCTGTAACCGGCGCCAGCGCTACCGACACATTGGTAGTAGCACACTACACCGGTGGTAGCTGGACAGATGCACGTGGCACTACCCTGAACCCAGGCAACAGCACTACCGGCAGCGTAGAATCTGCTGACCAGACTTCTTTCAGTCCTTTTACTTTTGGTTTTACTTCACAGTCGACCTTGCCTATTTACCTGCTGAACTTTACTGGTCGCAAGGAAGGCAATACTGCTAAACTGAGCTGGACCATCACTGAGAACAGTACGCCGCAAAGGTTTGAGATCCTTCGTTCAACTACAGGTGGCAGCTTCACTCAGATCGGCAGCGTGGCCGGTACTGAAAGAAAACTGACTTACGATTTCACCGACAATGCGCTCCCTACCGGAACAGTTTATTACAGGCTGCGCATGATCGATATCGATGGCTCTGCCGAGCTTACCAAGGTGATCGCTGTTATGAACGGAAGCAAGGGTGTGCTGATCACTTCTATGATGCCAACCCTCGTTACCGATAGGGCGCGTCTCAATATAAGTTCATCAGAAAAGGTTTCCGTTCAATTCATAGTAACTGACATCTATGGCCGCTCCGTGAAGCAACAAGTGAATGGCCTCACCAACGGCAACCAAGAGATCTGGATGAATCTGGGCAACCTGCCTTCGGGTACTTACCAGGTGACAGGTTATTTGTCAACAGGCGAGAAAACCAGTACTATCCGCTTTATTAAGCGATAAAAACTGGCACCAACATACGAAAGTCCTTCTGCGCAATCGCAGAGGGACTTTTTTTCGTACGTACGTGCATGCCATTAACCAAACCTTTGCTACTGCTCCTTTTGATTATTGCTTTTTTGAATACTACCAGCCAGGTGCGCTGGAATGGCCAGGGTGGGGACGGCCAATGGTCTACACCTGCCAACTGGTCGGGTAACGTAGTTCCCGGCGCCGGCAATGATGTGCTACTCGACAACTCGTTCATAGCGGGAAGCTACACCGTTACCTTGCCGGCAGGCAACACAAATGTTACCATCCGGTCATTGATCATTACGCCAGCTGGAGGCAACGATATCACAGCAGTATTACCTGCTACCAATACAGCGGCGCCGGGATTTACTTTAACCAGTTCCGGAACAGGATTAACCATCAATAGCGGAGGGGTTTTCAGGAATGCTTCAGGGGCTGGCTCGGGTACTCCCATCAATATTGCAGGTACGGTATGGGTAGGGAATGGTGGTCGCTACATTCATAATTCGTCAAGATCGCACGTAGAAATTGTGGCAGTGCTTGCCACAGCACCTGGTACTGCTACGGGTATATTCGAGTTTGACATACCCGGAACCAATGCTCCCATCATCTCCTTTACCAATCGAACTTTTGGCACACTTGTTTTATCTGCAACCACAGCGGGAGTTCCCAGGACTTATACTGCCAACGGCAATGGCCCTGCCACCATCCGCGGTGATCTTATCATTGGCGATAATGTAAATTTCAATATCAACCTGAACAATTCCGTTATCGTCCACGGCAATTATGAACAACATGGCGGCATGCTCAATCTCAATAGCAGCTCCCATAATACCGTATTACAAATTAGCAAACACTTCACGCAGACCAAAGGTGTCATTACCGAAAGCAACAACATGTTTCCCATTATTGAACTGAATGGTACCAGCAGGCAGCATATCACTACCGCCAGCGGCATCAGTAACAGTATTACCTTCAAGGTGAACAATGCTGCAGGTATTGCTTTACAAACTCCGCTCTCCCTGCCTTACAAACTGGAACTTGTGAATGGTCAGGTAATAACCACTGCCAGTAATCTTTTGACGTTACAAGCAGCGTGTACGGTTTCGGCAGATACTTTATCTTCCGCCAGCTTCATCGACGGCCCATTGAAGAAAGAAGGTTTGATGGCGGCCAGTCAATTCCTGTTTCCTGTAGGGAAAGGCAACAGTCACCGATGGTTATCGCTTGTCAATGCCACCGGCAATTACACCGTAGAGTTTTTCAGGAGCAGCCCCCGATCGATTAGCAGCTCTTATCATACCAGCATACATCATATTTCATCCATCGAGCACTGGATTATCACGGCAGATGCTTCACCCGTGCCACAGGCGCAGGTGAAGTTATCGTTCAATGATCCCAATAGTGGCGGCGTTACCGATCTTGCTGCTTTGCGTGTAGTTCAACTATATGGTGGCACCTGGGCCAATGCAGGAAATACCAGTTGCATGGGCACTCCGGGCTCCAATGGGTTTGTGGTCAGCAATATGCTACACCCCCTTGGCTCTACGAACAACTACTTTACGCTTGCCAGTACAACAGCCAGCTTCAATCCTTTGCTGCTGAAGCAGCATCCACTTCTCAACTACGCTCATACAATCACAGGCATGGTGACTCCAACCATTACCACTATGGACACAAGGCTTGTGCTTAACGCAAAAAAGAGGGCACCCGTAACATTAATGATCTCCAATATGGCGGGGAGGACAATACAGACGATACCTGTGTATTTAGGCAGGGGCAATAACAGCATACTTATTCCTGCAGCTACGCTGCCTGCCGGAACGTATGTGATTACTGTAGCAGGACCTGAGGGAGTAATGCAGCCCCTGCGGTTTGTGAAATTATAAGATAAAATGACAGAGGCGACACTTTTTGAAAAGTGCCGCCTCTGCCTGTTTATATCAGTCTCCTGATTATACTAATTTGAATGTATCGAGGAACTTGGTATTGAAGTTACCTTTGATGAAGTCTTCGTTCTTCATCAATTGCAGGTGGAAAGGAATGGTGGTCTTCACTCCTTCAATAACATATTCATTCAATGCGCGGCTCATGGTATTGATGGCCTCTTCGCGTGTGCGTGCTACGGCAATGATCTTGGCGATCATGGAATCGTAGTAGGGAGGTATCACATACCCGGCATATACGTGGGAGTCGATACGAATGCCATGTCCGCCCGGTTGGTTCAGCACCGTGATCTTTCCGGGACTTGGCCTGAAATCATTATAAGGATCTTCAGCGTTGATGCGGCACTCGATGGCATGCATCTGAGGTTCGTAGTTCAGGCCGCTGATGGGCTCGCCCATGGCTATCTTGATCTGTTCTTTGATGAGATCGAAGTTGGTCACTTCTTCCGTTACGCAGTGTTCTACCTGGATACGGGTGTTCATCTCCATGAAGTAGAAGTTGCGGTGCTTGTCGACCAGAAACTCGATGGTACCTACGCTTTCGTAACCGATGGCAGAAGCGGCTTTGATAGCTGCTTCACCCATGCGCTGGCGGAGCTCGGGGGTCATGAAAGGGGAAGGAGATTCTTCTACCAGCTTCTGGTGACGGCGCTGGATAGAACAGTCGCGCTCACTGAGGTGACATACTTTACCGTAACGGTCGCCAGCTATCTGTATTTCGATGTGACGGGGTTCTTCCACGAATTTCTCCATGTATATACCGTCGTTCTTGAAAGCAGCTCCCGCTTCCACTTTGGCCGTGTTGTAGTTTTTCTCCATTTCATCCTCAGCCCATACTACACGCATACCTTTACCACCACCACCAGCGGTAGCTTTGAGGATCACAGGATAGCCTACTTCTTTTGCGAGGCTTTTGGCCTGCTCCAGACTTTCCAGCAATCCTTCACCGCCCGGTACTACGGGTACCCCGGCCTTGATCATCGTTTCCTTGGCAGTGATCTTATCACCCATGGAACGGATCTGATCGGGCGTGGGTCCGATGAATTTAATATTGTGTTCACCGCATATTTCTGCAAAACGGGCATTTTCAGCCAGAAAACCATATCCCGGATGGATACCATCGGCATTGGTGATCTCGGCGGCAGCCATAATGTGGGGAATGTTGAGGTAGGAATCGGAACTGGCCGCACGACCAATACAAACGGCTTCGTCTGCGAATTTTACGTGCAGGCTATCTTTATCAGCCGTGGAGTATACAGCTACTGTTTTAATACCCATCTCGCGACAGGTACGGATCACCCGTAGGGCAATCTCTCCACGATTGGCAATTAATATCTTTTTGAACATTGAATTAAATTGAAAATTTGAGCACGCGATAACTTGAAAATTCTTTTAGGGGTAACCCAAATTTGAAAACGGTATCCCATTTTCGACCTTTTCAAATTGTCACATTCTCATATTAATTAGGTTCCACCAGGAATAAAGGCTGGTCGTATTCTACGGGTGAAGCGTCTTCTACCAGTACTTTTACGATACGGCCTTTTACTTCGCTCTCGATTTCGTTGAAGAGTTTCATGGCTTCTATGATGCATACCACTTTGCCCGGCAACACTTCGTCGCCTGGTTCTACAAAAACGGGCTTGCCCGGAGCAGAACTACGGTAGAATGTACCGATCATGGGGCTTTTTATGGTGATCAGGTTATCAGCAGCAGGTTCGGCAGCTTTGGGTTTGTCCGCAGGAGCCTGGGCCGCAGCAGCAGGAGCTGCCTGGGGTTGTGCATACGCAGGCATACTTATGGGCGCATGTACAGGAGCGGCAATTACATTTTGAGCAGGTTCTTCTTTTTGTTTGATGGTTAGTTTGAATCCCTTTTCTTCTATGGTCACTTCACCGATGTTGGACTTGTTGATCATTTTGATCAACTCCTGAATTTGTTTAAAATCCATCTGTTTAATTGTTTATGTTGACGGTTAGTTCGGGCAAAACAGGCGGCTAAGATAAGGTAAAAGTCTGAACCATGATTTTTAAGGATTTAAATGATTAAGTGGACAAAAGCCTGCTTTTTAACAGAAAAACCCGAAGTATTTCGGGTTTTTTATCAAATTGAGGACTTCAACTCAATCCCTGAAATCCAATAAATCCTGGTGCCGACACTTATTCTTTCACACGTTCTACGTATTCACCGGTCTTTGTGTTGACGCGGATCAGTTCTCCTTCGTTCACAAACAAGGGCACGTTTACAGTAGCGCCTGTTTCAACGGTAGCAGGCTTCAGGGTACGGGTAGCCGTATCGCCTTTTACGCCGGGCTCGGAGTAAGTTACTTTCAACACGATCTTGTCGGGCAGCTCCACGCTCATGGGTTGCTCAGTTTCTGTGTTGACGAGCATGGACACTTCCTGGCCATCTTTCAAAAACTGTGGAGCGTCGATCAGCTCTTCGCTCAACGCGATCTGCTCGAAAGTCTCCTGTTCCATGAAGTTGTAACCGCTGTCGTCTTTATACAGGAACTGGTAGTCTTTTCTTTCAACGCGCACGGGGTAGATGGTATCACCTGAGTTCCAGGTCTTTTCAATACTGCGCTTGTTGTCTACACCTTTCAGTTTAGCCCAAACCTTAGCGGCTGCACGGGCAGTCTTATTTTCCCCGAATTCCACGATGGAATACAAACTGCCATCCAGTTTAATGATCATACCGCGGCTGATATCTGAGGTACTTGCCATAAAAAAGCTGATAATTTTTTGATTACAAATTTTACACCTATCGCTGCCGGCGGACTAAAACCGGGCAGCGGGGGCAGCAAAATTACGGCAAAATTGTCACCGCACAAAAGGGAAGTAATTAGGTCAAAATCGGCCTATACCCCGGTGTATATCAAGGGGTGGCGCCATAAAAAAAGCCGGCCTACAAAATAGGGGCCGGCCTGTAAAAGTTATAATGAGTATGAATTACCGGGGTTCCAGTTTATCGGAGTCCACGCGAGCGTCGATCTTCAACAGATTTTTATCAGTATAATTTACCGTCCCGGTGATCATATTCGAGCGACGAGCCAATGAAGGCGCGGGCAGGAATTTCGCAGTAAATGTCCTTTTTTCCAGCACTTGCAAGGGAGCGCTAAATCCTTTTTGACGGCCAAAGGTCAATTCAATTTTTCCAGGATGTATTGGCTTCACCAGTACAAAGTTTCCTTTCAACTGGATATGCCCCTGGTTGGTGGATACCACCCGCTCTTCTGCCGGTACGTCCTTAAAAGTGGCTGGCACCTGATTTTCGAGGCCAATATAAAGGATGTTATTCGTCAGTGCATCATTCCTGATCGCCTGTAATTCATCCTCTGTATAGCTGGTCCTTCGCCCGGGCTCCGGTGCGGGGGCTATAGTGATCTTATCATCCTTTTTTTTCTTTGTAGTGACCTTAATGACACCTTCCTTCGCCTTTTCTCCATATTCAGTTACGGCTTCGGCACCTTTGAAGACTTCGATCTTTTCAATATCCTCAGGGTTCAATTCGTTTAAACCGGTTGTCGGATCCTGGACTTCGCCATCAATGATCAGAACGCCTTTAAAGTTGCCGCCTCCAATGCGCACTGGTTCGTTGTTGATCGTGATCCTTACACCGCGCAGCCGACCAGGCACTGTATCCTGTACAGTTGGGACTGTTGCCGCTTTTATCGAAACAGGTGTTTTGCTTTTAGACGTGATCACAATTACGCCATCCTTTCCTTTTTCACCATACAATGCCTCTGCTGAGGCTCCTTTTAAAACGTTGACACTTGAAATGTTGTCGGGATTAATATTATTCAAAGCCTCATCTCCCTTTACCTGTACAACACCATCTATCACATACAGCACATCGGGGTATTGTGCCCTCGCTCTATTAGGATTACCCGGCCCATTCAGGCTTGCATCCATAAAAAAACGGGAAGAATCGGTGCGGCCTCTAATAGTTATTGTACGGGACGAATCAGTACGTATACCGATAATTTTCCCTTTTACAGAATTTGTAACAGGAACTGTGTCTGTTACCGGAACAGGCTCATTAGTAATATCACTGATTATTTGCTCAATGGCAGTTATCTTTTCCGTTTCCTGTGCTACAGCCCTGTCGATGGCTACGCTCCGGAAGGCCAGCAGGAGGATGGTTACCAGTGGCAATACAAAAAGAAACTTGATCAAATGCACTTTGGCACTGCGCATTCTATTCATCATGGCTATTCTCTTTTTAAGCGATGAAAAATTAAATTGGTTGGCGATCGCAAAGGCTGGCACTCCTACCACTTTCAATAGCAGGTATTGGTATTGCCTGCGGTCGAGGCCAGCTTTCAACACCTGGTGATCGGCAATGAACTCGAGGTTCTGCCGGATGGCCTGGCGGATCAACCAGGCGAAGGGATTGTACCAGTTCAGCATACACACTACCTCGCTCCACAGGATATCGGCCGTATGTCTTTGCTTGACGTGGATAAATTCATGGCGGATGATCTCTTTCAGTTCATGCTCGCTGTGCTGGTCCTGGTTAATAAAAATGGAGCGACCAAATGAAAAGGGGATGATCTGTTTATCTACCTGGTAGATCTTAACATTACCATCCGATATCAATTTTGAAGACTTACGGATATACCGGAAGGAAAGGTACTGAAGGAGCAGGCGCACCAGCATGAATGCGACACCCACTATCAGCATGAGTAAGCATACCCTCCACCCTTCTATAGCATTGGCAGGTTTGGCGACCGCTTCGTAATTACCCATCACTGGTATCAGCTGCACCATGGTATTTTCATTCCAGGCGCCCCGTTCCAGCATGGGCGATATATTGATGAAAGGGATAAAGAATGCCAACAAGGAATAGCCCAGTAAATACCAGCGGTTCCAGGTATGGAATGTCAACCGTCTTAACACCAGTGCATAGAACAAATACACCACGGCAAGGCAGATCGATAACTTAAGTAAGTACTGGGCTATGTATGGCATAATCTATTGTTTTACCAGGTTCAATTAATTAGACGTTTTCGTTTGAGCCGGTTTCAGCTGCAGCTTGATGGGTTGCACATTCCGTACTTCCATCACTTCTCCGGATGTCGCAGTAGCCTTCGCAGATTCACCTGGCTTGGCAAGCGTTAGCGTAAAATTTTTCGATGTCACTGCAGGCGAGACGTTCCGCACTTCTACCACTTCAGCAGGCTCTACAGTAACAGTACCTGTTGCAACGATGTCAACCTCTTTTGTCTGAACAGCAACAGGCGCCTCCGTCATTACCATCGTTATATCTCCCGTAACTGTCTTTGCATTGCCAGTTACCGTTGCAGGCACTTCGTGTGTAACAGTACCTGTGCCACGTATCTGTACATCTGCTTTCTTCGGAGCAGCAGGCACCTTGGGTGCTGCGGGTACAGCTACCGGCTCTACTATCTCTATCTCTTCAGGCGCTGCCACAGGAGCAGCAGGTTTTGCAGGGGTAGCCTTTGTGGGAGCAGCAAGAGCCCGGGGTGCATGAGCAGGAGCAACCGGCGTGGACGGCGCAGGGGGCATGAGATCACCATATGCACGCTCAAAGGCTTCTTTCTCTTCAGGATCATTTAGGTTGAATGTCTTCACCGTTCCATCTGTGAGGGTAACACGGGCTGTCGATTCATTATTCTTTGTTCTGACAAGAACCTCTTTCACTCCTTTTTGCCTGAGCAGGTCTTCTTTCGTAATGATTACCTTGCCCGTGATCTTTGGCGAAGCAGCGGGTATGGTATCAATGGTATTTTTCTTTTCCGGATAATGATTGTTAACGGTTGCTACGCTCCGGAAAGCCAGCAGCACTACTACCAGTAAAGGCAGTATAAACAGGAAGCGCGTTACATTGATGTTGGCGCTTTTACTCTTGTTCATCATGACGATACGTTTTTTTAATGATGAGAAATTAAATTTCGGGGCAATACTGAATGGTGCAATGCCCGTTACCTTCAACAGCAGGTATTGATACTGCTTACGATCCAACCCGCTTTGCAATACCTGATGATCAGCTATGAACTCCAGGTTCTGTCGTATGGCTTTCCGGATAAGCCATGCGAAAGGATTGTACCAGTTAAGAATGCAAAGTATTTCACTCCACCACAGGTCAAATGAGTGACGCTGCTTCACGTGGATAAATTCATGGTGTATAATCTCTTTCAATTCGCCTTCTTCATGAAGGTGACGATTGATATAAATAGCCGAGTGGGTAGAAAAGGGAATGATCTTCTGATCGACATGGTACAGCTTTACTTCGCCATCAGACAGCAACACTGCCGATGACTGTAACCGCTTCAGCGAAATGAACTGGATCAACAAACGCCCCAACATCAGCACACTGCCCGCAGCCACAACCAGTATTAAAACTGTCCACCAGTTAATGCCCGCTCCCGCCTCCACATCATTCGCAGCGGTAATGGCCGGAATGTAACTAACCATAGCAGCATCCTGCCAGCCCCGTTGCTGCAACAGGTCCACCACATCGATCAGTGGAATAATAAAGCAGAGCATAGAATATGCCAGCAGGTACCAGCGGTTCCAGTTGTAGAAGGTAAGCCTTCTCAACAGTAACCAGTAGAACAGGTATACCACCGGCAGCGCAATAGACAATTTCAATAGATACTGCATGGTATTAAGGCTTCTTTCCTTCAATCATGTTGATGATCTCCTGCAACTCTTCGGGACTCAGTTTATTCTGTTCCACGAAAAAGTTGACCAGCTCTTTATAACTATTATCGAAGTAGTTTTTTACCACACCGCTCATGAAGACTTTCTTATAATCTTCTTCGGATATGGCGGGTGTATACAGGTAGGCATTGCCCACCAGCCTGCTGCGCAGCATATTTTTACGTTCGAGGTTCTTGATCGTAGAAGCCAGCGTAGTATAGGGTGGCCTGGGGTCTTCCATCAGATCGAGAAATACTTTTACGTTGCCTTCACCGGCCTTCCACACAGCCATCATGGCTTCTTCTTCCTGCGGCGTTAACTTTTCCATCTTTACGATATTTTCGTAAACCTACGACAATATCGTAGTCGTTCCAATTATTTATTCTCTTTTTTTGTTAAAAGAAACTTATCATTACCTGCTAAAGGGGTTTAAAGCTATTTTTGTTGGCCTAACCCCGCATTGAAAATTGTCATCCCATGAAGAAATGGCTTCTTACGTTAGTTCCGGTTTTATTTGTCTTAGTTACTGTAGCACAATCAGATACAGCCTATCCTTATAAGCGGTTTCCCACGGTGCCGCCCTTTTCGCTGATGCAGGCCGACAGCTCGGTACTCACCAAAGACAACCTGAAAAAAGGTCCGGTGCTGTTGATGTTCTTCAGCCCTTCCTGCGACCATTGCCAGCACCAGGTAAGCGATATGCTGAAGCGTATCAACGATTTTAAGCATGTGCAATGGGTATTGGCTACCTATCAGCCTTTCGAGGAAATGGTAGAATTCATTAAAACATATGACCTGGCCAAACATGCCAATATCAAAGTAGGCCGCGACACCAAGTTTGTACTACCTCCTTTTTACCATATTCAAAGCCTGCCTTACCTCGCTGTTTATAATAAAAAAGGTTCCCTTGTCAACACCTGGCAGGGTAATGTGCCGGTAGACACCTTATTGAAAGCTTTGGAGTAATTCCGGATTTAGATTGCATCTTCTGCCCGGTTCTACTACCTTTGCCCCGCCTGCCCCATCCGTAATCATGGATAGACAGGATTTAATCATTGTTTGATCAACCTCATAAAATTGTTTTCAGATGAAAGTAACCGTTGTGGGTGCAGGCGCTGTAGGTGCTACCTGTGCCGATAATATTGCCCGTAAAGAACTGGCCACTGAACTGGTATTGCTGGACATTAAAGAAGGTATTGCTGAAGGAAAGGCTCAGGACATGATGCAGACCGCTACCCTGCTGGGCTTCGACACCCGTATCACAGGCAGCACCAATGATTATTCTAAAACTGCCGGCTCCGATGTAGTAGTGATCACTTCCGGTCTTCCCCGCAAACCGGGTATGACGCGCGAAGAGCTGATTGGCACCAATGCCGGTATCGTAAAAAGCGTTTGCGAAAACATTCTGAAATATTCTCCGGATGCGATCATCATCGTGATCAGCAATCCTATGGATACTATGACCTACCTGGCGCTCACTGCTACTGGTCTTCCCAAAAACCGCATCATCGGTATGGGTGGTACTCTGGATAGCGCGCGTTTCAAATATCAACTCAGCCAGCACCTTGGTTGCAGCCCTGCCGACCTGAATGCTGTAGTAGTTGGCGGTCACGGTGATACTACCATGATCCCCCTTATCCGCCTCGCTACATGGAACAGCGTTCCTGTAACTAAGTTCCTGAGTGAAGAACAGCAAAAGCAAATTGTTGCTGATACCATGGTTGGTGGCGCTACACTTACCAAGCTCATTGGTACTTCTGCCTGGTATGCTCCCGGTGCTGCCGGTGCTGCGCTCGTAGAAAGCATCGTGCGTGATGAGAAGAAGCTCTTCACCTGCTGCGTATCGCTGAATGGTGAGTACGGACAAAAAGATATCTGTCTTGGTGTTCCTGTAACCATTGGCCGCAATGGCTGGGAAAAGATCCTCGACTTCGGTTTGAATGCCGACGAGCAGGCGCTGTTCAGCAAGAGTGCAGATGCTGTAAGGAGTATGAACGACGTATTGAAGACCTTGTAAACAAGTGCTTCCAACTATATGAAAAGGGCGCCTGCGGCGCCCTTTTTTATTATCGTATCAGCCGGATATTAAAGGGATAGCGGTATACTTTATTTTCACTGGCCCTGATAGTAGCTATGATTATCAGAACGGTGGCAACGATACCCAGCAACCAAAGCAGGAATATGCCTATGATCGATATGAACAACACTACACAGATGATAATACAGGTGATCTGAAAGTTGAGCGACTCCTTAGCATGCTCCGCAATAAATTTCGATTCATCTTTCTTCACCAGGTAAATGATCAGTGGCGGAATGAAACCTCCTACCAGGCACAGTACATGGCTCAGGATGGCCATGGTACGTTCATCAGACGTAGGAGTGGTCAAGGGCTGCTCCTCACTTCCCAGGAATGAACTGCTTTGCTGATTCATAACGATTGTTTTAAAGTATATTATATAAGTAGTACTTCCAATCGGTTTATTACAGGGCAGGATGAAAAAACAGGAGAAGGGCAGCATTGAATGATGCTACCCTTTCTGATCATAAGTTAACCTTTTATTATCGCTTTAACAATTTCTGTTGGTAAAGATCACCGGTGCCGGCCAGCAGCGACATTACATAGGTGCCGGCAGCAAGCCCCGAAGGCACCTGCACCGTTAGCGAATGGGCGCCTTTACTCAATTGTTCTGCAGCATGATACACTACCCGGCCATACATATCTACCAGCCTCAGCTGAACACGTTCAGCGCGTTGCAGGTACAATTGAACAGTGATCACCTTATCGAACGGATTGGGCTGAATGCGTGTCACCTGCAGGTTTTGCAGATTGAGCCTGATCACATTTGAATACATGTGTGTTCCGTTTGTACCCGTTACTTTTAACCGGTAATACTTGTTGGCAGCAATACTGTTGGCATCATCTGTAAACTGGTAACTGTTAATACCTGCCGTGTTGCCTTTGCTGTACACCTTGCCCAGCGTTGTAAAGCTGGTTCCATCCGTTGAATACTCTACTTCAAAATGTGCTACGTTAGTTTCCTCTTTCACACTCCATTGGAGGATGGACCTTGTATCGATAATACCGGCTTTGAAGGAGAGGTTATTGGCCGGCAATACGCCATTGGCAAAAAAGCAGGTAGGATGCAAACCTCCACCGCCTTGTGCGGGGTCATTGGTATTGATGAAGATGGTATTGCCATTCATATCAAACAGCATCACCTTGGATTGATTGCATACGTATGTATTGGGCGCTGTTTTTACGCGGAAGGTCATAACTACCTTATGAGCAGCACCCGGCCTGATAATACCATTGCCCTGACCTGCAGAGCTGATCAAACGACCTCCTGCTACAGAAAAAGGCATAACACCACCTGCATCGGCAACAGGCACACCATTCAGCGTGGTAGAGCCAGGAATATAATTAGTACTGGCCGGAATGCCATCGTACAGCTTTACACCCGCCGCATTCAGGTTACCGGTATTCATTACCTCGATGACATACTCAACGGTATCGCCGCCTATTATAATAGGATTACCATTGATATTGCGGTAGGTTTTATTAGCGATCAACACAGGCGCCAGCACCGGGAAGCCACAACTGGTAAAGTCACCGTTGTTCCACACATTATTCAATGAGTCGGTAACGATAGAAGCGCCCGCCATAGAAGCGAGATTTACATTGAATACGTTTCGGTAAGCACCACCAATGTACACATTGCCCGCAGGGTCAACGGCCATAGAGTTGGACGTACCGGGAAAAGGATTGACGGCGCCCAGGAATGTTGAAATACGGGTGTTGGGATTGATCTTGTACAGGTTACTGGAGTTGGCGATCAGGTATAGGTTACCGGAACCATCACCAAAAATATCACCGCCGCTTTCTGAAAGGATATTATTGGAACCATTGTTGAGGTCATTGATCAACGCGCCAAGTCTTGTAATGATGGGAACACCGGTTGCCGGATTGATCGAGAACCGGATAATATCACGACCGTTTTGTGTAACGGCATATCCGAAACCATCCGAGCAAAAGGACATCCGGTTAATGTTCCAGCCGCTGGAAAGATTGGTTTCGAGTGGGTAACCGACAAACCTCCTTGCACAAACGGGCGAAGCATTGAGGTCTATATAACTGAGGTCTTGCGGCGCAGTGGTATGATTGTTTACAAAGTAAATACGATTGGAGTTTTTATCATAAGCCAATGCCGAAGCATAGGTCAATACGCTACCAACGGGCAAAGCGGCACCTGTCAACGCATTGTAGCAAAGACCGCTGGCGCCATCATAGATCATAGGGCCTGCAGTGCCATCGGTCGTGTTCACTGTTTTAATATACCGGTAAGGCTTATTGGAAGGCGCCTGTGGAAAACCATCTGTTGCTTCAGCCGTCGATTGGTATACGATGGTACAAAGCGGATCGGGCGCCAGGTTGGTAAACACCGTATTGGAGCTCTGCGCCACACTGGTGCCCTGGCTGATACACTCCAACATGGCGAAGTTGGAAACATTACCACCGTTGGCAGTGATCCGCACCCTGAACTTAATGGTAGCCGGGTTATTGGTGGTCAATACACCTGTGCCAGCAGCTGGAGAATTGATCAGCCCGCCTGTATTGGCATATGGCATTCTTCCGCTCACATCGGCAACTGCCGCACCATTCAGCGTGGTAGTACCTGCTACATATGCACAACCTGCAGGAATGTTGTCGTACAACATTGAATTGGTGAGGTTGACGGTGGAAAGGTTTTTCACGATGATCGTGTATTCAAGCACATGCCCTTCAGCCGCACTGGTACCATTACCACTGGTAGTGATATTGGCCACCGATTTACTCAGGTCGACGCTTTGAGCCTGCGATTTCTCTGCCATACCCCACAGCAGCAGCAACAGGATCAATGCAATCAGGATAGTAGATCTCGTTTTCATTGGAATGGATTTGCAATTAGAAATATTGATCAATGGTTGCGCTGCTCATTCGCCCGGAACAGCGACGAGTACTAAAAACTATTTCTTTATCATTTTGAACACCGACACTTCGCCGGTTTGCCGGTTATTGATCTTTACGAGGTACAGCTGAGCCGGCCACTGGCTTACATCCACCTGCCTGCTGCTGATACCCTTATCGGCACTCACCTCCTGGCGCCAGGTAAGCCTGCCCGCTATGTCGGTGACCGTTACTAATAATTTTGATTTCATATGCAGGTTGAACCGCATATGCAGTGTTTGCACTACAGGATTCGGACAAACATTGATACCGTACTTAGTGATCACCTCTGCAGGTATAACCGGTTTATGTTCCAGCAACTGCAATGACGATTTCACTACCTCGATATTATCGATATAAAAACCATCTGCGGTGTTGGCGCCATCGGAGGTAAACCGGAAGCGCAGGTTCACGGTAGCATTGCCGAGGTAATTCCGGAGGTCGATCACTTCTCTTGTCCACGCCTCCCGCATACCGGTCAAAGCGGGCTGACTACCTAAAGTCCCTACCTCTTCCGACACCGTATTGTTGCCACACACAGGTTGATAACTTCCGCCGGTTGATATCTGCACCTGCAGCTTATCATAGGAGTTTTCGGCACGGTGCCTTACCCAGAATGACAGGTAAGCCGCTGTAGCGTTGAAGAGGTCGAAGCTGCCATTGTAAGTGGCAGTAGAGGCAACATTAGATCCATAATTGCCGGCAGGTGATTCGCTCAATGCCCTGCTTCCCTGGTAAGCCGACGTGGTGCTGGTGCCCCAGGAGCCACTTAATGTCCAGTTGGCGCTGGAGGTCCACTCCATGTTGTCACTAAAGAGTGGTTGTGGCTGATACAATTTGGTGATCGTATCGTACAGGTTAATGCCACCGGAGCTGATCTGGTACACAAATCTTATGCGCGCACCGGCTGATAATCCTGATGGTAATGTATAGGCTATGTTCCGCTGCACGGAATCGAAATAGTTGGCGAAGCTGTTGATGGTAACGGCGCTGCCTACCGACTGAATATTTTCGATGGGCGTGATAGACACCGTTACCGGTGCATTGGTAATTCCTATGCGGCGCAGGCTGAAAGCGAAATTACCCGTAGTGGTGTTGGTTGCCACTGTGTTCATATCCTGCAGCTCGAAATAAGATCCCGCCATGTAAGCCATCTGCAGATTGGCAAACAACATGCTTTTAGCAATCGGGATGATGTATTGTGGCAATGGCCAGAAGCCATAATCGCCCGGGCCTATCTCAACGGTATATCCGTATGTTTTTTGCTTGGTACCCTGACCTATATCGCCGGTGATATGCCAGTCGCGCGAATTGCCTACTGCATAGTAACCTACTGTGGCCATGCCATCGCCGGCGAAGTAACCGTTGTAGCGGGCCATCAATGCAGAGGCATAGCTGTAGAAAGAAACATCCGCCGCAGAGAAGCTATGGTTGGCAGGCCTTCCATAGGGGGTTACATAATAATTGCCATAGGCATGGTGATCGATGGCAATGGCAAAATGCCGTGTCTCCGCAAAAGCGCGAATGGCCTGGGTTTCCTCTTCAGAAAACTCTCCAGGCCCTACATAAGCATCGTTGCCGGGACTATGCGAAGTGCTGATACCGGAACCGGTAACTCCCCAATCAACATTGTAATTACGATTAAGGTCCACCCCAAACTGGCCACCACCGTTCACTCTCCGGTTCTTTCGCCACATACCGCCGCCACCAGGCTGGCTGGTTTCATTGTACCGGTAGCCATCCGGGTTTACGCAGGGCATAAAGAACAGCTCCCGGCTATCTACCAGTTCTTTAATGCGGTTGTCGGTAGCATAATTTTCTACGAGGTATTGCATGAAGAAAAAGAGGTTCATCATGCTCATTCCTTCGCGTGCATGGTGAAGGCCGGTATAAAAAGCTTCGGGCTCTGCTTCGTCGAGCGATACATTGTCTGATATCTTTACCACGATCAGTGGTCTTCCTTCAAGCGTGGTAGTGGGCAAAACAATTTTCTGTACCAGTCCGGGATAATGGTTCACCAGGGAGTCGATGCGCTGCTGCATTTCCTGGAAAGTATAATAGGCTCTGTAGGAGCCTGGGATAAAACCTGCCGGCACAGCGATATTGGTATAATGAGAACCGCAAGGGTTTTCAAAGTTCAGCTTCCCATTCAGCA
Organism: Niastella sp.; assembly: GCA_017744515.1. Lineage (GTDB taxonomy): Bacteria > Bacteroidota > Bacteroidia > Chitinophagales > Chitinophagaceae > Paraflavitalea. The sequence goes on from JAGIBF010000028.1 coordinate 19,848, forward strand.
TAATGGCATCAGCCTGCTGGTAGAAGTTCTCCTTACGGGCATATTGGTTGAAATGTGCTACCTCATCTTCTATAATAACGGAATACCGGGCGCCTGTTTTTTTCAGGTTGGCCAATGAGGTATTATCAATCGTAGTAGTGAAAGTATTGTCTTCTTTATTCAGCTCTCCATGATCAAAATCTACGCCCTGCTCCTGCAGCCAGGCCAGTCCTTCTCCGGGGATAGAGAGGCGTACACGGCTGAATGTTTGCTGGGCACTTATCGTGGTAGATAAGGTGATTAAGGGTAAAGCAATTAAATAATGGATCGGTTTCATAGGCTTAATCATTGGGGTTAAGCGTTTCATACAGGGTTGGGACAAAAGAAATATCTGGCGCACAGATACTGCCGCTTCAGCATGCAAGTGCACGATAGTGCATGCCGCATAGGTTTATGCCTGGTATTTAGCTTATCAGCTTCGCCGATAGAATGGCGGGTTGCAGAAGATTGCGGAATGACGGTGGCGCCACTGACGGTTATGGGCGCACTTGTTGGATACAGCGTAAACGTGTTTCATAGTACAGATTTTTTGTACCGGATTGATTGATAATAATGGTTAGCCTCGCGGCTGTTCAGGGGTTAGTAACAAAGGCTGCCTCAGCCTTTTGGGTTGGTTGGGTTAGGGTATAAATGCGCCTCGTGGGTTAGGTCGAGGTCTTTTTCTACGGAAGAAGGGTTAGTACAAGAGTAGATCAAATTTTTTGTTTATGCAAGGTAAAAACCCCATACGGAAAATACCCAGCCACCCCAGCCAACCGGGGCCTTATGCTTCGCCCAAAGTGGCTTTATGCATGCTTCAACCATGCATCATCCTTGCAGGTTAAAGCGCACTTGAAGTATGGTCGAAGCATGGCTGGGGGCAGCCTAAAACCACTCCAACCTTTCTTATTAGGTTCATTTTTATCTAATTAGGGGTACCCAGCATGGTAAAAAAGGCACCTTGAGGGTGCTGCGTAGACAACTTTAAAATATTATTTGGTTTATTTTATAAACTACTTTAGTTTTGATCTATCAAACAACCAGCCATGCTAAAATTGATACCTATAATCCTGTTATTGCTCACCTGGTTCATGGGATCGGCCCAGACCACTGTTTCGGGTAAAGTGCGGGATACCAAAGGCCGCCTTGTGAACGGCGCCAGTATAGCCATTAAAGACTCCTACGATGGAGGGACCTCCGATTCAACCGGTAATTACCGGTTCAAGACCACTGAAAAAGGGGAACAGACCTTGCTGGTCACCTCCATCGGTTTTAAGCTTTATGAACAAAAGATCAACCTCGCCGGCAGTGCGCTCACCTTGGATATAGTACTAAAAGAAGAACCTAATGAATTGACAGCAGTGGTGATCACTGCCGGCTCTTTCGAGGCCAGCGATACCAAACGCACGACGGTACTCAACCCCATCGACATTGTTACCACCGCCAGTGCCAATGCCGACATCACGAGCGCCATCAAGACATTACCCGGCGCCCAGCAGGTGGGTGAAAGTGAAGGATTGTTTGTGCGTGGCGGTACGGCACAGGAAACCAAAGTGTTTATCGATGGTACGCTCGTCAACAACTTTTTCTTTAGCAGCGTACCCGATATCGCGCAGCGTGGCCGCTTCTCTCCTTTCATCTTTAAAGGCACGGTGTTCAGCTCCGGCGGTTACTCTGCTTTGTATGGGCAGGCATTGTCCTCGGCCCTGATCCTTGAGTCGATCGATCTTCCTGACCAAACCTCTGCCAGTGTGGGCGTCTCTACTGTTGGCCTCAACGCAGGTTACCAGGAGCTTTCGAAAAATAAGAAATCCAGCTGGGGATTCAATTATAGCTATACCAACCTGTTTGCTTATTTCGCGCTTATCAAGCAACGGGTAGATAATTTCAGGAACCCTGAATTTCACAATAGCGACTTCAACTTCCGTATCAAAACTTCCAAAACAGGTATGCTCAAGTTCTATGGTTACTTCAACTACAGTCAGTTGGGTGTACGCAGAACAGACATCGATTCTGCAGGCCTGAAGAATGCATTCGGATTGAAGAACCTGAACGTATATGCCAACCTTTCCTGGAAAGAAAAGATCGGTAAGAAATGGCACCTGTACCTGGGTACTTCGTATAGTGATAATACCGACAAGATCAACAATCAATTACAAAACCTGAACAACGAACCTCAACAAATAACTGTTGATCCTTATGGTGGCAAAGAATTCCAGGTGAAGTCTTATGGTAGCCTGGCAACCATCAAGACTGTATTGGAAAGAAGGTTGTATGGCCTTAGCGCTATCCGTTTGGGTGGCGAGTATATGTACTTCAAAGATCGCACCGACTTCTCCAACCAGTTTGTGCCCAAGTCAATTGCCAATGCAGATGATCATTTCAAAGCCGCTTTTGCCGAGACAGATCTGTATATCACCAACGATCTCGCTGCCAAGATCGGTGGCCGGGTAGAGCATTCGTCTCAGCTGGACAAAGCCAATGTTGCTCCCCGTGTATCGCTGGCTTATAAAGTAGGGGCTAAAGCACAGGCTTCGCTGGCTTATGGCATCTTCTATCAAAAACCTGAGAAGGACTATTATCTGAGGGGCTATTCTTTCAATGACCTGGCTTATACCAAAGCAACGCATTACATTGCCAACTATCAAAAGGTGAGCAAGGATTACACCCTGCGCGTAGAAGCGTTTTATAAAAAGTACGATGAGCTTACTAAAACTTTCACCAGCAAAGGTAGCAATGTGATCGACAGCGTAGGCGGCGGTGGCTATGGTGACGCAAAGGGTATCGAGTTCTTCTGGAGAGACCGTAAATCATTAAAGAATGTGGACTACTGGATCTCTTATTCTTACCTCGACACCAAAAGGGATTACCTCAATTACCCTCATGCCATTCAGCCCAACTTTGCTGCCAAACATACAGCCAGCCTTGTAGTGAAGAAATTTGTGACCAAACTTAAAACGCAGTTCAACGGCTCTTACACTTTTGCTTCCGGCAGGCCTTATTACAATATTCGTTATGACAATGGCAGCGCTAAGTTCGTCATCGCCGATCAGGGTAAGACCATTCCTTATCACAGCATGAGCTTTAGTGTGAATTACCTGCCAACGATCGGGAATACAAAGACCAAGAATTTTACTGTGTGGGTGTTCTCTGTCAACAATGTGATCGGTAATAACCAGGTTTTCGGTTACAATTATTCAGCCAATGGCGCCCGTAAAGAGGCGATCGTTCCTACCGCTAAACGCTTCTTCTTCCTTGGCTGCTTCCTAAGCTTTGGTGTAGACAGGAGTGAGGATGTTATCAACAGTAACTTATAATTCGATATACTTTAACCAATACCAAAACAATAAAAAATATCAGTTTATGCAAAACGACACAACGCAAAATGAAAAAGATCCCCACCTGTGGGAAATTGCTAAAAGACGCGCCAGCTTTAAATATCACCTGTTGAGTTATGTACTGTTCAATGCCTTTTTCTGGGTAATATGGGTAGTCAATGGTAAAGAGGATTATTCTCACAATGGTCTTCCCTGGCCCGTATGGCCTATGCTTGGATGGGGCATCGGCTTAGCATTTCATTTCCTGGGTGCTTTTGTATTCTCCGAACGCAACGATGCCGAGAAAGAATACGAGAAACTGATGCGTAACAAGAAATAATCAATCATTCATTCAATTATTATAAAAACAGCAATATGAAAAAGATACTTACATCGATCGCCTGCCTTTTGATAGTGGCCGCAGCTTCGGCTCAAAGTGAAAAATATACCAAGGCCATGCAAGCGGCCATCGCCAATCTCGATTCATTGCACACTGCCGAGGCGTGGACTGATGCCGCCAATACTTTCCAGCGTATTGCAGATGCCGAGAAAACGCAATGGTTGCCTTACTACTATGCTGCACTCGGTAATGTAATGAGTGGTCTTATGTCATCGGGTGTTTCAGGGGCGGCTCCCACCCCCGACAAGATCGATCCATTGGCTGACAAAGCTCAGGAACTGATCAGCAAAGCAGCCGCGCTGACCAAAGAAAATTCAGAGATATACTGTGTGAAAAAGATGATCGCTACCACGCGCATGATGGCCGACCCCATGAACCGCTATATGACTTACGGACCACAGGCGGCTGAAGCTTTGCAAAAAGCCAAAGCACTGAATCCTGAAAATCCCCGGGTGTACCTGTTGGAAGGACAAGATAAATTCTACACGCCCGAGCAGTTTGGCGGCAGCAAGACAGAAGCGAAAGCTTTATTCGAGCAATCCCTGAAAAAGTACGATAGTTACAAACCAGAAACAGATATTCACCCACAGTGGGGCAAGTCGCAAGTACTGTATTTCCTGGGACAGCTAAAATAGTGTATATCATGTGCATTGTCCACGGCCTGCCTGCAGCAGATTTGCCGTGGACAACTTTATATTTGACCCACGGTAGCAACCGTAATTATTTACTATGGAAAAGGAACCCGGATTTACACAGGCTGAGGGTCTTGAACTGATCCAATCCATGATCAACAAGGCAAAGAACCGTTTCAGTGAGAACGGGCATTTGTATTTGCTTTGGGGCTGGACGGTATTGATCTGTGCTTTTGCTCAATTTGTATTGCAACATTTCTTCCAGTTTCCGAAGCATTACCTGGTGTGGCTGGCTACCTGGATCGTGGTCATTTACCAGACCATCTACCTGCGGCGTAGAAATAATAAATCCAAAGTGCAAACCTATACGGATGACATTCTTGGGTATGTGTGGCTTTGTTTTGTAATACTGATGCTTCTCTTCGGCTTCCTGTTTGGCCAGGTGATGGGAAAGGATTACTACAAATTTATCAGCCCCGGTTTCCTGGCGCTGTATGGTATGCCCACCTTCCTCTCGGGCGTCATTCTCCGGTTCAAGCCTTTGTGGATCGGCGGCGTTTGCTGCTGGATACTCTCGGTCATTGCACCTCAGGTGAAGAATGAATATCAGTTATTGCTGTTGCCGCTGGCTGTAATCCTCGCCTGGATCATTCCGGGTTATTTATTGAAAGCGAGGTACAAAAAAGAAAATGCATAAGTTATGGAAGAAAAGAAACTATCTGGCGAAGAGAGCCTGTTGCTGATACAACGTATGATACAAACGGCCAAAGACGAGCACCGTGAAAAAGGAGATGGCTGGCTTATCTGGGGCTGGTTGTTGTTTGGCGCCTCCGTTGGCTCTGTGGTCATGAGCTATATGCAGTTGCGCAGGTATATCGGTTATTTATGGCTGGGCATGCTGGCGGTAGGCCTTATTGTGTATGCGTGGGGGCACCTGCGCAAACAGCGGCAGGAAAAGGTACATAGTTATGTACATGAGTTGCTGAATAAGATCGAGCGTGGCTTTTTCATCAGCCTCTTTGCTATTGTGGCTTCCAGCTATATCACCCAAAGTGTCTTTTCTTTCGGGTACTTCTATATTTTGTATGCTTTCTGGATGTTCATTCATGGCAGCGCTATTCGTTTTCGCCCACTCATTATTGGTGCATGGGTAAACTGGATCGGCGCCCTTGCTATTTTTTGGGTCGATAGTTTCCGATACGATATGATGATCTCTGCGGTGGCGGTACTGGTAGGTTACCTCATCCCGGGATATATGTTGAGAGCGGATTATAAGAAAAAGATGCAGTCATCAGATCGAATTATTGCCTAATGGAATTCAAAGAATTAGATCCTATACTTCACTCACAGCTACGGCTGGCGGTTGTTTCACTCCTCATCAGCGTGAAGGAAGCAGAGTTTACCTTCATCAAGGAGAAGACGAATGCTACCGCCGGCAACCTGAGTGTACAGATCAATAAGCTGAAAGAGGCGGGCTATATAGAAGTGGTCAAACAATTCAAAGACAACTATCCGCAAACTACCTGCAAGATCACTCCACTCGGCGTAAAGGCCTTTGAAGAATACGTTCAGAATTTACAGTCTTATCTCGGTACAGGAAATAAATAATCAAAGGGTGAGCCGCCCTTTGAGGGCGACCCACCCTTCACAACCCTTCGACAGGCTCAGGGTGACAGTCATCTTCCCAGGGTGACAGTATTTTTTCAGGGTGACATTTATACAAAAAAAGTCCCCCCAAACCTTTCGGCCGGGGGGATGCTTTCTTACCTCTGTTGAAACCTAACCAATTATTCTTTAATCAGCTTAACGATCATACGTTCTTTGCTGTTGATAGTCACTTCGAGAACATACATACCAGGCTTGAGGCTGCTGCTGCCATCCATGAGGTAGCTGTTGTTGCCAGCACCGGCCTTGGCACTCTTGCGCAATACTTCTGCACCATTTGAATTCAACACCTTCATCACGATATAAGAATCTTCATTCAGCTGAACGTTTACAGCGATATCATTCTTCGCAGGGTTCGGGCTCACACTTACCATCTTCAGTGAACGTGTGTTGTACACTCTTACAATCAGGATCCTGCTGCGTGATTCACGACCATCAAGGTCAACTTGTTTCAGGCGGTAGTAGATATCTTTCTTGTTCGCCGTGTTGCGGCCTACTGCGTCGATGTACTGGTAATTTTTCTTTACAGATGAGTTAGCGCCAGTCTTTACAGTACCTACTGTTTCCCATTTCACACCATCGAGGCTTCTTTCTACTTCAAAGCGATCGCTGTTTTGCTCGAAGTTGGTAGACCAAGTCAGTTCTACGTCGCCCTGATCCTGATACAGGCCTTTGAAATCAACCAGGCTTACCGGCAATGTAGCGTTGGTGAACACGATAGTAACAGTGGCATCCTGAGAGCAGGTAGGATTGTAACCAAAATCACAAACTTTGTATTTGAAAGTGGTAGAAGTGCCAGTCCAGCCAGCATTGGGCGTGAAGGTGAATGTACCGTTTGGCTGCAGGACTACCGTACCGTTGGGAGACTGTTGTGTGAGGTAGGCATCAAATGATTCGAAGTTGGGATCACTATCATTTAATGTTACATCGCCTGAAGCCGTGCGGTTGGCAGCACCGTTGAAATTATCATTATTTGCAACGGGTGCTGGGTTACAACCACCTGGATAATAAAGCGGGACATTAATTAAAAGGCTATCGATAGCGAGCCTTGTATTTCCACCTGTGCCCTGGTAATTCAGGTAAACCCTGTAAGGACCTGAAACCCATGGAGTCAAATTTTTGCTGAAAGTATATTCCTGACCAGGCACTGCCGTGCTGGGGATCTCGATACGCTCCATAGCAGGTCCCGCATTGATCAGGTCGGGAGATGTTAAATAAATATCGATCCAACGTTTTGCGCCGGCAGGGAGTTGGTCGCTGATCTTATAGCGGAAAGAAACTGTCAGTTCACCGGGAAGGTCCAGTATCTGCGAGTAGATACCAACATTTTGTGTAGCAGTAGCGCTGGTAGATACAGACACCATAGCGCCATCGCCTTCGATACCGGGTGTCCAGCCGCTGTTTACATCGAATCCGTTGATTACCCAGCAACGGTCTTGCAGATAGCCTTTAACCTGAGAGAGTGTAGCACCGGGACGTGAGTTGAATTTTTCGTTTACCTGAGCGTTGGCTCCAATAGAGGTGGCCAACAGGCATGAGAGTACAAGGGAAGTAAAATTCCGTTTCATTTTTGTGTAAGTTTCAGAGTTTAGAATAAGTAGTATCAGTGGTGAACTGTGTTCACCGGCAGGCATTCAAAGGAAGGAGAATACGGTATCAAGGGAATACGAACGAGGGCATGGAAACCCACTCTGAGCTCACATAGCTATTGGAAATACTATATAGGCATAACCTTAAACAGGTTAAATACACAACTAATTTGGAAGATTTTGGAATTTGCGCAAGAGGATTGTTCGTGTGGTCTTGCGGGTAACGGAATTATCAGAGGATGCGAGGAATTGTAGAACAAAAGTATAACGGGTTGCCGGATTATGCAAGTATTTTATAGTGATTTTTTTATGTTTTAATCTCCCGCTTGACATAGGTTAAGTGTCACTTTTTTATGGTTTCCTAACAAATTGAGTTGTAATTTGTAATGCAATTATTTTATGTCTGTCATCATACAGGTCAACCACCTCAGCAAGCAGTACAAGAAGTTAAAAGCGGTCGATGATATCTCATTTACCGTGAATCAGGGCGATGTTTACGGCTTCCTTGGCCAGAACGGCGCCGGCAAATCTACTACTATTCGTATGTTGCTCACCTTGATAGCACCTACAACGGGGAGCATTGAACTATTTGGGATGGACCTGAAGAAGCACCGCAAGGAAATTCTCAGGCAAGTGGGTGCTGTTATCGAGCGGCCCGACTTATATAAATACCTCACTGCTTACGAAAATCTCTCTCAATTTGCCCGCATCAGCGGCGCCAAAGTGAGCCGCCAAAAGCTGATGGAGCAATTGGAGCAGGTAGGCTTAGCTGAAAGGGCGAACAGCAAGGTAAAGACCTTCTCACAGGGTATGAAACAGCGGCTGGGTATTGCAGTGGCGTTGATACATGATCCGCAGCTTATTATACTGGATGAACCTACCAACGGGCTCGACCCGCAGGGGATTGCCGATGTGCGGCACCTGATCCTGCAGTTGAGTAAGCAGTATGGCAAGACCGTTCTTGTTTCTTCGCACCTGCTTTATGAAATTGAAATGACTGCCAACCGGATGATCATTATCGACAAGGGAAAGAAGGTAGCGGAAGGGGGTGTGAAGGAATTATTCGATCCCACGAAAATGATCATACAGGTAAGTGTGGCGAATATTGCCCACGTAATGGAGCAGCTAAATAATAGTTCTTGGAAAAGCTACCTGCAGGAACAGGAGCAAAACAATCTACGCTTTCAGATGGATGAGCAGCAAGTGCCTGCTCTTGCCACCGACCTCGTAAAGATGGGAGCAGCTATTACCTCCCTGCAACCTCAACATTCACTGGAAGCCTATTTCCTGGCTTTAACAACCGCCAACAGACATGTGGACACTTTTACAAATAGAGTTGTATAAAATATTCAAACGGCCACGCACTTACATTGCCTTTGCAGCTATTGCCGCTATCGTGTTGCTGATCCAGCTGGCCTTGTATGTGGACTCTGATACTTATATCGATCTCCTGCTGCAAACAGTCAGGTCCGAATACGCTGTCGAAGGTGATATTGCCAATGGATACTTCGTGTGTTATTTTGTCTTGCAAACGCTGCTCATCCATGTGCCTTTGCTTATTGCACTTATTGGCGGCGATATGATTGCCGGAGAAGCGAACATGGGCACCTTGCGTCTATTGGCCAGCAAACCTATCAGCCGCAGCACCTTGCTCTTTTCAAAGTTCTTAGCCAGTACTATCTATACGCTGTTGTTGCTGTTGTGGATGGCATTTCTTTCCCTGGTACTTTCCATGTTCGCATTTGGCACCGGGGACTTACTGGTAGCCAAAAGTCAGGAAATTATCATTATCAGGGAGGCAGATGTCATGTGGCGCTATTTTGCTGCTTTCGGCTTTGCAGCCATCGCTATGACTTCTGTGGCAGCACTGTCCTTCTTCTTATCGTTGTTTGCAGAAAACTCCATCGGACCTATCGTAGCTACTATGAGCATCGTGATCGTATTTACCATCCTCTCTACAGTCGACCTTCCGTTGTTTACGCTCATGAAGCCTTATCTCTTTACCTCGCATATGCTGGGCTGGAAGGGTTTCTTCTATAAGCCAGTGCCGTATGAAAGTATCTTCAAATCGGCTGCTACCCTGCTATTCCATATTGTGGCATTTGTGGGCACGGCGATCTATATCTTCAAAAGGAAGGATGTACTCTCGTAAGCAGGAAGTGAGTGGTAAGAAGTAGGGTGAGACGGGTTATGTGTAGAAAAAAAGAGACAGTTGTTCAATAGGATATGGTTGTTTACTTGAATACTTAAACACTAATCAAGGATACGTTAAAGTGCCGGTATCCAGTTAATATTTTCGAAACGCGCCCGACATATTACAGGTCTTTAATAAATATTGTTAACGATTAAATCCTGTAAGTATGAAAAGATTTTTAGTGTCAGCGCTCTTTGTGTTACCCTTTTACAAAAGCCGGGGACAGCAGGTAGATACGACCAGCATCGTAATCGATAAAGTGGTACAGCCTGCACAAACAGTACGTTTCGAAGCAAAAGAAGCTGTAGTGAAAGACGCTCTTACTGCTATGATCAAGAGCAACGATGGCAAATCGCGTAAGTCGGGCGGCTTCCTGATTGGTAAAGGTGTAAAAATGCAGGAGTTGTCGGATCAGCGGCTTACTGTGTATTATAAAGTGGAGAGGGATCGGAAGAACAGTATTGTAACGATGGCTGTTCAACAACCGGATGGCAGGTTTGCCAGCGACTCCACGGATGCAACGCTTCAACAGAAGGCCAATATCTATCTTACTTCTCTGCAACATCGTGTGTTGTTGCAGCAAAAGAATCAGGAGATAGCCGAATTGCAGGAAAGTATTGGAAAGCTCTCCAAATCGATGAAGAAGAACAAACGGGCGCAGGAAAAGGATGATGCGCAAAAGCTAAAACGCATGCGCGAGCTTGAACAACGATTATCTGACCTCAACAGTAATTAATCAATCACAACTTTACTTACACAAGCCGGCCCCGCAAATGCGGGGCCGGCTTCTTTTATACTGTTGCTAACTTTCTTTGTCTCGTCAGGGCCAACTCTTTCAGGCTGATCATGCGTCCTTCTTCCTGGTCCCACACTTTGAGGCGCAGGCAGGCAATGATGTCTTTAGGATTCAGCGAAGTTGTTTTGGCGGTCTGTAATTCGGGGAAATGGGCCATCACCTCGGGCAACCGGTAGAATGGTATTTTGGAGTTGAGGTGATGTATATGGTGGTAACCGATATTGGCGGTGAAATAGTTCATTACCGGGTTCATCAACATGTAGCTGGATGATTCGAGGGCAGCTTTGTCATAGGCCCAATCCTGGTTGCTGCAAAAGGTAACGCCCGGGAAATTGTGTTGGGCATAGAACAGGTAAGAACCCAGTGCAAAGGCGATCAGGAAGGGCACAAAGAACATCAGGAGCCATGCTTCCCAACCCATGAATATGAAGATGCATACTGCCGCTGTGATGTGTAATATCAGGGCGATCAATGCGTCGAAGTGTTTGCGGGGGCTGCTGAGGAATGAGCTTACGCACATACCCAACAGGAACATCGTGAAGTAACCCAAGCTAATCGTGAGTGGATGACGGATAGCGAGGTAACCGATCCTTTCGCCTGCCGACATGCTCAGGTATTTCTGGCGGGTAGCAATGGGAAATGAACCGATGCTGGCGCTGAATAATTTGGAATTGTGTTTATGGTGATGATCGTGTGATCTTTTCCAGATGCTGGTGGGGGCCAGCATGTAAATACCAAACACCGTCATGATAGCATCGCCTATTGCCGATTTGTGGAGAATGGTATGGTGCTGGTGATCGTGGTAGATCACAAACATGCGCACCAGCGACAGGCCGGCTATAATACTGCACGCAATCCTTGCTCCCAGCCAGGGCAGCAATACCGTTCCTGCCAATGTAGCGATACACAGGGCCAATGTCGACAAGGTATGCCACCAGCTTTTTTTTCTGTCTTCTTTGGCAAACGGCTTTGTTGCGAGTATTAATTCTTTTCCACACAGCATGTTTCTTAATTTACTTTGGATGATTGGTTATTGGGTCTTTTATGCTTCCACCGGCGATGTGTCCATAGCCAGGTTTCCGGTGTTTTGATAATGTCCGCTTCCAGTCTTTTGGTGTGGGCCTCTGTAATTTCTCCTTCCTGTGTGGCATTGAATGGCGGCATCTTCAATATGTCTGCGCTTAACGTATAATATCCCCGTTTTATTTTTTTGACGGCTACATATACGATCGGGTAATTCATCTTTTGTGCGATCTTCTCCGTACCGGGGAAAACAGGTGTATCCTGGTTGAGGAACTGCATCCAGTATGCTTTATCCGGTTGTGGCGTTTGATCGGCAATAAAGGCAGTAGCTGATAAATGACTCCTGTTCTGCACCATCTCCCGGAACGTATCTTTCATGGCGATCAACTTAGTACCAAACCGCGTGCGCATTTTTATGGTCAAACTGTTAAAGTATTGATTGGCCAACGGATGGTAGATCACGTATAATTGATGTTTGCACCTAAGGCTGAAGGTGTTACCCGCCCATTCCCAGTTGCCCATGTGGCCCATCACGATGATGAGGCTCTTGTTTTCGGCTGCAAAATCATTGAACATCTTTTCGGCTGCCGGGTCCATACTGCAATGTTTGAGCATGGAGGCGGGACTAATGGTCAGGGTTTTAAAGGTCTCCAGGAAAAGGTCGCAGAAGAAACGGAAAAAGCGCTTTTGGATGGCTGCTATCTCTGCACCCGACTTATCCGGAAATGAATTGCGGAGGTTGTTGTACACTACTTTTTTGCGGTAGCCAATGACATAGTATAATAACAGGAAAAAGAAGTCCGACAGCAGGTATAATGCCGGGAAAGGAAGCAGAGAAAGGAAGTAAATAAAGGGTAGGGCTATCCAATAGCTCAACTTGGCCAAGATCGTTGGTTTAGTTTTGTTTTAAAGGTTGCGCTAAAGATAATTGAATTATACAACTGACAATCAAATGCAAATTAAAAATAGTGTCATTTCAACGTTATATAAGGATAATGCCTTATTCATTAAACAAAGACGCTGTGTAAATGACAACTATCCGAGAGCGAACCCCTATGGTGTGTAATTAAAAAGATGGGCCGTTGCTGTGAACGGCCCATCTTTTTATCAGTGAAATCTACTAAAAACCGTATTTGGTCACGCCGGGCGTTGCTACGGGATAGAAACCATCTGCGTCAGGCAAAATGGGAGCCGTTGCAGCAAAGTCGTATTGTTTAGGCTGCAGGCTGATGCCTGAATTGATGGCCTTGTCCCACTCGATCACCTGGCCGGTGTAAGTAGCCATACGGCCGAGGATGGAGGTCATAGTGCTCTTAGCGCCGTTCTCAGCATCGGCAAATTTGTATTGGCCATTGGCAATGGCTTCGAACAGTTCATCGTGCTCGGCTTGGTAGGGTTGGTTCTCTTTCGTTTTGTCGAACTGGAAGAGGACTTTTCCTTTTTTATTGATGATGTTGGCGGCTCCGGTCTGGATGCTTCCTTTGGTACCGATCAACAGTTCATCTACTTTGCTCATGGTGCCGGGAATGTGACGGCACTGGCTGTTGAGGATAGAGCCGTCTGCATAATGGAACTCAACAAAGTGGTGATCGAAGATCTCACCATTGTCTTTTCCTTTGCGTACCTGGCGACCGCCCATACCCTGGGCTTTAATGGGGTAGCCACCTTTGAACCAGTTGATCACATCGATATTGTGTATGTGCTGTTCTGCAATATGATCTCCGCAAAGCCATACGAAATAGTACCAGTTGCGCATCTGGTATTCCATTTCGGTTTGTCCGGGCTGACGTTTGTTTACCCATACGCCATCGTTGTTCCACCAGGCCTGTGCTGAAGTGATATCACCGATGAGGTCTTTCTTTTTAAACAGCTCGCGGTAGCTGGTTTGATAGTGACGTTGTAAGCCTACCACTACGTTCAGCTTCTTGGCTTTTGCCTGTTCGGCAGCAGCCAGCACTTTCTGTACACCGGCAGGATCGGTAGCTACCGGTTTTTCCATGAATATGTGCTTGCCTTGTTTAACGGCTTCTTCAAAGTGAATGGGCCTGAATCCGGGAGGCGTAGCCAGGATCACCACATCGGCCAGCGGAATGGCTTTGAGGTATCCGTCGAAGCCTACAAACTTCCTGTCTTCGGGAACGTCTACACGGTCTTTCACGCTTTTATCGCCCGACTTTGAAGTGGCTGTCAAAGAATTATAACATCTGTCCAACCGGTCTTTGAAGGCGTCGGCCATCGCTACCAGTTTTACATTTTGTTTGGTGAGCAAAGCTTGCATAGCGGCGCCGGTACCCCGGCCGCCACAGCCTACCAGCGCTACTTTGATGACATCATCAGCGCCGGAGAAATAATTGGCTTTGGAAAATAGAGGTGCGGCGATCAATCCGCCGGCAATCAGCGACGACTGTTTCACAAAATCACGCCGGGAAGACTGGTTGGGTGCATCTTTACGCATGGTTGTTGGTTTTATAAATGGAGCAATCTAATTACCAAGATATTTTTTATAGAACGCTTCAGCTTCTTCAGCAGTGGGTGCTTTCAGTGGCCTTACGAGGCGGAACCCTACCGACATCCCATCTGTGAGCCACCATTTGCTTTTGGGTATCTGTGGATCACGTTTGTTCCAGGAAGGATCGGATTTGCCACGGCTGGCGCTGCGCAATGCTTCCGGCTTGTCGAGGTATCCACCACCACGCACTGTTTTAGGGTACACATCTTCTGCTACAGAAGAAGGATCGGTCGCCCCATCTGCCAGCGTGCTCAGTAGCTTCTCATCGTATTGATCCAGGGTCCACTCGGCCACATTGCCCAGTATATCATAGAGTCCCCAGGCGTTGGGCTTCTTCTGCCCTACTTTCTGGTACTTGTTCTTACTATTGACGTTTAACCAGGCGTAATCCTTTAGTTGTTTTGCATCATTTCCAAAATAATATGCGGTAGTGCTACCGGCGCGGGCTGCATACTCCCACTCTGCCTCTGTTGGCAACCGGTAAAACATGCCTGTTTTTTTATATAACCACCGGCAATACATAAGGGCGGTGCGCTGCGACATGCTATTGACGGGAAAACCACCTTGCTTGCCCATGCCCCAGCTGAGGTCGATGTACTGGGGTGTTGGCCTGGTTACCACATCTACTTCCGAGTTGCGGCTCGTGCTTTCATCGTTAAAGAACAACAGGAATTCATCATATGTTACTTCGTGCGTGCCCATCCAGAATGCGCTCACCTTAATTGTCTTTTGTGGCCCTTCATCGGGTAGTCTTCCTTTTTCAGCAGCGGGGCTGCCCATCAGGAACTGGCCTTCGGCAATAGGCGTCATTTTGAACGTGATAGACGAACCGGGGATCGTCGTTTCATAAGGCTCGAAATTAGTTGCTTGTTGTGCTGAGGCTACGATTGTTGCTGTAGCCGAAATAGTGAATAACACCAGTCTTTTCACTCTTATATATGTTTAAGTGCTCGAAAGATAAGAAAATAATCCTACATCCCTCTTCCCAAACTATATCAGCCAGGTAGAGAAATCGATTGCACAAAAATAATTTCCATGCAACAGGTAATTGATGTTAAATTTATCCAAACACTCAGAACATGAAACGTCGACAATTTATGCGTAATTCCCTGTTCACCGGCGCCTCCCTGGCAGCATCTGCCACTGTATTGGGTAAGTCGGATGAGCAGACGGATACCCTAACGAATGCTGAAAAAACATTTAACCTTGACTATGCTTTCCATGATGGTATGTTCAAGAATCTTGGTGGTGCTGATTTCATCGATCAGATAAAGTTTGCGCACAGTATGGGCTTCCGCTCTATCGAAGATAATGGTATGATGGGCCGGCCTGTAGAGATGCAAAAGAAGATCGGTGAAACACTTGCCTCGCTCGGTATGCGTATGGGTGTTTTCGTTGTTACTTCCGATAACTGGCATTGGAAAATGTCGCTCACCACTGGTAAACAGGAGTGGATCGACCGGATGATCAAGGATTGTAAAGAAACGGTAGAAGTGGCTAAACGCTGTGGCGCCAAATGGGTGACTGTGGTGCCCGGCAACTACGATCGCAGTCTTTCTTTTGAATACCAAACTGCCAATGTGATCAATGCTTTGCGCAAGGCCAGCGCCATTCTTGAACCTCACGGATTGGTAATGGTATTGGAAGCATTGAGCGACAATCCCGATCTGTTCCTGCGCCATTCGGATCAAACGTATATGATCTGTCAGGCTGTAGGCAGCCCCAGCTGCAAGTTCCTGTTCGACATGTACCATATGCAGCGTAATGAAGGCGATATTATCAATAACCTCAATAGGTCATGGGATGAGATCGGGTATCTGCAGATTGGCGATAATCCCGGTCGTAAGGAGCCTACTACCGGCGAAATGAACTATAAGAATATCTTCAAACATATTCACGCCAAGGGTTATAAAGGCATCCTCGGTATGGAGCATGGCAATGCCAAGCCGGGCAAGGAGGGAGAGACTGCGTTGATCAAGGCGTATCGTGAGTCGGACAGTTTTCTGTAGTTGATAAGTTAATAGGTTGACGAGTTGATAAGGGCTTCGACAGGCTCAGCCTGACATTCCCTTATCAACTTTTTAACTTTTAAACCTTTCAACTCTCTTCTCTGCCTATCAACTGATCGCTAACTTTGTGGTCTATGCAAACAATTCTCAAACCGCTGGCGCTGACAGGTGCTCTTATCCTGGCAGCCTTCTTCTCTCCCGCCCAGGAGGCTGATGCCGTCATTAAAAAAGTGAAGGACAAACTGGCGACGGTGAAGGATTACCAGGCTGATGGGATCATGAAAACCGATGTATCGTTTATCAAGATCCCTGAATCCAAAGTGGTGATCTACTATAAACACCCGGACAAGTTCAGGGTCAAAAAGCAGGATGGTATTGCCATCGTGCCCAAGGGTGGTTCGAATGTAAATCTGGGAAGCCTGTTTGTGAATGATAACTACACGGCTGTGCCAGCCGGTAAGAACACCCTGGCAGGTGTAGCAGTCAGCGTTATCAAGTTGCTGCCGCTCGATGAAAAAAGTGATGTCGTGGTAGCTACTTTGTACATCGATGAAACGCAGTCGCTGATCAGGAAGGCTGTCATCACCAGCCGCAGTGGTGGCACTTATGAAATGGAGATGACGTATGGCAAGTACTCCAACTGGGGATTGCCTGACAAGGTTGTGTTCAGCTTCAATACAAAGGATTACAAACTGCCCAAGGGCCTTGCTTTCGATTATGATATGGGTGAAAAGCCACAGGCTGCCTCTACTGATAAAGAACAGAAGGGAAAGCTGGAGATCAGCTACTCGAATTATGCAGTGAATAAGGGAATTGCGGATAGTGTGTTTAAGTAGGGGGTACAAGCTGCGAGCTTCGAGCCGTGAGCTACGAGCGAAAACAGACTAAAAAGAGGTGACACTTTACTGGTGTCACCTCTTTTCAATTGGGCTAAAGCCCAAGCTCGTTTGAGTTATTTGTGTCCCGGCCCAAAGGACCGGGCAATTTCTTTCGCTTCGTCAGGAGGCCTTGTTGAAACAGTCTCTCCTCTTGTATTACAGTCTGGCCGCTTAAAGCGGCCTGACCAATTATTTATTCGTCGTCGGTTTCGGACATTTCGATGGCTTCGTCAACGGCATTGGCGAGGATCACCGATGTCATTTTCTTGAGCGGGTTTTTGCGGTACTCGGCGTATCCGTGGCGCTGGTTGATGATGTCGATGCACTCGTAGATCGCAGTGATGAAAGAGGATTGGTCGCCTTTGTTCTTACCGGCAATATCAAACGCAGTTCCGTGATCGGGAGAAGTGCGGATGCCTGGCAATCCGGCCGTATAGTTTACACCTTCGCCCAATGCCAGTGATTTGAAAGGGATCAATCCCTGGTCGTGGTACATGGCCAGCACTGCGTCGAACCTCGCATACTGACGGCGGGCAAAGAATGCATCGGCACTGTAAGGTCCAAACACCATCATATTGCGCTTGGCTTCTTTAATAGCGGGCTTAATGATCTCTTCTTCTTCTTTACCGATCAGTCCTTCATCGCCGGCATGGGGGTTCAATCCCAGTACGGCGATCTTCGGCTTGTCGATACCAAAATCCTTGATCAAGGATTGGTTGAGGATATTCAGTTTGGAGATGATACGCTCACGGGTAATGTGCTGGGCTGCTTCGCGCAGGGGCACATGTTCGGTAACCAGCCCTACGCGGAAATCGCCTGCCACCATCAGCATCACCACATCGTTTACTCCGTATACATGTTTCAGGTAGGGCGTATGGCCGGTGAACTGGAATTCGGCTGATTGTGTATTTTTCTTATGGATAGGAGCTGTTACCAACCCCTGTATTTTATTTTCTTTGAGTGCCTGTACCGCCATGGTCAGCGACTTGATGGCATATTTGCCGCCTATATCGGAGAGCTGACCGGGGTTGATGCCTATTTCTTCTTCCCAGCAGTTGAAGATATTCACCTGCTTAGGTGTAATGCGGTTCAGCTCTTTTATGCTTTGGTAATTGAAGTTGAGGTCGGGCAGACCCTTGCGGTAGAAGTTGATGACTTTATTGGAAGCAAAAATGACAGGGGTGCACAGTTCGAGGATACGGTGATCTGAGAAGGTCTTTATGATCAGCTCAGTTCCAATGCCATTCAGATCGCCGATAGTGATACCGATTACCGGTTTTTGTTGCGGTGCATTCATAATTCTTGATTCAGAACGGCTAAAGTACGAAGAAAAGTCCGGAAGACCGGAGAGACCGAAAGTCCGAAAGACTGTTTTCAAACTGTCTTTCTTCGGACTTTTCCGACTTCCGGACTCTCAGACTTCCCCGACTTTCCGTCTTCCCGACTTTCCGACTACCTTTGCTTCATGTATACGCTCAAAAAGTCACTTGGCCAGCATTTTTTAAAAGATGAGAATATCAGCCGCAGGATCGTGGAGGAGCTTCAGGAGCATCCTTTTCAGCAACTGCTGGAGGTGGGGCCGGGTGGCGGAGCGCTTACCAAGTACCTCATCGAACTGCAAGGCATTGACCTCAAATGTGTGGAGCTGGACGATGAAAAGGTAGCCTGGCTGCTGCAGCAATACCCTGTGTTGCAAGGCAAGATCATTCATCAAAGTATCCTCGATATAGCCGCTCCTTTTGAAGGGCGGTTTACCGTGGTGGGTAATTTCCCCTACAATATATCTTCTCAGATCCTTTTTAAGATGCTGGATTGGAAGGAGCAAGTGGAGTCCATGACAGGCATGTTTCAGAAAGAGGTGGCTCAACGGGTAGCTGCGAAAGAGGGCTCCAAAGTATATGGCGTTACCAGCGTGCTGGTGCAGGCATTTTTTAAAGTGGAGTATCTGTTTGAGGTGGATGAGCAGGCTTTTAACCCGCCTCCCAAGGTGAAAAGTGCGGTCATCCGCCTGGTGCCCCTTGCAGAACCAGTGGCCATGAAAAGTGAGAAGGCTTTGTTTGCGGTGGTGAAAGCGGGCTTTAATCAACGCCGCAAAACCTTGCGTAATGCCGTGAAGGGTCTCTTCTCCGCGGAAGTGCTACAAGACGATATTTTTAATAAGCGGGCTGAGCAGCTGTCGGTGCAGGATTTTGCCGGGTTGACGTTTCGGATGGGTTGATAGAATGGTCCGAAAGTCAGTAAAGTCCGAAAGTCGGTAAGGAATACTGGTACTGCTTTCCAGTCTTTCCGTCTTTCAGACTTCCGTTCTTGCGGACTTCCTACAATACCTTCTCCATTATATAGTGTGGGATGGAAACTTCTTCGAACTGGTCGCCGCTGATCTGGTAGCCCAGTTTTTCGTAAAAGCCGACGGCTGTCTGGCGGGCATGCATGGTTATTCTGCGGAAGCCGCGGTCGCGGGCTATGTTTTCAGCGAATTGCATCAGTGCTTTGCCGATTCCTTTTCCCTGCAGGTTGTTCAATACCGCCATCTGGCGTAACCGAACGGTAGCGGGATCTTCGGTAATGAGCATGCAACAACCCAGTATTTTTTCCTCCTCAAAGGCGGCTATCAATATTTCGGTCTTCTCTTTTTCTAATTCTTCCGGGGTAAAGCTAAGGCCAAGTGGTTTGCGGAGGATGTCATTCCGCAATTGCACCATTTGCTGGTATTCTTTCGTACCGTGATCAATGATTTTGAGAGCCATGCGAGCGTATTTGAGTGGTGTTTCGGTCGCTGCAATATAAGGATTTACCCTTTATCAGCAGTCCCTATATATTAAAAATTAAACTGATAACAGTCATTTATGGATAACGGAAAGTGGGTTTTACATCATAATAAATGACGGGCCAGGCTATATTATATTGTATCGATGGAAGGCAGTAGCAGAGACGTATATGCCCGCGGGCATTGAATTTGCCGGAAATCGATGCCGGATAGTACTACAAATCATTGAAACTAAAAAATATCCGAAGCATAATTAAAAACCAGTGATTTATTGTCATTATTCCAAAATCTATATTTTTGCAGCCGTAACTAAACTTTACAAAAATGTCAGACATTGCAACCAGAGTTAAAAAGATCATTGTTGATAAGTTAGGTGTTGAAGAAGCAGAGGTTACCAATGAGGCTTCTTTCACCAATGATTTAGGTGCCGATTCACTGGACACCGTAGAACTGATCATGGAGTTTGAAAAAGAATTCAACATCTCCATCCCTGATGAGCAAGCTGAGACCATCACTACTGTTGGCCAGGCTATCGCTTACTTAGAAGAGCATGCAAAGTAATCTGAACTTTTGTTCAGGTGTAATAAATTAAATCCGCCCTTCGATAGCTATGTACGCCCCGAAGGCGGATTTGTTACTTAAAAAACTTCCGGACAAGAATCCTATGCAATTAAAACGTGTTGTTGTAACAGGTATTGGCGCATTGACTCCATTAGGAAACAGTTTACAAGATTATTGGAACGGCCTTATGAATGGCGTATCCGGTGCAGACTTCATTACTTTATTTGATGCGTCGAAATTCAAGACCCGATTTGCCTGCGAGCTGAAAGGGTTTGACCCGTTACAATACCTCGATAAAAAGGAAGCCCGGAAGCTTGACCGCTTCACGCAGATTGCCCTCGCTTCCAGCGACCAGGCTGTAACCGATGCCGGTATTAATAAGGAGACCATGAATCCCGATCGTATCGGTGTGGTTTTCGCCAGTGGTATCGGTGGTCTTATCACTTTCCAGGAAGAAGTTATCAACTTTGCGAAAGGTGATGGTACCCCCCGGTACAATCCTTTCTTCATTCCCAAAATGATTTTGGACATTGCAGCTGGTCATATTTCCATGCGCCATGGTTTCAGGGGTCCCAACTTCGCTGTTGTAAGCGCCTGCGCTTCTTCTACCAACGCTATTATGGAAGCTTTCAACCTCATTCGTCTCAACAAAGCTGATATTATTCTGGCTGGTGGCTCAGAAGCGGTGATCAGCGAGTCGGGCGTAGGTGGTTTCAATGCCATGAAAGCGATGAGTGAGCGAAATGATGATCCTAAAACAGCCAGCCGCCCTTATGATAAAGACCGCGACGGTTTTATTATGGGAGAGGCTGCCGGTGCTCTGATACTGGAAGAGCTGGAGCACGCGCTTGCGCGGGGCGCCAAGATCTATTGTGAAATTGCCGGATGCGGCGCTACTGCCGATGCCCACCACGTAACAGCCCCTCACCCTGAAGGTTTAGGCGCTAAAAATGTAATGCTTTCTGCTCTCGATGATGCTGGCATGAAGCCTGAGGATATCGATTACATCAATACCCACGGTACTTCAACTCCGCTGGGAGATGTAGCCGAAGTGAAAGCTATTACCGACGTTTTTGGTGAACACGCCTATAAAATCAATATCAGTTCCACTAAATCCATGACCGGCCACTGCCTGGGAGCAGCTGGCGTGGTAGAGGCTATTGCCTGTATCATGAGTGTTAGAGAGGACATGGTACCACCTACGATTAACCACTTCACTGACGATCCCGAATTAGATCCACGTCTTAATTTTACCTTTGAAAAACCTCAGAAACGACTTGTGCGCGCTGCCTTAAGTAATACATTCGGTTTTGGCGGTCACAACGCTTGTGTGATCGTTAAAAAGTATTAAAAAGCACGCTGCATAATTTTTCTACAACCTTGTTCGTTGTTTGGTATATTGTAGTACCAAACCAGAAGCCCTTTACCTATATTGATTTTTTGGCTTAAAGAAAAAAATGTAGCTTGACGATCGTGGGAATCCTGGACCGATTTATTGGCAAGGAAAGTAATGTTGCTTTCAAGAAGAATCTTCGTAATGTGCTGGGTTTTACACCCGGCAAAACTGCTTTGTACCAGGCCGCGCTCACACACCGCTCCGTACGCGACAGTGCAGACGAAAATAATGAACGGCTCGAATACCTTGGGGATGCCATCCTGAGTGGTATCGTGGCCGACTTCCTCTTCAAGAAATATCCCTACAAAGAAGAAGGCTTCCTGACCGAGATGCGGAGTAAGATGGTGAACCGTAATAAGCTTAATGAGATCGCCATCAAGATGGGCTTAAAGAAGATCACTTTCTATAATAAGTTTGACAATTCTCTCAAGATGAGCCAGATCTTCGGCAATACGCTCGAAGCTGTGGTAGGCGCCATCTATCTGGATAAAGGTTTTGTAAAGACAAAGAAATGGGTGCTTGAATGCATCATCATCCCTCACTTATACATGGAAGATCTCGAAGCGCTGGAGATCAACCACAAGAATAAACTGTACGGCTGGGCCAATAAAAATGGCAAGAACCTCGAATTTGAAACGCTCGATGAGCGTATCGAAGGCGGCCGTCGTCTCTTCACCATCGGTGCTGTAGTGGATGGTGCGCTCCTGGCTGAAGGCAAAGCGTATAATAAGAAAGATGCCAGCCAGATCGCCGCGGCCATCGCCATCGACAAACTTGGTCTGAATAAAGTTGAGGGTGAAGAAGAATAAAGGCAAGTCCGAAAGACCGGATGACCGAAAGTCCGTAAGACTCAGCGCCATAGCTTTCTACTTCCTGACTTCTCCGACTTGTTTACTTCCCGACTTCGGACTTTTCTGACTGTCCGACTCCCTTTTAATCCTGTTTTAATAAAATAATAACCCTTTTGCTAATCTGTTGATTACGTGGTTTTCGTAAGTAAAGGGAGTCCCCTACCGGCATGCCGGGTGGGGTTCGTGTGTTTAGGCATGTTGATTAGGATTCCTTATTAGATCACCACGCAAAACGGGACATTATGGGCAGCACAGACATGGATATTAAAGGTTATGATTATGGAAAGGCAGGAACATCACCCGTTACATTACACGACCTGGAGTTATTGAAAGCCACGGTGTTGTTTACACCGGCCGATGAAGAGAACTTACGCAAAGGAGGCGAGATATTAATAGAAAAGGCCGACGCTATCATGGATATCTGGTATGAGATGATCGGCAGCCACCCGCACCTGTTGCATTATTTTAGTAGAAATAATATGGCAAATCTGGAATATCTTACAGCCGTAAGAATGCGCTTCATCCAATGGGTTAAAGATGTTTGCCTTCGCCCTTTCGATCAGACCTGGCTGAATTACCAATACGAAATAGGGCTGCGCCACCATAAGCTGAAAAAGAATAAAACGGATGAAGTAGAGGCTCCCCCGATTGTCCATTATCGCTATATCACCGCATTCATATATCCTATCACAGTTACTGTCAAACCACTGCTGGCCAGCAAAGGTCATGCACCGGAAGAAGTAGAGGCTATGCACCAGGCATGGTTCAAAGCGGTTGTGCTTACAGCAGTATTGATGACGTACCCTTATATACGCGCCGGAGAGTTTTAACCGGTTACCTGTTTACAAACCGGGTATACCTTATTCTGATATGTCATCTTTAGACCCTGAACAGCATTTAGTCAACATTAACAGTAAAGTAATTGCCTCCTTTGCCAAGCTATCGGAGGTATTTTGGGTGTTGCTGCAAACGCAGGCGCAACGTCATGGACTGAGCGGTACGCAGCTGCAGTTATTGCTCTTTATTAAATTCCACCCTGCTCCTCATCAGCGGAAGGCGGCTTTCATGGCACGTGAGTTTCATGTTACCAAGGCTACTATTTCCGATTCCATAAAAGCGCTTGAACAAAAAGGGCTCATTCAACGAAGCAACGATGTGAATGATTCACGTAGTTTTATTCTTTCGCTGACACCTAAGGGTGTAGAGTTGGCAGCAGCAGCAGAAAACTTTACCAGCCCGCTCGATGCCGGTGTAGATGAGCTGCCGGCTCTTCAAAAAGAGTTATTGCTAACTTCTGTATTCGATCTGATCTACCGGCTCAATCAGGCTACCATCATATCTACGCAACGCATGTGCTATAATTGCCGGTATTATGGTGGCAACAGAAAGGATCATCATTACTGCAATTTGCTTAACCAGCCGCTGGCAGTAGCTGATCTGAGGCTGGAATGTCCGGAATTCACTCAATGAAAACAACGCAATGATCAATAATTATTAATTAATAATTATTGATCATTGCGTTGGCGGAATATTGAAAGGCTGTATAAACTATTAGCTTTTCTTACGTGCCTTCATAGCGTCGAGGACGCCTTGCTGGCGGGTGAGTTCTTCGGATTGTTTTGCCTGATCGATCTTGTTTTGCTCGAGCTTTTGCTGCAGGTTCCTGATCTTTTCTTCGAGGTCTTTTTGTTCATCGATCAGCGACAGGTTCTTTTTGGTGGCTTTCTTCATTACATCTTCCTGTGCCACGATCTGCACATCGAGGTGATGGGATTCAACAGAGGGTGTCAGCTGGTTTAAAAATTCTTTGGCCTCATTGATCTTGTGACGGTCTACACCTGAGCGGGCGCCCACGTTTTCACTGGGCCTTCCTACCAGCAGGTATACTACGGTAATATCTTTTTCTTTACGGCTTTTGCGCTCTACTTTGAAGTGAAGATCATTCAGTTCTACGTCTTCTTCGGTCAACTTCATGCTGCGGAATATCTGGAATCCTTTGCTTTTATCGCTTTTGCCGCCTTTTTTGGAAAAGTGTTCTACAATGGCCGCCTCTACTTCTTCTACCGGGTAAGGCAGTTCAATTACAGCTGCTATCTTGTCTCCTTTGGTGTGTTCTACTTTACCTTCTGAAGCTACTACCTGGGCATCGGTCTGGACGCTGTACACTGTGAGGGCCAGTACGAACAGCAAGGGTAAAATTCTACGCATAGATGCTTGATTTGGGTGTTAATTTGGTATATTAAAGATACTTTAAAGCATAAACGTTGCAACCCGGCGTTA
The DNA here is from genome assembly GCA_017744515.1 of Niastella sp. Classification (GTDB taxonomy): domain Bacteria; phylum Bacteroidota; class Bacteroidia; order Chitinophagales; family Chitinophagaceae; genus Paraflavitalea. The sequence continues at coordinate 44,733 of JAGIBF010000028.1, forward strand.
TACAACTTTACTATGGGTCGCTGAGTGATCATAAATATTACTGTTGAAGGGTGAGCCGCCCGGGAAGGGCGACCCACCCTTCAACATGTTTCAAAAAGCGCTATTTAACGAGCACTTTGAGGCGCTATCCCTTAATTTTGGCACTACAATTCAAAATCACGTATAGTTGAGCATTAAGAAATTAGCTGGTCAAACGCTCTGGTATGGCATTCCCCGCATTGTCAGCAGGTTCCTCAATTTCGGCGTCAGCCTGTTGGGTTTCCAGTTGTTCGACCCCAATGGCTCTTATCCCTATACTCAGATATACGCGGTAATACCTTTTCTGACGGTTCTCTTTACATATGGACTCGAAACGAGCTTCTTTCGTTTCGCGCAAACGCACGACCGGCAAAAATTATTTAATACGCTGAACATTTCCATCTGGGTTACGACCATCCTGTTCACGCTGTTGTTGTTCATTTTCAAGGGGCCGCTCACCAGTTTCATCGAAATGGAGAAGTACCCGGAGTTTGTGACCTGGATGCTCCTGATCGTGTTCTTCGACACCCTGTATACCATTCCACTGGCCAAGCTGCGGCTGGAAGAACGTCCGCGGAAGTATGCTTTTGTCAATGTTTTTTCCATTATCCTGAATATCCTGATCGTTCTATTCTTTTTCTATATCGCCAAGCCTGCTCATGAGGCCGGGGAGAACTCCTTCCTGGCGCTCTTGTATAACCCCCGCATCGGAATTGGGTATTTTATCATTGCCAATGTAATTGCGAGCGGCGTTACGCTGTTGTTGCTGTACAAAGAGTTTACTTCTTTCAAGTTTATCTTTGATAAGGGGTTATGGAAGGAGGTGATGCACTATTCTTATCCGCTTATTATTGTGGGTTTTGGCGGCATGATCAACGAGATGCTGAGCCGGGTGATCTACCGCAAGGTGCTGGATGAAAGCGCTGGCCGGGCAGAATTTGAACTGGGCGTATTTGGGGCCAACTATAAGCTGGCCGTGCTTATTACCATCTTCATCCAGATATTCCGGATGGCGGCAGAGCCTTTTTTCTTTAATCAATCGCGTAGTGAGGGGGCTCAGAAGATGTATGCGCGGGTGATGAAACTATTCGTGATCGCCTGCTGCTTTATGTTCCTGGTAGTAGCTTTATTCCTTGAGGTCTGGAAGGGGTTGATCGCTTCAAAGCATCCTGAATATGCGCAGGGTATTCATATTGTTCCTATCTTATCGATGGGCAGCATTTTCCTGGGAATATACTATAACCTTTCTATCTGGTACAAGCTCACCAACCGCAATATGATGGGGGCCTGGGTTACGCTGGGCGGCGCTGCAATCACCATCATCCTGAATATCATCCTTATTCCCAGATACCATTATACGGGTGCCGCCTGGGCTACTTTCCTGTGTTATGGGTTTATGATGGTGGTGAGCTATGTACAGGGACAAAAGTACTACCCCATACCTTACGCCAGGAAAAAGCTCATTACCTACCTCGTGATCGTTACCCTGTTCTATATTATTCATGAATACCTGATCGTACATTTCCTGGTGCCTGCTAATAAAAAAGACTGGACGACTGTTTCCTACCTGACTTATTATGGGACTTCCCTCCTTTTCTTTGGCCTTTTTACCCTTCTTATCATGAAAGTGGAACGGAAGGAGTTGAAGAAGATGCCTTTTATCGGCAAATATTTTTAGGGAATGGTGAGTTGTGAGCGGACAGTGGTGAATAGAAATACAGGCGATATTTTGCCAAATTGGCATATTTTTCGTAGATTTAGGGAATACCTTTTATGCTTTTTAGAAGCCTTACCATACTTTCCTATCTTGTCTTCTTCCTGCCCAAACCCGGGGCAAAAAAAGTGGTGCGGTTTAGCATTGGTTTAGCATAAGTCCAGCATAAGTTTAGCGTTGGTTTAGCATTGAGTAGCTTGATCTATAGCTCAGCTATGGAGCAACTATGGTGTATATATGGGTGAGATATGGGGTTGATATGATCTGAGCCCTGCTTCAACACGACAAAACGTCAGCAAGATTGTATCTTCCGTTTAAGCCTTTCGACAGACTCAGGGGTGACAGTTGTAGCAGAAGGCAATCCTTAGCCTTGCACGTAAGGGTTGGTCCTTTTTTCCTTTCCGACTGTCGTTTCGGGGCCATGTCCTGAATAGACTACTGTTTCATTGGGCAGGGTGTACAGCTGCTCCCGGATGCTTTGGGCCAGGGTATCAAAGTTGCCCCCTGGCAGGTCGGTACGGCCAATGCTTCCGCGGAACAATACATCGCCACTGAGTATGAAATTCTGCGCAGCGCAATAGAAGCTGATGTGACCGGGCGCATGGCCTGGTGTAAAGAGGACATCGAATTTGTCGTCACCCAACCTAATCGTATCTCCTTCCCGTAAATAGATCAGGTCGCCTTTGTAGTTATCGAAGGGAAGCCCCCAGTTCATACCTGACACCGGCGCATAATCCAGTACTACTTTTTCTTTTTCGTGCAGGTGTAGGGTTAACCCCCAGGTATCATGAACGAACTTGTTGCCGAACACATGGTCGAGGTGACAATGGGTATTTAACAAATATTTAGGGGAGAGGCCGGTTTCCTGAATAAATTCTTTTAATTCATTGCGTTCATTGCCAAAATAACAACCAGGATCAACAATGCAACACTCGTCCTGTTCGCCAATAATTACATAGGTATTTTCCTGAAGAGGACTGAATGTAAATTGTTTTATTCTAAGCATATAGGTAGTATTAGGCCAATCGAATTTTTTTTAACCCGGGTATCTGGTATTGTTTTAACTTTAAAACATTAATGACAGGATATGCAATTTCAACAGATTAAGGCATCCGCAAAAGTATTTTTAGGTTTTATTGTTTCCGTACTGCTTTTGCACCTGGATGTGAGTGCTCAGGTGAACACTGTGGAGTTTGGTAAGAACCGGGTCCAATTCCGAAAATTCAAATGGGAATATTTCCAATCCACCAATTTCAACACTTACTTCTACGAAAATGGCAAAACGATCGCGAATTATGTGATGCAGATCGCTGAAGAAGAATTGCCTGCCATCGAACAATTTGTAGAGTATGGCCTTCAACGCCGCGCCAACATTGTTATTTATAACAATTTCAATGAGCTGGAACAGTCGAACATCGGTCTCAACCTCGACTGGCAAACCACTGGCGGTATCACCAAGCTGGTGAACAACAAGATGATCGTTTACTTCAATGGTGACCATGCCGATCTGCGCAGGCAGGTGCGTCAGGGTATTGCCCGCATCCTTGTCGACAACATCCTGTTTGGTGACGACCTGGGTGAATTTGCTGCCAATCAGGCCCTGCTCGACCTGCCCAAGTGGCTGGTAGACGGGTACGTGGATTATGTGGCTGAAAACTGGAGCACCGATCTTGACGATAAACTGAAATCGGCGATGTTATCGGCCGAATTTCGCAACTTCTACCAGTTTGCTTTTGAAAAGCCGCTGCTGGCCGGGCACGCTTTCTGGCATTATATCGAGGAGAAGTATAAAAAGGAGAATGTTACTTATTTCCTGTACCTCGCCCGTGTGTACCGTAACCTCAACAGTGCTGCTCAACGTATCTGTAAAAAGAAGTTCAAGGATGTGCTGAAGGATTTCATGGAGCAAACGGCCGAGAAGTACTACAATGATCTCAAGGGAAGAAGGAATGCTCCCAAGGGTAACGTAATTCTTACCGAAGACGTAACGCGTAACCGTGATTATATCCGTTTTACCCCCAATCCTGCTCCGCGTAGCCAAACTTATGCAGTAGTGGAGTTTGTGAAGGGCCAAAACCAGGTGGTGTTGTATGAGAACTTTGTAGACAGGCGGGTACTGTTGAAAAATGGTGTTCGCTCCCTTGAGAACGAGATCAACCCCAGCTATCCGCTCCTGTTCTGGGATGGAAAGGGTACGCGTCTTGGTTGTATTTACTGGGAGGAAGGCAAAGTGAAACTGTTTGTATATGACATGGTGAAGCATTATAAGGCTATCAAAATGGAGATCACTCACTTTGAGCAGATCACCAGCGCCAGCTTCATGCTGAATTCCAATACACTCCTGCTGAGCGCCGTTCGTAAAGGGCAGCCTGATATCTTCATCTATAAAATAGAAGAGGACACTTATGAACAGGTGACCAACGATTCTTATGCGGACCTGGATGCCTCTTTTGTGGCATTCCCCAATAAGACGGGTATCATTTTCGCCTCCAACCGCCCCAATGCCAATGCGCTGGGACGCGACACCGGCATATCTACCAACCGTTATAATATTTTCCTGACCGACATTTATAATAAGAGTGAGTTCCGTCAGATCACGCAGCTGAGTAAGATGAAGTATGGCAACGCCCGCTATCCGGTGCAATACAATACTTCTCACTTTACTTTCATCAGTGACGAAACTGGTATTGCCAACCGCTTTGCCGGCTTCTTCACCACACGTCGTGCTGGTCTCGACAGTGTTTATCTTGTAGGTGATGAGATCTTGCGCAACCCCAGTCCTGAAGATCTTGACTCTACATTGAAGGCCTGGGGTAAGCCTGCGCCTGACTCTGTATTTGCCTACTCTGTTACGAACGACTCTGCCTACGTGTTCCCCATTACGAATTATCAGAGTGGCCTCGTAGAAACCAAGGCTGCCGGCGACAATGGGCAGGTGAGTGAAGTAAGGCAGGAAGGCAACTTGAAACTGGTGTACAGGCTGCGTGTGGACCAAACGGCTTTGCAGCGCAGGAACGTAACTCCCAAACCTACTGATTATCGTCGCCGGTTGATTGCAGCGGAGCGGCTCACCGGCGGACGTAGCCAGGAGACGATCATACAAGGAGATAGCAGTGCCCGGAAAAAGGCTGATGCCTTTTTTGAAACAGGCTTTGAACCGGAAAAACCGGATACTACCAAAAAGCAGCAACCGACTTCGGTTATCGATCCTTTCCAGGAGCCTGTGGAGGTAAAAGAAACTGTGGCGCAAAAAGCTAAATTGTTCCCTTACCGGTTGAAATTCTCTATGGATAATTTCTCCGGCGGTTTCAATAACGATGTATTGATCACCCGCTACCAGCCATTTACCGGCTCACTGCCTATCCAGTTGCAGAGTGGTGGTGCTTTCAATGGTATGTTGAAGGCTTCTGTGTTCGACCTGTTTGAAGATATCCGTTTTACCGGCGCTATCCGTTTGCCCCTTATTGGTGGCGGTGGCGGCGGGGCCAGCATCGGAACGGGTGGCACTACCATCTTTACGCCCGTGAATCAATCATTGTTTGACGGTGGTGGTGAATGGTTTGCCCGTGTAGACTACCTGAAGAAGCGTATGGACTATTCTTTGGTTTACTATCGTAAAACAGAGATCGGCGGTGTGCAGGCACAAAATGGTACGGTGATCAATGTGTATGAGGGTAAATCGTACAGCAACCTGTATCAGGGTGTTATCAAGTATCCATTGGACAAGGTGCGGAGCATCCGTATCTCTGCCGGTGTGCGCCTGGACCGCGTGGTGGTGCGTGGTACGCAGTTCGATACTATTACACTGAAAGCGCCCGATCTTAATAAGCAAACCTGGGCTGTAACGCGCATCGAGTATATTCATGACAATGCTATTCAAAAGGCTATGAATATCTGGAATGGTGTGCGTTATAAGATCTTCATGGATTTCAACTCCCAGATCAATAAGCCAAGGGAAGGTTTGATCAAGCCCGGCCGCAATATGTTCAACTTAGGTTTTGATGGCCGTTACTATCATGCTATTTACCGCAACTTCATCTGGGCGGGTCGTGCAGCTGCTGATTTCTCCTGGGGCAACCAGAAGGTTATCTACTACCTTGGTGGTGTAGATGGCTGGATGTTTCCCAAGTATAATAGTCAGCCTAACCCTGATCCATCGAATGATTATGCTTATCAATCACTGGCTGTGAACATGCGCGGCTTCCGCCAGAACCTTGCGAATGGCAACAATTCGCTGATCCTGAATAGTGAGTTCCGCTTCCCTATTTTCAGTACACTGATCAACCGTCCTATCAATAATGCATTCCTGCGCAACTTCCAGGTGGTTCAGTTCATCGATTTGGGTAATACCTGGAATGGTGACTTGTTTGATGGTGGTTTCAAAAACTTTGAACGTCCTCAACAGACCTATTCCGATGACCCCAACGATCCTACTGTAACGGTAAGGATCAAAGCTGGTGGTATCGGTCCTTTTGCGGGCGGTTATGGTTTTGGTGTACGCAGTATGTTGTTGGGTTATTTCCTTCGCCTCGATGCTGGCTGGGAAATGGGTGGTTTCTTCAGGGGTAAGCCCGTATTGCATTTTGCGATGGGTGTGGATTTCTAATCGCGGATTAAGCTAAGATTTTAAATAGATTTCACAGATTATAAAAGCAAGAGGCTACTGAATTGGTAGCCTCTTGCTTTTTATACATTATCTTATCCTCACAATCCATGAAATCCCCAAAAAATCATGGTTCAGACAAAAATGGCGCTGTAAGAATACAGCGCCGTGTCCAACTTAAACCAACCGTTATGTAGAAGGGTATAACGGGCAATGTTTACATGATCATCTTACTAATTTTCTTGAGCGTGGTGTATACCAGGATCATCAGCATGGAAAAGCAGATCACCATGGCCCAGGCTTCCCGGTACTGCAACGGATGCCACACCAGCTGTGCAATATCAGCCACCAGTGCAAATGGATTGGTAAGGACATCCCAGCTATTGAAGCGCAGGTAACGGCCAATGTACACACCAAATGCATTGAGCACCATCACAGGGTACAGGAACACCCAATCGGTTTTTCCGGGCAGGTAAAGCTGTACGATCTTTTCCATCTGTCGCACAGACAGGATGCCCAACATCAACCCATTCCAGGCAAAGGAAATAATCAGCGCGAGGTCAAACCACAGGGGCGCCCCATCGTGGCCACCTAAATGAAAGAGATCGGTGAGGATATAAAAGCTATTGGGAATAAATAGCATCCAGACTATAAACACCGGGACGATTTTTTGCCAATAGGCCGCCCAGGATGGTGTTCGTGTTAACCAACTTGATATGAAATAGGGTATATATGCCAGGAAGAGGTTCCAGATCAGGAAAAGGAAATCGCGCTCGCCGGTATATACTACTCTTGCCAATATCATCAGGGAGCCGAATAGCATGGAGCGTGTCATGATACGATCTACTTCACTGCGCAAAAACAATTGACGATACTGCCACAAGGGTCTTACTAAGTTCTTCATGTTTTTAATGTTTAGACTTACCAGATAAGGGTGAGCCGCCCATTGAGGACGACCCACCTTTTGTCCCCTTAGACAACCCTTCGACAAGCTCAGGGTGACATTGACACAGGGTGACAAGTTGGTTTGTTAGAATATTTTAGGAATGAAAATAATGCTGCCTACTATCAGTGCTGTAATGGCTGCGACCAGTACGGCACCTGCTGACAGGTCTTTGATGAATTTGATTGCCGGTTTTCTCTCTGTTGAAATAAAGTCCATGATGTGCTCGATACAGGTGTTGAACATCTCCGCTACCCACACGAACCCAACAGCAAATACCAGCGCAATTATTTCTGTATTTGTCAGATCCACCACAAAGGCCAACACAGCTACTGCTATTGTCGCGATGCAATGCAGCCAGGCATTGTGCTCACGCCGCACAAAGGCTATGATGCCTTCCCAGGCATATCCAAAACTCCTCGCTCGGGCCCTGATTGAAAATGGTGCAGGTTTCATATTTATTAAGTTATTGATTGTTAGCAGTGATCGTAACGGTCACTGTTTTTCTAAATGTATTGCGGCTTAGATACAAAGCTGCTATCAATGCAGCAATTGTTGTTCCTGTAATCTGGTCTATGCCGGCAATATTCAGCGTAAAGCTTCCGAAGATCAACCACGCTACACAGGCATAGAAAAAGGCCACGCATATTGCCATTGTTCCGCCCAACCAATACATTTTTCCGGTAACGGAATAAGGTAATCTTTTAACGATCTCAATCAATGCCAGCATAACCAGCCAAAACGGAAGCCCTATTATAAAACCTGCAACACACAATGCCATCGAAACCAATATGCCACGGAAATCGCCCTGCATCAAACAGGTAACTGCATAGAACAGTCCGTTGAGCAATACTGTAATAAACCATATTCTGAAGCTGGTGATGATTGGTGACATATAATTTAGTATTGAATAGCGTCCCTGGACAACCCTTCGACAACCCTTCGACAACCCTTCGACAAGCTCAGGGTGACAACGGCTCAGGGTGACAATGATCATTGATTATTCTTTTCTTTTAAATACTTCGCCGTAGCTGCATCGGCATAGTTCCAGGAAAGCCAGCTCAGGTGTGATTGTTTTTGCAGGAACAGGTCTTTCCGTGCCAGTATCTGTTCCACAAAGCAGGTATCACAGTTTTTGCTTCGGCTCCAGGAATCGGTCTCACTATCTGAACCAGACGATTGCCGGGGTATGGCTGCCTGCGCTTTTTTAAATGCTTCGAGGTTAGCATCCAGCAAGGGCAATGTTTTATCGGACAGGGTGAGCAGGAATTCTGCGTCTAATGGCACCTGGTCTTTCCGTTGCAGGTTGTAGCTGGCAATGAATTCATCCCAATGTATGGTTGAAGCCAGCACCAGCAATACGATGCCCGCCCAGGCATTTACGCGGAACAGGAAGTAGGATGTTCTCTTCTGCCATATTTTGATGAATACGGTGGCCAGACCAATCAACACCATCAGCAGGAATAACAATACGCCAATTCTTTTGTAGGCAAGGCCATACCGGGCTATGTAATAATAATCGCGCAGCAGTACTGAGATAACCAGCACTTTGTTTTGCACGATCCACGCATAGGCGCCGTATTTCAACCATTTGTTTCTCCGGTAGAAGTTGAGGTTGCCTTTGAAGAAAAAGAGCACGACCAGCATGGCGAGTACGATGGACATGATCAATAGTTCCGTTCCTTCATGTACCATCTTGTAAAGGAATACATCTCCCATGTAATCGAAATCGAACCACAGGTAGCTAATGTCGATGATATTGATTATCAATAACAGGGCATTCAACAACAGCAAGGTTATGACGCCGGTAATGTTTTCGTTTTTCAATGCCATCATGCCCCTTGCAAATCGCCCCATTACTGTTTCGGCAAATGCAAAGGATGTTTTTTGTATACGTTTTTTCCAGGGGAGACGGGTACGCTGCAGGTCATCTTTAAGGGTGCTTTCTTTGCTGGAGAAATAATTGAGCCGGCTGCGTAGCAAGAGGCATCCTGTAACATATATACCGAATACCAGGAACAGCAATCGCTGGGGCGAGAATACATCGAACACAGATGTAAAAAATCTTCCTATGTATTGTTCCACCTTCACGGTGATCTCCTGGAAGACACTATTGGATAATGAATAAATAATAAAGAATACAGCAACCAGTAGTACAGGGATGATCGCAAACCTGATGGCCCTGGAAATGTTCTTACGCTTTTTGCCTGGTGTTTTCTTTTGTTTGAATTGTTCCCCGATGGAGGCTACGCAAAAGATAATGTTCAATAATACGGAGCCTCCGGCAAACCAGACCGACCGGTGTACGTATTCGGCAAATCCAACGATCAATAGCAAGGTGGTAACAAAGGCTATTTTACTGAGTAGTGTATTGTGGAGTATGATCATAGCCAGGCAGATGAGGTGGCCAATTACCAGCCACCTCACCACAGCATTTTGCCTGGTGTTGGCGTATAAGTAGAAGATTGCTGCCAATATAAATGCATCAAAGAAAATGGTATTGATGCCCAGTTTTTCCTGCCAGAATACGAGGCTGAATAATATGCCTCCGGCTATGACCAGTATCCATTGTGATATTTTTTTGCTCATACGATTGGTTGGTTTGGAAAGCTGCGAGCTTCGAACGGTGAGCTTCGAGCCGTTTGCTTTGTTTTTTTAGTAATGATTGCCAGGTTTCCGGTTTACCAGGTTTGCCTGGCAATCGTTCTTTCTTTTGTGTGATTCAGAGTCAAGTACAGGCTCTGAATATTACTTCTACAAAGCCAGAGGCTTTGAAATACCCGTCACCAGCCAGAGGCTGGAGACTGAGGCGGCATCTAACTTTACTTTTCATGGGGTATACTTCTTTAAAAATTCATTGAATCGTTGCTGTTGTTGTATGTTTTGTATTTCCTGTTCGAGTGTTGCGCGGTTATCGGCTGTTACATTCACCAGGGCATATTTGGTTTGGTGTTGCAAAGCATCCCAACGCCAGGTAAACTGATCGATCGTTTGCATCGTACCGTTGTCGTACCACCATGCGGTATACAGCGTATCTTTCTCTTTCTGCAGCAAGGCCATGTACACACTTTGTCCATTGACGCTGCCTTTTTCCACTTTCCTGAACTCGTATCCGCTGCCGCGCCAGCAGATCATCGGATTGTGATCAGCACTATAAAATCCTTTGATCGGCTTGATGTATACTAATGACTGGTTATTCTCCAGTTTGAATACATCGGTAATGCTTTGCACGCGATATCCTTCTACTGCCGGAGTTACAGTCAGCAGATTATTCGTAGCACTATCTCGTTGTACTACTCCTCTTGCCGCAATAACCATCAGCACCGCTAATACTGCATGTACTGCGATCTGTTTTACTTTACCGGATTTCACATCAGCTCCTATACTGATCACAGGTGTTTTACCCAACCTCCTAATCACCCATTTTGTAACAAGTACGGCAGGCAACACTACATATACCAGCAGGCAAATAATCCCCATCACTTCGTGCATCGTAGTACCTGGCATTATATTGAATTGCACCAGTGTTATTATGCGGATGAGGTTGGATAATATATTTAATCCGGCTACCAGACCCAGCAGCAGGATAACCTGCCACCAGGAACCGGTCCGTCCATATTTTTTCTGATACACAGCAACCAGCAGTACCTGCAACAAGAGCGAGGTCACCATCATATTCAATCCCATGCAGGCAGGGTCTACGGAAAATTCATTCTGACCATAATAGATCATGTTACCTTTTACCTGTACAACGCTGCCCATGAGCTGCATGGCCTTGCCAGCTATTGCAGTCAATTGCAGGCGTATGGGAAAGCTGAATATATCGGCCAGGTATTGGAACATGGGACTCATCATACCGATCACCACCAATGGCAGCAGGTTGGTTTTTCCGATGAAATTTTCAATTACAAACATCACCGCCAATGCCACTGCGGTATATAAAAGGGTATTTACCGGCAACCATATACACAGTACAGACAAGAGTATGGCCGCCCAGGCGAATCGTGTGTAGCCTTTGTTTCCATAGCGGATCGTGGTAACTATTGGTAAGGCTATAATACCCAACAACACATTTACCGACTTCCACATGATGTGTGTGTGGAGACCGTAGATCAACAGCACTGCGTAGAACAGGAAGGCTACGCAGGCCGTCCAGTTGATACGTCCGGGCCAGAGGCCCGGCAATAGCCTCACCCGCCGGAGGCGAGCGAGTGGTTGCGCTATTACTTTGCTTACTATCATGACCTATTCTTTTGGAATACTGGTTTGAATTTAATGGTCAGTACTACCAGCACAGCGATGATGATCAGCGCCCATTCGTGTGGCTCGGGTACCGCGCCTTTTGATTGCAGGGATGCGTTGCGCAAACTGTTCTTGCCTTCCCCGATGCCGAAGCGTTCATAATCTTTTTTTGTTTCCAATACTACCAGGCTCGACACCGGCGATACTACATAGGCTTTCACTGCTTCCTGTACTACGGAATCTTCTACCGGCTTGTCGATCAGCAGGCCGCTGCCCGTCTTTTGCATCACGTGGTTGTAAGCAAAGAGGCGCATGAGGTGGTCGGGTGCGGCTGATGGCAGGGCGCCGTCCTGTTGCCGAATGATCATGCCGGCATCGTCGATGACGATCTGTTCATTATTCTCTATAGGCTGGGCAAATATTTTTTTCTCCAGTAGTTCTTTAAGCAAAGCTGTTTCTCCCTGCTCATAATTAAATGTCCGGTACTCTTTCAATGATTTGAGGTAGGGGGATAATTGGTTGCCGATATTGAACACGCGCACTTTGCCATTGACCGCGAGGTAGCCTTTTAACTGCTCCATATATCGGCTGTCAGCCAGATCACTTAGGTTGGGCGACTCTACCGGATTTTTGGTGATGAGCAGGGCCGTGGCCGGATCTTTGATCTCAAAGAGGGGGAACAGGCTGAACTGTGTTTCCTGCAATTGTTCAAAGAGTTGCTTTCTGTTATCGGCGGTTACTTTCTCTAATCCGTTGTTGTATACGAATACAGGTTTGTCTTTTATCAGGTCGTATATCATTTCAAACTCAGCTCTTGTCCATGCTTTGTTGATATCGAGGTAAATGGCCTGTGCATCGAATGCCAATCGTTGCGGATGATAGGGATGAACAGTATACGTTTTGCCATCGAAGCTGAAAGCATTGGTAGAGAGGGGCTGTTCGTTCAATTGTATTTTCCAGTCTGGTTCATATTTACCGGAGCGTTTCCAGGTACGCTGTCCCGTGCTACTGAACACTGCAGGGGTCACAAGCTCGTTTGGCGCCTGCTCAAAGTTCAGCGTCACTTCTTCTGTGGCATTGTTCGATGCAGGTCCATCGAACCAGATGTTTTGATATACCAGCTTCCCTTGTTGTTTAATCAATGGCGCCGTGATGCCCAGTTTAAACTTTCGGCTTTGACCTGCCACTACCGGGAATACACGTACAGAAACGGTGTTGCCTTCCTGCCAGTGTACAACGGAAGGGTCACGGCGTTCACGTCCTACAATTGTTTTATAGGCCGTATCTGCTTTACCTTTCGATGTCAGTATACCTTTTTCTTCGCGTCCTTCTATCCACAGGGAAAGGGCGGTGATCACTGCACCTTCCGGTAAGTGGAAGGTATAAACGGCTTCCTGCTGATCGTTCCAGCCACGGGTCATGGCAGCATTGGTCACCGTAATCACTTTCTCTGTGTAGGCCAATCCAAACTGCGGCCATACCTGTATGGCTGAGGTAATATATTCCGTGTAGAGATCATCTCCCCCCCACAGGCGTTCCTGCGCCTGGTGGCGGGAGTCGTAAATAGATTCCAGTATTTTGATGCGGTCTTCGTCCTGCAGATTCGGTTTGCTGGCAAAGAAGGTAGCGATCATCACTAATGGATCATGCTTCTTTGTTTCCCAGCCTCTGCGTGCAGGCATTCTCCAGAAAAGGCCACCCATGTCTTCTCCACCGTTGGCAGCGGTTGAATACACCAGATCTGCCTTCAATGCTCTTTCTGTGATGTATCCATGTGATGTATGCTGCGCGGCAGCTATCCATTGGGGCACACCATTGCTTTCGGCTACTCCTGCTTTGCGATAGGTGGTGTTGATGGTTTGGGTAATACTCGCCCATTGTATAGTAAATATTATAGCGACTATCACTACTGCACCTGCTCCACTGGCAAAACTGTACCAAAGCTTTTTGTCTTCACGGCTTACTTTCAGCATCAGCTTGATGGAGAATACCAGGAAGAGCAGAGGTACGCAGGCATGGAGTGATATGCCGAGTACAAAAAAAAGTGCGACTCCCATGATCGTATATGGTATCAGGAAGAGGGACATATAGGTGAATAGCACTACTGCAACACCCAGCAACGCTATCATAGTATGTTTTGCCCAACGGGGAAGTATATCGAAGAACTTGAATAATATATAGTTTACACAAAGGATGGCCTGCAATGCGGAGAACCAGGCCACCGGTTCTTCGAAAAGGGTCATATCGCGGTTAAGTGACCAGGCACTGATGAGGAAGAGGATGAACATTATAAATAATGGAATCAGGCCTTCGCGTCCTTCACGCAACCTGCCGCTTGCACAGAGTGCAATGAAGTAGCCGATGGTGCAACCAAAGTTGACTACAAAGTAGCCGCTTACGCGATCTGCCGGTACATTCATAAGCAGTGGCAGTGAGAACATAAGGAGTGAGATGGCGATGACTATCAAGCCAACGATATATAGCTGATCTTTTAGTTTTGCAGTGAATTGTTTCATATAAGGCGTATTATAAAGTGCTTTGTATTACAAAGTGAAAGGGCAAAAAAAATATTATTTTACTCCCCTGATCATATTTTCCAGTGCTTCAATGTGCTCTTTGAATGCTTTTTCTCCTGCCTTGGTAATAGAATAGGTGGTATTGGTCTTCCGGCCTATGAATCCCTTGTGCACTTTGATGAACCCATTTTCTTCGAGGTTTACCATATGCGAGGCCAGGTTACCATCGGTAACTTCCATCATTTGCTTCAGGTCATTAAAGCTCACCTCCTCATTCACCATGAGGATACTCATGACCCCCAGACGTATGCGGCTGTCGAATATTTTATTAAGATTTCCAATCGGGTTCTTCATCTTCACTTTTTTAGCTGCGAACCATTTTGCTTCGAAAGCAGATTTCTCACTCCGCTATCGCTTCGTTCGAAATGACAAAAGCAGGTGTAGGTTCATTTGAAATCAGAAGCGGGTTCGCTCTTTAACGTTCGTACTTCCACCACATCATGGCGCCATATATGATATGGAGTACGCCAAATCCGGCAGCCCAAAAATACAACCCCTCGTTTATTATCCAGAGATTCAAAATCCCCAATATTATTTGTCCGTAGCCAAGGTACCTTACTTCGCCCAGTGTGTATTTAGCCGCATTGACCAGGGCCAAGCCGTAAAATATGAGGCAGCCGGGCGCTACCAACTCATAATATCCCAATTCCAGTGCCCGCAGAATCACAATGCCGCCCACTACCATCGGCATGATGGTATTCCAGGCGAGGCGTTGTACCGTACGGTCCCATAAGGGTACGCCGTTGCGCCTGCTCCGTATATAGGTAAAGAAAAATGCCGATATAAAGGCTGCCACGAAAGTAACAACGGCTATCAGCAGCAGATCAAAGAACAAATCACCTGTATTACTACCAGTGCTGCCACCTCCTTCGTATTCGCCAAGCCCCCTGGTGTAGCGAACAACAAAGCTACCCAACCGCATATGAGCTGCCCACGCTCCTATCAGGGCGCAAATACCCGCACTGATGCCACTCCATCCGCTTAATGAGATAAAGCGTGATGATCGCTCCATTATACGTTTTATGTCCTGCAGCGTTTCTAATGGTTGGTGTTGGCTATCCATATAAAGCACTTTGTATTACAAAGTAGGTGCAAATAATCCATATTTGCAAACTTTTCTCGCGATATCCCTGTTTTTTGATGTTTTTAACACTATGGGATAGGGGTCTTAATCGTATTTTTGGTCATTAGTGTACAAATAGCGCACGTGAAGAAATTTTTACTGAGTATAGCCAGGCTTTGTTGCTGCTTATTAGTGTTTCAGGCCTCACAAGGCCAAACCAAGATCCTGCGGGGGGTTATCAAAGACGCCCACAGTGATGAACGTATCCCTTTCGCTTCCATGGAATTCCGGATAGCTGGCACCGGTAAATTGAGTGATTCTGCCGGCACTTTCTCCTTCCGTTTTGATCAATGGCCTTCAGATACTATCAAGATCACTTATGTAGGTTACCAGGATTTTTTGTTGGCGATCGACTCCAACCTTGTTAAAAGAGCTAAAGACAACATCATAGACCTCAGCATTTTGCTGGAAAGGGGTAAGATCACCTCTGAAGTAGTGGTACGGCAAAAGATCGACCGCGGGTTGCTGATGTGGAAGCGCATTGTGCGCAACAAGCCGCGGAATGACCGTTACCGGTTTGACAATTTCTCCTATGAATTGTACAACAAACTGGAGGTCGATATTAAGAATATCAAGAAGGAGAAATGGCAAAACCTGCCTTTTGTCAAGAAGTTCAATTTCGTACTGAATAATATCGATACTACTGAAGAGGGCAATACATTCCTGCCTATTTACCTCACAGAGGCTATCTCAGATTATTACTACCAGAAGTCGCCCCGCAGGCGGCGTGAAGTGTTCCAGGGCACCAAGACAATGGGCATGAACAATGAAAGTGTATCGCGCTTCCTGGGTGGTATGGACCAGAATATCAATTTTTACAGCAATTTCATTCCAGTATTCGATAAGTCGTTTGTTAGTCCTATCAGTGATAACGGTGATAATTATTACCGTTACAAGGTGCTGGATACTCAAATGGTAAATGGCCGCCGCCTCATCCATATGTCTTTTACACCTAAGCGAAGGGGTGAAAATACTTTTGAAGGTGATTGCTGGGCGCATGATACTACCTGGGCTATCCAAAAGATGAACCTCCGGCTTTCGAAGGATGCGAATATCAATTTCGTAGATAAACTGAGTCTTATCCAGGAGTTTTCCCTGATCGATGATAGCACCTGGTTCCTTACGCGCGATAAGTTTGTAGTAGATTTATCGTTCAGCGGAGAGAAAGCGCTTTCGGCTATTGGCAGGAAGGGCACCACCTACAGGAATATCAAGGTAAATGATGCCTCGGTAGTGACCGAGCTGAGTAAGAACAAGCTGCTGGAAGAAACCATTTTGCCTCCTACGGCTCAACAGGCGCCCGATTCTTTCTGGGCAGGATCGCGCCATGAAGAGTTGACTACAACGGAACAGAAGATCTATCAGACCATCGATACGCTGCTGAAGATGCCTTCTTTCAAGCGGACTGCCCGCACGCTTAATTTCATTGGCAGCGGCTACATGAATATCGGCAATTACGAGATCGGCCCCTGGTTTAACTGGATCACCGGCAATCAGCAGGAGGGTTTCAGGACCCGTTTTGACCTGGCTACCAACCGGCATTTCAGCAAAAAGTTCTTGTTTCATGGCTATCTCGCTTATGGCTTTACAGATCAGAAATTCAAGTATCAGCTGGATGGGATGTATCTTTTCAATAAGAATCCCCGTACATATATCACTGTTTCTCATAAACGCGATTTCGACCGGGGCCAGCAGTATTACGACGAGATCACACAGGATAATATCTTCGCGCTGGCCATCCGCAAGAGTGGCGTGCCTATCAAGTTCCTGATGGTTGAAGAAACCAAGGTCGATCTGTTTGGTTCTACCAAATCGGGCTTCTCTGTTACGCTCAGTGGTAATCACAAGAATTTCAACCCGGTAGCTAATATTCCGTATAAAAAGCTCTTTGTAGATGACAAGGGTGATTCTTCTATCTCAACGACTGAAGCTTCTATCCGCATCCGGTATGCTTATCTGGAAAAGTTTCTTGAAACTACTTTCAACCGGTATAGCCTGGGCAGTGATTATCCTATTGCCGAGATCCGCTATACAAGGGGATTGAATGGTGTGCTGGATGGCAAATACGATTATCATAAGCTGAGTGCCAGTATTTCGGATTATTCCAAGATACCGCCTTTTGGCATGTTGTATTTCAATGTATTTGCCGGACGTACCTGGGGCAAGCTGCCTTATACGCTGCTGGATGTAGCACCGGGTAATGAGATCTACTATTATAACAAGTATGCTTTCAATCTTATGAACCGGTTTGAATACCTGCACGACCGTTATGCCGGCGTCAACATCGAGCATAATATCGGCAATGGCCTGTTCCGTTTTATCCCGCTGACACGAAAGCTGAAGTTCCGCCAGTTCTGGACTGTCAAGGCGCTGATAGGCAGCCTGAGTGATGAGAACAGGGATTATAATATGCCAGCCGGCTCAGATTATAAGTTTGAATCGCTGAATGGCAAGACTTATGTAGAAGTAGGTACGGGTGTTGACAATATCTTCAAACTGTTCCGGGTAGATTTTATCTGGCGTGTAGCTCCTACTCCGCTACCTCCTGAGAAAGTAAAACGTTTTGGTGTGTTCGCCAGCTTTAGATTGGCGTTCTAATAGAAGTCCCTTGCTTAGTTGGCAGATTTCTCACTCCGCTATCGCTACGTTCGAAATGACAGAGAGGGGGAGTTTCATTCTAAATGACAAAGAAGGAAGTGTTTCATTCTAAATGACAAGGCTAATAATAAAACAGGCCTGTAACGCTATCGTTACGGGCCTGTTTGTTGATGTATCAGCAACTTATTTTACGATGATCTTCTCGGTCTTTGTCATGTCGTTGCCTGCGATCTTCAGCAGGTAGACTCCTTTGGCCAGGTTGTTAACTGGTAACCGAACGGTTTGGTTGTTGGCTGCAGGCAGGTTGCGCTGCTGCAACAAACGTCCATTGAGATCGGTGAGCTGGATAAGGAGTGGCGCGTGGTTGTTTTGGATGTTGATGGTCAGTGACTCTGTAGCCGGGTTAGGACCGTAGGTGAGGTAGAAGTTTTGTCCTATCGTCACTTTCACAATACCGGATGTTGTTTTTCTTTCATCAAGGTCTACCTGTTGCAAGCGGTAGTAGTTGTTTCCTGCGAATGGCTGTGCATCGGCAAATGTGTAGTTGATTGGTCTGTTGGAATTGCCAGCTGCTTTCACATTGCCAATGGCTGTGAAGTTGACCCCATCATTGCTTCTTTCTACAATGAACTCTTTGCTATTGCTTTCCTGTGCAGTAGTCCAGGTAAGGTTCACTTTATTGTTTGATTCATCATACTTCGCGCGGAATGCTGTAAGGGTTACCGGCAGTGTCACATCGTTGCGGGTATACCAGATCGCGGATGTTACTGCTCTGTTGCCATCTTCCTGGGTAACGATGGCGTAGTAATACCAGGTTGTGTTGTTGGGCTGGATGTTTTCCACATCACTGGCGCCGAAAGTGAATGAGCTTGTAGTGTAAGTTTTCACTGGTGTAGCAGGTACAGTGCCTCCTACTGCACCTCCCCACAATTGGATGGAGGTTACTGCTTCTCCGTCGAGGTCGGTAACTACCATTGATAATTGTGGTACGCCTGCGCTGCTTACCTGGCTTCCCATGGGGTGCGTGCCGCCGTTCTTGAAGTCTATGCGCATGTTACAATCCTGTGATGCATAGTAGCGCATGGAGCGTATAGACTCCATGAGTGCTTCTCTGCTTTTGGCAGGGCTCAGTACTACCATCCGGTTGCTGTTGGAAGTACCGAATGTCATCTTGTGGTTGTCCTGGTCCATTTGAGGGGCCAGGCGATATCCTCTCGACAGCATGGTGCGGTAATAGCTGAGGTAGGCAAGGCTTGACGGGAAGTCGTTGTAGGTAGTGGATGTGGATGAAGCCGGACCGCTTTCAACGGCCTGACCTACTATGGCTGCATCAGCTGTTGCATTGTAGCCAGAAGCCAGGTTGCTGTAGTCGCCTGAGTTAGGGTGGGCCAATGTGGCAAATGCACCGCTGCGTGCGTTGACAGCATTCCACAGTGCGGCATAGTCGTTTTTGGCAACAAAGATGTCGTAGTTGCCGGGTTCCCAACCAACCAGTTTATCATCGAATCCATATACCAGTACGTGACCGCCGCCGCTGATTACTCCCCATTCCATGCCGTAGAGGGTTACGAGGCTATTGCCATTGGGGCCTGTGACTCCATTGATCGTGTTTGCTTCATTGTAACCCTGGGCAAAGGTGGGATAGCTCATGCCGGCGCCAGCGTGGTTGTGTTCGGAAATACCGAGGAAGTCCATGCAAAGGGCATCGCGGGCAAATGTGAAGTCGTCGATCGGTGTTTTGGTTTCATCGTCCTGGTTGCCATCTGAGTAAGATGAGTGTGCATGGAGATTGCCATAGAGATACAGGTATCCGGAAGATGGATCGAAGGGAATGACCGTTACTTGTACTCCGCTGGAATAGCTGGTGCCTTTACGTGTAAAGACTTTGAAATAGTAGAGGGTTCCGTTGGTCAATCCGGTAACGTTGACAGTGATTCCTGTTCCACGATATACTACCTGCTCTCCGCCCGTGTAGGCAGGATTGGCGGGTGAGGGATATGTATCGCCTGTGCCTGCAATGGAAGCGGTGGAAGCTACAACGATGAGTTCGTCGAAGCAACCGGCGGAAGGCAGGGTCCATGTGATGGCTGCCTGTGCGTTGCCTGCTGTTGCTGCAAGTGCAGAAACGTTGACCGGGTTGGTGCAAAGGGTGGTAAAGTTTCCTGTTAGTGCCGGTGTACGATAGCAGGTGCTGGTGTTGCTGTATTCGTATAGTGCAAGGTGCCAGGTGGTGTTTTGTGCGAGGCCGCTATAAGCAAACGATGCAGCTGGTCCATTATAGATCACAAAGTTTCCGGAACTGATCTCTGTTCCTACCGGGTAGGCAATGCTGTTGTATACTGTTGCGTTTACCGGTTCGCTGCTACGGGCAATCACTAATATGTTGTCTCCGTTGCCTCTTGTCCATGACAGATCTGCCGACGTGCCTGTGATGTTGTTGGCGCTGAATCCTGAAGCCTGTGTGGTTGGTGCAATACAGGCTGGTGGCTGTGCAGTGGCTGCGTTGCCTGTGAGTGGTGTTAATACATTGTAGCATTTGGTGGCCGAGCTTACAGCGTATACAAAGATGAAATAAGTAGTGGCGGGTGTAAGTCCGGAAGCGGTAAAGGTCGTGCTATTGCCAATGGACACTACGGTAGCATTGCCAATAACATCGTCTATGGCATAGGTTGTTCCGCTCACGGGTAATTCTGTAAGTGTGGGCGATGTGGATATTAATACCAGGTAGTCGTCGGCTGGTGTGGCGCCTGCTGTTGCGGGGGTGAAGCTACCTGCGATGGATTGCAGGGCTGGCGTGAGGTTGAGTGCTGTAGCCTGATTGGTTGGCGGGATACAGCCGAGGGAAATGGTGAAGCTGTCTACGGCCAGTCCATCTTCGGCGCCTGTTACGTCAAAATCCTGCCAGCGCACGCCAAATATAGCTCCGTTGGGGATGGATAATCCGTTGATGATATAATTAATAGTGCGGCGGTTGGCTGGTGCGTTGCCGTCGTAGGCCCCTACTCCTGTTGAGTTGGGTGCGATGAAATCGAGCCCGTCAATATCTGTCCATGTTCCACCCGTGATGCTGCCAGTGCCGGAGCTAAATTGAAAATCAAGGCGGTCGTTTCTGTTCTCTGTTCCAAGCCGCCATTGTTCTCCAACGTAAGTAATGCTTAATGAGGTAAGGGTTGTTCCTGTATTGTTGGTAAACAGGGCGCCCATTACGGGTATCAGGCTGCCGGAGCGTTGGAGGCCGAAGGCTCGGTCAGGGTCAGTACCTGTGCCGAAGCTATAGGTGTTGCCCGTGCCTGAGCTACCGTTGCCTGCCGCATAGAGCCCATCAGCATTTGAACCTGTTTCTACAAAAGCCCAACCAGTGGGCACAGCAGCGGAGGTGCCTGATGCTACCAGTGTATTAAAGTTTACAAAGTAGTTGCCGGTAAAATTGACAGTGGAAATATCTTCTGACGTCAGGTTGATGGATGCTGAAGAATTGGCGATCGTGTAGGGTGCTGTGGCGCCCGTGAGGTTGATTGTGATCGTCTCTGTTGCTTCGGCCAGGGCATCGTCGATGACTTCGATGGGGACTGTAACAGAAAGTTGTCCTGCCGGTATCACCACATCACCGGCTCCGGGATCGCTGTAATCGGCATTCTGGGTTGCTGTGCCGGTGAAATCATAGGTGACTGTTATATCGGTGGCTGACGCTGATGAAAGGGTGATCGTAAAGCTGCCATCGGTAGAGGGTTCTGCCGCATTGGCGCCTGCCGCTACGGAAACCGTGGTGCCGGGTGTGGTGCCTGTGGCCCAGGTAAGAAAAAAATCATCTACGGCCAGTCCATCATCTGCGCCTGTGGCGTTGAAGTCGTTCCAGCGCAGGAAAAAAGTAGTGCCGGCTGGTATGGTAAGGCCGCTGATCGTAAAGGTAATGGCTGTTTGATTGGTGCCGAGGTTGCCATTCAGTGCTCCTGTTGCAGCTGTATTGGGGGAGGCAAAATCGAGTTGATCGACATCTGTCCAGGCGCCGGTGGCAAGGTCAGTGGCGTTCAGGCTATACTGAAAGTCGAGCCTGTCCGGACGGGCGGTTGCTCCGCAGCGCCATTGCTCGCCGGTGTATGTTATTGTAAGTGATGTAATGGTGGCTCCTGTGTTGTTGGTGAATGATACTCCCAAGGTTGGGGTAACGGAGCCTGACAATAATCCTCCAAGGGCTCTTTCGGTTTGTCCTGTTGTGCCATAGCTATAGCTGTTGCCTGAATTCAGGCCGCCATTGTCGGCTGTATAGGTAGTGTTGGCGCCGGTGCCGGTTTCCCGCAGCATCCAGCCTAAAGGGAGTGTTGTGAAGTCGACTGTACCCGTGGAGGCCAGGCCGTCGAAATGCTGTTCATAGGTTCCGCTGGGTGTGGTCAGTGACACCTGGGCTTGTAAAGGGTTGACGGAGAGGCATAAAATAGCCAGAATGAGCGAGTAGATGTGTCTCATGAAGTTGTTTTTGATTAGTGAAAGCGTAGCATGCAATGTTGCTGTACAGTGGTATTGCGCAGGATTGGATGAGGGGAGGTTTGAGGGGAGTTGCGGTATCAAAGATAAAAGGGGTAAGGTTACCTCAATGTTATGGTTAGCCGGTATTTCTCAACAATTCCATTTTTACGGGTAAGTGGGTAGGGGGAGCAGGAGTTGCTATTGGCCAGGGGTAGGCCAGGGTTGGGGATGGTATATGGCGGTATAGAGCTAAAGTCTCTATAAGGTCTCTATAAACTCTCTATAATGTCTCTGAAAGGTCTCTATAAAGGTAGGAAATTGACTTTTTTCAAAGGCCTGCTCAAACTGACATTTTTGCCGGTTTGAATGGCTGGCACTTTGTTTGGTGGCAGTGATCAAAACCTGCTTATTATATGCAAAAAGGGACTATACGGGTACAGACGGAAAACATTTTCCCCATCATCAAGAAATTCCTGTACAGCGATCACGATATTTTTCTTCGTGAGCTGATCAGTAATGCTGTGGATGCTACTCAAAAGCTAAAAACGCTTTCTTCCATTGGCGAGGCCAAAGGTGAACTGGGTGAGCTCAAGATCGAGGTGAAGCTGGATGCCGAGAAAAAGACCATCACCATCTCCGACCGGGGCGTGGGTATGACGGCTGAGGAAGTGGAAAAGTATATCAACCAGGTGGCTTTTAGTGGCGCCGAGGAGTTTGTAAAGAAATATAAGGGGCAGAACGAGAATAATATCATTGGTAAGTTTGGTCTTGGCTTTTACTCAGCTTTTATGGTGAGTGACCGGGTGGAGATCTTTACCAGGAGTTTCCGCGAAGGCGCTACTGCCGTGCGCTGGGAGTGTGATGGCAGCCCTGAGTATACGCTTGAAGATACGGAGAAGGCTGAGCGTGGTACCGATATCGTGCTACATATCAACGAGGAAAGTAAAGAGTTTTTGGAAGAGGAGCGGGTTAGTGCTGTTTTGCGCCGTTTCTGCCGCTTCCTGCCTGTGCCTATTTTCTATGATCCAAAAGCCGGTGAGGAGAAAAAAGAGGATGCTCCTCAACCTGAGCAGATCAATAATACGCAACCTGCCTGGACGCGCAAGCCTTCTGAGCTTACTGCAGAGGATTATCAGAATTTCTATAAGGAGTTGTATCCCTATCATGAGCCTCCGCTGTTCTGGATCCATGTGAATGTGGATTATCCATTTAACCTGACTGGTATTTTGTATTTTCCGAAGATCAAGCAGAGTTATGAGATACAGAAGGACAAGATCCAGCTGTACAGCAACCAGGTGTTTGTAACTGATGAGGTAAAGGATATCGTGCCTGAGTTCCTGATGTTGCTGCATGGTGTGATCGATTCTCCGGATATTCCGCTGAACGTTAGCCGAAGTTATCTGCAGGGTGATCCTAATGTGAAGAAGATCAATAATCATATTACCAAGAAGGTTGCTGATAAGCTGGAAGATATCTTCAATAAGGAGCGTGCTTCTTTTGAAGAGAAGTGGGATAGCCTTGGGCTGTTTGTGAAGTATGGTATGATGACTGATGACAAGTTTCTGGAGAAGGCTAATAAGTTCCACATTTTTGAAGCTGTTGGAAGTGAGAAGAAGTTCTATACTTTAGAAGAGCTTCGCCTGGCGACTGAGACGCTTCAAAAGAACAAGGATGGCAAGCTTGTAATTTTATACACTACTGATCCTGTTCAACAGGATGCTTATATCAGGGCTGCAGCGGGCAAGGGTTATGTAGTAGTGAAGATGGACACGCTGGTTGATGCCGCTTTCCTGAACCAAATGGAATCGAAGTGGTCTGATGTACACTTCAACCGTGTGGATGCGGATATCGCCGATAACCTGATCGATAAGCAGGAGAACTCGGAATCGGTGTTGAGCAAGGATGATGAGGAAAAGCTGAAAGGATTGTTCGCTATTCAACATGCTAACCTGCATGCAACGGTAGAGGTGAAAGGACTGAGTGCAGATGCGCCACCTGTAGTGGCTACGCGCCCTGAGTTTATGCGTCGTATGAAAGATATGGCTGCCATGCAAGGGCCAATGGGTGCCTTTTATGCCAACATGCCTGATGAGGTAACGCTTACCGTGAATGGTAATCACCCTATTTTCCAGGGTGTGCTGGCTGAAAGTAATAAAGAGAAGCAAGAGAAGACTGTGCTTAACCTGGCCGATCTTGCGCTGTTGTCTCAAGGGTTGTTGAAGGGTGCTAATCTTACCAACTTCATTAATCGTAGTGTAGATTTGATGGGAGATGTGAAGAAGGAGTCGTCAACAGTGAATGGATAGTTTACTGGTTGATATGTTGATGAGTTGAAAAGTTGAGAAGGAAAATAGTTGAATATTAAGAAAGGTGAGCTACCTGTTGAGGTGGCTCACCTTTCTTATTGGGGTTTATTTGAGGCGTTCGAGTTGTTCTTTAATGGTGTCTTTCTTTTGGCGTGAAACGGGGATTTGTGTTCCGTCTTCGAGCAGCAGGTAGTTGCCGTCTTCTTTTATCCAGCTTTTGATGTATCGCTTGTTGACAAGGTGTGACTGGTGGCAGCGAATAAAGCCATAGTTGTTTAATAGTTCTTCGTATTCATAGATGGGCCTGGATACCATCAGTTTTTCTGCGTTGTTGAAATAGAAGGTTGTGTAGTTATTGGTCGATTCACACCGGATGATATCCTGCGGACGGGCAAACCTCGTTTCTTTGGCCGTAGGTAATGCTATGCGGTGTTCTTCTTTTTGTTGCTGGTGTTGTAGTAGCTGCAGCAGGTTTTCGATCTGGAGGTTTTGTTTTTTCTGCCTGTTCTTTTCTGCTACTTTTTGTACGGCTGTTTTCAGCTCTTCTGCATTGATCGGTTTGAGCAGGTAGTCGATGGCTGCAAACTTCACCGCCTGTATTCCGTATTGATCGAATGCTGTTATAAAGATCACCTCAAACTGATAGCCCGGTAGTGACTGTAGTAACTCGAATCCGTTTTTTTCCGGCATCTGGATATCGAGGAACAGCAGTGCGGGTTGTTGCTGTTGGATGATTGTTTGACCGGCGACTGCATTGCGGGCTGTGCCCACTACTTTTACTTGGGGGCAATGCCGCGTTAGCAGGTATTGAAGGTTGTCGATGTTGTTTTGTTCATCGTCTATGATCACTGTATCGATCATCATGCCAGCCAGTTTTTGAAGGTTAAATGTACGGCAGTTCCTGTATTGGTTGACTGTATATCGAGTTGTATGGTCTGATCTTCCTGCAGGGTATTGATGAGTTGTATTTTTTCTTTTACCAGTTTAAGTCCATAGCCTGTGGTGGGCCGGGTAGTATCGAATCCTTTTCCATTGTCTTCAATGATGGCCTGCAGGTTGCTGTTGTCCCGGTTAAACAAGATATTAATCTGTCCTTTTTCTTCCATGCCATTGATACCATGCCTGACAGCGTTTTCGACGAGGGGTTGCAGCAACATGACTGGCAATGATACAATTGTTGTTTGAATAGCTTCTGCCACTGTGATGTTGTACTGAAATTTAAAACGGAGTTGTTCGAGTTGCAGGTAGCTTACCAGTGATCTGATCTCCTGGTCGAGGGTGGTATTGTCGTGGTTGCTATTGGTAAGTACATTCCGCAGCAGACTGCCAAAGGTGGACAGGTATTGATGGGCTTTGTCGTTTTCCTGCCTGCTCATCAGGGCTTGTATGGACCCGAGTGCATTAAAGATAAAGTGTGGGTTGAGCTGGGTTTGCATGTTCCTGAGCCTGTCGGCCAATCCTGCTTTTTTTGCTTTTTCTTTTGCCAGTTTGCGACGATAGCTGGCATTGATGAGCAGCAGGATCAGCAGAAACAGCGCTCCACCTGTTACCCATTTGAGCCAGTTGCGCTGGTACCACCAGGGTTTGGTAACGAAGGTGTATACTTGTGTGTTTTCAGGGTTGCTCCGGTAGCGTACTTCGAGGCTGTATCGTTCATTGCCGGTGAGGCCATCCATCATAATGAGGTGGCCTGTTTTTATCCAGTTGCTGTCTGTATATCGGCCGCCTTGTATGCGGTACTCCATCGTAGAATCTGCAAAGGCAGTGTCGGCCTTACTGAAAAAGAAGATAAAGGTGGAGGTGGGTGGAATGAGCCAGTTATTCAGTTTGGCCCCGTCGCCTCCTTCCAATTCTCCGCTTTCTATTTTTTTTACTACGGTATTAGCGCCTAATACGTGCCGGTTGATTATTTCCGGGGTTATGCGGCTTTCTTTGTTTCGCCATTCGTGCGACCATGCCACCAGCCGTGGTTTTATCGGCCTTGCTATCCTCCGTATATAATAGGTGAAGAGAATGGTGGTGTCTGTTTTTAATCTTCCGTCTACTACCATTACATCATCGATCTGCAAGTTGTCATCTGCTAACACATATATACTGAATCGTGTATTCTTTGGATAATAATATATAGCGCTATCTATTGCGGGTGTGGACAATGGGGCCGGCGCCCAGTCTTTAATGGTTTTGCCGTTTTTTCTAATCCTGGTAAGCAGGTTGGCCGGGTTGAGGTATATTTTGCGATAGGCGCTATAAAGTTCCGAAACTTCTATGGAATCAGGTATTGAATATGTGGCTGTATAGGGCATGGCGAATAGTGTGGTGCGCTTGCCGTATACTGAGTAGACATAAATACCATGTGGCCTGTATGCGTCGGTCAGTATGTTATTGTCTTGTTTTTTATCCGGGGCATATGTGTTGTGAAGAACAATTACACCATCTTTAAAAGGCCAGGAGTACAAAAGGAATATTGCGTCTTGTTGTCGCCGCTGTGACAGCGCATCGATCTGTGTTGCCTGGAGTAAAAGGCATAGGATGATGCTTCTGCAGATGTATCTGTGTGCAACGGGCATGTTATTGTTTTAGGGTCGCGGTTTGTTTGAGTGTTTTTTCCAACTGTTGTTTGATCTGGCCAATGTCGTCGCTGCTGGCTATGATCTTTGCGTCGGGGCCTACCAGGATATATTGTGGAATAGACCTGATATCGTATAATAATGCTACGGCATTTTTCCAGCCTTTGAGGTCGGATGCCTGTGTCCAGGGTAAGTTATGTTTTTTTATGGCTTCTATCCATTTGGTCTTGTTATCATCCAGTGATACTCCAATTATGTCAAAGTTTTCTTTTTGGTATTCACTGTACAGTTCTTTTACATCTGGCAGGTTTTGTATACAGGGTATGCACCAGGAGGCCCAGAAGTCAAGGAGCACATATTTGCCTTTATAATCTGCGAGGGCAAGTGGTTTGTTTTGATCGGTTGGTAATGTTGTCCATTGGGCGGGTTGGCCAACGGCCACTGCTTTTGCCTGTTGTATCCTTTTCTGCAGGATGAGTGCTTCAGGTTGCTGCTGCAGATTTTTGGAAAGTCCTTTGAGCAGGTTGTTCAAACTGTCGGGGTATTTCATGGCGCCGCCGGCAATGAAGTAGCTCAATTGGTAGAGTGAAAGATAGTTGTCCGGATTTTCTTTGATGTATTGTACGGTTACCTGCTTTTCTTTCCAGAAGAGTGTTATTAATTCATCGTTCATCTTTTGTTTGCCGGCTTCATCAGCTTTTGCCATGGCTGTGTCCATTTTCTTGTACTGTCGTATGATAAGGTCGTTTGCAGGTTTTTGTTTCTTTTTTAATTGCATGTATTGCTCTTGTACCGGGGCATTGGTAAAGGTGCAGCTGTCGATTGTATTTCTGGCTGAGGAATATATAGTGATGGAGATGTCGCGATTTTCGAGTAGAAACTGATACATCCCGAATTTGGGTTTTTTTATGACGAGGCTGGTGAGCATGGCGGTTTGTGGGAGCCGACCGGTAAAAATGAAGCGCCCCTGAGTGATGCGCGTTGAGTCTCGCCATTCGTATTTGGAATCAGCATAGTCTGTGGTACCTATGTAGATCATGCTGCCTTCAAGGGAATCGGGAGCGATGCCTGTGAGGCGAAATCCTTCCTGGGCGTTGGTGACCAGTGTGATGATGGTTAGTAGTAGTGTTGAAAGGTATTTAAGGATTGACATGGGGAAATGATTTGCTGCTAATTTCTATATGCTTGCAGGCAATCATTGGTATTACTGAGAATATGGTAGGTACAGCTGTGAATCTGTAGTATGGATCATACTTCGGACAACCGGAAGTCGATCACTTTGAGTTGCAGGTGTTTTTCGTCATTCCAAACGTTCTCGTCGAGGGTGAAAACGATGTCAATGGGTTTCTGCTCCAGCAGGAGGTGGAATTTGCGGGCCATGTTGAACCCGATGCCATTGAAGAGGATGTTTTCCTGGCGCAGGGAGAATTTGATGTGGTTGTCTTTGACTACTCTTGAATAGCCGCTGTTCATCACGTTTTTGGTTACCCATACCGGCTTCATGTTGTCGGGGCCAAAGGGTTCCATCTGGTGTATGATGTTGTAGAATGCGGGTTTCAGGTCTTTGAAAGGTATTTCTCCATCAATGATGATCTCGGGAATGAGCAGGTCCGGGGTGATCGTTGCGGCCACTACTTCTTCGAAGCGGGCGCGGAAGGCATCTACATTGCCTGGTTCCAATGTCATACCGGCTGCATAGAAGTGGCCGCCGTAACCCAATAGCAAGTCTTTGCATTGATGGATGGCTTCGTATACATTGAAGCCGGCTACGCTGCGGGCTGAACCTGCCACGTACTCACCCGATTGGGTCAGTACTATCGTAGGGCGGTAAAAATGGTCGATAAGGCGTGATGCCACAATGCCTACTACTCCTTTGTGCCAATGGGGCTGATAGATGACAGTGGATTTGCGTTCGAGGAATTCGCTGTTGCCTTCGATCAGGGCCAGTGCTTCGTCGGTAATATTTTTATCGGCTTCTTTGCGGGTGGTATTGTCTGAATGGAGCAGCTTGGCGTATTCAAATGCTTCTTCGAGGTTTGGCGCAATGAACATCTGTACTGCCTTTCGTGCATCATCCATACGTCCGGCGGCATTGACGCGGGGGGCGATCATGAAGATGAGGCTGTTGATGAACAGGGCCGTCTTCAGTTCACTGAGCTGTTTGAGGGCGTTGATGCCGTGGTTGGGATCTTCGTTGGCTTTTTTTAATCCATAGTAGGCCAGTATCCTGTTTTCTCCTGTTATTGGTACGATATCGGCGGCGATGGCCGTAGCTACCAGGTCGAGGTATTCTTCTGCTGCTGCTTGTGGCAGACCCAGGCGCCGGGTGAGGGCGGTGATGAGCTTAAAGCCTACTCCGCAGCCGCACAATTCTTTGTATGGATAGTTGCAATCGGGTTGTTTGGGGTTGAGGATCGCCACTGCGGGTGGCAACACGGCATCGGGGGTGTGGTGATCGCACACCACAAAATCAATTCCTTTTGCTTTTGCGTAGCTGATGAGGTCGACTGACTTGATGCCGCAGTCTAATGATATAATGAGTGTAAACCCGTTTTCAATGGCGAAATCGATGCCCTGTTGTGAAATGCCATATCCCTCGCGGTAGCGGTGGGGAATATAAAAGTCCAGTTTTTCGGGGTGATAGTGTTTGGTCAGAAAGCTGAACATGCAGGAGACCGAGGTGATACCATCTACGTCATAATCTCCAAATACGAGTATCTTTTCCTGTTTGTCGAAGGCTGTGAGGATGCGGACTACTGCGGCTTCCATGTCTTTCATCAGCCACGGATCATGGAGATCGGACAGCTGGGGACGGAAGTATTGTTTGGCTATTGCATAATCTGAAATGTTGCGTTGTATCAACACTTTACACAGGGCCGGATGTATTTTGAGGGATTCGTAGAGCTCTTTTACCCTGCCTTCATCTGCCGCCAGTATGTTCCATCGTTTCTGCATGATAACAGGCTTATGAGCACATTTTACAGGTTAAAACTTTCTGTCTGTCGTAAACCGAACCAGTTCTTCAAGTCCCTGCTGCACTTCGGGGTTATTAAATTCCTGTAATATACTCAATGCCTCGTCACGATAGGCAAACATCTTTTGCTCGGTATATTCTATGCCTCCCATACGCTTCACAGTGTCTATAACTTCCTGTACCTTCTCTGTATCCTTATTGTGGTTTTTTATAATGTAAATAAGTCTGCGACGGGTAGTGGCATCAGAATTGTTAAGGGTATATATTAATGGTAGGGTGAGTTTCTTTTCTTTGATGTCGTTGCCGGTAGGTTTCCCGATGGAGTCGTTACCGTAGTCGAACAGATCGTCCTTGATCTGGAAGGCTATTCCCACTTTTTCGCCGAAGCGGCGCATTTTTTCAGTGGTGTTCTCATTTTGGGTGACCGACCAGGCGCCTGCAGCGCAGGCCGAGGCGAGTAGTGAGGCTGTTTTGCCGGTGATGATCTCAAAGTAAACGTCTTCTTTGAGGTTGAGTGTACGGGACTTTTCCAGTTGCAGCAGTTCTCCTTCGCTCATGCGCCGTATAGCATCGGACAGGATCTGTAAAATCCTGAAGTCATCGTGATTGAGTGAGAGAAGCATGCCTTTGGCGAGGAGGTAGTCTCCTACGAGTACAGAGATCTTTGTTTTCCAGAGGGCATAGGTTGAGAAAAAGCCCCGGCGTTCGAGTGATTCGTCTACTACGTCATCGTGTACGAGTGTAGCAGTGTGTAATAGTTCAACGAGGGAAGCTGCTCTGTATGAGGATGCCGTAACAGGCCCGCATAGCTTGGCAGCGAGGAGCACGAACATGGGTCTCAGTTGTTTTCCTTTGCGGTTTACAATAAACCGCATAATACGGTCCAGTAAAGGCGTTTGGCTTTTAACTGCTTCGCGGAATTGTTTCTCAAATTCTACCAGTTCGTCGCGTAGTATAGCCTGTGATAATTTCATTTATTCCAAAAAGGAACGGCAAATTACTATTTTACTTTTGTAAGTAAGACAGTAATTTGAGTATACATATAGGAGTCTTATTGAATGATTGACAGCAAGATAAAACGTGCAACGTTGGGTAAAAAAATTTGGTATTTAGTTTTCAATTAATATTTTTGTGACTAATTTGGACATTGGTTTTCTTAATCCTTCACATAAACTTTAGTTATGGCAAGCAAAAAGTACACAGGTCTGTTTGGCTTACTATGCCTGCTCGCGTCTGGCTCGTTTGCTCAAATAGGCGGCAGCTACGATGTACAGGATTCCTCTGTAATACCATCAAAAAGATTACCTCAGCACAGTGAATTTATGGCGAACAATTACCCCTTTCCTGCTCAACCGAGGAGTAAATGGGAAATTGGTGTTAAAGGCGGCCTTGGAACCGTAATCGGCGACGTTCGTTCCCGTTTAGGTTTTGGCGCAGGTTTACATGTTCGTAAAGCATTGGGTTATGTGTTCTCTTTACGTGGTGAATTGAACTATCTGAATACAAAAGGGCTTAATTTCCAACCTTCTGGAAATTATTCCAAGAACTCTGCCTGGGATGCTTATGCTCCAGGAACTCCAGTGTTCTACAATTACAAGACTAACATCTATGATGCGGCATTGCAAGGTGTATTCACTTTGAACAATATCCGCTTCCACCGTGCCAAGACCGGCTTCAATATCTACGCGTTTGCCGGTATTGGTGGTACTATCTATGATGTTAAGGTTGACGCCCTGAATGCCAGCGGCGCTCCTTACAACTTTGGTCCTGTTGTAGCTCAATACGGGCCTACACAGTATCAGTACAAAGACCGCAAAGACATTCGTAAGGCTGTAAAGGACATCCTGGATGGCAAATACGAAACAGAAGGCGAAGAGGATCCCAGCCACGCAAAGCTGTTTGGCGAGCCTTTCCGTCCGAACCTGAACTTTGGTCTTGGTGTAGCGTTCAAACTCAACAAGACGTTGAGCCTGGCTATTGAAGACAAGGTTACGCTGCCCAAAACCGACCTTTTGGATGGTAACCAATGGCAGGAGAATGGTCCTTTACAGGCAACTGCCCAAACAAGGGATCATGATCTGTACAACTTCTTCTCAGTTGGTCTGAATTTCGCTATCGGTGGCAGCAAATCTGTTGAACCACTGTGGTGGCTGAATCCTTTGGATTATGCTTACAACGAGATCAACAAGCCCCGTCACATGAAGCTGCCTAAGCCAGTATTGGATGACGCAGATGGTGATGGCGTTACTGATCAATTTGATACTGAACCCAATACACCAGCCGGTGCACCTGTTGATTCTCATGGTGTTAGCCGTGACACTGATGGTGATGGTGTTCCTGATTACAAGGATAAAGAACTTATCACACCTACTCAGTGCCAGCCTGTTGATGCTGATGGTGTTGGTAAATGTCCTCCTCCTGCATGCTGCGATTCTTTATCTAACCTGATGAAGAATATGGTTCTTAAGCCAAATTGTAACGTAGGCAGCCTGCCAAGCGTAACTTTCAAGGGTAAATCTGTGACGCTGAGCAACGACTCTAAGGCATTACTGGCCAGCGCAGCTCAGCAGATCCGCAACAACCCTGATTGTAAGATCGCTGTAGTTGGTTACTGCTCTACTAACAAGTCTGAACAGCAATTAAGCTGGGACCGTGTTAATGCAGTTATCACTTACCTGGTTGAGAAAGAAGGTATTAGCTCTGATCGATTCATCTTCAAATACGGCGAAACCGGTGGTGAGTGCACTACTGTTGATCTCCGTGATGGAACTGGTGAAGAAGGTCCGAACACTGTACCTGCTCCACATCCGAACTTACGTCGCAGAGGATAATACTTTTGCTGTCAACTTTATATATAATAACCCCTCCTTGTACAAGGAGGGGTTTTATATTTATCTTAACGACTTGTTTAGGCCCTTTTTACAATCCTTTCCTATTTTGCAGGTAATACCTTAACTTTGCCCACCTTTATGAAGTCAGCACTGATAGTTGTATTTTTAGCCCTGGGAGTCGTATCCTGTTCCAAGTTTGCCAAAGTGCAGAAGAGTAACGATTACGATTATAAGCTGAGAATGGCCGAGAAGTATTATGTGGCAAAGAAATACAATTATGCCAAGCAGTTGTATGAGGAGTTATTCCCGCTGCTGAAAGGACAACCTCAGTTTGAAGATCTTTTCTATAAGTTCGCTTATTGTAATTATTATCTCAGGAATTACATGGAGGCTGAGAACCTGTTCAAACAGTTTGTAGAGGTTTTCCCGAACAGTCCCCGTGCAGAAGAGATGGAGTATATGCGGGCGTATACTTATTATCGACAATCGCCCAAAACGCCACTGGACCAAACGAATACGGAGAAGACGATCGGCTTGATGCAAACGTTTATCAATACGCATCCGGGATCGCCCAGGATAAAGGAAGCTACAGATATCATCGATAAGTGCCGTTTGAAGTTGGAAGATAAAGCACATTTGAGTGCTGCGTTGTATTATAATATGGGTAAGTACCGGGCTGCGGCGATAGCTTATACGAGCCTGATGAATGATTTCCCGGATTCACAAAAGAGTGATGAGTATAAGTTCCAGATCATCAAGTCTTATTACCTGTTTGCATCAAACAGTGTGGAAGATAAAAAGCCTGCGCGTTTTGAACAGGTGGTAACTGAGTGTAACGATTTTGTGGATCGTTTTCCTGAAAGTAAGCTGACCAAGGAAGTGGAGCGTTATGCCACTTTATCACGAAACAATATTAAAGAAATCAGTAAAGTCATCAATAATGAGCAAGTTAAGACGTCAAATTAGTGCTAACACCGCTAACACGGCTGAAACAAAGGATCTGAATGTGATCAAGGGTAAAACTGGTAATGTGTATGAATCCATTGCCATCATTGCCAAGCGTGCTAATCAGATCAATATCACCTTGAAAGAGGAGTTGCACAACAAGCTGGAAGAATTTGCCAGCCATACTGATAGTTTGGAAGAAATCCATGAGAACAAGGAGCAGATTGAAATTTCAAGGGCTTATGAGCGTATGCCTAACCCTTCTCTGCTGGCTACTCAGGAATTCCTCGACGATAAGATCTATTATCGTAAGAACGAAGACGACCTGTTCAGCTAATTTAAGCTGTTCATGATATAGTTAAGCGATAGGAAGCCCCTGTCGCTTTTTGTTTTGAACAAGAAATTTATCCATCATGTTCCAGGACAAAAAGATCTTGCTCGCCATCACGAGTAGTATTGCTGCCTATAAGTCGATCCTGCTTACCAGGTTATTGGTAAAGGCAGGGGCGGAGGTAAAAATAGTAATGACCCCGGCTGCCCGTGATTTCGTTTCTCCCCTGACGCTTTCCACGCTTTCAAAGAATCCCGTAGTTATAGACCTGGCCAGTAATGAATCCTGGTCGAACCATGTGCAGCTGGGCCGCTGGGCCGATGTGATGGTGGTTGCTCCGTTGAGTTGCAACACACTGGCCAAGATGGCGCATGGGCTATGTGATAATATGCTGCTGGCTACTTATT
Source organism: Niastella sp. (assembly GCA_017744515.1). Lineage (GTDB taxonomy): Bacteria > Bacteroidota > Bacteroidia > Chitinophagales > Chitinophagaceae > Paraflavitalea. The sequence goes on from JAGIBF010000028.1 coordinate 79,375, forward strand.
TATCGGCTACCTGTCCGGTTGTAGTGGCGCCGGCTATGGATGAAGATATGTGGCATCACCCTACTACAAAAACCAATTTGCAAAAGCTGGAATCGTTTGGCAATAGGATCATCCCTGTAGGAAGGGGTGAACTGGCGAGTGGCTTGTATGGTGATGGCCGTATGGC
>JAGIBF010000029.1 GCA_017744515.1 Niastella sp.
GCTAAATAGTCATACCCCTTCATGTTAAACAAGCTCCGCATCATTATCCTTTTCTTCCTCGCTTGGTTCTTCCTACATACATTATGGGTAGTAAAAGACGGCTTGCACGACTTTACCGGCAAAGCAGATGTAGCCATTGTACTGGGCAATACTGTTTTTGCAGATGGCAGCCTGTCACCCTGGCTCAGGGGCAGGGTAGATGCAGCCCTGCAGTTGTACCGCAATAAGCAGGTAAAGAAAATATTTGTAAGCGGCGGCATCGGTACATCCGATTACCCGGAAGGAGATGGAATGCGTAACTATTTGATAGCACAAGGCGTACCCGATGAGGATATCATTGTAGACAATGCAGGCGACAACAGCTACCTGACAGCTAAGAACTTTCTTACACTAAACACGACAACACATTATCAGTCGGCCGTAGTAGTAACCAGTTATTACCACGTAACCCGCTCTAAATACATTGTTAAAAAATTAGGATTTCCGGCAGTAGCCGGCGACCATTCGAAGTTTACAGCCATTAATGACTGGTATGGCCTGACCAGAGAATTCCCTGCCTTCTATAAATATTGGCTGAGGTATTGATGATGCGTGGAGAATAATTAGTTCAGTTGAACCGCCGGCAGCCTGTAATGCTGGCCGTCATAGATAAACAATTCATCTATCTCGTAGCTCCAGTACTTGTGAATAGGAGACTTAACAAGATAATCCTCAATCTCATGCTTGTCTTTGGCTGTGAAAGTGATCCAAACGCGTTGGGTTTCCATCGACACCACATACTGATCTATGACCCCCTTTTCTATAAGTGTATCGATGTATACACGGTGGGAGGGGACCAGGGACATGAACTCATCATCCATTTCAAATTGTATCGTAACCTGGAATTTCTTCATACTAATCCATTTCTAACACCTGACTGTTCTTAAATGTTTACAACGTACAGTCTCTTACCTCGTTTGCATAATCGGCCCGGTACGGCATGGTTACTTTGATGTAATTGTCGGTATACCCTTCCATCATACCATTTCGTTCATGCCTTTCAAATAATACTTTACGGGTTTGACCAGCATGCAGTTGGGTAAAATACTGCATTTTCATATAGGACAGGTTACGCAGCGATTTATTTCTTTCATTGCGAATATTGACTGGAACTACGGGCTCAATCTCCAATGCTTTGGTATTGTCCCTTTCAGAATACGTGAAAACGTGAAGATAAGTTACGTCAAGTCCATGCAAATAATCAAAAGTTTCTTTGAAATGGGCGTTTGACTCGCCGGGAAAGCCCACAATGACGTCGACGCCTACTGCGCAATGCGGCATTAACGTTTTGATCAGATTCACACGATCAGCATACAACTCCCGCTTGTAGCGCCTTCTCATCAACCCCAGTATCTCATTACTACCACTTTGCAGCGGCATATGGAAATGCGGCATAAAACGGTCGCTATTGGCCACAAACTCAATGATCTCATTGGTAAGCAGATTAGGCTCTATAGAGGAAATACGATAACGCTCGATCCCTTTCACCTTATCCAGTTCCCGGATGAGGTCCATGAAATTCTCCTCGTGCCTTTTGTTACCATCCGGGCCTTTGCCAAAATCGCCCAGGTTCACACCCGTTAAGACGATCTCTTTAACACCGGTAGTTGTCAGCTCTTCCACATTGCGCAACACATTATCTATACTGTCACTACGGCTTTTGCCCCTGGCCATGGGTATAGTACAGAAAGAGCAGTTATAATCGCAGCCATCCTGCACTTTCAGAAATGTGCGCGTTCTGTCGTTGATAGAATAAGAAGCATTGAAACCAGTGATCGTCTCGATATCGCAACTACATATTTTGGCAGAATCGCCTTTGGCAAGTTCCCGGATGTGTTGAGCAATGTTGAACTTCTCGGCAGCCCCCAACACGAGGTCTACGCCGGGTATCTCGGCTATTTCTTTAGGCTTCAGCTGCGCATAGCAGCCGGTGATCACCACCAGGCTTTCAGGCGATTTGCGCTGGATACGGCGCACCAGGTGCCGGCATTCTTTATCCGCATTATCGGTCACGGAGCAGGTGTTGATCACGTACACATCTGCCTGATCCTCAAAAGAGGTTTTCTCAAATCCTTCATTCTCGAGTAAACGTGAAAGCGTGGAAGTTTCTGAAAAGTTGAGTTTACAACCCAGCGTATGAAAAGCTACAGTCCTTTTTTCTGCCATGACGGGGCAAAGATACTTCAATTTCGGGTTTAGGATTTCGGGTTTAGAATTAGTCAGCCCGCTACAACTGCAAAATCCTAAATACTACATCCCAAATCCGGAATTGCTTAATTTGCCGCCATGAAAAAAACGTGGATACCGATCTTCTCAGCCTTGATAACCATTGGCATAGCCCTTACTATCGCACTGAATAACAAGCATTCACGCAAAAAACAGGATAAGGAACAACCCCGCCAGGAAGAAGTTAAGACCGATCCCGAACAGGTTGAAGATACCGCCAGTCAACGCCGGAAACGGATTACCCATCCCCCCAGCGACAGGCCTGTACGCGATATTGGTTTCGACCGGCGCCATGCAGACGGCAAGCTGATCTTCACCAAACATGCCCGCTGCCGCATGGCCTGCCGCCATATCGACGAAAGCGAAGTAAAGGACATCCTCGAACACGGTGTGGTCAACGACGGGAAAAGCGAGCCTGCCGCCCGGCCCGATCCCAAATACGCCCTTGAAGGCCGCACCCGCGACGGTCAGCAGGTACGCATCGTTTTTGCGCCCGCCGACAGAGGGACGGTAGTTATTACCGTTATTGACCTGGATACAGACTGGAGCTGCGATTGTAAATAAAGTAGGGAAGTCCGCAAGACGGAAAGTCAGAAAGTAAGAAACTGTATTTTTCTTTCGGACTTCCGGACTTTACAGACTTTCGGACTTTCTTCTTATTTTTCCCGATTCAAATCCTGACGCTGCCTCATGAAATGGCTCAAGACCCCGCTTAAATGGCTTTATTGTGTGTATGCATACGTGATATTTGTATCGCTCATGATCAGTGTGCTGCCGGCCGTGATCGCAGGTTCCTTTTTTGGGAAAGTGGCAGGCGGCAATTTCATTTACGGGCTGTGCAACCTCTGGGGAGAGTTATGGTTCTTTTTCATCGGCATCCGCCACAAGAACATATATGAGGCTCCTCACAACAAGAAAGAACAATACATCTTTGTCGCCAATCATATCTCATACCTCGATGCACCCATCATTGTCACAACGATCAAACAGCCGGTAAGGGTACTCGGCAAGGTGGAAATGTCTAAAATGCCTGTATTCGGATATATCTATCGCAATACAGTAGTGACGGTTGATCGCAGCAGCGCCGAAGGCCGCGCCCGCAGTGTGCGTACCCTCAAAGCAGTCATCAAAAAAGGCATTTCTATCTTCATCTTCCCTGAAGGCACGTTCAACGAAACCCATCAACCGGTAAAAGACTTCTATGATGGCGCTTTCCGCATTGCTATCGAAACGCAAACACCTATCAAACCGGTGTTATTCCTGGATAGCTATGCACGTATGCATTACAAAAGTGTATTCTCCATCAACCCCGGCCGGTCACGGTCGGTATTCCTGGCGCCCATTCCTGTAGAAGGCCTCACCAATAAAGACCTTCCTGCCCTGAAACAAAAAGTATTCGACATCATGGAGCAAAAGCTCCGCGAATACAAAGCCGATTGGATCGAGTGATCCCGGGTTTAAAGTTCCGTGTTTCGGGTGCTTTAGATGCAGCAGACTTTTGTAATATACACTGTACGATATAGCGATCAGTCTCACGCTTTTCAAAGCGCGGCAGCAACTCTAAACCCGAAACCCGAAATTAGAAATCTTCTAAGACGTATATTGCACATTAATCCTTTCAGAAGTTGTTTGCAGAAGTCATTATACCGCTGGCATTACCCAAGAACTATACCTGGGCCGTACCCGTTCACTTACAGGAACAGGTGAAGCCCGGCGTGCGCGTGGAAGTAGGGCTGAAGCAAACAAAAAGATACGCAGGCGTCGTCAAGCGGCTGCACAATGAAAAACCTGAATTCTTCGAGCCTAAGGACATCCTTAACATACTGGATGTAGAACCCATTGTATATCCGGAACAACTGAAGCTGTGGGAATGGATCGCCCGCTACTACATGTGCAGCGAAGGAGAAGTAATGGCGGCAGCCCTGCCTTCACATTTCAAATTGAGCAGCGAAACACAATTGGTGTTCAATGAAGAGTACGGCGAGAACTTCGAGCAGCTCGACCACGATGAATACATAGTATCCGAAGCCCTGCTGATAAAGAAAGAATTGAAGCTGGCTGAAGTTCAGCAGATCCTCGACTCCTCCCACGTATACCCCGTTATCAAAAGGCTCATCGACAAGAAGGTCTGTTTTGTTTGGGAAGCCCTCAAAGAAACGTACACACCGCGCAAAGAGACCTTCGTGCTGCTAAACCCGGTGTATGACAATGAAGATGAGCTGGCCAAATTGCTGAACGAGGATAAAAAACTCCAGCGGGCCGAGAAGCAAATGGAACTGCTGCTAAGTTACCTCCACCTCAACAAAACAGAAGGCGAAGTATCGAAGGCCAACCTGCTTAAAAAGAGCGGCGCTTCCGATGCGCAATTGAAGGGACTGGTCGATAAGAACATTTTGTTCCTTGAAAAACGTAATGTAGACCGCCTGATGTACCTGCCGAGGAACATCAACATCGATTTTACATTGACACCCGCACAGCAAACGGCACTGGAAGGAGTCAATGCGGCATTGGCCGAAAAACCGGTATGCCTGTTGCATGGTGTCACCTCCAGCGGTAAAACACAGGTATATGTAAAGCTGATCGAGCAATTCGTACGTCAGGGTAAACAGGTGCTATACCTGCTTCCTGAGATCGCGCTTACTTCACAGGTCATCCGCCGCCTGCAAAGGCATTTTGGTGGCTACATCGGCATTTATCATAGCAAATTTAGCCAGAATGAAAGGCTGGAGATTTGGAATAAAGTAAAGACCGGTGAACTGAAGATCGTATTGGGCGCCCGTTCTTCGCTGTTCCTGCCTTTCAGCGACCTGGGTTTGATCGTGGCCGATGAAGAGCACGACACTTCATATAAACAACAGGACCCGGCGCCACGTTACCATGCGCGTGACGGCGCCGTTTATTACGCGTCTTTATTCAATGCAAAGGTATTATTGGGCAGTGCCACGCCTTCCATTGAAAGTTATTTCAATGCCCAAACGCAGAAGTATGGATTGGTGCAACTGAACGAACGTTTTGGCGGGGTGCAGCTGCCCGTTATCCATATCATCGATACCAAGAAGATCATGCGTCCCGAAAAGGATAAGATCATGATCACACCCGAACTGCAGTCGGCCATCGAGCAGTCGCTGGAAAGAAACAAGCAGGTGATCCTTTTCCAGAACCGCCGCGGCTATTCACCCTACCAGATATGCCAGTCTTGCGGCTGGATTCCACAGTGCAAGCATTGCGATGTGTCACTAACGTTCCACAAGAATACCAATAAGCTGCATTGCCATTATTGCGGCACGGTGTATCCACCTGTGTACACCTGCATGGCCTGTGGCAGCGACCGCTTCCTGCAACGCAACTTTGGAACGGAAAAGATCGAAGAGCAACTGGAAGAGCAGTTTCCCAAATACAGGATCGCACGCATGGACGTGGACAGTGTAAAAGGGAAAACAGCACACGATAGCCTCATCCAGCAGTTTGAACAGCAAAAGCTGGACATGCTGGTGGGTACACAAATGGTGGTGAAGGGACTGGACTTCGAACATGTATCACTCGTTGGCATCCTCGATGCCGACAGCATATTGAGCTTTGCCGACTTCAGGGTCAACGAGCGTGCTTTCCAGCTGATGGAGCAGGTGAGTGGCCGGGCAGGGCGTAAGGATGAACAGGGTCATGTGTTGGTACAGGTGTCGAATACCAGGCATCCGGTATTGGGTTTTGTGCAGCAGCACGACTACCATTCCTTTTATCTCTATGAGATCGAAGGAAGGCGGCAATTTGGTTATCCACCTTTCACGCGCTGTATCCTGATCACCTTCAAGCATCCCATCAAGGATGTGGCCGATGCAGCTGCCAACAGTATCGCTGCCGGCCTGAAAACGGAGTTTGGCAGTTACCTCGTAGGCCCTGCCGATCCCATTGTAAACCGGGTGCGCAATCAATATCTGATGGAATTGCTGATCAAGCTGCCGCGCGAAGCACAGATCATCCAGCGCTGCAAGCAGCAGATTCAGGAACAGATCGCCATCATGCACCAGCATCAACGATTCAGAAAAGTAGTAGCGATTGTTGACGTAGATACGATGTAACTATATGAATATGCTTAACAATGTTTCCCTACGTTCTTATAATACCATGGGCATCGATACCAAAGCCCGTGCATTTGCCACATTTAGTGACGCAGATGAGTTATCTGCATTGTTAGCACAACGTGCCACTGCAACGCCCTTACTGGTATTGGGCGGCGGCAGCAATATCCTCTTCACGAAAGACTATGACGGCCTGGTGCTGAAGAATGAAATGAAAGGCATCAACATTGTTAAGGAAGACGCCAACCATGTATACATTCAATCCGGGGCAGGGGAGAGCTGGCACGGCTTTGTGCAGCATTGCCTGCAAAGGAACCTCGCCGGTGTAGAGAACCTGTCACTCATTCCGGGCAATGTAGGCGCCAGCCCCATGCAGAACATTGGCGCTTATGGCGTGGAGATCAAAGATGTGTTCGAAGAACTGGAAGCATACCATATCCACGATAAAAAAATACACACATTCAGCGTCAATGATTGTCAATTTGGCTACCGTGAAAGTGTATTCAAACGGCAATACCGCGATCAGTTCATTATTCTGAATGTTACTTACCGGCTCAACAAAACGCCCCGTTTCAATACCAGCTACGGCGCCATCGAGCAGGAACTGCAGCACATGGGCATTCAGGAATTAAGCATACAAGCCGTCTCCCAGGCGGTGATCAATATCCGCCGCTCTAAATTGCCTGATCCCAATGAGATCGGCAATGCCGGCAGCTTCTTTAAAAACCCTTCTATTCCTGCCGGTCAATATGCACAGCTGCAACAGTCCTTTCCGGGCATTGTTGGTTACACCAATGCAGATGGCAGCGTAAAACTGGCCGCAGGCTGGCTCATCGAACAGTGTGGCTGGAAAGGTGTACGCAGAGGCGATGCCGGCTGTCATGCACGCCAGGCGCTTGTATTAGTGAATTACGGGCACGCCACGGGAAAAGAAATCTACGATCTCAGTGAAGATATTCTCCAAAGTGTAAAAGCAAAGTTTGGCGTAGAGCTGGAAAGAGAAGTGAATATCGTCTGAACCATAGTCTGAACTATGATTTTATTGAATTTTTAGGATTGACAGGAGATAGTACTCCATGCTACCCGCAGATTATAATTAAAACAGGCAGCCTTATGAGCTGCCTGTTTTGCTTTTTATTGCCAACGATATTGTTTCCTCCTAATCCATTAAACCCAACAAATCGTGGTTCAGAATTAATTAAAGTCGTCGCTTTCAAGGTCTTCGTCGGATAAGTTGCCGGTATTGCCGAGGTTGAGCATGGAACCCATGAGGTCTTTAAACTCTACTTTGTTCTCCACGATCTTCTTGCTGATAAGGGAGAAGGATGCCAGTCCATGCAACACAAACTCCATCAGCAAAGCAGCTTCTTTTTCATTAGCACCCTTGAAGAAGCGCTTTACCAATGCATGTAAACCATCCACCCTGTACAGCTGCTGTACCTTTTCTGCATCGGTGGTATTGAAAAAAATGTTGAGCGCATTGCCTTTATCGAACCATGCCTGGATGGAGCGGTAGGGATTATCTTCCGCCTGCTGCTGGCTGCTGCGTTTCTTCTTCAGCGACTCAGGATTGGGGAAGTAATTGACAAACTGGGTGCGGATGGCTTTGTCAAGCAGGTTCATGGCCACCTGGTAAGGGCCTTCCTGCTCTCCTTCATACACCAGTTCTATCTTACCGGTGATAGAAGGGATCACACCGATCATATCACTGATCCAAACCTGTGTGTCTTTTTCCTTATTGATGATCACGCGGCGCTCGGCGGCACTCACCGCGTTCTCAAAGGCCGAGATGCTTAAACGGGCAGATACACCACTCTTTTTATCGACCAGCTCACTGCTGCGCGCTTCGAAAGGTATTTGTTCTATCAACCGCTTGATGAGGTCGCTGATGCGCACCTTTTCTTTTTGCGCTTCCGGCACATCCGCTTCCTGCTCTGTAATGGACAAGGCAGTTTCAAGGGTCTTGGGATAGTGTGTGAGTATCTGGCTTTCTATACGGTCTTTCAGCGGTGTCACGATCGATCCGCGGTTGGTATAATCTTCCGGGTTGGCCGTAAACACAAACAGAATATCCAGCGGCATACGCAGTTTGAACCCGCGTATCTGCACATCGCCTTCTTCAAGGATGTTGAACAGGGCTACCTGTATGCGTGCCTGCAAGTCGGGTATTTCGTTGATCACGAAGATGCCACGGTTGCTGCGGGGAATGATGCCGTAGTGGATCACCCTTTCATCGGCAAAGTGCAGTTTGAGGTTGGCTGCCTTGATAGGGTCGATATCACCGATCAGGTCAGCTACGCTTACATCGGGCGTGGCCAGCTTTTCGCCGTACCGTTCGCTGCGGTGCAGCCATACGATGGGTGTTTCATCACCCTTCTCCTCGATGAGGTCTTTGGCATAGCGGGAAATGGGGTTGAGCGGATCGTCGTTGATCTCGCTGCCGTAGACTACCGGTACATATTCATCCAGCAGATCCACCATTTGGCGCGCCATGCGGGTCTTGGCCTGTCCACGCAAGCCAAGGAAAAGTATATTGTGCTGAGAAAGCAGGGCTCTTTCCACATCAGGTATTACTGTTTCTTCATACCCCAGAATTCCTTTGAAGGTATTTTCCTGTTTCTGCAGGGAGCAGATCAGGTTCTTGCGTATCTCTTCCTTTACCGATAAAGGTTTGTAACCACTCTTTTTAAGCTCTCCTAAAGTTGCTGCTAATCTTTTACTCATTGCGTATTTGTTCTGTGTGTTTACTTATTTGATGTTGGCTCCTCTTCAAAACTGAACTTAAATATTTCCAGTTCTTTCATGGCATCGATCACCGTTTTAAAAACGGGATACTGCCCGTCTTTGGACCCTCTGATAATGAGGCCCGTCTTTAAACTATCGGCCCCGATGCTTTTCCTGTATTCTGAAATTACTTTCTTCAAATTCTCTTTTGTGGCAGGAACTATCTCCTTGGGTTTTGTTTCAGCAATCAGGTCGTACGTCTGCCAGGATAAGGCGTTATTGGCATGTATAGTAATAATGAGGCTTTTTCTACGGATACCGGAAGTGGTAGAGATAGATTTGGGGGCTGTCACGGTAAGTTCATAATCTTCTTTGCCAACCGTAACATTGGTTTCATGTAATATTTCGATTTGTTCTTTTGCTGTCAAATCGATCAATGCATACTTCTTTATTTCATTGATCGTCATTTCATCCAGGATATCAACCGTATTCTTATACGTAGCACTACTATGCGGCTTAATGATCACTACAAGGCTATCGCCTGCCTTTCGCTTGAAATCCAGTAAAACATTCCGCACTCCTTTGTAATCGACCTTACCAACAGATGACTGATCCGTCAACTCTCCTGTGTAATAAAATATATTGTTCTCTGCTGCTAATATAAGCGTCACTACATTCTTTGTATACGCTATTGAATCATATGCCGACGCTTCGGAATCCTTAGGCAGAAATAATCTTTTTGTTTCCACAGGACGTGGTTCATCCTTACATCCTGAGGTAACGAGATAAACGCATAATAAAATGCCGGTTATACATTTCATGGATGGGGTTAATATACGGTTTTACGGCGGCCACTTTCAAAGTCCTTGAAGATGAAAGCGCCGAGTTTATCCAGGGAAGCGAAGAATGCCTTACCATTGTTCGTTTCGGTGAACTCCTGCACAAACCGCTGTAAATAGGGGTCTGTTGCGATCATAAAGGTAGTGATCGGTATCTTAAGTTTCTTGCATTGTGCCGCCAGGTTCAGACAACGGTTCGTGATCTTCCTATCGAGCCCAAAGCTATTCTTGTAATAGCGTTTTCCAACTTTGAGACAGGTAGGCTTACCATCCGTGATCATGAAGATCTGCTTGTTGGGATTCTTCCGCCTGCGCAGCAGGTCCATTGCCATTTCCAGTCCCGCCACCGTATTGGTATGATAAGGCCCCACCTGCAAATAGGGGAGGTCCTTGATCTCTACCGGCCAGGCATCGTTACCAAACACCACGATATCCAGCGTATCCTTGGGATACTTGGTGGTGATCAGCTCACTCAATGCCATGGCCACTTTCTTGGCCGGCGTAATGCGGTCCTCGCCGTACAGGATCATGGAGTGGGAAATATCGATCATCAGCACCGTGGAGGTCTGGGCCTTGTAATCCGTTTCCCGGATAGAAAGGTCGTCTTCCTGCATGCTAAAGCTGTCTATGCCGTGGTTGATCTGCGCATTGAGGATGGAAGTGGTAAAGTCTATCTGCTCCAGGGTATCACCAAACTGGTAGGGCCGGGTATCAGGACTGATCTCGTCGCCCTGTCCCGGTTTGAAAGTATGGTGCTGCCCTGACTTTGTCTTCTTGAGCTTGCCGAATATTTCCTCCAGCGACTTCTTGCGGATGCCCTGCTCGGTCTTGGAAGTGATGGATATCTGGCCGTTTACAGGGTTCTCCTGGATATAGCCTTTCTCCCGCAACTCATCGATGAAATCGCCCATACCGTACTCACTGTCTGTGAGTTCGTATTCCTTGTCCAGCTGGTTCATCCAGTTCAACGCTTCTGTAATATCGCCATTGGTGTAGGACAATAACTGCATCAGCACATCGAGCAACTGGTCGAACCGGCTCTTACCCTTGTTATTGGGATCAAACTTTGAAAAATGATGACCTATCACGAATTATAATTTTATCTATATAAGCGTTCTACTTCAATTTAAGCATTATTGCTGACTATACCGTCCGCAATACGTATCAATTTAAATAACAAATTGTTAAGTGAAATTGTTGGCGGGCCGGGAAGGCAGAGAGGTAATAAGGCAGCAAGGCAACGAGGGGCGAATCTTTTCCCTGAAAACCCTTCGACAAGCTCAGGGTTTCAGATTAATTCATAGACAGTGATTGTATTGATATTTGTTTTTAGGGTTAAATTAACAACGGTAATTTGCATTCAGCAGCCAGTTGTTAGTCTACACCGAAACCCAATCAACTTATACAATGAAAAAAATCAGCTCCCTATTTTCCTTGTTCCTCGCATTGTCTATGGGTATGCAGGCGCAAGTCTCGGATCCTGTTAAATGGACGTTCAGCGCCAAAAAGAAAACGGCAGATACTTATGAAGTTGTTATCACTGCAGTTTTTGCAAAGCCCTGGCAATTGTATTCTCAATCCACGCCCAATGGCGGCCCTATCCCGACGAAGATCACTTTCAGGAAAAATCCCCTGATAATAATGAATGGTAACGTTAAAGAAGTCGGCACTTTGCAAACGAAACAAGATGCGAATTATGGTATAGCTGTAAAATATTACAGTAGCAGTGTTTCGTTTGTACAGGTTTTAAAGATCAAAGGGAGTACCAGTATCACGGGTGATGTGGAATATATGACTGGCGATGGGGAGAAGGCGCTACCGCCTACGAAAAAAGCTTTCAACATCAAGCTGCAGTAATAAGGAAAGAGCAAAGCTTCCTTTATACGGGCATTTGCTGTCGCAAGGTAGCTTGCCTAAGTTACACGATTATTAAGGATCGGGAAACCAGGATATTGGGGCACACGTTTGCACAAAAAAGAGTGGCAGGAAGCGTTTCCGCGATCTGCCACTCTTTGGTATTATGAATGATCCGTTTAGTTAGAATCCTTCGGCTTTGCACCTTGTGAATCAGGTGTTGAGATGTCTGTACCTGGATTCTCTGCGTTGGCTGCAGGTTTATTGCCGCCTTTGAATTGCTTTTCCCACTCATTGAGCTGCATCAGCATCTGGTAGGATGAAAGGATATCATTGGCAAACACTTCCTGTCTTGCACCCAATGCATGGCCACGGTTGTTGAGGTAAGCGGCTGCCTGCATAGCCAGCTGCTCGGTAGTCATCTCATCACCCAGTGTAACGTAGTAGCGCATCTGCTGTTCCAGATCACGCTTCATGGACGTGTTTACTTTGTTGGCCAGTGTCAGGTCGCCAGACTCGTAAGCTGCCAACAGGAACGACATGGATACGCGGTTATGGAAGTTACCACGGTTGGAGGTCATTCCATAAGGCACGTTGCTTTCAAGTACATTATCGTCATACTTATGGAGTACTTTCTTAGCAGAGTCTTTCTTGTCCATATTGGCCAGGGTCAATCCCAATAAGGAATGTGCCTGACGGATGCTGTTGATATGACGACGGTTCTCTTCGTCGAAATAAACACCACCGAGGTTGGCATGGCCGTATTCGAATTTCTCCATTACGGTCTTATACATCTTGTCTGCCGCTACATTGTTCTGGTTCTCGATGGGCACCAGTCTGTAAGACAACCCTTCCATGCGGGTGTATTTCTCCAGTCCGAGGTTTTCCAGCTCTTGTGTAGAGGTGAAATAGATCGGCCTTTTCCAGTTGTTGGCAGCGATGAGCGCCAATACTGCGAGGTCGTTCTTGTCGATGGAGTTGCGGTTGATGTCCAGTTTCAGTTCGCTTACGATGCTATCGCCGGGATTCAGCTGCAGGGTCTTCTTCATGGCTTCCACGTCTACAGGTATTTTGAACTTCTTCACGGGGAATACGTTCGGCCTGTCATCATCTTCGCTGTCCATAGGCGCCATCTTATTGGGATCTTCACTGGCGATCACATCTTTAAATACCGTATACAGATCGTAATAATCGGTTTGGTTGTAACCGGGCAGCGGATAGTAGTAGATCCTGTCGCGCTTACCACCTTGTATCTGCTCTGCTGTGAGGATCACGTCTGCCGGATCGCTTTCGTTCACTTTGTAGCGGAGCTGGTTGATGTACCAGTCGGTACCCAACAGGCTGTAGTTTACTACACGCAGGTCTTTGCGTACGCCTTCTACTTCCTGTGTATACCACAGTGGGTAGGTATCGTTATCGCCAAAGGAAATGAGGATGGCATTCTTATCGCAGCTCTCGAGGTAGTCTTTACCAAGGTCGCGGGCCAGTACTTTCTTGCTGCGGTCGTGATCGTCCCACTCCTGTGAGGCCATCAATACCGGTACTGCCAGCAGGCAAATGGCAAAGGAGGCATAGTTGGGCATATTGCCTTTGAGGTATTTGCCCAATATATCTCTTACCCACAGTACGCCCAATCCGATCCAGATGGCGTAGGCGTAGAATGATCCTACGTAGGCGTAGTCACGCTCACGTGGCTGGTAGCCTGCCTGGTTGAGGTAGATTACGATCGCAAATCCTGTAAAAAAGAACAGCAGGAAGGTAACCAGCAGGTCTTTACGGTTGCGGTATTGGTAAATGAAGCCAAGGATACCCAATATGAATGGCAGGAAGAAGAGTTTGTTGTTGGCCTTGTTCTTCGTTCCGGCTGTTTCGGGCAGCACATCGGGTGTGCTGTGGCCGAATGCTTTGTCTACGAAATTGATACCGCTGTTCCAGTTTCCGTCACGTGGGTTGCCAAAGCCTTGCAGGTCGTTCTGCTTGCCGGCAAAGTTCCACATGAAGTAGCGCCAGTACATCCAGCGGAACTGGTAGTTGAGGAAGTAGCGTATTTCCGAAGCTCTGTTGGGCTCTTCGTCCTGGTCGAGGCCACCGAAGTTGCGATACACGAAATCCTGGTTTCTTTCATTGTTGGGATCCCAGGCACGTGGGAACAGGTGGGCTGTAGGCATGCTACCGTAGTCGATGCCCCCGTTCTTACCGGCTACTTCATATTTATCTTTTCCTTTTGCATAGCGGTCGCCTGTAACTACGAAATTCTCCTGTGTAGGCTTATCGGTGAAATAAGGTCCATACAGGATAGGCCAGTCGCCATACTGCTCACGGCTGAGGTAGCCTACCAGGCTCACCGGGTTGTCCACATTATACATATCTACCGATGGGTTGGCTGATGAGCGCACCAGGGTAGTGAAGTAGGTAGAATATCCGATGATCACGAAGATGGAAGAAAAGAGGCCGATGCGGAGGAAGGAAGCCACGCCTGATCTGTTATAATAGCAGAGTGCTATCACTACGCCCAATCCCAGCAGCAGCAACACGAAGGATGCGCCAGACTTGATGAAGGGGAAGCAGAACAGCAGGATGATGGCTGACAGCCATACAGGGAACAGGGTGAACTTCCGGATCTGTGCTTCGCCAAAACCGAGGCCAAGGATCAGCAGGAGTGCCAATAATATAAAGTAACTGGCAAAACCACTGAAAAAGGGCAGTCCGAAATTGTTTACAAAGAGGATGTCGAATGCTCCGGCTCCTTTGATAGACCATTGGATGATCACCACCTGTACCAGGCCAGTGATCACACAACCGATCAGGAAGGCGAAGATGGTTCCCCAGGTAGTTACTTTATAGCGTTTGAAGTAATATACCATTACGATGGCGGGGATGGTCAACAGGTTCAACAAGTGAACGCCGATCGACAAGCCCATCATGAAGAAGATAAAGATGATCCAGCGGTCGGCGCGGGAAAACTTATGTCCGTCGGTAGTGCTTTCTCTGTCTACTTCATGCTCCCATTTCAGGATGGCCCAAAATACGATGGCGGTAAACAGGGAAGAAAGGGCGTATACCTCACCTTCCACAGCGCTGTACCAGAATGAATCGGAAAAAGTATAGGCAAGTGCACCTACCACACCGGCAGCCATGGTAGCAAATATCTGCTGGCTGGTGAGGTCCTGGCCTTTTTGTACCAGCTTACGGGCAAAGTGGGTAATGCTCCAGAAGAGGAATAATATGGTAAAGCCGCTGGCAATAGCATTCATGAAGTTCACCCCTTTGGCAGCGCTGGTGGGATCGTCACCAAAAAGGATAATGAAGAAACGTCCTAATAATACATAGAGTGGGGCTCCGGGGGGGTGGGGTATCTGTAACTTGTAGGCACTGGACACAAACTCACCACAATCCCAGAAGCTTCCGGTGGGCTCCATGGTGAGGACGTAAACAGTACAAGCAACCAAACAAACCAGCCAACCTACAATGTTATTGACACGGCTAAAGTTCATATTGTATTGATTTTATTAAACTTGGCAAATATATAGAGTTTCGGGTTTCGTGTAGCGGGTTTCGATTTCTTTATATTCCGCATGTAATCCACATTTATAACAGGTTTTAGTCATATCTCCATCGGTTATCACCAACTCAGGAACAGTCAATTACGATCGGGTATTGAAGAGGGTGGGGTAAATTAAAAGAAATAACGAAGATTTACGTAGATCGTAGGGAGGGTTATTCAAAATATATCCGGACTGTTTGATAAAACAGGCGGTTCTGCATGTTCTGGGATTTCTCGGTAAATCCCTGCAGCCCCAGCAATCCGGCCGCATTTCCTTTATTGATGGCTATTTCGAGGTAGCCTGCGGCATTGAACAGGGCCAGTTTTTCTCCTTCGTGTACATCGGCGTAGGTTTCGCTGATGGTGGAGATGACCTCGTTGCGCCTGAAAACGATCTTGAAGCTCCTGCCTTTGCGTTGTTCTTCAAATTGGGCGTGGGTAATGTTGACGATGATGTTCTCGAAGTTGTCGATGAAGATGATCTGGCCTTCAATCCAGTTATCGCCCAGCAGGGGACGGAGGTGATTGGTTTCCGTGAACTGTACATCGGGGGTGCCGATATCCATCAGGCTGGTGCCGGCTTGTAACTCCTGTACTGCCTGGCCCATCACCCGGGCGCAATAGAGGGTGTTCTTGATGGCTGCCTTATCGAGGGGCAGACCGATCAGCATTTCGGGCTTGCCTTCGAGGATCATGGTGAGCAGGCCATTGTCGGCACAAAGGATGTACTGTTCCTGGTGGTAGGCCAGCAGCAGCTGCTCCGGCTTTTTCTCGAACAGGTTTACCAGCAGGAGGTGAAAGGTGTAGGGCGGAAAGTTATTGATGGCATTCCGGCACACGTAGGCTGCCTGCGGGTAATTGAAGGGGGAGAGGGAATGGGATATATCTATTAATGTAAATGCAGGATTGATCTGTAATAGCTGGCCTTTCAATGCCCCTACGAGGTAGTCTTGTTGACCTATGTCTGATGTAAGGGTGATTAATGCCATTCTTGCGTTCCGTGTTTCGCGTTTTGTGTTTCGTGTTATCGATGATTATTGATCAGACCTGCCTATTTTTAAACTTATTGCCTTTATAAGTGCTTGCTTTTAGATAATTAATGAAAGCTCCTGCTTTCTGACCTATTTCTTTGGCCTTGTGATACAATAAATCAAAATGTTCCTGATTAATATATTTTCTGTCCAAAGCCCGGTACAACTGGGATTGAACCTCTCCGCAAGATCCTTTGGCGATAGATAGAAAGTTAATAAACTCATTTCTGCCGGCTCGTTCAAATCCCTCGGCAATATTATCCATTATCGACCCGGCGGCCCCATTAAGTTGGTCTTTCAGTTTGTAATCTTTCAAAAATAGCTCCGAACCGTTATACAGTTTGAAAATTTCATTAGATAACTCACGGGCTAATTGCCAGACTTCCAGGTCTTCAAAACGAGTGATTGTGGGCATTTCATTGGATTTTAAGTATGATTGCTACTACTCAGAAACCCATTAAAATTGAACCTATGTATTGGATGTTAAGCTTAGTCAATCGGCAAAAGGCGCGGAGCAACCCGAAACCTCAAACTCCAAACCCGAAATTACTTCACCAGTTCCCCGTTTTTAAAGAAAAACTTGTGTACCAGTTTATCTGTCCAGGCGGGGAAGAAGCGGTTCATGAATACGGTCCGCTTGCCTGTGAAGGTCAATACCAGCGTTCGTTTGCGCTGTTCGATGGCTTTCAGCACATGTTCTGCTACTTCTTCGGCTGTCATCATGGCGCTTTCATCCATGGGTGATTCGCCTTGTGGCTTGCCGTCTTTGTTGAGGGCGGCATTGCGGATATTGGAGGCGGTAAAGCCGGGACAAACCCACATGACATTCACGCCGGCGCTCAACATTTCTGTGCGCAGGGCTTCCATCCAGCCCTGGAGGGCAAACTTGGATGCTGAATAGCCGCTGCGGCCGGGCAGACCCCTGTAGCCGGCAATGGAGGAAACGCCTACAATGGTTCCCTGGCGTTGTATGATGGAATCAAGTGCGTACTTGGTACAGTGTACGGCGCCGTAGAAGTTGATGTCCATGACCTTTTTGATCACTTCCACATCGGCATCGCGGAAAAGGGCCCGCATGCTGACGCCTGCGTTGTTGACGAGGATATCGATGCCCCCAAAGGTTTTGATGGTCGACTCTATAAACCGGCGGCAATCCTGTTCCTTGCTGAGGTCGCAGGTCATGGTATGTAGTTCTACATTGGTATGTTGCAGTTGCAGGGTATAGAGCTTGTCATAGTTCCGGGCGCAGGTAGCCACCCTGGCCCCTTCTGCGATAAATGCATTTACCAAAGCTTTGCCTATTCCTTCGGTTCCTCCTGTAACGACTACTACCTTATTTTTAAAAAACGACATACCTGCTGTTTATAATTGCAAAAATAATAAATGGGTAACGGATTTCGGTTAAGGCATAAAAATAAAAACCGGCAATCAATATCAAAGAACGGGCCTGAAATGTAAAAGCCGGACCTCGTGGGTCCGGCTTCATGTGTATATTCGCAGACGGCTGAAGGATTATCTGATAAACCTGATCTGTTGGCGCAAAGTTATTCCCTCTATCCGGAAGTAGTATATGCCCGAAGGCCACGTCTGTGCGTCTGTAACGATGGCTGCACCACCAGCTGGTATTTGTTGTGTTTCTTGGCGCATGATGCGGCCAGTGTTATCTACGATCTTCCAGCTCACTTTTTCCGGTTTGTTTAAACTAACCAATATGTTTACCTGCCGTTGAACCGGATTCGGATATAATAGGACGGCCCCGTTGCTTTCTATGGGAATAGCGATAATTTTCGAAAGGGTTGTTCTTCCGTCTGTATCCTGCTGTTTGAGGCGATAGTATATTATAGATGCGCCAAGTTTGGCAATGTTGGGATCTGTAAAGCGGTATTGATGGTCACCAGGTGCATTAGCAGCGGGAATGACGCCTGCAGTGACGTAACTGCGTCCATCTGCGCTTCTTTCGATCGTAAATGTTTTCGTGTTTATTTCGCCGGACGTTTTCCAATTCAGTACTGCGTCATCCAGGTAACGGCGTCCATTGAATTCAAGCAGTGTAAGCGGCAGGGCGGATGCTGCGTTGGCAACCCACAGCTCATAGCCATGTGTAATATCTGTAGCCATCATAAAGACCTTATTGCCGATTTGCTTAAATAACGTGGCTCCACTGCCTCCATTAACGGCAATATCCTGAATCATTACGGTTCCTGCAGCTGTGCCATCGCTACGCCATGCTTCTTCTCCATAGACGCCCTCATTCGCCTGAAATACTATCTGGTTGTCGATCACTCCCATATCCATGTCTGTTACTCCACTGGCCACTCCTGGCATGATATCTTTCACTATTTCAGTACCGGCCTGGGTGCCATCTGTTTTCCACAACTCGAGACCTGTGGTGGCAGTCCGGGCTATAAAGTAAAGTGTGTTGCCTGCTACTTTTAACCGGCTTACATCGGAACCAGTTCCACCGGGATTTATATCTTTTACCTGGTAAGTACCGGTTTCCGTACCATCAGATCTCCATAATTCAGCTCCATACGAGGTTCCGGTAGCGTTGAAGTATAATATGCCATTGAAACCGGTCAGTGATGCCGGATTGCCGGCCAATCCTCCAGGCATGATATCTTTTACCATCACGGTACCGGCATCTGTTCCATCCGTTTTCCACAACTCCTGTCCTGCTGCATCTGTAGCGGCAGAGAAATATAAGGTATTGTTTACTACGGTAAGGCCCGAAATGTTAGAGCTGGATACTCCCGGATTAATGTCTTTAACCATGACTGTACCTGCATCGGTGCCATCGCTTTTCCAGAGTTCCGCTCCATTTGCGTTTGTGATGGCAGTGAAATATAATGTTCCATTCATTTCTATGAAATTGGCGGGCGTGCTGTTTCCTGTGCCTGCAATAATATCCTTAACCAGGACAGTGCCGGCTTCGGTGCCATCTGTTTTCCACAATTCAAAGCCATAGGCGTTTACCTCGGCTGAAAAGTATAAGGTATTGCCTACCGGGAGCATTTCGATAAATGTTGTGTGTCCGTTCAGCGTCAGGTCTTTTACCAACGTAGTGCCTGCGCTTGTGCCATCCGTTCTCCAAAGTTCCACTCCATTTACGCCATCATCGGTCGCGAAATATACAAATCCGTTCATGGCCCTGAGTAAATCCGGTGCCGACGAAGCTGGTCCTGTCACCAGTTCTTTTACTATCGCAGTGCCTGTTTCTGTGCCATCGCTTTTCCATAATTCTTTGCCGTTATTGGCATTGTAAGCGGTGAAAAACAGCCATCCGTTCAATTCGGTCATTTCTTCCGGTGAGCTTCCATATCCATTGCTACGAATATCTTTTACGAGCACTGTTCCCGCGGCAGTGCCGTCGCTCTTCCATACTTCGAATCCGGTGGCAGGTGTTGTGGCGGCAAACCAAAGGGTGCCATTGCTGTTGTATAGCTGGTTGGGATTGCTGTTGCCGGTTGCACTGATATCTTTCAGCATGATGGTGCCTGCATCTGTTCCGTTGGACTGCCATAGCTCCACTCCATTGGTTCCATTGTTGGCACTGAAGTACAATAGTCCATTCATTACCGTAAAGTTATTTCCATTGCTGTTGGCTGTTCCAGGATTGATGTCTTTGACCTGCATGGTGCCGGCCGAAGTGCCATCGGATCTCCACAGTTCTGTGCCGGATGTTGCTGTCCGGGCCATACAATAAAGTATGCCGTTAACCTGGGTGAGGTTGGTTGGGCTACTGGCTGTGGTTCCTGCATATATGTCTTTTACCAACACTGTTCCCGCTGTTGTGCCATCCGTCTTCCAAAGCTCATAATCTGTGGCATCGTTGTAGGGGGCAGAGAAATAGAGTGAGCCGGCTATGTAAGTAAATCCTGTAATGGATCCCCAGGAGGCGCCTGGCACAAATTCTTTTACCATTACTGTTCCGGCTGCCGTACCATTACTTTTCCACAGTTCATAGCCATTGGCGGCTGTGGCAGCAGTAAAGTAAAGGGTACCATTTGCATTGTAAAACTCCTTGGGTAAGCTTCCGGTTGTTCCTGCGTATATGTCTTTTACCAGTACTGTTCCGGCTGTAGTGCCATCGCTTTTCCATAATTCAACACCATAATTCTCGTTGCTGGCTGCGAGGTATAATGTTCCATCTATGTTGATCATGCTGCTAATGTCGCCTCCTGTTCCGGTATGTATGTCTTTGACCAGTACTGTTCCGGCTTCGGTGCCGTCGGTCTTCCACAATTCGGTTCCATTCACCGGATCCAGTGCTACAAAATACAGGTCGTCATTCATCACTGTGAGCAGAGAAGGCGTGGCTGAAGCAATACCGGGGTTGATGTCTTTTATAAGGGTTGTTCCTGTCGCTGTACCATCTGTTTTCCACAATTCGATTCCGTAGAATGGGTGGGTTGCAGTGAAGTAAAGTACGCTTCCTGCTACGGTTAATTTGTCGGGAAAGCCGGAGCCGGCGCCTGCATAGATATCTTTTACTATTACTGTTCCTGCTCCGGAACCGTCGGTCTTCCACAATTCATCACCGGCCACCCCATTTGCCCGGAAATAGGTAGCGCTGTTAAAGTTGATAAACGATCCGGGCAGGCTGTGGGCATTGGTTTGCTGTCCGGGATAAATGTCTTTTAGCAGGCTGAATGACTGACTGTGGGTGATGGTTGTAATGAATAAACAGCTTACAAGCGTAACCAGGTAAAGTTTTCGCATAAATGTTCAGAAGTAGAGGTATATATTAGGCTGTAAAATATTATTATATAAACCTCTGTACAATACTCCCAAAGGGGTACAAACTACTATGATGAGCCTGCATTCAGCAGGTAGATAAGCTGCGGAAAGTTGTTGATGTTATTTTTGTTCAGCATCCTGCGACGATGTGTTTTTACAGTTTCTATACTGATAGAAAGATTGCGGGCGATCTGCTTGGATGATAATCCCTGTGCTATCAGGAGGGCAATCTCTCTTTCGCGATCGGTAAGCTGCAAGGTTTGTTGCTCCGAAGCTGTTTGCCGGGCCTGAAATATCTTATGGAACGCCATTTGTATCGCTACCAGCAGTTGGGTATCTGTGTATGGTTTTACGACATACATGACGGGTTCTGTATGGAAGGCTGCCTGCAAGGTTTTCGTATCAGCGTAGGCTGTCAGAAAAACTACTTCGCACTGGTACAATTCTTTCAACTGGCGGGCAAGGTCTATTCCATTGACAGCTCCGTTGATATTGATATCGCAGATCGCTACTGCTGGCGCTGCATCGCTTGTACTGCTGATGCGCAGGGCCGTGGCTGCATCTTTTGCCACACCGCTCACTTCGTACTCTTCTTCTTCCAGCAACTCCGAGATGCTGACAGCTGTTACCAGCTCATCTTCTACAATCAGTATCTTGTTACGCTCTTTCATTCGGGTAGTTTGTTATGCTCTTATCAGTATGGTGTAGGATGTGCCTGCACTTTGATCTACGCTCAATTCTCCATTGACCTGCGCCACGAGTGTGTGTACGAGTTTCATGCCAAAGGAAGTTGATGTGGCGGGCGCTTGCAGGGAGGTGTTGGATTGCCCGTTATCTGCCACACGCAATTCGAGTGTTTCCTTTTTTTGTTCGAGTGTAACGGCAACTTCCGGCTTCAAAACATCTCTGAAAGCATGTTTGAATGAATTGGTAACAAGTTCGTTGACAATAAGACCAATGGGAACGGCGAGGTCGATCGGCATGTTTTGGTCTGTCAGCCGGACTTTCGTCGATACGTGGCGGGTATCGTACCCAAAACTGTTGGCGAGTGATTGGGAGAGGTGTTGGAGATAATCTGTAATATCTACTGTTGCGAGTTCGTTATCCATGTACAGGCGCTGGTGTATCATCGACATGGCGTGTATGCGGTTACGGCTTTCTTCCATTGCTTCTTTGGCTGCGCCTTCTTCGAGGCGGTTGCTTTGGAGAGACAGGAGTCCGGATACCACCTGCAGGTTATTCTTTACACGGTGGTGCAGTTCGCGCACGAGGGTTTCAATCCGGGTGTTCTTTTCTGCGAGCAGTGCTGCCGTCTTTTTCTTTTGCCGGTAGCTTCGGATATACATGACCAATACAGTGGCCAGCAACAGGATGCCAGCTATCAACAACCATATTTTTTTATTACTGGCTGCCAATTGCAATGTTTGTATTTCTTTTTCTTTTTTCTGCAGTGTCAGCGCTGTCTCTCTTTTCTCTATTTCATAATCGGCGCTGGCTTTGGCCATGTTGAGTATTTCGCTTTCCTGCAGTAGCGTGTCTTTCCTGCTGGCGTAATTGCTCTGGTACTTGTAGGCTTCTTCAAAATCTCCGGTGGCTTTGTAGTGCTCGCTCAGGCGTTTGTATATACCAGTTTCCAGACTGCTGTTATTGCCTTTCACGAGTTGAAGGGATTGCAACAGGTAGTCTTCCGCTTCTTTATACCGTTGTAGTTTAGTAAGTGCCGCGCCTATATTGTTCATCGTCGACGCCACTTCATATTTTGCGTTGCTTTTCCTGCGAATGGTCAACGCCTGCTGCAGGTATTCAAGTCCTTCGGTATACCGTTCCTGATCGATATAAAAGTTGCCGAGGTTATTGTAGGCAAGTGCCAATCCCGGTTGCTCGTTGGTATTACTGAATTGCCCGATGGACTTTTTGAAATAGAATTCCGCAGAATCGATCTGCTTCGTCTGAGCGAAGCTATTGCCAAGGTTATTGTAAGCATTGGCCAGGGATGACTGGTTTTGGGAAGCAGGGTAGAGGCTCAGTGCTTTTTGCTGGTAGCTTATTGCTTTTTCGAACTGGGCTGTGGCAAAGTATACATTGGCCAGGTTGTTAAAGGATTGCATAAGCCCGCGTTCGTCATGGAGTTTTTCTTTTATTCGAATGCTTTCGAGGTGCAGCTGTATGGCTTCATCGTAGCGGGCTGATTCATTGAGTGAATTGGCTTTGTTCATGTACAAGATGGCCTGGAGTGGTTCCATTTTGTATCTGACAGCGATGGCAATGCCTTCGTCATAATGTTGCAAGGAGGTCTTAAAATCTCCCAGCCGACGATTGATCACACCCAGTCTGCTGTAGACATCGCCCGTTTCTCTTTCCATGCCAGCCTCGCGGAGTATCTGCAGGCTTTGGGTGAGCAGGGTGCGTGCTTTTTCCAGTTCACCAAGCGACTGATAATTTCGCCCCATATTACTGCAGGCGAGGGCTATCCCCTGTTTGTAGGCGACTTTTTGAGCAAGGTCCAGGGCTATGGAATCGAAGCTGAGTGCTGCCTGGTATTTACTCTGGAAGCTGTATAAGCCGGACAGCCGGAGGTAGGCGTCGACCTGTCCTTTTTCTTCGCCTGTTTGCTGGTAAATGGCAAGTGCCTGTTGGGCATCGCCTACTGCCTGGGGCGTTGTCCATGCAGGGGGGGCTATTCTGCTTCGCTGGAGTAGCAGTTGGGCTTTCTCTTTATTACTGGTGGAATTGTCTATAAGCCGGGTGAGGCTGTCTACCCTCGATGATTGGGTAAAAGCGATCTGTGCGGCCATCAAAAGGCTCAGGGTACAAAGCAGTCGGTTCATTTCTAACTCGTTGGGTTCGGGGAGAGGGAAGATATGACAAAAATCAATTAAGGGATCATTAAATTGGAGGCATGCGAAAAAATGAAGCTGAGTCTTCAAGTACTTAGCTCATCACCGGAGCTCGTATGCCTTTGCAACAGCTTCTCTATGAATGATCTACGGGGTATGGTCGCTATAAGGTCGCTATAACGTCGCTGAAAGGCCGCTATAACGCCGCTGAAACGTCGTTGTAAGGTCGCTGAAACGTCACTGGAAGATCGCGGTAAGGACGTTGAAAATCAGGGAAAAACGCTGCATTAGGCTCTTGATGACAGGCAGAAAAAAGGTAATATATCACCGCAACCGGGTGATTTGAAGGATTATACGTATATTTAATTTGATAAACCATTTATCTTATTAAATTACAAAATCCGTATTGTATGGCAAAACTAAAACCGTCCCTTTTAAAATTTAAGGGAACCCTGATCGGTATCACGATCGTTGACAGTCTCACTTATGGTACTCATCCCCGTGCAGCCCGCGGTACTTACACGCCCATCTCTATCAATGATGAACTGGTTGCCAGTGGTGAACGTCTTAAAGCCTGTAACAAGCCGGCCAAGCTGATCTTCGACGCCATTCGCGACGAGCACAAGGATGCGTGGTTGTGGCCCGACCTGCTGAGCGTGTTCCGGAAGCAGTTGAAAGAGGATGGCGCTTTCAACTTCAGAGATCTGCTCAAGCATGAATGCCACCGCACGCATAAGCTGGACAAATTGTTGCACAGGCAGTTTACTGTCGACACCCTGGCCCACGACAACACGCTTGATGTGACCATCAACCTGCTTCAGCATCCCAAATGGGATAAGAAGCTTTACCTGAAGGGTTACCAGCTAAGTGTGACAGCGGTGTACCCCGATCTTGCACAGGATATTTCTTCAAAAGCTGTGGCTCATACGCCGATCATTCTTTTCACAGACAAACTGGAGCCTTTTCATTTTGAACTTCCCATGCCTGCGCCTGATGTGCCGTGGATACTGTTTATGCGGGTAACGGCCAGTAGTGACCGGAAAGTTTATGACTTTCCTCAGCACAAGGGCATGGCCGTCGTGAAGGTAAGTGAAGGATCTGCTCCTGCAACAAAGGAAGAGGTTGCTTAGGTTTCTTTATCAATTGGGCTAAAGCCCATAGGAAATATTATTATGCTGTCCCGGCCCTGAAGGGCCGGGCAATTTCTTTTGCTTCGCCAGGAATTCTTATAGCAGGCAGCGTGGTTTTATTCCATAATTTAGCCTAAACCCTGACCATGTTCGTCATTTATGGTAACAAGAAATTAAGGATCAAGCGATATTCGTATAACCAGTATTGTTGTCCAAAGTGCAATGCTTTTGACTTCGATATAAAGATCTACAAACGGTATTTCCATCTTTTCTTTATTCCTTTTTGGCCTGCCGGCGAAAAGTCAAGTACCATGTTCTGCAACAACTGCCGTTATCCGATACGGGTGGAGGATATTCAATGGAAACTTGAAGATCAAACGAGGTTGCCATTCTACTTATATAGTGGGCTCATTCTTGCCGGTGGTCTTGTAATTGTTTCTTTTGTCAATTCTGCACGGGCTGACAAACGACACCGGCTTTTTGTAGAAAGCCCTAAGGCAGGTGACGTGTACAGGATTACGGGAGAAAAAGATGGACGCGACACTTATTATTTTTTGCGTGTCAGCAGGATCGAAAGCGACTCTGTTTTTGTGTGGCATAATCACGTGGAGTATAACAGGTTTGTTTCGGAATTTAACGACAAGGATTATTTTGTACAAAGTGATGAGGTTGCTTTTACCCGTCAACGATTGCTTAAAATGCTGGATGACGACCAAATATCTGATGTTGTGCGGGATTATGATCCGGACAGCCCGTTTAATGATGTTGAATAGATGTGTTGTTGTTTCAGGGCCATCTCCTATAATTTTCCTGCATTGACATACAAATTTCTGTCGTTGGCATCAGTTGTTTCTATAGCAAGTGTACTAAACCGTAGTATTGCTGCTATAAATAATTGTTATGAAACCTTCATCCTGTTTACTGTTATTATTATTGCTCACTGCTACATTTTCCTCATCCGGTCAAAAAGACAACAGCGGATTATTAATACCACGGATCGACCTGGCACGTGGTCTGACGAAGCTACCAGCTAACACGCTCATGGTTTTCAATACCAATGACAAGTATGCCAATGGCAAAGGCATCTACCTCAATATGGGAACAGCCTCCCGACCACACTGGCAAGCCATGGTGCCCGTGCCACTGGATACCAATATGTTTATCCGCAACCAAACGACAGAACAACCTAACAGCGATTTCAATGTTTCCGGGAGTGGTACTGTCGGCGGGACCTTAAAAGTAAATTCCATCGTTCAGGCGCTCAGTGTACACATCACCAGCACCAATTTTGAGCCGCTGATCATAAGAACGAACAATGCTTTCGGGACCGGCATACGTCTCTCGAACACGCATCAGGCATTACCGGATCCTTTGTATTGGTCATTGAAGCATGAAAGTGGTGTCAGTGCAACACCGGACGCATTTACGATCAGCAATTCTTCCTCGATAGGAACAAAGCTCGTCACCATATTACCGAATGGCAATATGGGCATCAGGCATGTGCTGAATCCTGCTGAAGCGCTTGAGGTAAATGGAAATGTAAAGGTGGCCGGAAGTTTTCTCATCGATCTTGAATATGTAAAACAGGAAGTATCCCTTGGTGGAAAAGAGTATTCTTCTTATCTCCTGACATGTCCTGCCGGGAAAAAAGTAATAGGGGGTGGGGGAGGTCACCGGGATTATAATTCAGCCATTAAAGATATTCATATAGCATACTCTGGTCCTGATTTTTATGATGACCCCAATCGCTGGCTGCTATACATATACAACAGCAGCGGCAGCAAGCGGGCATTGGTGTTATATTGTGCTTGTGCGAAGGTGCAATAGGTGAATGAATATAATTCCTATATTGCATCAAACCTTATCTGTTTATGAAAATGAAACTTCTGTACCTGGTTGTGGCAACCTTATTGGGTTCCTCTGCATTTACCCAGGTTTGTATCGATTCTGCCGTACTTTTTGCTCCGGCAACGTACAATGGCAATGCTCCTTCCATTATTTCCGGCCGCAGGATCAGCAATGCCAATGGCGCCTGCCTCACGCTTAACAACTGTCACAATATTACTATCAGCAATTGCATACTGGGTGGCGCTTCTGCTCCGGCTATCGTGTTGGAAGGCTGCACCAATATTATGATCATCAATTGCCTGTTCAAAGACATGAACAACGGCGTGTATGCGCTCAACAGTCAAGGTATCAAGGTCAACTACAATCAGTTTCAGAATGTGCATCATGGTAATTCGCGGGGTCAGTTTGTGCAGTTCAACAATGTGTCGGGCGCCGGCAATGAAGTAATGTATAATGTTGGTGAAAATATTCCCGGCAATAGCAGCCCGGAGGACTTGATCAACATGTACAAATCCAGTGGAACTGTCAGTAGTCCCATACTAATAAAAGGTAACAAACTCAGGGGCGGTGGTCCCAGCGGATCGGGTGGTGGCATCATGACCGGAGATGATGGCGGATCGTATATAACTGTTGAAGATAACATTCTTGTTGATCCCGGTCAGTATGGTATTGCGATTGCCAGCGGCACCCATATCAAGCTTCTCAGTAATAAGGTGTATGGCCGGCAACAGTCGTTCACCAATATTGGTCTTTATGTGTGGAATCAATATGCCGCCGCGTGCAGTACGAATACCGTGGAATACAATGTAATCAACTTTACAAACAATGGCGGGACGCTTAACCCCGCCTGGGATGCAGGCAATTGTGGGCCGGTAGCCGGGTGGAATAACAATACGTGGAATGCGCCTATCTCTGATACCATTCTTCCTTCGAGGATATTGTGTCCTGAGCTAACGGCTTATTACAGGTTCAATAATAGCTGGTCGGATGGAACGGGCAACAATCTTACGGGCAGTGCTGTTGGCCCTTACTTTCAATCTGACTGTGCCGGCATTTCTGCACGCTTCACCGGCGCAACGAGCCAGATGGTCTCCATTGCGCGGTCTGCCGGGTTGCGCCCATCTTTGCAACGTCTGTCCGTCTCATGCTGGATAAAGCCGGCCAATGTAACAGGGATTAAAGGGATCGCCAGGGGGCAGGATGGTAATGGATGGGACAATAGCTGGCGGATGATCCTCAACAATGATGTCTTCAATCCCCGCATTACTACTGACCAAGGGTCAGCGGAAGTATATTACAGTGGCATCCCCGACAGTGTATGGTCGCATGTCGTGATGACGTACGATGGCAAGCAACTGAAATGTTATGTCAATGGGGTATTGCAAAACACTGCCAACCTTACGGGCAATATCCTTTATTATCCTTCCATACAGGAAAGCATGCAGCTTGGGTTTGCCAATGGTGATTATTATTTTAATGGTCAAATGGATGAATTCAGGTTTTATTCGGGTGACTTGAATGCAACTGAAGTGCTTGCTCTCTACAATCTACATAAGGATAGTTTTGAATGTGTCAGCCTGCTGCTCACTTCTTTATCCCATTGATTATTTCCCTGAAATGCACGATCTTTTGCTCATAAATAGTTATATGGAGCCCATTTCGTTGCAGCCAATCGGTATTGTACGGTCGCCTCTGGTATTGCTTGACGACTGTCCTTTGCAGGGGCACGAGGGCGCGCCCGAGGCCTGGATCGAGCTGCTGCCTGGATTTGAAACTGGTATCAAAGATTTGGCTCCCGGGAAGGAGTTGATCCTACTTACCTGGTTTCATGCGGCTGACCGCAGTGTATTGCAATGTTATCCCCGTAAAGAAGTGAATGCTCCGCCCTTGGGTGTGTTTACCACACGCTCTCCCGACCGGCCTAATCCTATTGGTTTGCATCCGGTGACGGTACTTGCTGTAGAAGCCGGAAGAGTGAAAGTGCATCCACTGGAGGCGCTGGACGGAACACCCGTTATAGATATTAAGCCTGTTATTTGAATTACTGTACTATCAGCACTGTTCTTGTTGCAGTGCTTCCTCCCGTTGTAAGCGATAAAGTATATTGACCTGCCGGCAGGCGTACTGTGCTCAGCTGGATCAGGCCGTTGGTCGTAGTGTATTGTTTTTGTTGTATGATGCGGCCATCGCTGGTTGACAATTTTGCTGTTACGATGCCGGTGATGCCGGGCAGCTGTACTGTCAATGATTGTCCTGCGCGTACCGGGTTGGGGAATACCAGCCAATCGCGGGTTTCATCAAATACTACCAGTGCTGTCTTTAAATATTTTTTACGGTCGCGGTCAACGGCTACCAGGCGGAAATAGTTTTTGCCACGCATCGGGTGCTCATCGCGCCATTGGTATTGTGTGACGTTGGGCAGGGCAGGGGTGCTATAGAGTGGTGTGTAGTCGCGGCCATTGCTGCTTCGCTCCAGTGTAAATTGTGCGCCTTCTTCATAAGAAGCGACGGTCCACCTGATCAAGACTGTCTTTTGTTGTTTTACTCCTGTGAATGTCAATATATCCAGTGGTAATAATACTCCTTCCGAACGGCCAACTGTCAAAGGATAACGCCAGGGGCCAAACCGCTGTCCGGTCAGTGATGTGGTTTGACTGTATTCCACGCGTGCACGTAATAAAGTGGCTTTGCCTGTTTTAGTTATCTGGCTTTTCAGTTCAGTGCCTGTCAACCCGATGCTGGTAAAGGTTGCCTGCCTGTCTGTATAAGCCGTACTGTTGGTAACCGGGTTACCGCTGAAGGCATTGCCTGTAGTTCGCGTTTCCCAAACCAACCTGGCTTTTTGCAAGCCTTGTGATGAGCGAATAAGAAGACCAGCGCCGATGGTTCCTTGGGGCATATTGGCGGCACTTAATGGAGTGGTAAGGTTAGCATTGTACAGGCGGAGGTTATTTCGCCGGCCGGCATTGCCGCCGCCATAATATAAATACACGCTGCCCATGGTTTGATAGGCTAAGTTACTAAGCAGCAAATCTGTGAAGCCATCGCCATTTACATCGCCGGCCGTGCTGGCTGCATTGCCCAGTGAACTGTAGTTGATCTGATCCCAGGCGTGTATCGTATCGGGAACAGGTGCCAGTCCTGTGGGTGTTCCTTTATAGATATAGGCAATTCCCAGGCCTTGATACTGTGCATCTGTTATCAGCGCATCAGCATATCCGTCGCTGTTGATATCGCCCGCGCTGGCTACCACGTTCCCAAACTGGGTGCCTGATGGCTGTTCTTTTGTCAATGTATCGGATGGTGTGGTGCTGATGCCTGACGCCGATCCGAGGTATACGAATACCTGGCCTTTATCTGTGCCGCCGGTATAATCTGCCGCGCCCACCAACACATCTGCATAGCCATCGGCATTGATATCTCCGGCACCTGCTACGGATGTACCAAAGAATGCATCTACGCGGTTGGCATTGTCAAGGATAACGGGACTGGTGGCCACAAGCCCGGTATCCGAACCTCTAAACAGGTAGGCTCTTCCTTCGCGTACATGGCTGCCATCGGTAGACATAAATGCTCCAATGATCGCATCGCCGTAACCGTCACCATTCACATCGCCAACGCCGGCCAGTGCCCGGCCAAAGCCTGCCATTTCCGGATCGTTCGTACCTTTCAGAATAAGGTCAGGCGTAGCCGGTAGTCCTGTAGCTGATCCATAATATACAAAGACTTTTCCTGTATCTATTGTAACGATATCGTTGTAGGCGCTCACCAGCACATCGCCGTAGCCATCGCCATTCAGGTCGCCCGCGCCATCGACTGCATATCCTATATACTGTCCGGCCGCGCCGGGAATTACCGCCGGGGTGGTGACTACTCCGGATGCCGAGCCGTAGTATATGAATACACGGCCTTGTGTATTGTTGTACCTGGGGGCGCTGACGATCACATCAGCATAGCCGTCACCATTTACATCGCTGCCAGCTACAGAATAACCCAGTTTACAATTGGGCTGGTTAACATCGAGTATAACGTTGGGTATTTCGGGTAATCCATTGGCGGAGCCATAATATACATAAGCTCTGCCTTCGTAATTGGTAGTACCTTTTATGTAATTGGGATCTCCAATCACAACATCCGAATAGCCATCGCCATTGATATCGCCTACATGCTGCAGTGATTTACCAAAGCCAATCACCGTGAGGCCTACGTGGTTTATCGCTACAGCCGGCAGCACACTGGTGAGGCTGTCCGGCGCACCATGAAATATGTAAGCTCTTCCTGCATCGAGGCTATCGCCGGCGTCATAGTTTGCATCTCCTGCAACGATATCGGTGTAACCGTCCCCATCAATGTCGCCGGCAGCTGCCAGGGCTGTAACGGCAATGCTGTGCAAGGAATCTACGATATAATAAGCGGTATCCTGCAGTCCTGTGGCAGATCCATGCATTATCAACAGGCGTGGTACGTTGTTGATGGTATCTTTGCCGCCTACCACGATATCTGCATATCCATCTCCGTTTACATCGCCTGCACTACCTACCGGTCCGCTGAGGGCAAGGCCTATGCGTGCCGTGCTGTCGATAATAACGGGATCAGCTGGCAATCCTGATGGGGACCCATAATATATCAACAAGCGGCCAATGCTATGGAAGGGGGTGGGGCCAAACATATCATCATGGTACCTGGGTTGTCCTATTACCAAATCTGTATAGCCATCTCCATTGAGGTCACCACCGCCTGCCATAGACCGGCCGAAGTATGTGGATTCAATGGGTTGTGTGTTGGTATACATGTGAGCCGGGGTGAGTGTGAGCCCTGTGGCGGAGCCATAATAAACATACACGGCGCCATCATTCTGCGGTACGTATATGTCGTAATCGGGTGCACCCACGGCTATATCGGAATAGCCGTCGCCATTGACATCGCCCATACCTGTAACAAGGGCACCAAAGTGGTTTGCGTATTGTTCGCCTTCTATATAGTCATTGCCTGAAAACCCTGTGGCCGATCCATAAAATACGTATGTTCGTCCTTTCATTCCCTGGGGATATCCTCCCGAGTATCCATATCCAGGAGCACCCACAATAATATCTGAATATCCATCTCCGTTAACATCTCCGGCTCCTGCCACTGATTCTCCAAACTGGGAGAATCCCATGTCTTCTTTTAGTATGGTGTCTGCTTCGGAAGGGATACCGGTGGGTGAACCGAAGTATACCAGGGCCTGGCCTCTTGCCGCGTTGTATCCATCATCGCTGGCATACATGGCTCCAACAACGAGGTCTCCGTATCCATCGCCATTAATATCTCCGGCGCCTGCTACAGATATACCAAAACGTTCTCCCTGGTCTGAATTGCTGTGGTATTCGAGATTGAGATCGGGTACAATGGGCAAGCCTGTGGGGGTGCCATAATACACATATACCCGTCCTTCATTGGAATACCATTCGATGCTGTCGTATATCGGTGCGCCTATCACTACATCGGAATAGCCATCGCCGTTGAGGTCGCCTGCGCTGGTCACGGAGGCACCAAATGTCGCTTCTGCTTTGCCGGGACCCGGCAGTACGCTATCATTGAACAGGTTGGCGAAGGGAAGCTCGTAAGAACTTATCCTGTTGCTGACAGCGGCCGGTTGTCCGATGTGCCGCAAGGCAGCTGAATACCAATCAGTTTGTGCCGGTGGCACCGATTGGTCATAACGGATAGCAATGTGTGGCGTGGCGGGCTGATACAGGAAAGCGATCAGCAATGACAATAGCGGGGTCATCATCATGCGCATAGCAGAAGGTTTATGTGTGTTAAGAGGAAGGGCGGGTAGAGATGATGGCTATTGGAAGTAGTTTGCCAGGGGGCGATAAGCGTGAATTGATGGAAGATTGAATTGTAGGTGGGTATGCGGGGATATTCAGATATAATTGCAAGTTAGGGCTTCTTTTTATTCCAAACAATACCATTTACCGGGGATAAAGGAACGCCCGGTGTAGAAACACCGGGCGTATGCTACTTGTGAACTAACTATAACTGCCGTTACTTTGTTGTCAACTCGAATGGAATGGTGTAGACTAATTCTGCTACGCCGTTCGTCTTTACCCCCACACGCACAAAAATGGAGGCTTTTGTCTGCAGCGCTGCCGGCACGTTAGCCGTTATCGTTACCGGCTGCGTCAGGTCTGTGATCTGCGCTGCGGGTTTCGATGCGTTGGCCGCGTTGTTGTTTTGGTCAACAATGGTTGTTTGGCCAATGTACAATCTTGCTGCTTCCAGTGTCCTCGTCTGGTTTACACGTTGCAGGTTGAACGTAGCTGTCACTACGTTGTTGCTTCTTGTGTAGGTGGCATTGCTGATGATGAAGAAGGGATCTACTGTCACATTGATATCTGATGTTCCTCCCTGTACGTCGATGGAATCTGTTTTGTCTGCCCAGGGGCCGTTGCCTCTCAGCAACGTGAGCTTGTAGTTTCCGCCAAACACTTTAGCGGAAAAGCTACCATCTTGTTTTACGTATACCGGTATTTTATTGCGGAGCTGGTAGCCATATTGCCATAGCTCCAATTCAACACCTCCCGACCTTACGCTCAACGCCTGGTTCTGGTAAACTATCCGGCCACTGATGACGGCGGATGGTGGCTCTTTGTTATCTTTTTTGCAGCTGATAACAAACAGCAGGAGGGTGATGTATAATAGATTAAGACCTTTCATATAATGTATTTTATGCTTTATTGTAATGGATTGCGCACAATGAGCGGGTTATTGTCCAGTACAGCCTGTGGTATGAATGAATAGTAATTCCTCACCTGGAAGAACCTTGGCCCGATGAATCTTGGCGCCTGTATTTTGTCGAATACGAACTTGCCATCAGCAGGATGACCGGGACGTACTACGCGGTAAGGGTACAGGGCATACACAACAGACTGGGGGTTGGTGGTGTTACCGTTCCATACCTGGTCGGCTATTCTCCACCGCCTGAGGTCCCACACGCGGTGATCTTCAAAGGCCAGTTCTACTCTGCGCTCGTTCCTGATCTTATCGATGTTGATGGTGGCCAGGCTGTTTGGCGGGAAGCCTGCTCTTTCTCTCAACAGGTTTACATATTTCAGGGCATCGGTTGTGTTGTTCAACTCAAGGGCTGCCTCTGCTGCATTGAGGTAAATTTCTCCCAGCCTCATCCATACGAACCATACGTCGCTGAGGATACCACGGGTGCTGGTACCACCGCCATCGTCAATGTACTTGCGCATGTAAAAACCGGTATTGGATACGTCCTGGATCGAGCGGTGTGGACCTGAAGCTGCTACCAGTGTTTTTCCATCGGTGTGAAGTGAGCCCAGCTGGCTGCCTTCCACGGTTTGGTAGGCGCTACCGTTCCAAACTTTTACGCCTGCCTGCATTTCGATGGTGTATCCTTTGAAAGCACTACCGGGATAGAGTATTGTGCCAAGCAGGCGGCCGTCTTTGTTGGCAAAGATGTCCTGTGGCCTGTCGTAGTATATGTAATCTGTGTTGCCTGCGTTCATGTTCTTGAGTACGCCGGGTGAGCCGTCGAGATAATCTGACGCTTCTACCAGGTTGAGTGAAGGTACTACCTGTGAGGAGGACAGGTTATCTTCCCGGATGCCGCGTGCGATGTTTTCATAGGTGAAGCCGTGGCGTTTGTTTTTTGCCGAGAGGTAGTCTTTCACGAAGATGGCTTCGCGGTTGCTGGCTTTTTTGGTCACAGCTTCGTAGAATGCCGTTGCCGGGTTGGCAGGATTGGTTTTCAGGAAGTAGGCGTTGCTGTTGATCACTTCCATAGCTGCGTCGTAGGCTTTCTGATAATATTCATTAGCCCGGTTGGCAGGGATACCCACTTCGCCGCCGGCAGTAGTAATGGGAACGGGGCGCAGGTTATTGTATTTGGCCAATGAACCAGCATAAAGCATAGCGCGGCTCTTCAGGGCCATGGCTGTGTACTTATTAGCTCTGCTGGCGCTCGGTATATTGTTGGTTATATTACCCAGCAGTCCTTTGATCTCATCGAGTTCTTTTGCTATGAAGTCATATACCTCGGCTTCCTTAGCTCTTGGCTGACGCAATGGGGTAACATCGCCGCTGTAGTCATAGATCAGCTGTTTCGTAACGATGGGAACTCCACCCATGCGGCGCACCAATTCAAAATAGATCCAGGTCCTGATGAACCTCATTTCTGCCTTTACCTGTTTTTTTACTTCTGAATCGAGGTTAACACCCAGTTCGTCTATTTTTTCCAGCGACAGGTTGATGTCCCTGATGAGCTCATAATCCCAATAGGCCCATCTGTCGGCTGCATAGGATGCGATGTTGTTGCGTCCTTCATCGTTGGAGTTGCCAGACCACATGGCATCGTCATAATCGGCCATGTTGCGCCAGTTGGCATCGATGCTCATATCGCTGGGTATGCGGTTGTAATAGTTGGCCAGCAATGCGAGCAACTGCTTTGGATCGTTCCACACCTGGGCGTCGGTCAGGATATTTTTGGGCTTCCGTTCCAACCAGTCTTTTTTACAGGAAAGCAGCATCGTACTCACTATGACTGCAAATAATGCTATATGTATTTTTTTCATGATCGGGATCTTTTAGAATGACAGGTTAAATCCAAAGGTGATCAGTTTTTGTGGTGGGTACACAAGGCCGCCACCAGAAGTGATCTCCGGATCAATTTCCAATTTATTCACATTGTCGAGGGTAATGAGGTTGGTTGCATTCACATAGAAGCGCAGTTTTTTGGCTCCTACGCGGCTTATGATGCTTTTGGGCAGATCATATCCCAACTCGATGTTGCGCAAACGCAGGTAGGTGATATTGGTTGTCCAGAATGTGTTGTTCTGGTAGTTGATGTGGCTGTTGCCTCTGCGAACAGCAGGATAGGTCCCTGCGATCCATTTGCTGTTGGGATCGTAGGGGTCTTCGCGGTGCCAGCGGTCTTCAAACATGTAATGGGGTGAGGTACCGTTGTTCTGGAACATGATCTTCAGCTCTACTGCGCGCTCGAACGACATCATGGAAGCTCCGGCCAATACCATATTCAGGCTAAAGCCTTTGTATTCTGCATTGAGGGTAGCACCAAACTGGAGCAGCGGGTTTTCGCCACGTGCCCAACCGAGGGATTGCCTGTCGAGGTCGTTGATGATGCCATCGTTGTTGAAATCTTCGTAGATAAAGTCGCCGGGCAACATCGTTCTGTTACCTTGTCCGTCAATGTTGACGGGGTATTTGTCGATCTCAGCCTGTGACTGGAAGCGTCCGATCACTTTGTACATGAAGGTGGCGCCTGCGCCTGCCCAACGATCCTGGTTGGTAGTGCGGTATTCATTGTATGCGTTGCCAAAAGGTTGTTTGTAATCGAGGATTGACCTGTTACGCGCCAATGTTCCATTGACTCCTATCGAATAATTGAGCTGTCCTTTGTTGTTATTATAAGTGAGCAACATTTCGATGCCACGGGTTGCATCTTTGTTCAGGTTCTCGAGTGGTAATCCATATCCTGCTTCATTGGGCAGCAGTACATCACGTCTTACTGCGGGTACACCGGAGCGCCTGCGTTCAAAAACATCGATCTGGCCGGTGATCTTACTGTTGAACAATGAGAAGTCGACACCGACGTTCATTGTTCTGTTGGTGATCCAGGACAGATTGGTAATGGGTACACCTCTTGGGTCGGAGCCTATGATGTAGGCGCCATCCAATACTGCATTGCCGGCGGGATAGGTGTAGCCCGGCAGGTAATCGAAGGCATTGATGCTGGCTTCACTACCTGTTTCACCGTAGGATGCTCTCAGTTTCAATTCATCGACGAAGCGTACGCGTGAGAAAAAGTCCTCCTGTGAGATGCGCCATCCTGCTGATACGCCTGAGAAAAAGCCCCAGCGATTATCAGGATTGTACAGGTATGATCCATCGTAGCGGCCGAGCAACTCCAACAGGTACTTCTGCTGGTAGTTGTAGTTCAACCTGCCTATGTATCCTGCACGGGCTTCTATTCTCCATTCATCGGCCAGGAAATCCTGTTCTGAGAATGACATCAAAGGGATATAGTTATTGGAAGGTATGGTATGGATCGCCACATAGGCGTTCTCATAATCAGACCTTTCATAGCCTGCTACTGCAGTGAGGGAGTGATCGCCAAATTGTTTTGAATAGTTCAAAGTGGCTTGTACATAACGGTTGATCACATTTCGTTTGTGCTTTTCACGCCATGGATTCTGGTTGCCATACAGGGCTCCGTTGGGCGCTCTGTCTTCATATTTACCTGTGGTAGGATTGTAGATATAGGCAGGGTAGGTGTATTCCATACCATCGAAGTCCTCGTTCATGTAGTTGTAGGCCAGTGTCGCTTTTGCCGACAGCCCAAATGGCAGGTCGTATTGGGCATTGACCTTAATGTCCATTGCATGCCAGTTGTTCCAGATCCAACCTGTAACATCAGATTTGTAGGTGGCAGGGTTTACGTTTACGTTGTGGGTCTGGTTAATGTAGTTAGGATTGTTGTTGGCATAGGGGGCTTCGGTGGGCCACATGCTGAAGATACTCAGGAAGGGGTTGAAGTAGTCATCCAATCCCGGAACGCCTACCTGGTAGTTCTTCTCCAGACGTAATCCTATTTGTGCACCTAATTGGAGCCTGTTGGCCAGCTGTGTATTCAGGTTGGCCTGTACGTTGGTACGCTGGTAATTAAATTCTTTGATCAGGGCATCCTGATCGAGGTGCGATATCGACAGGTGATAAGTTGAACGTTGTGATCCGCCTGAGGCGCTGGCGCTGATATAGCGCTGAGGAACATTTGGCCGTGTGACCATATCGTAATAATCGTAGCTCTGGTAGCCGCTATCGGTTCCGAGTCTCCATTTTTCCAGTTCTGTTTTGCTGAGTGTTGGTGACGGATCGCGACCCGCGTTCTGCTCTGCTTCTACTACTGCGCGCTGGTGCACATAGGCAGATGGTGGTTTGGGATAGCGGGTAAAGTTCTGTAAGCCGTAGTAACCGGAAACATTGATAGAGGGTGTTTCACGGCGACCTTTTTTGGTGGTTACCAATACCACGCCGTTGGCTGCACGCAAACCATAGATGGAGGCAGAGGCATCTTTCAGGATGGTAATGTTCTCAATATCTTCCAGGCCGAGGGTATTGAACACATCCTGTCCTGAGCCCTGGTTGAATCCAAATCCTGTGGTGGCGGTATTTCCTCCTGTGTAGGGTACTCCATCGATCACAAACAAGGGGGCTCCCATGTTCCTGATCTGCAGGTTGAGACCGCGGCCGGGACGTGAATCCGGAGCACGTGTAGTGATGCCGGGTACTTTACCTACCAACGCTCCTGAGGTAGTACCAGCAGGTGTTGTAGTAAGGCCTGCCGAATTGATGCTGCTGACAGCGCCGGTTACGGTAGCTTTTTTCTGGGTGCTGTAACCTACCACTACCACATCATTGAGCTGTGTGTTTTGTAATTCCAACACTACATTCAATGCTGTACGGTTGTTCAACGCAACCTCTCGAGTGAGGTGTCCTACAGAGCTAAACACCAGTGTAGCTGTGGGTGATGCATTAATGGTGAAGACGCCTGAAGAATCGGTGGTGGTGGTGGTAGCAGCTCCTTTCACCTGAACGGTAACTCCTGCGAGCGGCACTTCTCCTGCCGTCACTCTACCAGTGACAGAGGACTGTGCGAACAGGCCCGAACTAATAAAAAGAAAGACCAGGAAGCACAGGTACCTTGCATGCAGGTAAGGTCCTTGCAACCGATCTTTCCGCAAACAATAGTTTTTCCATTGTAGCAAGAATCGTTTCATGACAGTTAGGTTTTGTGAATGAAATAGATCAGTATAGGTCTTGAAATGCATTTTCTCAGACCAATACTTTTCTTTGCCGGCAATAGCCGGGTACTATTTTTTGAACATGGAAAGGTCCTTACCGGTATTTCCAGTTCATAATCATTTAAGCTTTTTTCAGAGTCCGGAAGCCGTCCCGATAGCTATCGGGAGAAAGTCCGGAAGCAAGACTGTACTTCGATACCCTTCTACAACCCTTCGACAACACTTCGCCAGGC
This sequence comes from Niastella sp., assembly GCA_017744515.1. Lineage (GTDB taxonomy): Bacteria > Bacteroidota > Bacteroidia > Chitinophagales > Chitinophagaceae > Paraflavitalea. The sequence continues at coordinate 38,947 of JAGIBF010000029.1, forward strand.
TCAGTGTGACAGAGGGTGACAGCAATTCAGGGTGACAATCAGCACGCTCATTGTGACAACTTGATTCTGTTTTACTCCGGTAGGGGGGCTTTCTCTGCTTGTTTTTTTAGTGTGAATGCTGGCAGCGGTATAACTTTTCCGCCTTGCAGGGCCGACTCATGGGCCAATATGCCCACGCAGGTTATGTTCGCCGACTGTCGTGCATTGGGAAACGGATCGCGCTTATCGTACAGCGCGCTTACAAACTCATGGATAAGGTGCGGATGTGAACCTCCATGTCCTGCACCTTGTGTGAATGAAAGGTGCTGGTTATCGTCTGTATCGTAAACTCCTTTCGTTGTAAATCTTTGTATAGACCCGGGGAGAAGGTGTGCGTAATCGGGGCAATGTACCGGTGCTGGTATTTCGGGTTCCGGCTTTTTAGCGGTGTGCACAATCAATGGTTCTCCTTCGATCAGCGGCCATTCTACCGATTTCTTTGATCCGTATACTTCAAAGCTTTCGCGGTATTGGCGGGCTGTGTCGAACAGGGAACGGTAGATGTGTGCGCTGAGGTCGGAATTGCTGAATTTGATGTGTGTGCTTTCTACTGCAAAGGGTGAATTGTAGTATTGGTGTAATTCTTTTCTGATGGTGCCTGAACCAAAGCAGGAAACTGTTTCTGCATCGGCATTCGTGAGGGCAAGAACAGGGCCTACGCAATGGGTGGCATAATACATCGGTGGCAGGCCGGGCCAATAGTTGGGCCATCCGTCCATATCCTGCTGGTGGCTGGCTTTCAGGAACTGTACTTTGCCTAATTCGCCGGTTGTATACAGTTCTTTCATGTACAGGAATTCGCGTGCGTATACCACGGTTTCCATCATCATGTAGGTGAGGCCCGTCTGGTTTACCAGCTCTACGATCTGACGGCATTCTTCTACCGAAGTGGCCATGGGTACCGTGCAAGCTACATGTTTGCCTGCTTTCAGGGCTTTGATGGATTGTATTGCGTGATCGGGGATGGGGGTGTTGATGTGTACTGCATCGATATCCGGGTCTTGCAGCAGCTCGTCGTAATCCGTGTAGCGTTTCTTAATGTTGAAGGCTTCCCCAATTTCGTTCAGTTTTTGTTCATTACGCTGGCAAATGGCAACCAGTTCGGCATGGGGGTGCCGCTGATAAATGGGAATAAATTCTGCTCCGAATCCGAGGCCAATGATGGCAACTTTTATCTTTTTATTTTCCATTTTCAACTATTTTATCGAATAGACTTCGGTTAACAATCGTGTCTGTTGTGGTGGCCCAATGTTTTAAGAATTGTAATCCTTCCTGTGCAAAGCCATCCTGGCTTTCGGCCATCGGATGCCAGAAGCAAACGGCTCCTGCCAGCTCAATATTCTGTGGTGTAAAGCTTTCTATGGTTACTATTCCATTGTAGCCGATGGCTTCGAGCCCTCTTCTGTAAGCGTCCCAGTTCGTTTGGCCCGTGCCTGGGGTTCCGCGGTAATTCTCCGCCACCTGCAGGTGTATGAGCTTATCGGCCACAGTCTTTATCGCTTTTTCTACATCTTTTTCTTCGATGTTCATGTGAAAGCCATCCAACATGATGCGTGCAGCGGGGTGGCCGATATCGTGTACCATTCGCAGAGCATCGTCTGCCGTGTTGACCAGGTCGGATTCAAAGCGGTTCAATGGTTCGATGGCGATCTGCAATCCGCTTTGTGCTGCCATGTCGCTCACGATGCGCAGGTTCTTCACTGCGAGGTCCCATTCTTTTTTACGCTGCTCATTGGGTACCATCCTTGCTTTGCCTACAGCGGAGTACATAGGCCCTCCAAAAAAGCGGGCATCGAGTGCCACGCAGATGTCGAAGCAGGCTTGTATGTAAGCAAAGCAGTTGCGGTGTACTGCCGGGTCTTCATTTGTCAAATCCCTTGAAGGACCAAATGCGCCACAGATAGATGCTTTCAACCCATATTTTTTCAATGCTTCTTTTACCGTCTTTACGTCGATCAATGTGGGGTCTTCTACTGCTATCTCCACTACATCGTATCCCATTTGGGCAATCTTCGGGAAAAGTTCTTCGATGGATGCAGTCCTGAACGGAGATGTCCAAAGCCAGGTGCTAACTCCGTATTGTATGTTCAATGCCATTTTCTATATGCTTTCGTATACCGATGTTGATGCTGTCTGTTCCTGTTTCAACAGAACCACTTTATATCCTCCTTTCCATCTGAAGTATGCTATCAGGAGCAGGTAGCTTACCAGCATGATAATGGGGAATATAACGATGTTGCGCAGTGCTTCTTTTTTAGCGCCGTCCCTGATCGTGTTGACCGTGGCTATTTCCTGGGGGCTGGCAGTGGATAGTTTTGCCTGGTCCAATGCCTGGTAGGTACCGAAGAGGCTTTCTTTGCTTTCGGTAACGTATGTTTCATGGATAGCCGTGTTATTGGATTTGTCGTAGGCGAGGATATTGGAGTCGATGGACTTGTCTTGTATAAAGCCAAGTATACCTGCTCCGATAACGCCGGCTGCGATCATGCCGAGGCCGCCCGTAATGTTCAACGTCAATGCGCCACCTTTAGGGAAACGTTCTGCTACCACGCCCAACATCGTCGGCCAGAAGAAGGTCTTGCCCAAACCGTATACTGTTGCGGCAATCAATATGCCTACGCCCACCGACATCGAGAGCATGTATAATCCCACGCCTGCAATGATTGAACAGATGGCTAATAATCCGAGGGGAGAAATTTTGTGTATGATGGGGCCTGCGAAGAAGCGCAGTACAAACATGATGGCCGAAGTGTATACCAATACCCAACCGGCATGGAATCCGAGATCGCTCATGACTGGCGTCATCAAATCGGTGATCCAGCTATCCGTACCTAACTCTGTAGTGGCCAGTGGTATCATGATCAGCAGCAGCACTATAAATAGTGGCTGTCCGAAGCTGCGTGTGTACCAACCAAACAGGAGGGTGATGATGGCGATGATGATGATATTGGCTACTGTGGGCCATCCGAATACGGCGCCCAGTTGGAATACGATGAGTGAAGTGATGATCAGGGCTCCGATGGCGCCTACTTCCTGCAGCATTTCTCTGTAAGAAACGCCGGCCTGTACTCTTTCATTAAGCGGAAAGCGCCGGGATATGATCATTATACCGTAAGCGATGGTCGGTAACAGGATGAGGGCGATCTTATACTCCCAGCGGGTATCGGCTCCCATCAATATTGCAATGATTCCTCCCAGCACCAATCCACCTGGCCATGCAGCGTGGAGGATGTTCAGCCATTTGGTCTTTTCTTTCCGGAACATGGTAGCGACTACCGGGTTTACCACCGCTTCGACTGTTCCATTGCCGATGGCAACGATGAACGTTCCTATATAGAGCATCCAGTAGCCATTGGCAAAGATGGTAAGGATGGCAGAGGTGACGTGGCAAAAGAAGGCAAAGTACAGGGCTGTCTTATAACCGATCTTGTCGATGACAAGACTGAACAGCACAATGCTGATGGCGAATGGCCAGAGGCCAACGCCGGCTATCTCTCCCAGTTGGGTTTGCGACAGGTTGAACTCTTGTCCCCACTGTGGCAGTATTACTGCCCGGAGTATGAATCCGAAGGAGGTGGTAACCAAGGCCACGAAGCAGGCGTAGAACAGCTTCATATCGGGGGGGCCTTCGGATAATTGGTTTTGTGGACTGTTAGCTTGCAAGTTTGGTTCTCTCATACGGCAATCATTAGTTGGCAATCGTTTATTTAGTTACCCGGAGTATTCCATTCATGATCCTCCAGTGTCCGGGGAATGTGCAGAGGAACGGATAGTCTCCGGGTACGTCTGGCAGTTTGATCGTGAGTGTATATTTTCCGGCCGGGTTCACCAGGGGCGTAGCGGCCAAAACTTCGGGCATTTTCGGTACGTATTGGGATTTTGCTCCATCACCATCACGGGCCAGCAGATCGGCTGCTGCGCCTACTTTGTTGCTTGTGCCGGGCTTGATCAGCACAAAGTTGTGTTGCATGAAATCGGGGTTGTTCAGCACAATGCGGATCGTAGTACCCGCTTTCGCTGTCAGCAACTGCTTATCATATTTCATGATATCCTTGACTACGTTCAGCGTGATGGTTTTATCGACTGCGCCTGCAGCAGTAGCAGCTGTGGCGGCGGTTTCTTTGCCGAGTGTTTCCAGTTTTTGTTTGGTCACATTGGCGCGCAGGATGAATATTGAATCGGGGTAATCGACAACCCTTTCGTCGCCTTTCTTATTGTCCATTCCAACACGAACCGGTTGAGACAATTCAGCCTTGAATAATCCCGCAGCTTTGGCAGTAGCTACTTCGCTGCTGTCGATGTAGAGCCTGATGGCGCCATCTTTATCGAGGCCAGCTCTGAAGGCAAACTTTGCCGGCAGCTCTTTAGGTGTCACAATACTGTAGGGTTTTCCATCCTGGTTGACCTGGAAGAACATCTTATTATCCTGGATGTAGAGGGTGTAGCCGTTTTGCTTGTCGCCTTGTGTAGCGATAACACCTGACAGTCGGTTGCCACCCTGACCCTGGCCTTGTGGATTGTTGCCGCCACCGGGGCGTGGCTGCATGCGCTCGAGTTCTCCGGATAACAGGAATTCTTTATTACTTACTTCTGGTGACACCGCATCTGTTTGCTGCTGTCTGCCAAATGTTCTGCGTAATGGAACGGTATTCAATCTTGATCCGAAGATGAGACGTTGTACGATAGAAGCTTTTGATAAAGGTGCGTTGTCCTTAAGGCCGCGGCTTTTTGACGCTGTGCGGAATCCTTGTTCATGTACTTTGCTGGCAATAGTGAGGGCTTGTTTCAACCAGGCATCTGCGAGGTTCTCTTCTTTTTCTGCCATGCTTACGAGCAGGTTGCCTGCTTCTATCGAAGGCTTCATATCGATGGCAGCGAGGAGGGCGGCCATTCTTATGCGATGATCTGCATCGTCAAATGCTTTTGCTTTTGCAAGGGCTGCCAATGTAGTGGCATTTTTAGGCAATACTTCTATGGCCGCTTTGCGCACGCCTGCAGATGGACTGCTGAGTGCTTTTGTGGCTACTGCCAGTGCTTCTTTGTTTGTTCCGTTCAGTGCGTTCAGACCATGTATTGTCCACAGGGCATGAACGGCTGGTGCGTTAACACCTATTTCATCGGCTTTGCTTTCTTCTACCAGTTTGTATAATGCCGGTAATACCGTTTTATCTCCTTTTTCAACCAGCAGGCGCTGTGCGGTGAGGCGCCAGAACATATTCTTATCTGACAAGGCACTTACCAGGGCCTTTGAATCATTTTTGCTTAAAGACAAGGTGTTCTTCTGGTCATTGCCTTTATAAGTAAGGCGGTATATGCGTCCACGCTCATGATCGCGCAGTGGATTGATGTAAGCGTTGCCTGCTCCGTTCTTCGCATCCAGACCAGACGAAGCGATGCTGGGGGTAGGGTTGTGCTGGATGATGAAATCGTACCAGTCGGTAACCCACAAAGCGCCGTCGGGGCCAACTTCCGCCTGAATGGGTGCAGCCCATTCATCGGCGCTTGCCAGCATATTCCAGCCGTCACCCACTTCTTTGAAGCCTGCGCCGTTTTTCTCCAGGACCGTTCTGTGAATCAATCGTCCGGTAGGCTCGGTAACAAAGGCAATGCGGTTCCAGTATTCTTTGGGGAAATTTCTTGCTGTGTAGAGGCTATGGCCAGCGGCGGCAGTGAACCCGCCGTGTACATCTACCTGGCGCAGGTTTTTGGTGGCTACGTGCATGCCGTAGTGTGCGTCCAGTTTCTCTACGCCTGTTTCGTTTTTGATGCCTACTTTATCAAAGTATCGTTTGGGCAGTCCTAAAAAGCCTGTGTGGGTATTGTTGGCGGTAGAAATGAATACATCGAACTCTTCTGAGAAGCCGAGCCCCCAGGTATTGTTGCTCGTAGTAGAGAGGTATTCCAACTGCTTTCCATCGGGGGTAAAGCGGTAAACGCCTTGTCCGAAACGAAGGGTGTCTTTGCCCACTTTTCCTTCAAAGCCGGAGTAGCCTACAACGCCCCAGAGCATGTTGTCCAATCCATAGCGCAGGTTGGATGCCTGTGCGTGGGTATCGCGTTTGCCCCAACCTTTCAGCAAGGGTTGGCGTATGTCGGCTTTGTCATCGCCATTGGTGTCTTTAAGGAACAGGAAATTGGGGGCCATACTTACTATAATACCACCATTGGTAAATACAAAGCTCGTAGGGATGTTCAGCTTATCGGCAAAGATCGTCATCTTGTCGGCCTTGCCATCGCCATCGGTATCTTCCAAAATCTTGATGCGATCATCGCCTTTGTCTTCGTCTTTTATTTCGTTGGGATAGTCCACTGTTTCTATTACCCACAGTCTTCCGCGTTCATCCCAGTTCATGTAAATGGGATTAACGACCATTGGTTCTGCTGCAAACAATTGCAATTCGAAGCCAACGGGCACCTGTATCAATGACATCGACTGTTCGGGTGTAAGAGATGCCTGTACTTTGGGTGCAGGATCTTTTTTCTCATAGTTGGGAACCGGGCCGTCGGAATAGGCGGGATCGGCCAGTTTGAAGTTGGAAAGGTTATTTCTGGCTTCATCGCTCACGGCCCATAATATGCCATTGTATACCAGCTTCAGGAAGCCGGGATTTAAAAAGGTCTTTTCATCATGCCCATAGGCAGTATAGAATACTCTTCCTGCGCCGAAAGGCCGTACCCAGGTGTAGGGTTCATGGTGGCTGCCTTCTACTCTTTCGGAAAGCACCTGTATGTTCTTACTGATCTTATCGTGCACATAGGTTTCATCCAATGTAGTAAAGGATGGCACATTTGCCATTACCGGGTGCTCGGGTTTGGTGATCACCGCAGGGAATGAATCGTAGCGGTGGCTCTTGAATTGTCCGCCGATCATCTCCACTACTTCAGGGGAGTTGCGGAAGCAGAAGGAAGCGCTGTGTAAAGGAATAAATCCTTTGCCATCTTTTACGAAGTTGAGCAACGCCTTTTCCTGCGCACGGCTGATGGTGTCGTAGTTGGCATATACAATAAGCCCATCGTATGGCTTTAGGTTTTCTTCGTTGAGGTCGTTTGGATCGGTGGTATAGGTAATGTTAATACCGTTCTTAAAGTATTCGGCAGTCAGGATGTCGGCCAGTCTTTCTGAGTCGTGGTGTTTACTTTTGTGGCCCAGGAACAGGATCTCTAACCTGCGTGGAGCCTGCCTCATCTGGTTGTCTGAGGCGCCCATAAAAAGAAATGATAGTAACAAAATGCTGTTAAGCAGCAAGCGATGATTTTTGAGCATGGCAAACGTTTGTATCGTTGTTCATTATAAAAGTCCGTCTTTTTTTTTCGAAGTGCTGGCCAAATAATATCAAATTCTGACTGTATTTTATCATCTTTTTCCTAAATTCATCAAAATAAAAGGCAATATTTACTTTGAAGCAAGCTTTACACAAATCCGGCATTCCTCCCTCTCATATTTTCGTGAGCAAACGTTTGCGGGATAAACATTTCGATCCAATATGGCATGCGCATTCGGAATTCCAGCTTTTCGTGGTGCTGGAGGGAACAGGCACGCGCTTTATCGGAGACAGTATTAAAAGCTTCAAGCCGGGGGAGCTGATCTTTACCGGTCCTCATTTACCTCACCTGTGGCGCAGTGATGATTCTTATTTTGAAAAGAAAAGTTCTTTAAATATCGATGGTATCGTTATTTACTTCAATGAGCATTTTTTGGGCGAGCACCTGATGGAAAAGGAAGAGCTGGCTGTGCTGACCAAGCTGTTTGCCAAATCGATGCGGGGCCTGGAGTTTTATGGAGAGACAAGGGACAAGGTGATCAGCATGATGGAAGCGCTCACCACACAGCATGGTATTGCCAGTGTCGTTTCCCTCCTGCAGATACTCGATCTGCTGGCCGGCTCCAAGCATTATCATTATATCTCTTCGGTGGCGTATGAAGATATTTTCAATGAGGATGAGACAGACCGTATCAACATCGTGTATGAGTTTGTGATGAAGAACTTCAAGCAGAAGATACTCCTGGATGAAGTGGCTGACTTATTATATATGACGCCTACTTCGTTTAGCCGGTATTTTACCATGAAGAATAATAAGCCTTTCTCCAAATTCATTTCGGAGATCAGGATCAAGCATGCCTGTAAACTGATTGCCGAAACAGATCTTTCCATGGAGCATATCTGCTATGAATGCGGCTTCAATACGCTTTCGAACTTCAACAAGCAGTTCAAAGATGTGGTGGGGCAACAGCCTACGCATTATAAGAAGGAGATCAATAGTCTGTAACAGACACCAATAATTTAGTATGACTAACGCAATAGAGTTTTGCTGCTGGGAGAAGGACAAGCCTCTTGAGGTTCAACTTGAACCGGAAGCCATCTTATACATCGTCAATCCCGGTGACACTATAAAGTTTGTCCCTGTCAAACCGACGGAAGAATTCAGATGGGCAGTCAGGGTAGACAATGATACAAAAGCTGTTCAACTATTTCCTGATCCACCCCGTGCGTACGATGGCATTGACGTTTATCTGAACGACAAAATCATTGAATAATAAGTTGCGAAAGCGACCCCATTACGAAAAACAAAAGGAGACCAATAGCTTGTAAGACTGACTACATTTTATTGTTCTTGCGTATATTTGCGGCATGTCGTACCCCAAAATTGTTGCATTCTTTCTATCTATTTTAGCTATCAATTCCATTTACGCTCAAACTGATTGTAATTGTAAAGGCTCGTTAGAAAAGCTCTTCCTGAAAATCGAGACAGAATACCCGGGTTTTGAAGAAAAAGTGAAGCACGACAAGGGTTTCTATGACAGTAAAAAGGAGATTTTACTGAACAAGAGCAACTCTGTTACCAATGACAGCTGCATTGCTGTTTTACAGGATTATATTTCTTTTTTTAAAGACGAGCATATTTTTTTACAACTACGTGCAAGGGAAACTAATAAACAGGAAGTTGCCCCCACTAAGAATAAGCCTGCTGAAAAAGAGATCGACAGCAAAATAATCAATGGTAATATATTCTATCTACGCCTTTCCAGTTTCCAATATGCCAATGTAATTCCCCTACAGGAACTGGTCAAGCACAATAAAAAAAGTATCGAGCAATGCAAGGGTATGATCATCGACATCAGGGGCAACGGAGGGGGAACGGATGATGTTTACCAACCTTTATTACCCTATATTCTAACCAATCCGTTACGAATAATGAGTGTCGAGTTTTTCTCTACCCACACGCTTATTGACGGGCTCAGGGATTATGCCATTCAACAAATCAAAACCGATTCTTTGAATGAGATCAGGAAAATAGACAGTGGTCTACAAGAGTACAGAGACAATATGGGTAAATTCGTTTTGTATGGTGACAGCAAAGTGATTATCGATAGTATAAAAATCAGTAAAAGAGGACCTTCTCAGGTGATCATCCTATCCGACAGAAGGGTTGCCAGTGCAGGGGAAAACTTCTTATTTTCTGCCCGCCAAAGCAAAAAAGTCAAGATCATGGGAACACCGAGTATGGGTGCGTTGGACTATGGCTCCATCAGGGAATTCAAGTTTGGCTGTGATAATTATGAGTTGTATTTACCCACTTACAGGTCAACACGACTTCCCAATTACCCCGTTGACAATATCGGCATACAACCTGATATTTATTTGGATGAATCCATTAAAGACTGGATAGAGTTTGCTGTAAAGTATATTAATGAATAGCTTAGTATATCATGCAAACAAACCACCTCATCCATCTACGAGACGCTACACCAGACGACCTCGCTTTATTACGGCATTGGGATGCACAGCCGCATACAGTAGCATCTGATCCAGACAATGACTGGAACTGGGCGACTGAGTTGCACCACAACCCCTCCTGGCGTGAACAGCTTATTGCCGAACTGGACGGCCGGCCCATCGGCTTTATACAGCTCATCGATCCTGCGCTCGAGGAAACCCACTATTGGGGTGATGTACCACTTCACCTTCGTGCTATTGACATCTGGATAGGAGAGGCGGACGACCTTGGCAAGGGTTATGGCACCGTAATGATGCAATTGGCACTGGAGCGCTGTTTTGCGCCTGCCGACGTTACGGCTGTGATCATCGACCCGCTGGTGAGTAATGTACGTGCCCAGCGTTTCTACCAACGTCTTGGGTTCAAATTTGTAGAGAACAGGATGTTCGATGAAGATCATTGTGCTGTTTACCAACTATCGCGCAGTGACTGGGAGAACGGTAAATGCTAACCTAATGCCAAAGACACGAGTTCGAAAATCGAGAAAGCCATTCAACCGACAACAAAAAAGCATGATCGGTGCTTCCAAGCTGACACTTCACAAACTTGACTGGCTGGAGTGGTTAAGTATCGGTTTTTGCATATGGTTTTTCCTTTATCCATATCCTTACAAACTTGTATTTGGAATAGTTCTCTTATTGCCTATTATTGGGCTAATGCTCAATGGCCTATCGAAACCAAGCCTTGCTTCATTGGTTTCAATCAGCAATAAAAAAGGTGAGACAAAATATGACCTGGCAGATTTCATTGAACTCCCCGGGCTAATTATTTTCGTCCGAGTACTAATCGACTTTGAATTCGAAAGCTTTTATAGTATTCTGAAAACAGGCACGGTTGCATTTATCTTATTACTGCTATTATTAGGTGCAACTCATAGAAGAATAACAAACACGAATAAAAACAGATGGATCATTTATATCGCCGTAATTGGAAATATTGCTTTATACAGTTATGCGGCAACTTACGGCGTGAACTGTGTGTTTGACAATTCTGCACCAAAAGTTTACCAAGCCAAAGTGATTGACAAAACGATCTATCATGGCAGACGACACACAACTTATTATCTGAAAGTTGAACCGTGGGGACATCATCATGATCCGGAAAAAATTTCAGTCGCTAAAGTTCAGCATGACCAAACTGAAATCGGACAAACAGTTTCGATTGATTACAAAGAAGGCTTATTAGGGATTCCATGGTATTACGTTGAATAGTAAGGAACTCCGCCCCCTGTGCTGTTTACCAGCTTAACACGCAGTGACTGGGAGAACGGTAAACGCTAAGTTTTAACGATCTTTGGCTTTCATTCAAATCTATACTTATGAAGCGGGTATTATTTTGTACGCTCATTTGCCTTTCTGCCCTGTTTTGCCAGGCGCAAACACAGTCAGAAATGAATCAAAATGCAAAGACTAAATACCAGCAAGCCGACAAGGAACTAAACACTGTGTACCAGAAAATTCTAAAGGACTACAGTAAGGATGCCGTATTTATTAAGAACCTTAAGAAAGCGCAGAGTTTGTGGATACAGTTCCGGGATGCGGAGATGAAAGCCAAGTACCCAGACCGGGAGCCCGGTTATTATGGAAGTATACAGCCTTTGTGCTGGTATACTTACCTGACTGAACTAACTGAGGAACGAACTACCAAACTGAAAATATGGACAATGGGTATCGGGGAAGGGGATGCATGTACCGGCTCGGTGAAAACTAAAAATTGAATCATCCTTATGAGCCATGATCCTTTTGCTAAACTGGACAATCCTGCCTGGTGGGCGCTAAATGGTGTACAGGAATCCTTCGCCACAGGCGCTACGAACGTTAAACGATACCAGCGTGGCATCCTGCCTTTTGCTGCTTATGATTATGAAGCTAAGGGCGACATTACTGCATTGGACGAATTACTGGAGCCTGGCGAAGTGTTTTTCCTGATTGGTGTGTTGCCTGCTTTACCAGCTAACTGGTCATTGCTTAATGAACTGCCGTGTGCGCAGATGATCAACCAGTCAGCAGTGACGCCGCCCGTTGGCGATGTAATTATCTCGCACCTTACGGTTGATGATCGCACAGCGCTATATAACCTCATTCAAAAGGTGCAGCCCGGCTATTATGAATTGGATACTTACCGGCTGGGCAGCTATTATGGCATCCGGCAGGAGGGGAAACTGGTGGCCGTTGCCGGTGAACGCATGCGTCTCGAGGAACTCACCGAGATCAGTGCTATTTGTACCGATCCTGCTTATACCGGCCGGCAATATGCACAGCACCTGATCGCTCACTTGTGTAATACCAACCTGGAAGCAGGTAATATTCCCTTTCTGCATGTCTTGGAAACCAACCAGCGCGCTATCGGTTTGTATGAATACATGGGGTTTACTAAAAGAAGGACGATCAGTTTTTGGAAGTTGAGGAAGATGGCTGATCGTTAACTGTTCCGGTTCGTGTCCCTCAAACCAGGGCTTAAGTTTGAGTTGCCATGAAACGGGATTTAAGCAGCCTATTCAATAGCTTGCCGTAATCCCCCCTTATTCTGTCGTTCTTACACCCCTTGCCAATAAACAGGTCTCATTAATTTGCACGTGTAAAATACAGCACATGAAAAAGATCGTATTGTTTTTACATACCTCATTGGATGGATTTGTAGCTGGTCGTAATGGAGAGATGAATTGGATAAAAGTGGATGCCGAAATCTTCGATTATGCAGGTAATCGTACCGATGCAGCTGACACTGCTTTGTATGGCAGGAAGACGTATGACATGATGGAGGCTTATTGGCCCACAGCCGCCAACAAACCCAATGCCAGCAAGCACGACAAGGAACATTCTGCCTGGTACAATACTGTACATAAGGTTGTCGTGTCGAAAACCATGAAGGGGCAGCAATTGCCCCGCACCACCATCATTAGTGATAATGTTGTTTCGGCCATTAAGGAACTGAAGCAAGGGGATGGTAAGGAGATCGTCATCTTTGGCAGTCCTTCTATAGGTCATTTGCTGGTGTCGGAAGGCCTGGTGGACGACTTGTGGCTATTTGTGAACCCGATCTTACTGGGTGAAGGCATTCCCGTATTCGCCGGGATTAAGGAAAGGGCGCCACTTAAACTGGTCACCTCCCATACTTTCGACTCCGGTGTTATTTGCCTGCATTATGAAAAGGCTTAATTCATGATAGCTACCAGGGAAAAAACATAATGTCCAACTGAGCCGGTAATTTCGTAAATTCAGGTAGACAAAACCGCCCCTTTATGACTGCCCGGCTTCTTATCTTTTTTACCTGCTTTTTCCAGTTCAGCCTGGCACAGGATTCTGCGCTCATCAAAAAGCAAACGGACTCCATCGTTGCGGGTATCGACAAGGCTACCGGTACTACGCAAAAGTTCAGGGGTATCCGGTTTCAGCAATATGAGTATAAGATGATCGATGACTCGCTCGTGAAGGTTGTCCTCGTATCACAGCGCGGGCCTGGTCAGGTGAAACAAACCTGGTACCAACATCAGGGTGCGCTCTTATTCGCTACAGAGCATGAAACTTCTTATTATGGCCGGGATAGCGTAAGGTGGGAAGGCACCTATTATTTTCAACAGGGTTCACTTATTGATTACGTAACGTTGGGTCATGGCAAATCCGAACTGGATTCCTGGGACCCGCAAAAAGAAGTGCAGGTCGCGTGGTTAAAGGCGCGGTCTGCCGTTTTGGATCATCTCAGAAGAAGGACCACCCGTATTTCGCGGGAAACGCCGTAATGCTATTTATCTGTCATGCGCTCCGGATGTGGACTACCATTAATTTCCAGTACCCGCCGGGCCAATTCATCTGTTTCGATAGTCGTATATTTTTGAATATCTCTGATCTTTGCCACATCAACCGGCGTTGCTCCTGTAAAAGTTTTGAGTGTATAAACGACTTCTGTTAAGCTGCTCATTGTGCCTATAAACCGCGTCATAGGTTTACGTACAAAGGAAAATTGTACGGGCAAGCCTTCCAACTTATTGAATGGATGTTTTACATCATCGCACTGTATTTTAGCATCCGGCAGATACCATACTTCCATCTTTACACTGTCTCTTTCTTCTGCCAGTAAAAAAGAAAGAACTGCTTTCCTGCATTTATATTTCCCGATAGTTGCCGTATCGGGCCGGAGGCTAATGACCGGATCAACGGTATTGTACTGCCCCAAGGAAAAGAGGGCAGGAGCATACTGTTCATTTTGCAGTTTATAATACTGGTCGAAATTGGTAATATAATTTGTTGATGTTTTATTGCTGAAATCGGACAGCACAGTATGCATTACTCCTTTCTTAGGTTCTGTTACTATTTTAAAGTACTGCGGGGAAAATGCCATGGTATGAATGGCAGATTCTTTCGATACGTTACCGTTGCCGAAAGTGCGGGTAGTGCTTTCGAAGTATCGGAGGTATCCTTCTTTCAGAATCGTCTGCCCATACATGGAAGCAGAAACAATCACCATCATTACAATTGAAAGTAGTGTTTTCATTGTTTATTTTTTAACATGATGTCCAAAGAAATGTTCCGGCAATATGCTGTTTGTTATGCTTAGACGAAGGATAGCCTATAAAGGTTGGGGTAGTATTGTTCCGTTTTGTACAATTTCAGGGATAGGGCCGTATCTATTTTTGTGTCTGCTATGGAGTATAGCATGAAAACAAAACAGACAATTATGAAACAGTACTTTGTAGTCACATTCATTCCTCTTGTAATCTTTTCTTTTGTATTGTTCAGCTGCGGCGCCAGTTCATCTCCGTCATCAGCGACGCTGGAGGAAGCCAGGCAGGCTATTGCGGCCAGCAATGCTATCTATTTCCAGGCTTTTGAAAAGGGGGACTCTTCTATCTTCATCGACCGTTATGCAGATGATTGTTGCATCATGGCGCCCGACGGACCGGCTTTGTGTGGCCCCATTGCGCCGCTTGAGTTTTTTCGTGTGGCTTATTATGGCCTTGGTCTCAGAAATGGAAAGTTCACTACCACTGCGGTATATGGTGATGGAGAGGAATATGTAACTGAAGAGGGGCTATGGGAATCGTTCGGTGCCAACGGTGCTAAGTTTGACAATGGAAAATTCCTGGTGCTGTGGAAGAAGACACCCAAAGGCTGGAAGATGTACAGGGATTCATTCAGCAGCAATAATAAGCAGGAGTGATCGTTTATAAGCCGCGTATAGCCATGAAAAAAGGGTAGTGCAGTTTGCATTACCCTTTACTTTTTTTATATGTGACGTAGAACTACGTATAGTATGCACAATAAAAAAGGGCCAGCATAAAAATACAGCCCCGTTTTAAAATCCAATATCCTATGAAAAACCGAGACAAAAATAAGGGATTCATGCATTCTACCAATACCCCCTTTGTAGTATTTTAAAATAAAACTGTTAAAATGGTAATGCAATCGGTAACATTCTCCCCAAAAAGGGCCTACTCATAAGGGTAAGATCACATATGACCTTGTCCACAACGGTGGATACTATTGCTTTCCATTTCTTCTTATTTGCACGTAAATTCACCTTTAGGATTCAATTTTCCTTCCCAACCCCCCATGACCACTTACACCACTGCCCGTAAAAGCTATTGGCCGCATATATTAAAGCAATGGGCTATAACATCGATACCAATTCTTCTGATCATAATCATATTAAGTTACTTTATCACTATAAAGGATGTTACGTATTGGATCTTTGGCAGCCTTTCATTGATGCAGTTTGTGTCGCTGATGGATACGCCGAGGAACTATAAGGTTATAATTGACGAAGATAGCAGGACGCTTACCCAATATCACCGTTGTCCGCTTTCGGGAGAAGGGGAAAAGATGTTTACCTTAAGTAAGGTGCGGCTTTATGTTATCACCCATACATCATCTTCGAACATCGCTGCTACAGATGTCAAAGCGCTTAAGTTGTATAAAGATCACCGGGAAGCATTAAAGCTGGATATCAAAAGTGATGGCTTCAAGTCTGAAACTTTGTATGAGATAAGCCAGGTGCTGGAGAAGCTGGGCGTGCCGATATCGATATAAAAGAAAGCGGTGACACTTTCCCTTGCGACGTAGGGCGTGTCACCGCTCAACATGAATATAGACTCAATAACTACTGCGCCATTTCTGTGCGCTCGTTGAACACGCCAAACTCTGCTATTTGTGGCGGTGCGTCGAATCCATCGATCAGAATTCTTACCCGCTCGCCATACACGCGGTTGAAACGGTGGACTTTGATGCGGCCGGTATTTTCGCCTGTAAGGATCGGTTTCCACACGCCGTTTTGATAATATTCCAGCCTGTATTTCTTAATACGCGGCCTTCTCGACTCAGCAATAACGATCATATTAAATGCCTTATCGCCTTTGAGGGTTATTTCATACCAGGGCTGTTTCACAGTAGGGTTGGATATCCAGGACTTGCCAAAGTCGTCATCGTTCCCAAAGTCCATGATCCACATGTCATCGCTCCAGCTGGCGTTGGTGGGCTGGAACTTTGCGAGGTTGTGGGAAATGATGGGTGCCTCGGCGGCCGGTAATTTGGCGGTTGGTCCCTGGTGTTTCCAGCTTTGGCCGATCTGCTTCAGGGCTGCCAGTGCATTGTCATCGATCAGTCCCTGGCGATTGGGAGCTATGTTGAGGATGAAATTGCAATAAGCATTGTTAAAGGGTACGAGGTTGTCGTTTACCAGCTTTGCCGGGTCTTTGACCGGTGAGGTGGGGAAGGACGTTTTCCAGAACCACGCATCGTTGATGGGCAGGCAGGAAAGGGCGGGCAGCTTGTTGCTTTCTTTGGAAATGTGCTGACCTGCTCCCTGCTCGTAGGACTTGATGTCGGTGTAATACAAGGCTTCGGCCGGGTATTTGGCGGCATTCAGGTCCATCACCAGGCAATTGGGCTGGAGGGATTTTATGAGTGAATACACTTCCTCGAAGGGAATGTCATCGTACGATATCCTCGACCAGGGGGCATCCCATCCATCGATGATCAGGGCTGTGATCTCACCATAATTGGTGAGCAGCTCGGTGAGCTGGGCTTTGACCATGGCAATGTGCTGGGGTGTGATGTGGCCCGGACGCAGCTTGTGGTGGGTATCGAGGATGGAATAGTACAGCATTACCTTCAGCCCGTTGGCCCGGAAAGCGTTCACATACTCCCGCACCACGTCTTTTTTATAGGGGCTGTTCATGACATTGTAATCGGTTGTTTTCGTATCCCAGATGGAAAACCCGCTGTGGTGCTTGGTGGTCAGGCAGCCATAGGTCATGTTGGCCGATTTGGCGGCTTTGGCCCACTGGTCGCAATCCAGCTTAGTGGGATTGAAGATAGCAGGGCTGGCTTCCGGATCGGCCCAATCCTGGTCCATGAACGTAGGGATATTGAAATGGATGAACATCCCGAAGCGCAGGTCTACGAACCCTTGCTGTAATGTCGCAAGGTTTTGTCCTGTCTTCGATTTGGTTGCCTGCGCGCTTGCTGCTACAGGCCGTAACATAGTAGTACAGATCAATACAAACAGTAGAAAATACCTGGTGGTCCTTGTGTGCCTCATTTTGCTTTATTATGGTTTAAATTTATGGATTATACCAGAACGAAATCTCACTCATGTGGCTGTCGATATTATGGTCGATGGTCTCCAATACGCGGATGCGAATGTAGCGTACGGGCGGAATGCCGGGTAACAGGTCTACTTTATAGGGGGCGGTTCCATTGTCGGGCCGTGCCACCTCTTTCAGCAGTGTCCATCCTTTGGCAATGGCTTCATTTTTCCAACCCGGATCACTGCCAGGCAGGGTAGTGGCAGCATTGGTAATGTCGGCAATGCCCCATACTTCAAATTTTGTGGGGTTGTGGTAGGGGTTGGCGTTCGTTCTGCCGATGTTCTCAAACTTCGTGAGGTTGTAAGCGGCACCCAGGTCGATCGTAAAGTGGTGGGGCATTCCTTCGCCACCTGTGTGGTAAATCTCGGGATAATCGCCTCCTTTACCATCCCAGATCCAGGCCAGGCTGGTGCCCCAGGCATCGCCAGCTACATCGTTGGGGAGGTCTATTTTTCTCCAAAGATTTTTGGTTACGGGTACATCTGTTACGGTGATCGAGTCTTTGGTCAATACCGCAAAGGAATCAATGGCGTGGGTTGAAGGCATGTACTTCGATTGGTAATAGATCTTAGTACCTACTTTCCACGGGATGGTCGCAACATTGGCAGCCGCATCAACAGTCATTTCTTTAGCAACTCCCTGCTCATCAGTATACCACAACTTTGTACCTACATTCACTGTATCCGGTCTGCCCCAGGTAATGGTGATGAGTTTTGTATCGCCTGAATAGTTGACGCTCTGCACAGCACGGTTGAGCAATGTACCGTGGTACTTGGCGCCATAAACGCGGCCTGACACATAGGCTGGCACACTCTTGTTGCCTTCTTTATCGTAGGTAAATATCTGGAAGGTGTAGGAGGTTTCCTGCAGGTTGCTGACAATGATGCTTACGGTGTCGACGCCTTGTTTGCGGGCTATTGCTACACCGGCTGAATCGTGTCCGTTGTTCCAGAATACTTTGGCGCTTGTGATCGTGGGATCGGATACCAGCAGCCAGGTTATCTTTAGTCTGTTGTTGCCTGGGTAGGTAACAATGTCTTCTGCCATGCCAGGGTACACTTTGGGTGAAGCCGGCAGGTATTTCTTCCAGTCATCCTGTTTGGAACAGGAGGCCCACATAAGAGCACCTATTACTACCAGGATTATGATCCATTTTATGTGTTTCATATTTAAGTTTGTTGTTGTTTAGGATTATTGATTATTTATTATAAATTATTGATGGTGATTCATTTCGCTAATGAGTAATAATCAATAATCAAATAATTAATAATTCTCTTATGGTTGTCCCCAGATCGACATTTCTGCAATGTTGATGGCTGAGTTGGTAAATGTTTCCAGTACCTTGATGCGGATGTAGCGCACCGGTTGTTTGTCGAGGGGCACCATCAGTTCTTCGCCTTTTGCAGCGGCCGCAATGTCATCTTGTGTTACCTGTCCCAGTGGCAATCCTGAAGGTTTCACGATCTCATGGGTCAGCAGCAATGTCCAGTTGCTCCAGCTACCGTCGGCGTTGGGGTTATTGGTGCCATATATCTCGAATTTCCGGGGGTTGTTGGCATTGTAGATCCAGTCCTGGGCTGGTGTTTGGCGTTGCCATATCGTGATGCGGCTCAGCTTTACCGTTACGCCCATATCGAAGGTAAACCACATGGGGAAGGGCTTTGCCTGTGTATGGAACATGTCCCAGAAACCTACATAAGAGCCATTCCACAGGTTTTCCATCGGCAGTCCCCAGTCGTCGCCCACATCGGTGTTCAATTGCATCTTCCTGAAGAGGGCTTTATCGAGTGCCTTCTCATACAAGGGCTTCCACGTGCCTCTGAGGGTATCGGAGGTATTGCCAAACCTGTCTTTTACATAGAAGGCGAATTTCCGGGCGGAGCTGTCGAAGCCGCGCATGGTATATACGCTGGCTGGCAGGGTGGTGTAATTCACGTTGGCTTGTTCCATTTTGCCTTTGCCATCGTCTGCCAGTGTATAGATGGCGACATCTGCTTTGGCTTCATTGGTATAGGAAATACGCAGGCCACCGAAATCGGGCGTAATGGCGAGGCTTCTGAACACAGATACAACAGGTGGTGTCAAGGGTTTTACTTTTACTGTTGTGGCCACGCTGACCTGTTCGCTCCTGTTTACAACAAACAGTTTTATTTCATGTTCCAATGTGTCACCAAAGCCATCCACCGTTAATTGATTGGTGTAATAGGAAGTTTTTACTTCCCGCTTTACGCCTGGTTGGTTTTCGTATTCTGCTTTTACGTACAGGATGTTGTTATCATGGGGAAGGGAATACGTGATCTCTGCAGCGCCGGGCAGGTTCTTTACCGTGGCGCTGGTGAGTGCGCCGGGTGTGTTGCCTTCACCATAGAGTGATGCATGCTCTTCTTTTTTGCAGGCACCCGTTATGAGTGTCATTGTTAGTAAGATATATATTCGTGTCATGCTTTGTTTTTTTAAGTCAAGTGATCATTACCAACCTGGGTTCTGTACCAGTTTGGGGTTTACCAGGATATTGCTGCTCCTGATAGGCCACAGGTAATCTTTTACCTGGAAGGTTTGGCTCCAGAGGGGGCGTGTACGGTAATAGCCAGCGGGGGAGGATTGTGACACATCCCAACCGAGGACCAACTTGTTTTGCTCTTCAATAGCACGTTTCCAGCGGCGCAGGTCCCAGAAGCGGCTGGCTTCACAACTGAGTTCGATCAACCTTTCCTGTTGGATAATGGCGCGCATCCCATCCTGGGTGGTGTATTTAGAGGGATTTTTGGAATACTGGCTCCAGGAATCCTGCACGCTTTTCAGGCCAGCTCTTTCGCGCACCAGGTTTACATATTTGTACACATCAGGGTTGGAAGGTCCTTCTGCTTCATTGAGTGCTTCGGCATAGAGCATGTACAGATCGGCCAGGCGGAAGAGCGGGAAGGGGTATGTTTCGGTGGATGAGCTTTGTCCGTCCTGTATCACAAATTTCCAGCTTACCGTCTTTTTGGTAAAGTATCCGGTGACGGAATAACCGTACACGTTCTTCTGTGCCTGAACCTGCCCCCAGCGAGCCTGGATATTCCAGGTACCGTTTTGCATAAACCATTTGGCGCCATCGAATGCTATGTCGGCATAAAAGCGGGGCTCACGATCGAAGTGCAATAGGGCTGTTTCATAGCCTACCTGCATTTTCTCTGATTCAGCTGCCGATACTGTGCGCAGGGCATAGCGGTTGGCATAATCATAGTCTTTGTCTTCTTCGATCGGCACGCCATTTTTCGTATAGAATTGCTCGGCAATCTTGAGGGTTGGCGCCAGCTGGCCCATGGGGTCCTGATTGCCTATGCGTGAGGGATCGAGTCTTGGACAGGCCAGTCTTTGCATGTAATGATCTGACGGGCTGTTGGATGAACCCCAGATGAGCTCTTCGTTCCACTTTTCACATACGCTGTTGCGGATGCTCATCTCGATCTTCATGTAATCGGTAAGGTTGGTGATGTTGTCATCAAACTTGTACAGTTGAATTCCGGCAGCATGACAGGCTTCGATCGCTGCTTTGCAGGCTGCAGTGGCCTTTACCCATTTTTGTTTGTCGTAGGTCGTATTGAAGAGTAGTGTGCCATCACTGTTTTTGAAACCTGTGTAATCGGCATTGCCGTTGTACAAGGGGCTGGCAGCTGTGACCAGTACGCGGGCTTTCACCGCCAATGCAATGGGGGCTGTAATGCGGCCCAGCTCGGTAGTTCTGGCCTGAATGGTGGGCGGCAACAACTTTGCTGCTGAATCCAACAGGGTAGTGATGTAATTCACTGCAGAATCGACCGGCACACGGGATATTTTTGCTGCTTCAGCGCTTACGTCGGTAGGCAGGTTCTTATCGACAATGTGAATAGGACCGTACATTTTCAGCAGGTGCCAATGGTAATAGGCTTTGAGAAAAATGACTTCACCGATCCACCTCGTTTTCATATAGGGTTCGAGGTCTACTACTTTATCTATATTCTCCAGAAAGATGTTGCAGTCGCGTATACCTGCGTACATGGTAGCCCAGCTTTCCATGAGGGGGCTGCCGGCTGTTTGCAGTCCCATAGCAATCTGCAAGGGATCGGTGCTGATGGTATGGAAGCTAAGGTCCTGCCAGGTTTCATCGCCGGCGCCAAAGGCGGGGTTGCCACCGTACTGGCCTTCATCGGGCAGGTAGGCATAGCAGGTGAATAAATACTTTTCGGCTTCGGTGCGAATGCTAAAAGCATTATCGATGGTTGGTACATTGTCGGGCACCACATCGATGAACTTCTCACAGGAGGAGAGGGTCATCATGCCTGCCACGAAGCATACCAGTAAGAAAAAGCGTTGTTTATAATAGTGTCGCATACTGTTTCAATGATGGGTTAAAAACTGAGGTTCACGCCTACGTTGTAGACCCGTTGGAGGGGATACGCCAGGCCATTGTTGCCCATTTCGGGATCCCACAACTTAAAGCTGCTGATGACAAACAGGTTGTTGCCGTTCAGGTAAAAACGGGCATTGGTGAGTCCCAGCTTCTTCATCAGGTTCTTTGGTAATGTGTAGCCCAACTCTATCGATTTGAGGCGGAGGAAAGCGCCGTTGCGCATCCACCAGGTAGAGGTCCAGCTATTGTTGAGGATCGTTCTGTCGCTCAGGCGTGGCCAGAAGGCATAGATGTTGCGGTTGCTTTCGGACCAGTGGTCTTCTGCAATGATCTTCAGAAGGCCGCTTTCGTAACCTCTGCCTTCGTCGTCTCTTTTAAAGGGCTGGATGGCATTGTTGTCGATGAAGATGGAAGAGCGTGCAGAGCCTTGTACAAAGGCGCTAATGTCAAGGTTCTTGTAACCAAATGAGAAACCTCCTCCGTATACGATCTCGGGTGTTTCGGGATAACCGATCGGCACCTGGTCGCCATTGCCATCGATGATGTTGTTGCCATCGATGTCGAGGTACTTTAAATCACCTCCGCTTACAATACCAAAATCCTGTAAGGGTGAATTCTTTACTTCATAATCATCTACAAAGAGTCGTTCTGCGATCAAACCCCAACGCTGGGAAAGCGGATAGCCTACTTTGCTGGTCCAGGAAGCAGGGTATATGGGTTCTTCATTCACCAGCAGTTTGCTGGCAGCGTAGGTGAAGTTGCCGCGTAACTGAAGCCACATGCCATTGCTGAATGATTTGTTGTAGTCCATTTGCAGGTCGATGCCTTTGCCTTCTGCTTCTCCTACATTGGCCTGAATAGGAGCGCTGAGGCCCATAGAAACAGGTATATAGGCTCTGCTCATCAGGATATTCTTGCGGTGCTCACGGTACACATCGACCGTGAGGTTGAAACCATTGGTGAACTGTACATCCAGGCCGATATTGGTTTTAAATGCTTTTTCCCAGGTGATGGAGGTGTTGGAATAGCGTTGTACAGTAACGCCGTTGAGCCCCGTGCTAAAGTTCTCGCCGAATACCGCGCTTTTGCGTGGATCGTTCATGATAACGCTCGACAGGTAGAAGAAACGATCTTCCGCTCTGCCGATCTGGTCATTGCCCACCAATCCATACGTGCCGCGCACTTTCAGGAGGGTTATTATGTTGGACAGCTTGTCGAAGAATTTTTCATTGTGTACATTCCAGGCCAATCCTGCTGATGGGAAGAAACCAAAGCGGTTGTTTTTGGAGAATCGCTCGGAACCATTGTAGCCAAAGTTAAATTCGGCGAGGTAACGGTTGTCATATCCATAGGTGAACCTGCCCGATAAGCCCTGATTGCGATAGGGGAGTGATTGTTGCAGATCGCCTATGGCTGAGTTGGCTGTCAGGTAATTTCTCATGGTCGTGATCAACATGCCTGATACGTCGTGATCGCCAAATCCATGGTTGTAATTGACGGCTGCTTCGAGGTAGGAAACCGTGTTCAATATTTTGGCGCCGGGTATATAGCTCAGGTACTCGGTACCATCGGTATTGATGGGCGATAGTTGCGGCTCTTTGCCATCGGGCGAGTAGGATAATGAATAATAAAACGGAGTATAAGCCCTTGTAAGACTAAATGATGCGTAGCGCTGTGTAAAGGTCATCAGGCGGGCGGAAAGGCCGCTGGTGATGAAGCTCAGGTTCTGCCGCAGGTCGAGCTGAGCCACCATGGTAGAGGTATTGGATTGCTCGTAACCTGATACCATGTTGGCATAGGGGTTATTGTACCGGATGGCGTTTGCATCGAGTGCGCTGCCAAAGAGCGGGTGGTTCAACCGTGGCAGGAAGGAAGCAGGATAAACAGCCGGGAACTGAACGGGGTTGCTTTTCAATGCCTGGTTGAAAATGTTGCCACCGCCGCCTACAGGTCCGTTGTAGTCATCAAACTGTCCTGACACCCGGATATTGGCCAACGTGGTAGGTGTTACGTTGATGGTTACATTCGATCTGATCTGGTAGCTGCGGAGCTTGATATTGCTGTTGAAATTGTTAAGGCCGTTCTCTTTCAATACCCCATTGTCGATATTGTAAGTGCCCGATACGTAATACTGGGCAATCTTGCCGCCACCGCTCATGTTGAGGTTATAGCGCTGGTTGTTGGTGTAATCTTTGATCAGCATCTTCAGCCAGTTGTTGTTGGGATACAGCAATGGATTGGCACCGGCTTCTGTTTGTGCGATCTTCTCCTGTGAATACAGTGGTGCGCGCAAAGGATAGCGGGTTACCAATGCTTCATTGGCCAGCTTCATGTAGGTGATGTTATCGGCAAAGCGAAAGTTCTTCGTATTGCTGGAAGTAGAGTTCTCTGCCCGGAGACCAAATTTGGTCTTGCCTTCCACGCCCAGTTTGGTTGTTACGAGTATAACGCCATTGGCGCCGCGTGCACCGTAGAGGGATGAAGCTGTGGCATCTTTCAACACCGAGAACCCGGAGATATCATCGGGTTGCAGACGGGCGAGGTCATTGGAAGTGGACTCCATGTTATCAATAAGGATCAGGGGATCGACTTTACCGGCACCAAAGGTGGTGACACCACGGATGAAAAAGCTGGCATTGTCTCTTCCCGGCTCACCGCTGCGCTGGTAAGCGATGATGCCCGATATTTTACCGGCCAACATGGTGGTGAGGTTACTCGTAGGGCCTTTCAATTCTTTGGGATTGATCGTCGTGACCGCACTGACCATACTTTTCTTCTTTTGTGTACCGTAGGCTACTACAGCTACTTCTTCCATGGCTTTGTCGCCAGCCTTCAGTACCACATTGACGATGGGCTCTCCCTTGACCTCTATTTCCTGTGTGGCAAAGCCGACATAAGAAAAAAGCAATGTGCCATTGGAAGGTACTTTGATAAAGTAGTTTCCTTTTGCATCTGTGCGGGTGGCCACTTTGGGATCGGCTTTTAAGGTAACGGTTACCCCGTCGAGGACCGTCGTGTCGGATCGAACGGTGCCTTTTACAATGATCTCACTGGTCTGGGCATCCGAATAGCCAGCCACGCCCAGGAGTAAACAAAACAAAAGGATAGGCTTGATCCTTTTGAATACGTAGCAATACGTGTTCATAAGCAGTCTTGAGTTTTGGTTTTATAAGTAATCATACAGTTGACAATCGTGTTCGCGATCTTAGCCGGAAAGGCTGGAAGGCGATAAGAGCCGTCTACGGCGGCCCTTCGACAAGCTCAGGGTGACAGGCTAATTCAATTTTATCTGTCGTAAATTGATCGGATTCCAGCCTTCGCCGGGATAGATGGCGATGGTATGTTGTCCTGCTTTATCGATCGTGATCTTCCCCAGCGTTACTTCCTGGTATTCGTTGTAATCGCCTGTACTATTCATGGAGGCGTTCAGCACCTGATCGCCAATTTCTATCCTGAATTTGCTGGAGGCTGCCGGTGTTGCTGCAATGGCTTTGATGGTATAGGTGCCAGGCTTGAGAATGTTCACTTTCCAGGAAACCCAGCAACGGGGATTGGTCCAATAGCCAATGTTGCGGGCATCCCAGTCACCTTCTGTCATAGCTGACCCCTCATTGCGATAGCTTTGAATATTTGCCAGTTCTGCGCCCAGTACGAGTGCACCATCCGGCTTTTGTTGTATAACATAAGGTTGTATGGTCAATGGCTCTTGTGTAGTGAGCACAATGACTGAAGCAACCGGATCGGGCGCTTTGGCTGGTACATCGATCACCAGCCCTTCTGTTGTAGTGGCTATTTTCAGGGATTTGTGATTGGCCAACAGTTTTGCTGTTTGTATTTTACTGGTTAATCCCGGCACCAATAGCTTACCATCTTTTGGCCAGGCGAATACATGGAGGTACAAGGTGGTGGTATTACCTTCTACTTTTTTGGTAGCGCGGCCCCAGGGAAGTATCGTAAAGGGACTGGCCGTGGTACCATAAATCGCTTCTCCGTTTACTTTGGTCCATTTGCCAATGGCCTGTAACCGTTCAACGATGGGGGCGGGGAATTCGCCTTCGGCAGTTGGCCCCACATTCAGCAGGTAGTTGCCTCCTTTCGAAGCAATGTCTATCAGGTTGCGGATCAGGGTGGTGCTGCTTTTCCAGTTATCGTCATAGGTTTTGAAGCCCCAGGTATCGTTCATCGTCATGCAGGTTTCCCAATCGCGCCCTGCGATGCCAGTGGCAGGAATGTATTGTTCAGGTGTGGTAATGTCCCCATCATGATGGCCTCCAAGGCGGTCGTTGGTGATGATGCCCGGCTGCAGCGACATCAGGGCGGCCAACTTATCGGCGCGTTCACGGTTCATATCTGTTGGCACATCCCACCACAGTTCTACTACATCACCATAGAGGGTGAGTATTTCACGCACCTGCGGAATAGCTACTTTGTCGATGTATTCGTCCATACTGCCTTCCTGCGTTTTGTCCCAATGACCTCGTGCGGCAGCGCCACCGGGGTTGTACCAGTCGTTGGCCTGAGAATAATAGAAGCCCAGTTTCATGCCTTGTTTGCGGCAGGCTTCTACCAGGGGTTTCAGCAGGTCTTTGCCATACGGCGTGGCTTTCACCACGTTCCAGTCGCTGGCTTTCGAATCAAACAGGGCAAAGCCATCATGGTGTTTGGAGGTAATGACGATGTATTTCATGCCGGCGTCTTTGGCCATGCGCACCCAGGCTTCGGGGTTGTACTTCACCGGGTTGAACTGCCGGGCAAATTGTTCGTACTCTCTGCGGGGAATGCTGGCATCGTGCATGATCCATTCGCCCAGTCCACCAATCTCCTGACCTTTATAGGCGCCCGCAGGTACGGCATATACGCCCCAGTGGATGAACATGCCGAGGCGCGCCTTGCGCCACCAG
This sequence comes from Niastella sp., assembly GCA_017744515.1. GTDB lineage: Bacteria > Bacteroidota > Bacteroidia > Chitinophagales > Chitinophagaceae > Paraflavitalea. The sequence goes on from JAGIBF010000029.1 coordinate 65,624, forward strand.
TCCATCTTCTTATCATGGTCGCCGGCTGCCTGGGTGGAATAGGCGTTAGGGGTATCGAGACTGGGTTGTGCCTGTACGAGGCACACAGGCAGCAATATCATCAACAATAACAGGCTACGGATTGAAATCTGTTTGTGCATATAATTGGTATGTGAAAGGTGTAATTGTGCAGGATGAAGGCCGGACTAAAATTAACAGTGAATTAATCCCCTGCTTGTCAATAGAGTTCAAACGAATTGTTAACGGATATTAAACGGGGAGGTAAAACAACCGGATACATATTATCTTTAATGCTTGCTTTAGCAGCACCATCACTAATGAAGTACACTATAACTGCTCATAAGACTATCGCTATTGTCAGCTTCGTCATTCTTACTGCCGTGCAGTTTTTCCTGGTGTACAATACTTATGAATTGAAGAACCGGCAATACTACATTCAGGAAAAAGAGATCATCAAGAAGGATTATGGCACCAGTATTCAATCGGACCTTATCTTTCCGGGCGGCGGGAAGATCCTGGACACTGCCATGTATACAAACATGGCAGAAATGGAACGGCTGTACCGTTCGAGTGAACTGGAGTTTCACGCGTTTGCAGAATACTTATTGAACAAAACAGTTCCTGTTTTGCGCCAGGCAGAGAACATCGACAGTGTGATGGCTTATATACGGGAGAAGCACAATATCCACACCGACCTGGATTATGGCTTGTGTATCGATGTGCTCGAAGTAAGTTTTGGCAAGCGTCAGTTCATCAATATTTACAACAAGGAGACGCATTATGCCCGTATTGCCGATTCGCTGCAACAGCCTTCGGGCTTATGGCTGGGCGGTGACCTGAAAGCCGTAAATGAGAATAATAAGATCGTCACTGTTTCTGTTGGCGGCACATCTGAACAAACATATCGTATTGCTTATAGTTTTTATGTAGACACCAGGCATCGCAAAATGACCATTCTGCGCAGCATGATACCTACTTTTGCGCTATCGGTGTTTTCGATACTGGTGGTCGTGTTGTTGTTCTTTATCACTTTGCGCAACTGGATACGGCAAAAGAAATTGTCGGAGATGAAATCGGACTTCATCAACAGCATTACGCATGAGCTGCATACACCGCTCGCCGCTATTATAGTTGCCAACAAAACGCTACAAAATAATAAGGTGACCGTGAGCCGGGAAACAGTAAAGCCGCTGACCGATGTGATCGAGCGGCAATCGGACAGGTTGAAAACGCTCATCAGCCAGGTACTCGACATCACTGCCATGAGCCAGGTACCTGTGAACAAACAGCCGCAATCGCTTCATGCTTTGCTCGAGGAAATATTGCTGGATTATAAGATAAGACTCAACGGCGCTCCTGTGGCACTAACACTGGAAAAGAATGCCATCCGCGATGAGGTACAACTCGATGCTTTCTGGTTTACTACTGCGTTGCTGAATATTTTGGATAATGCCATCAAATACAACCGGCAGGAGCAAAAGGAAGTAACTGTTACGACTGAGAATGATAAAAGGAATTTGTTCATCCGCATAGCAGACAATGGTATTGGCATGACAGCGCAAACGAAAGAACATTTATTCGACAAGTTTTACCGCGATACGGAAGTATTGGACGGGCAGGTGAAAGGATTGGGGCTTGGCTTGTATTACGTAAAGCAGGCCATCGACGCTCATCACTGGAAGATCGATATCGAAAGCAGGGAAGGGGCGGGTAGTGTGTTCACCATAACTATCCCATTGATGTAATCATGAGTGTAAAGTCGAAAATATTACTTGTAGAAGATGAAGCCGACCTGGGTAATGTGGTAAAGCAATACCTGGAGCTCATGGATTTTGCTGTTGACTGGAGCAAGGATGGCCAGTCGGCTTTGGCGCAGTTCCAAAGCAGCCAGGGCAAGTATGATATTTTGCTGATCGACGTATCCATGCCGGGCATCGATGGCTTTGAACTGGCTAACCGTATCATGAAGATCAACCCGCTGGTGCCTTTTCTTTTCCTCACCGCCCGCAATGAACGGGCCGACCGCCTGTATGGTTTAAAGATCGGCGCTGATGATTATATCACCAAGCCGTTTGACATCGACGAACTGGTACTCCGCATCCGGAATATCATCAAACGTAATTTTCATCATGCAGAGCCGCTCAACCGCTCCATTATCGAGCGCGGCGATGTAAAGTTCTATAAGGATTCACTCAAACTACTTATTGGGAACCGCCCCGAAATAATACTTACTCCGCGGGAATCTGAATTATTAGAATTCCTGTTCAATAACGAGAACAAGATCCTGAAACGGGAAGATATATTGACGCGCCTGTGGGGAGAAAATGATTACTTCCTTGGCAGAAGTCTCGACGTCTTCATCTCGCGCCTGCGCAAGCATCTCAACCACTCCGATCATATCAGCATCAACAATGTGTACGGGGTTGGTTTTGTGTTTAACGTGAAAAGTGAGCCGTGAAATGTGAGAACAAAATTCGCAGCTACCGGTAAGGTTCTTTGTTCAAGGCTTACTTTTCTTGTTTGACCTTCAATCGTTACGGACGCGAGTTGCCCTGCCCTTTTTAGCAAATTGCACCTGTTTTTGGGTTAGAGGGCATTTGTACGTACTATCTACGGCTGATCTACGTACTATCTACGTACCATCCACGTACTATCTTCGTTCGATCCTATCCCCATTTTCCGTTGTGGTTATTTCCTTCTTCCCATTCCCGGAATTCTTCCCACGCTTATTCTACTATTCTACTTTTATAGCAAGCGTCGAATATACAATACCGGTAATAGGGTTTCCAAATAATTCTTTTTTGATTCCATGGTTTTCCGGAAGGATTCCGATAAAATCATTATGAATTTATCGGAATCCATATGGTTTCATCGGAAACGTTCTCAAAAAAATTTGGAAACGGGTGTCGTAGAGTTGTACGTTTGTCTGGACTGTTGGTCATGACCAACTTCTTTCAAAAGGTTCATTCATGTTTGCGTTGTATTCTACAAGTTGGTAACTGATCAATGCCTGTTTGGGATTCAGCGAAGCATGATGGCCCATGTGTGGTGTGTATCTTCTGTTGTTTCCGCTGGCCACGGTCAACTTACTGTATCGCTACACATAAAGGCTGAAGTCGCAAGGTTTTGGCCGGGAAGACGGGAAGGCGTTATCCGCCGTTTTCTACTCTTTTTCAACTTGTATCAGGATGACGCAAGCAGCACCGGCAACGGCAGTACACTGCTACCTCTCCCTTACTCCGGCAATCGTTGTTCTGTAGTTTTTCAAAGTGTACCCTTATGCGGGTATCAGCTTTTGAAAGCCTACGAACAGCAGCCAACCAGGATGCTTCCTGCAATCTTTGGTGGTTTTGCCGGGGTCCCGTTTCAGCAGGAACTCCGTTGCCGGTTGTAAGACCGAAAGTCTGAAAGACGGAAAGTCCGGAAGACAAATTCCAGGAGACGGGAAGTAAGGATGAATAAAACCGACGTTTTATTTTTCCTGCTTTCCGGCGTCCTGGTTATGTATGTATCTGCTACTTTTTATACCCCAATACGGGGATTTATTTGCACAATTTCCCCTGCACTTATTGCTGTCTGGCCGGTAATCAGGCTGTTGCTTATGTCTTCACGATCATTCTGGTGGGCACGGGTTTTGAAAAAATCTTACATAAAACGCCATGAACAGATCAGATCAAATGACATCTTTGGTGCAGGTAATGGAAAAGTTGCGCAAGGATAAAAAAGATAATGAGTTTCGCTGGACTCCTGAAGGGTTTACCATCGGACGCGGAAAGAACTACCAACCGGAAGACCTTAAGATCATCAAAACGTTTCGTTTTGAAGGGGAATCAAACCCGGACGATTCATCGGTGCTATATCTCATTGAAGCCAATGACGGGCTGGTAGGTTATAGTCTCGATACTTATGGGGCCGCCAGTAGCCATGATGATGAGGAGGGGTATGACAACTTCCTTCGGAAGATACCAGTTGAGAATAGGGATGATCAGTTGATATTCGAGTTGTAAGTCAGAACCATGATTTACCGGATTTAATGGATTTGGAGGAAATTGCTTCTTAAGATCTTAGCAGAGTCTTTACTGAGGCTCTGCTTTTTTTTCAAGGGGTGTTCAATTTACCCTAGATAATTGAGCTCAAATTCTTCATGGCTATGGAGTGGAAAATCAACCTCTGTTTTTACCCGGCTGAATAAGGTAAAGCAGTCACTTTGGGTAAGTGGCATGATTTCCCGGAGGATATTATGTCTGATTGCTTTACTCATTCAAATGCAGTATATTTACTTGTAATGTATTAAAATTATGACGAAACTGCCGAAAGGGTACCTGCTGCCAACAAAACTCTTTCCCATGAGTACATTGATAATCAATAGTCATTGCAATAGATTAACTTGCACCCGTTGCCGGGAACTGATATAAATCAAATTTAACAATAGTCAATCCTTCTCCGTACTTGTACTTATTGGTTTTATTGTTCATTACTTATATTTACGCATGACAACCCCTGTTATACAGGATGAGCCTGTACGTCACAAGTTATTGCTGTTTCGCCGTGAAATTGAAGATGAATTCCGTTCCATCCTGTCCTGGTGGACAAAACACGCTGTTGATGAGCAATATGGCGGTTTTTATGGGAGTATCGATCATCAAAATACCATCGATATCCTGGCGCCCAAAGGAATCGTTTTGAACAGCCGCATTCTTTGGACCTTTTCGGCTGCTTATAATCTCACGCACCAAACTTCTTACCTGATCATTGCAACCAGGGCTTACGAGTATATCGTTACTCATTTTGCCGATGATGCGCTGGGGGGTGTTTTCTGGACGGTAGACCATTCCGGTCACCCCTTCGACACCAAAAAGCAGATCTATGCGCAAGCTTTTACTCTTTATGCTTTTTGTGAGTACTTCAAAGCTACTGGTCAGGCGATGGTAAAAGACCGTGCCATCGAATTGTATACCCTCATCGAGCGGTATAGTTACGACCGGGAGCAGGAAGGCTACTTCGAAGCTTTCGCCCGCGAATGGGGCCCGCTGACGGACCTGCGCCTGAGCGCCAGAGACGCCAATGAGAAGAAGTCCATGAATACGCACCTGCATGTGCTGGAAGCTTATACCAATTTATATAGCATCTGGCCGGAAGAAGGTCTGCGCAAGCAGATCACCCGGCTTATCAATAATTTCCTGAATCATATTATTCACCCCGTTACGCACCACCAGTCCCTGTTTTTTGATGAACGCTGGCATGTCAAGAGTACGCTCATTTCCTTTGGACATGACATTGAAGCTTCCTGGTTATTGGTAGAAGCAGCCAACATCATCTCGGACGGAGAACTCGTCATCCGCGTTAAGAAGTCTGCCCTGCAGATGGCTTATGCTGCAGCCCGCGGCCTGGATTATGATGGTGGCATGTGGTATGAGCAGGACAGTGCTACCAACTTGTGGGTAAAAGAAAAACATTGGTGGCCACAGGCCGAGGCTCTTGTTGGTTTCTTTCATGCCTGGCAAATGAGCAACGACCAGGCCTTTCTGCAACACACCTTCAATAACTGGGCATTTATCCGGGAAAGTATCATAGATAATGAGCTTGGCGAATGGCGCTGGGGCGTGCTCAATGAAGCCACCGGTACAGACAAGACCGTCATGTCATGGGAAGATAAAGCCGGGCTTTGGAAGTGTCCCTACCACAACGGTCGTGCCTGTATGGAATTGATGCGCAGGATCGATGGCTTGGTTTAGATTACTGTATCATTACCAAATGTTTTGTCCATTCGGCCGGCAGTTGGTCTTTGTTCAATATCTGCAAAGAGGGTTGATTGTTTACAGGAATAAAGGTAGTTCCTGTGCCTTTGGTCAGCTGTTCTTCAATGAAATCTTTCTCCAATTTGAACATGGCTCCTGTAGCAGGGTCTATGACCAAGAAGCCTATTAAGCCACCGAATACAAGGTTACCGAAGTACCAGCCATTGAGCTTACATTCCAGTGTTATTTTTTTGGTGTCGTAGCCGTCCATCTTGAATGTTACTGTATACGACTCTTTGCTGAAAAAGCCGGCGCCTGATTTCAGTTTCATAGTGGCAGGTGTTTTACCGCTGTATACTTCTACTCCTTTTTTGTTTGTAATGGAAATATCGGCACCGGTAGGGTTGGAGTGAAACGTTACCGGCCAGTTGCTTTTACTTACGATGGAAGCGCAACCTGGGAGGATGACAATAGCAAGGCAAATGCCGAGCAATGTAGTCAGGGTTTTCATGTTTGTTTTAAGGGGGTTAAGAGGACTAATATACAAAAGGCCCCCGTATTGGGAGCCTTTTGCGTATGGTAAAATCTGTTAAATTATCTTATTGCTTCACTATCTGCTGCCTGTATTTCACGGTTTCACCGGAAAGTTCGAGGGTATAGTTACCCTTTGGCAGGTTGTTCAGGTCGTTGATCGTGTAGGTGTTAACGCCAGTTCCGCCACGTGTAGTGTATTGCTTAACGGTGCGGCCTGACTGATCGTACATACGAACTACAACTGCCTCGTCTTTTTCCAGCTGATAGTAGATGTTGATGTTGTTGCTGAACGGATTAGGGCCTGTCTTTACAACAAATTTATCCAGGTCGCTTCTCAGGATCAATATTTTGCTGTACATGAACCGTCCGTCGAGGTCCACTTGCTTCAGGCGATAATAGCTAATGCCGGCAGCAGGCGCCGCATCAACAAAGTCATACTGGTTGATAACGCCGTTCTTCGGGTTGACCCTGCCAATGGTCGTGTAGTTACCACCTGTAGTGCTACGTTGTACTTCAAAGTGATCGTTGTTTTGTTCTTCGGCTGTAGACCAGGTCAGGTAAGCTTTACCGTCCCTGATGCGTCCGTTGAATGATACAAAGTGTACAGGCAGGTTAGCTGCTATTTGGGTGCCGCCGAACTCAGAAGTGTTGCCCGGTCCGGTAGCATTCTGATAAGCCAGTGAAGTGATGCCGGTGCCAGCAGTAACTGTTGCGGGCAGGGAAGACAGGGCAACACGGAACGTGAACTTATTTTCTGTACGGGTACCTCCAGCGCCTGATCCTTCTTCTGTACCTGTATAGGTGCCCGTAGTGGCATCGTCATCATTGATGGTACTCAGGGTAGCGCCTTCCTGAGCACGAAACAGGAATACCTGTCCCTGGCCAAAGCTTTTGGTAAAACCACCACCGGGGACAGTTGTGCCATCAGGGATGTAAAATTCCACCACGCTGTTGGGGCGTGTAAAACCGGAAATCACCAGATCGCTGCCGTCGATGCTTACTGAAGTAATTACGGGTGCATTCATCAGGTCGTTTGCTCCGCCATCAGCATCGCCGTTGTCATTGATGGTGATGCCGGGAGGAAACTCTGTGCCACCTTGCAAATCGATACCTGCCTGTGCATTATCATAAATAAGGTTGCCAGAGAATTTATTTCCATTAACGCTTGTACCGGCGCCAGGTGTCAATACCCGGATACCATAACCAGCGTTGTTCACAATGATATTTCTTTCTATGGCATCGCTAACGCCATCGTGGTCGGTGCCAAAGAAGTTGTTGTTTACGTTGAGACCGGAAAGCGACGCCTGCAGCTCGACTCCGTTGCCCACGTTGCCGAGGGGATTCAGTGAAGCATCGGCACCGATGATATTTCCTTTGATGACATTGAAATCGGAAGAGGATTCGAAAGCGGCACCGAAAAAGCTTTCAGCGGAGATCTTCAGACCTGGGCCACCGTTGGCGCTGATGATGTTTCTTTCGAGCAGGTCGCTCACACCGTTGCCGTCTGTTCCGATGCGGTTGGTGGAGGCGTTGAGCAGGTAGATGCCGCTTGCAGCGTTTCCGGCTGAACCACCGGAAGCATCTACACCCACAATATTACCGGCTATAATGTTGCTGGTAGAAATACCTGCGAGCTGAATACCGTTACGGACGCTATTACCGATACGGTTTCCTTCAATGGCATCAGAAACGCCATCGCCGTCGGTACCGATCACGATACCCGTACATGATACCGTTACCACGATACCATCACGGTTATGCTGAATACCAGCTGCGCTGGCACCGTTCTTATTAAAACCGATGATGTTTCCTGCTATGGTAGAGTTGGAACAACGCCATAACAGGATACCATCGCCGTTGTTGGCGCTGGTGCTGGGGCTGCCAGTGATCAGGTTGCCCTGATTGGCATCTGTCACTGCGTCATTGTCATCGATACCTATATAAATACCTGTAGAGACATTACCTGCACCAAAGTTAACTTCGATGTTGCCGGCATTATTGCCCAGGCCGCCAGTGAGGCCTGTATTGTCGGTACCAATATAATTACCCCATACGTGCAGGTTGCTGTTGGGAGTGGTATTGGATACCAGTTTGATCCCAAATTCCGGGGCGCTATAGATGGCCAGACCGGCAATCGTAACGTTGCTTGCATTGACAGTGAAGGCGCTATTACCTGCGCCAATAGCCGCAGCATTGATGTTGATCATTATCGTGCGGCCGGCAATGGTACCTGCTACAGCGTCGGACTTCGAATAACCATCAATAAATACAGCATCAGTAATGACAGGCAGTGCGCTGGTAAGTGTGATGGTAGCGAGGCCTGTTGGTAAGTTGAAGGTAATTACATCCGCCCCGCCGGTACCGTTGGCATCGAGGATGGCTTGCGCCAGGGAACCTGCACCGCTGTTGTTGGTGTTGGTAACAGGAAAAGTAGCTGCCAAAGTGGATAATCCGGAAAAAGTAGCAAGCAGGAGGATAGCAAACCTCGGTAAGCTCTTGTAGAGTTTTGTCATAATTTGATTTTAGTGGTTCGGAGAAACGGGTTCCTGCTAAGGAGAATGGATTCTATGAATTGGAAATTGGGGAGGATATTCGACAGTGCTAATATAGAAACGTTCGCGCAATATTCATAACTTATTTAGCTACTTGTTGGTTAACGGGAACGATAAGGGTCTAAAAATTAAGAAAATAAACATATAAAAACGGCACATACCCGGCCGGGTAGTGCTTTCAGTGGGTTGGTATACGCAATTTTAGCGGCTGCGGTTGGCTCACAGTCTGCGCCACAAAACATGGAGTAAAATCTTTATTTGTGGATTCAATTCATTCGAACGGCCACGATGACCAGGACGAGGAGGAAGAGCAGGAGGATACTTACAATAAATATTACCTTATTTACGAACCGGGCTTTTAGGCGGGAAGAAACGGGAGCGTCGAAAGAAGTTGCCGGGGCTTGTGAGCTGTTGTTGGAAATCATAAAGGGTGGGGGTGTTGCCGGGGGTAATAGTTCCTGTAGTTCCCGGACCGTTCCGGCCTTCACCCATTCGTTGAGTCCTTCGTACCATACATGTGTATCGCGGTGCAGGCGCTGGTGTTTTAATTCGGCGAAGGTAAAAGGCCCGAATTGGCGGGCGCCATTGTACAGGTAGTACTTTTTCATAGGACAAAAAGGTTAAGGTATAAGGCTGCGAAATTTTACATGCTGCACCATGCTTCGCTTATATACAAACGAAAGATGTCAATCCACTATTATCGGCGGCCTGCGTTAATTGCTGTATAATGCTTGTTATTGCCGCTTTTTTGACATGAATCAAGTGTACTTGACCGATAGTTTTCATGAAAGTAAGACCGTGGGCGATACGCCGCACGGTCTTTGGCTGGTAAGTCTGAGTCGAGCGTCTTGAGTAGTGAGTCGTGAGTAAGGAAAAAACCTATCGATTTACTACAGCCTTCCACTTATATCTATCTACGGATGGACTCAAACGTATTCTTTACCGACTACAGACCGCTCACACCTCAAACACGGCGGCTGCTTTTCTTGCACGCTCTTTTGATATCCTTCGACCCCGGAAGAACAGGTAGAGATTGAAGAACAGGCTGATGCCAAGGTAGATGCAGTAACCGCCGATCTTGGCGCTCAACACTTCCAGCATACCACGGGTAGCGGCAATGTCGTCCACGATCTTCATGACCCAGAAGGCAAAGCCGAGATTGAGGAGGTAAAAGCCGGTCTCGAACATTTTATTGGTCGCGATGGCGATCTCTGCCTTGCCGTTGAATATGTCGAGCATAAAGGCTTTGCTGTTTTTAAACAGGGTGTGGGCCACATACCAGGTAAGTACAATAACGACAGGGAGGTAGATGAGGTAGGCGGTAAAATTATAGGAGGTGTTCATACAACTATATTTTGGGGTTTATAAAATGATTGTTTCTTTTTCCGATCAAGTAAATGGCTGCCATGTTGCAGAAGTGAATCACTGCCAGCGTCAGGATGATCTGACCCGTCATTGTGACAACACCCGATACCAGCTCAGTCCAGGTGTGGATGGTATCCCAACTGCGCAACATCAGCGCCGCATAACCCAGGTTGAGCAGGTAATATCCGATAAGCAGCACGCGGTTGATAAACAGGGTAAGCTGGACGTCGTTGTGGAGCAGTTCCAGTATAAAAACATGACCATTGCGGTAAAAAATGAATCCCACCCGAACTGTTATGATGTAAGTAATAAACAGGTAAAGGATGTAAGCGATGGTGTTCATACCAGCAGGTTTTATGTGATTGGCATTGGAACGTTTGCTGACACAAAACTACTTAATCATTCCAAACTTTCAAATATTTCTGAAAGTTTATTTCATAAAGAAGCAACGTGCGCACTTCTGAGCTGCCGCAAATACCCCTATATATGTCGCATTGACACCACTGCTCCGTATCGTCAACCCTTTAATTTTGAAGCGTATACAACAAACTACCCGTGACCATGAAAAAACTAAAACTACAGGTGCAGCTTTCACTGGATGGCTATATGGCAGATATGCAAGGCAGTTCAGACTGGATGGTATGGAACTGGGGACCTCTGTGGACCTGGGACGAAGCGTTGCGGCAGCATTTTATCAAGCTTACAGCCACTATCGATACTGTATTGCTGAGCCGTAAAATGGCAGAAGAAGGTTTTATCAATCATTGGGCGAGGGTAGGGGCCGACACCGCTGGGCCGCAGCATGCTTTTGCCCGTTCGATTGCCCAGGCGCGCAAAGTGGTGTTCACGAAAACACTTACGCAAGCGGTATGGGAAAACACCCGCCTTGCTAAAGGCAACCTGGTTGAAGAGGTCAATAAACTAAAACAGGAACCTGGAAAAGATATGATCGTGTATGGTGGCGTATCATTCGCCGCTGCGTTGATAGAAGCCGGGCTTGTCGATGAATATCATTTGTTCATCAACCCTGTGGCATTGGGCAACGGGTTGTCCATGTTCAAAGACCCCACGCATAAGTTTAAGCTCACGCTCGTCAATGCACAATCCTTCGATTGTGGAGTAACCGTGCTTACTTACGTTCCTAAAACATGATAAATCTGAACTACTTATTTCTTTGTGGATAGATCTTTCAGGTATATGCGCCTGAAGTCAACCGGCTGTCCTTCACTTTGCAGGGCAATAAATCCACTGTTGAGCATTTTACCATCCTGCTTGATGGCAGGGTCGTAGCGGTTTACCACAGGACCGCCTATCTGCGGTTTGGAGTACTGCATGACGGTATCGCCATTGATGATGTGTGTGATCAGGGAGTCGCCCAGTACAATCAGTTCAGCTTTTACCCATTGGTCGCCATCGTATGTTTTGGAAGTGGAGTTGATACAATGCCGTGTATCCAGTTTGCCTTCGTACACGATGTGCGTGCCGGGCGAGCACATATTGCCGGTGGTGCGTGGCTTACCATCGCTCAGCCCACCCAGGAACTGCATTTCGATGGAGATGGGCCAGTCCTGCTCTTTGGGCATGGTACGCGGGTCCTGTGAATGGTACATTACACCACTGTTGCGCAGGGTATAATCGGGCGCGCCGCGCTGCAGCTCTCCCACGAAACGGTACTCCAGCTTCAGGTGATAATAAGAGAAGGGGGTTTTATAATAAAGGTGGCCAAACTGGTCATTGAACTCGCCATACTGGTCATAGTTTACCCTGATCATACTGTCTTCGATGCGAAATGTGTTGCCGAAATTGACGCCCACTTCGTGGTGCTGGATCTTTACAAACCAGTCGTTGAGGTCTTTACCGTTGAAGAGGGGTATCCATTTACCGTCGCCGGCGGTGGTTGTTTTAGAAGATTTGCAACCGGCGAACGCAATCGTTATACTAAGGGCAATAAAAAGGAATGGCTTCATGTGACTAAAGATAAGCAAGAATATTGATCCTATAGTGAAAGTACCTCGCTTGCCTTTTTTATCAGTGAATGGTCAAACCCTGCATTGCGGAAATATTCAAGATCATCTTTCAAACTTTTGTTTAACTCATTCCCAGTGTGCCCTGACTTTACATATTGTCTATATAGCTCAATCGCTTTTGTGAAATCTCCCTTAAAGAGATATGAGTGAGCTAAGTTTTTTACCAGCGACGAGTCGGAAGGTTCGCTCGCCAACCCCTTCGATAAAAAGGTAATCGCCTTGTCGTAATTTTTTGTTTCCAGCAAATGACGACCAAAAAAAGACCATTGCCCGGGTCTTGGTTTCAACGTATCTAAGGCGGTTACCCTTTGTGCAGTTGGGCGCGGCTGACCATTAAATGTTCTCGAAAAACCGGTTACTGTGCCTGCCTGATCGAAAAGAAAAGTCTCTACGCCCGGATATTCTATGATGCGAAAACCGGTGGAGGACGTGAAATACATTTTGCCGGTGTTGCCATTCAGCCAATAATAAAACCCGTCTCTTTCTTTTCTTACTTCTGAAAATATTCCGTTTGTTATATAGTGGCCGATGTATTTAGCGCTGAGGCTGTCGTTGACCGGTACGGTGGTTATTTCCTCAGGCTTTTGAAACCCTTCCCAATTATATGCCAGTGCTACGCTGTTAAATAACTCCATCATGAGATCACTATTATCAGCATTTACAAATATCGCTACACCCTTTCCATTGGTCAATCCACCAACGAATATCCCTGTAAACCCTTCGTTACTCGCCAGGTGATTGAAGTATTTCTCGCCATTCCAGTTCCATACGAATGTGCCCAGGGCGACATCATTTTTGTAAGGCGCAGTATGCAGTTTCACCATTTCCTGGTTTAAGACTTTTGATGATCTTCCCTGGTAAGCCTGCTGCATTTCGATGATGTATTTGCATATATCTGTCGGTGTAGTCCATAATCCGGCCGCTGCTTTTTCCGGGTACACATGATACTTTCCCGGGACTTCATTGCCGTTGCTTTTATATCCTGTTGCGAGATCTTTTCGTTGGCTGGCTGCCGGAGGCTGACTATAGGAACTGTTGTTCATTCCCAGTGGCCGGAGCACCTGCTCATACATGTATTGCTCATATTGTTGTTTTGTAAGATCGGTAAGCATTTGTTGCGTTATAAGGGTGCCTCCCCCTGAATAGCGGGGTCCCGTACCCGGTTCTGCCAGCGATCGTACAGCTTCCGTG
>JAGIBF010000002.1 GCA_017744515.1 Niastella sp.
CAGCTTTTTCATCTACAACCTGACTCAATGGAATGATCCCCGGATCAATATTCCTACATATGGTTCGGGTGCTCCTACCAAGACTAACCGTTGGGCCATCGCTCCTGCACAGGGCAACTTCGTAGGTGTACCCAGTGGTTATCTGCCCGGACAGGACCCTGGCCAGAAAGCTTCCTTCTATTCCAATACTAATAACAGCGGAGCCGGTCCTACATTGATGACCGATCCATTGACCGGCATGATACTGAATTATGCAGAAGTTAATTTCATGTATGCTGAAGCTGCTGTAAAAGGATGGATCAACGGCTCCGCCAAAACATTCTATGAAACCGGTGCTGATGCCAGCATTAAACTGTGGCTGCCCAACTGGCCCGATACTTCTACCAAGATCTATAACATCCAGGATCACCTTGCCAATGCCGACATCGACTGGAACGATACTTATACGCAGGATCAAAAAATGGAACTGATCCACCTCCAGAAGTATTATGCATTGTTCCTGGTGGATTTGCAGCAGTGGTTTGAATACCGCCGCACTGGTCACCCCAACCTGCCGAAAGGACCGGGCTTAAAGAACGGTGGTGTGATGCCAGCGAGAATGCCTTACCCGGTATATGTGCAATCTACCAACCCCACCAATTACAAACTGGCTGTTGCCAACCAGGGGCCTGACGTGATGTCGACGCAGGTATGGTGGCAGAAACCGTAAGAAAATACAGTTAACACAAACTGCAGTTACAAAAAACAGAACAATGAAAAAGATCACTTTATATACGCTCTTTTTGCTGCCGCTGGTCTCATTATGGGGCTGTAAAAAGGACAGCTACCCCGGTGGAGAAATAAGCCCTTATATATCATTGTACGACGTAAGGAATATATACAAGGGTGTTGATGTGACGCTTACTCAAGAAAACATGCTCGGTTCTACTTCTCTTGCCTGTATGGTCGTATCCGATCACTCCGGTGGCAACCTGCCTGCCGGTCTGCTGGTGGTACAGGATATGCGCCGCCTCAATTTCCTGCGCGGCATTTCCATTGCGCTGGGTGCAGAAGCAGCTACTTACAAGCCGGGTGACTCCCTGCTGATCAAAATAGAGGGTGCTACGCTGAAAAGAACAGATGGCATCCTGCAACTGGCTAACCTGCCAGCCGGCGCCATCACTAAAGTATCTTCCGGTAATCCTTACCTGGCTTTGCGCGTACCCTCCAGCTTTATATTGAGCAAGCCGGGCGACTATGAAAGTGTGTTGTCGGTTATCGTAAAAGGCGGCTTCGATCCGCTGCCTGCTCCCGGCGATGTATTGTCGGGCGACAAACTGCTGAATGACGGGTTTGGCAATATCACCTTGCACACTGCAGCCAATGCCAGCTTTGCCAACACCGCAGCTCCTGTGCTGGCTAATTTTTACGGTATCGTATTCAATACGCCTACCGGTAAAGATTCAGTGACTCCCCGCTTTCACCTACGCACTGCTAACGATGTAGTGGTACTCAGTTCTGTTATCGAAATTCCTCCTGTGATCATTACCGGCTTTATGGCCGATGTAGCTGGTGGTGACGGTAATTACGAATATATTCAGCTGATGGCTACCAGGGATATCAATTTTGCTACTACGCCATTCTCTGTGGTGGTTACGAATAACGCAGGTGCTTCTGCGCCGGGCGGCTTCCCTTCCAATGGATGGGGCACCGGCAACCAGCGTACTTTCAAATTCAACCTTACTACAGGTACTGCAGCCAAAGGCACTTACTTCTATGTTGGCGGCAGCAACAAAAGGATCAATGGCGCCAGCTCTACCAGCATGAGCACTTCCAACTGGATCAGGGCATTCGATTATGTAAATAACAACGGGGATGGTTTTGGCGCCAAGACCGGTGGCCTGTTTGCCAATAGCGGCAACGCTTCCGGCCTTGCCGTATTTGAAGGCACCACGGTCGACCTCAACACCAGGCCTGTGGATGTGATGTTCGTATCGAGCGGCGGTAGCCTGTTCACAGCAGGACCACCCATGCAGGGATACCGGATCACCAATACCGACTGGTATGATGTTAAAAACCCCATCACGCTGGTTGATCAGCCTTTTTACAGACAAGGTTCCAATACACTCAGCCTTACCTACCCTACTGCCGACCAGGGATATTTCCAACTACTGGGTGGCGAGTACAATCTTTCATTGGGAAGATGGACAAAGGCACGCACTCAAACCAATCTTCAGCTCACCAAGCAATCGCTGGTTACGGAGATTGAAGGAGAGACAGCGACGAAGCTGAAATAAATGTGAGACGTGAAAGGTGAGACGTGAGACTGGCAAATGCTTTATCTCGCGGCGCACCTTTCGCATTTCTGATCTCACTTTTCGCTTCTCACATCTTGCGCATAACAATCATCACAGTAAGCAAACACATTATTTTCTATGCTCAACAGAAGAAACTTTCTTAAAAACTTTGGCCTTGCAGGTGCTGCGTTTTCCGCGCCCACGATGATCGCTCAGGCTGCCGGCACTTCATTCATTACCGGTCTTGCATTGAAAGGACGTGTGCAAGCCAATGGTACCGGTATTAGCGGCGTAGCCGTAACCGACGGTTTCACAATAACCATTACCGATAAAAAAGGGAACTATACTCTTAACACTCATTCGGCGGCAGAGTTTGTATACATCAGCCTGCCTGCAGGATATGCTTTTCCCAACAACAAAGGAATTGCACAATTCTACCAACCCATTACACAAAAGGAGGGTTCTTTCAAGGCCGACTTCAGCCTGGAGAAACTTAGTGTTGATGATACCAAACACAACTTCGTGGTATGGGCCGATACACAGATCATTTCCAAGAAGGATGCCGAATTGCTCAAAACACAATCAGCGCCTGACCTGAAGCAACTGGTAGCAGCCTATCCTACAAACACGTTGTTCCATGGCGTTGGTTGTGGCGACCTCGTGTGGGACCACTTCGAATTGTTCGACGATTACAGAGAAGCGGTCGACATTGCCGGCATTCCTTTCTTCAACGTGATCGGTAATCATGATATGGATATCGATGGTGGCTCAGATGATGTATCGGCGAGGACCTTCAAAAAGCAATTCGGTCCTACTTACTATTCTTACAATCGCGGCAAAGTGCATTATGTGGTACTCGACAACGTATTCTTCATTGGTACTGCCAAGAAATACATTGGCTACCTCACGGAGACTCAGCTACGCTGGCTGGAGCAGGACCTTGCGCTCGTGAAGCCTGGCTCTACCGTGGTGGTGAGCAACCACATTCCTACCGACACCGGCAACCAGCGCAGGAATAAGCTGGCAGAAGAAGCTATCGGTGGCACAGTGGCCAACAGGAATCAGCTGTATAAACTGTTGAAGAATTATAAAGTGCATATCATGTCGGGCCACACGCATGTGAATGAGAAGTGGGAGAAAGACAACCTAATGGAGCACGTGCACGGCACTGTGTGCGGCGCCTGGTGGACCGGACCTATCTGCAGTGATGGTACTCCCAATGGTTATGGCGTGTATGAAGTGGATGGTGACGACATCAAATGGTACTACAAATCAACCGGTAAAGAGAAGGACCACCAGTTGCGCATTTATGGCAAAGGCAAGCTGGCTACCGCGCCCGATGAAATTGCCGCCAACGTATGGAACTGGGACCCAAAATGGAAAATAGAATGGTGGGAAGATGAAGTGGCCAAAGGCGCCATGGAGCAGCGTGTTGAACTGGACCCCTGGTCGGTAGAGCTGCACGGCGGACCGCAACTGCCCAAGAAGCACAAGTTTGTAGAACCTACCCTAACCGATCATCTTTTCTTTGCCAAGCCCTCTCCCACGGCCAAGAAGATCACGGTAAAGGCAACGGACAGGTTTGGGAATGTGTTTACGGAGACGCTTCAACTGGCATAACACGAATTATAGCTAATTACACGAATTGGAGGTGTTGGCTTATAGCCAACACCTTTTGTTTTTTAATTCATATAAATTCGTGTAATTCGTGTAGCAAACAACCAACCAAGATAATGGCCGAAAACCGGGAAGTCACCATTTACGACATCGCCAAGCACCTTAACATCTCCGCCGCTACGGTGAGCAGGGGCCTGAAGAACAGCCCCTCTGTCAATAAAAACACCCGGAAGAAGATTGCCGAAGCCGCCGTAGAATTGGGTTACCAGTCCAACACCTTTGCCAGCAGCCTCCGAAGCAAAAGCACCCACACGCTGGGTGTACTGGTGCCACGCCTCAACAGTTATTTCATGTCTTCTGTGCTGGCAGGCATGGAAAACGCCGCCAACAGGCATGGGTACAACCTGATCATTGCCCAGTCGCTGGAAGATGCAGAAAAGGAAAAGCAGAATGCTTCTACCATGTTCAACAAGCGGGTGGATGGGCTGCTGATCTCGCTTTCTTATGATACGCAGAACATCAACCACCTGGAGCCTTTCTTCAAACGCAAGATACCAGTGGTGTTCTTCGATCGTGTTCATCCGCATACCGCCAGCACTTCTATTGTCATCGACAACTATGGTGCTGCCTATAATATCACTAAACACCTGATCGACCAGGGGTGCCGCCGCATTATGCACCTCGGCGGCAACGTGCTCAGGAATGTTTACAAGGAACGTTTCGATGGTTACCGGCAGGCGCTGAAAGATCACGACTTGCCCTTCCAGGAGAAATTACATTTTGTGAGTACGC
Organism: Niastella sp.; assembly: GCA_017744515.1. GTDB lineage: Bacteria > Bacteroidota > Bacteroidia > Chitinophagales > Chitinophagaceae > Paraflavitalea. The sequence continues at coordinate 4,686 of JAGIBF010000002.1, forward strand.
TGTCGGAAAAGGCGGGTGAAGATGCAGCGAAGCATATTCTTAATCTCGCTCCGGCAAAACGGCCTGATGCCGTGTTCTCCGCCAATGATACTGCTGCCGTTTATTGTATGATCGCGCTCAAAAATGCAGGGCTTCGTATTCCTGAAGATGTGGCCTTTGCCGGTTTCAATAACGATCCCATTAGCAAGGTCATCGAGCCTAACCTTACTACTGTTGATTATTCAGGTGATACTATGGGCAATGCTGCCGTCACCAACCTCATCAACCACCTTAAAGGGATCAGTAATCTTTACAGTACCAATTCTATTACGCTTCGGGCTGATCTGATTATAAGAGCGTCTTCGCTGAAGAAAAAGTAGGGTCATCCCGCTGGTGCGGGACAAGCTCTACGGCGCCGCATGGCACACCGTAATGTGTTTCTACAAAGCTATAGCCCCTAAATGGGCTTAAAGGCGTTACCGAGAATAACGTCAGGGTGAGCCGCCCTTGCCACCTGGCATAGGCTATGCTGCAGGGCGAACCACCCTAAAACAACCCTTCGACAGGCTCAGGGTGACAACTTAGGCTCAGGGTGACAACATACTTACAGGAGTGACAACATACTTACAGGAGTGACAACTTGATCTACAGGGTGACAACTAATCAACCAGCGATCTGGATATTCCCATTTGCAATCCGCGCAGCTCGGCCAGTCCTTTCAGGCGACCGATGGCCGAATAACCGGGATAGGTGGTCTTATTCAAATCATCCAACATCTGGTGTCCATGATCGGGTCTTACCGGTAAAGAAACATTGCGTTGCCTCATCAGCAATAAAAGTTCGCGTACGATGGTAAACATATCGGCATCGCCGCCTAAGTGGTCGGCTTCAAAGAAGTTGCCATTCGCATCTCGTTTGGTATTGCGCAGGTGAAGGAAGTGAATGTGTTGCCCCAACCTTTTGATGATGCCTACGAGGTCATTATCGGCCCTTACTCCCAGCGAGCCGGTGCAATAACACAGCCCGTTGGCCGGAGAAGGGACAGCCTGTATAATGTCGGCAATGTCTTGTTCCGAGCTTACCACGCGTGGCAGTCCCAGCACAGCATAGGGAGGGTCATCGGGGTGGATGGCCATCTTCAGGTGTAGCTTTTCCGCCACCGGTACTACCTCGCGTAAGAAATAGATCAGATTCTCTTTTAGTTTCCCGGTACTGATCCCTTTGTAAGAGTCCAATGCCGCCAATACTTCCTCCGGCGTAAAACGCCCCATGCTGCCTGGCAATCCCAGCAGGGCATTATTAAATACCTGCTCTTTTTCTTCCTCACTGCGTGTTGCCATCCAATCAATGGCCGCAGCGATCTCAGGGAGTTCATAATCTTTTTCAGCACCCGGTCTTTTCAACATATACAGGTCGAACGCTACAAAGGCCAGCCGCTCGAAGTAAAGGGCTTTAGCACCGTTGGGCAGCGTGTAGCTGATATTGGTGCGCAACCAATCCAGTACCGGCATAAAGTTGTAGGTGATCACTTTGATGCCGCAGGCTGCGAGGTTTTCAAGACTTATCTTATAGTTTTCAATGTGCAGCAGGTAATTGCCCCTGCCCTTCTTGATGTCATCACTTACCGGCAGGCTCTCTACTACCGTCCAGGTCATCCCTTCTGCTTCGATCATCGATTGGCGGAGTTGTATTTCTTCTACTGTCCACACATCGCCTACGGGAATATGGTGCAGCGCAGTGACCACACCGGCGCATCCTGACTGACGGATATCTCTTAAGTTAACTATATCATGCGGCCCAAACCACCGCATTGTTTCATGCATCAACATACGCTTGTGTTCTTTTTACTAGCTCAAGGTGAGCCGCTCTTCCCTGTTGCCAAAGCCGCGCAGCAGAGCGACCCACCTTTTAGCTTTATGGTATTCTTTTAATAAATTCATTGGCCCTGATCTCGTCGAGGTTATTCAACGGCCGTTCAAGGTCATAAGGTATGGGCATGCGGCTGAATTGCTGAAAATACAGCAGGCAGGCATCTTTCCATATTACAGCATCGCTGCTTTGTGTACGCAATTTGCGCTGTACTGCCTGGAAGCGAAAGCTGTCTACATAAGGTTGGACCCTGTCCCATATCTTTTGAAACTCCCGTACCTGGCGTATGCCTTTATCATAATGTACACAAATCTCATCCCATAGGGTGCGGCCGCTTTTCATTTTATAGTCCCATGGCAAATGGTGGAACCAAAGTAAGAACATATCCGGGCAGGTTGCCGGATCGTTCAACTGCGAAGCCAGTGGCTCACGATACTGGCTAACTGCATCGCTGCCTTTTTTGGTACGGTCGAAGCCGACACCATTGGTACTCGCCTGGTGATAATAGGGCGGCGTCCAGTCGGGTCGCATCTTTTCAGGCGCCCACCAGGGGCCTGGGCCATAATGTCCGTTGGCAGACATGATGTGGTGAAAGCCCAACGGTGTCATGTAATTCACTACTGCTTCCCTGCTTTCGAGCATCATTCTTTTTACAGGCACCAGGAAATTCTCTCTCCAGTCGCCTGAGTAAAGTGAAGATCCAGTATTGGCAGATGCAAGGGGATGAAAAGTGAGCCTGATCCATTCATCGGCTATCTGATCGCTTTTGAGGTTATTGTTCCAGGCAAGGCGTCCGAATGCATACCAGTTGGCCTGAGCAAAATCGTGTCCACACCAATTGGTATCCAATCCCACGTTGGATACGCCTGCCATAGCGGTGAGCTTTTGAGGATAGATACTGCCATCCGTACAACGCGCCACCGTGCTGCCTGCTCCTTCCTGCCAGGTATCGCTTTTAAGGCATTCTTCCCACATCGTTGACAAGAAAGCGAGGTGCGTAGAATGCCCGAGGTATTCCTGCGTTACCTGCATTTCGGCCATTACCGGTGTTTTCTTCATGGCGCCAAACAACGGGCTGAAGGGTTCACGTGGTTGAAAATCTATCGGCCCATTCTTTACTTGTATGATCACATTGTCCCTGAACTGTCCATCCAGCGGCACGAATTCGTTGTAAGCTTGTTTTGCGCGATCTTTATCGTTGGGACTGTATACAAAGGCGCGCCACATCACGATGCCTCCGTAAGGTTTCAATGCATCGGCCAGCATGTTTGCGCCGTCTGCATGGGTGCGGCCAAAATCCTGCGGGCCAGGTTGTCCTTCACTGTTGGCTTTTACCAGGAAACCGCCAAAATCGGGTATCAGTGTATATACTTCCTTCACTTTATCCTTCCACCATTTTACTACTGCAGGGTCCAATGGATCGGATGTACTGATACCACCAATTACTTTGGGAGAAGAAAAATTAACTGATAAATATGTTTTGATGCCATAGGGCCTTAATACAGCGGCCACAGCTTTCGCCCGGTTGAGGTAGTCAGGTGTCAATATCGAGGGGGAAGCGTTCACATTGTTGATCGATGCGCCATTGATGCCAATGGATGCATTGGCACGGGCGTACTCCTGCCAGCGTGTTTTGTCTTGCTCCGTTACGGTAAACGGATCGTCTTTACGCCAGAAGATGGACATACCTGCATAGCCGCGCTCCACTGTTCCATTGAGGTTGTCCCAGTGGTTCAGTATCCTGATGTCGTAAGAGGGGTTACAAATTTCATCCTGTACTGATTCGCCGGTTTGCTGACGGCGCAGCAGTTCATATACACCATACAGGATGCCGAGATCGGTATTGGCTTCTACTGCATTTGGTGTAAGCCGGAAGCCATCGGCTTTGAGCTTGTTGTTTTTTATGATCGTGAGGGTAACTGTGGCGTTTGCCTTTCCCTGCCATCCCTGTTGCAATTCCTGCTTTGCGATCGTGAGTGCCGGTGAGCTTTTTGCAGAGACGATGTTGACAGGCACAGCCGTTTTATCATTGCGCAACCAAAGGTCGTGACCATCCTGCGCTTTCATCGTGAAAACGCTGCCAATCAGTAACAGGCTAAGGAAGAATGTTTTCATATGAGATGCTTGTTTATTCTTTTGAACGCACCCTTCGACAGGCTCAGGGTGACAGCCGAAGGACTTAGATGACAGTTAAGTGTCGAAGGGTGAGCCGCTCCCGCTTGGGCGGGACAAGCTCTTGGAGGGCGACCCACCCTTCGACGCCCAAGATGCTGTTAAATATAAAAAAGATTGGTTGCCCGGCGGGCAGCCAATCTTTTTTATTGTAGTTGCTATCTCTATTGGTAATTGGGGTTTTGATAGGCTGCTTTTTCTTCGGCTGTCATTTCAAGGCCGTCGAGCTGGCCTTGTGGAATGGGACGAAGATAATGGGTCGGATTAATGGTTCGTGTTACTGTTTGTGGTGTATGATTGCCATACGCCGTACCACCAATTGCATAGGTGCCTGCCAGTTCATTCCACTTCTGGGTCCGCACCAGGTCGAACCAGCGAAGGCCTTCGCCAAAGTATTCGCGTGAACGTTCGGCCAGGATATAGTTGATATCTATGGTTGCAGGAGTAGCTGCTGTCATGGCTGCACTGTTATCGGCCACAAACGCCGCATTGTTCTTATTGGAGAACACCCACTTGCCTGCGCGTGCACGAAGCACGTTGACGAGTTCGCGGGCAGATCTTCCAGCTACAGTAGTAGCGCCTTTTACAGCAGCTTCTGCTGCTATTAAATAAAACTCGGAGAACTTGGCAATTTTAAATGGACGGGTACTGGGTGCATTGGGTTCTCCCAATCCTACGTTTCCGGTACGGTAAACTCCCATCTTCCAGAGACCAGGAAATATAATTCTGCTGATGCCACTGGGAGCGATCACAAAATCGGCTCTGCCTGGCAATTGACCTGCTCCAACTCCATTGGCTGATTTTCCGGGAAACTTTGCACCGGCAGGATAGGTTATACCAACTCCCTGCGCATCAGACTCGAGAAAACTCAGAATGGCATCGCCTGGAACAACCGGCATATCATTGGCATTATATAGTGTTGCGGTTGTGACGCCTCCTTTGGGCCAGTTGGCCCTGTATACACTGGTAAATGTGCCATCATACCTCGAGTCAAGCGTTTTCTCGGCAAATGTGTTTGTAAAAACGCCAACAGGCGGGGCCATACGAACGTAAGGACGTCCTAATGGTTGTGCTGCTTCGCGCTGAACGACAGACACGGCAGCTCCTGTTCCATCAGCATTTGTAGCACTTGCCAGCACTGTATAGTTGGGGGTTACAAACCAAACGGCGGTATTTCTGCCGTCATTACCTATTTCTCCCTGAAAACCTGTCAAAGGAGAGCCATTGTAAAATTCGCTTTCCTGTGTATGATCGGCATACAGCAACATTTCCTTGTTGCGGTCATTTCCACCTCTATGCACATCATAAAATGTGTTCTCCAGGCCATAGGTAGTACCGGCCTGATCGATTCCTTGCACTGCTATATTGTAAGCATTCTGAAAATACCATGCGGCATCATGATTATCCGGATCGGTCCTTGCGGTTTGCGGGTAGGTAGGAATGTTATTGGGGTTTTGGAGCCACCAGCCATAGGTCAAATAGGCTTTTGCAAGGAAAAGGCGTGCAACTGTTTTACTAACACCACCTGTTACTCTTGGTACTGCCGGCAAGTCGTTGATGGCTTGCACCAGGTCGGGAAAGATGGCTTTGGTATAAACCTGAGGCACCGTGTTGCGTACAGATTTTCTCGACGCAGTGGTATTGAATTTCAACTCTCCTGCACCAAGGTCCAATGGTACACCGCCAAAAGTTTGCACCAGCATAAAATAGTCGAAAGCACGGAAAAACCTCGCCTCTGCGATCAGGGCTGGGGAGATGTTTACGGCAGCAGCGTTCTCAATGATACCGCTGGCTGTATTGATATTGGAAAAGGCAGTACCCCATAAAACATCAGAGCGGCTGGTAGCGGCTGTAAGATTCGATACGCTGCTATAATCCATATCGCGATGATTCGCATCGCCGCTTTGGGCATAGGTATATTCATCGGTACCCGTTTCCAGACTATTATAGTAATAGGGCTGACCGTATAAAAAGCGCAGGTGAGCATACTGGGAAGTAATGCCACCTAATACGCCTCTTTCGGTTTGGAAATACCCAGGCGTATAAATGCTACGGGGTTTTTCTTCCAGGATCTTGCTGCACCCTGAAAACAGCAACATACATAACGCTGGTACAACAAAGTATTTTATATGTATATGTCTCATAATTGTATGTTTTAGAATGTCACGTTAACGCCAACAATGTAATTACGGGTGGAAGGGGTATTGAATCCTACGGTAAGAATGCGTCTCAGGTTCTGACTGAGATTGGCAGCCGCATTTTCGTTCCCGAACGAGTTGGTTTCAGGATCGAGGCCCGATTCCTTATGGAAGGGTGAGAACATTACAAACGGGTTCTGCACCGTAAAATACATACGCAGTTTAACGTTGGATCTTTTCATCAGGCTCTGATTGAAATCGTGTCCCAACGTTATAGTACGAACTTTCATAAAAGAACCATCGAAGTAACTGAGGGTGCTGGCATATTTTTGGTTATCGCTGCTGATAGGTCCAGCAGGATTGGGGTATTTGGCATTTGTATTGGTCGGTGTCCAGTAGTCTACTTTAATGTTATTCCTGCGACCAGTCAGCAGATTGAGGTAACCATTTGAGCCATGAATGGTACTAAACAGAATGCCGCCATGTCTGAAAATGCCTACGATACCCAAATCAAATCCTTTGTAAGCAACACGGGTATTAAAGCCTCCCTGCCAATCGGGATCCACATCCATCACCTGCCTGTCGGCGGCGCCAATGGCTCTGGTCGGCGTACCATCAGCATTGTACGTACCAGTGTACTGTACCTTTATCATACCCAGCTTACTGTCTGAACTTGGCTCCAGGATGTTGAAATAGGGATCATGATCCTGCCATAAACCTATTTTCTTATAATCGAAAATGGCATTGATGTTATGACCTACAAACCACCAGTTATTCTCATCCCGTGTTTGCCCGGAAGCCAGCGATACCAGCTTGTTGCGATTGGCGTAGAAGTTGACACCTGCTTCCCAGGTCCAGCCGTTGTGGTTGTCGAGGATCACACCATTCAGGGCCAGCTCGATACCTTTGTTTTGCGTAGCTCCTATATTGGAGGTAATGCTGCTCACACCGGATGTGGGGGGCAACCCAAGGCCCAGCAGGATATCCTCTGTTTTAGTTATATAATATTCAATAGTACCCGACAGCCTGTTTTTCAACAGCGAGAAGTCGAGACCAAAGTTCCAGGTTTTAGAATACTCCCATCCCAGACTGGCGTTGGGCAGTTGCGATACATAGTACCCGATGGAATAGCTGGACGGACCGAAATTGTAAGGCCGGGTAGCTAATTGTCCAAGTGTTGAATAAACCCCTACTGCCTGGTTGGATGTCTGTCCAAAGCCGGCACGCAGTTTCAGGTTATTGATAACAGGTACATTTTGCATGAATGATTCATTGGAAATATTCCAACCTACCGACACGGCCGGATAGGTATGCCATTGGCGTCCTGGCGCCAGCCGTGAAGAAGCGTCGGAACGTACGGTGGCAGAGATCATGTAACGGTTATCATAAGAATACATTACACGTCCCATCGCCGACTGGAGGCCCCATAATTGGTAATCCTGGTTGGCAGGATCGATGGTTAACTGACCGGCAGCCTGTCCGAGGTTATAGAACTGGAAGGCATCGACGGGAATATCCTGGGCCGACATGTTTGACCGGTTATACTTGTTTTGCTCGGCGGAATACAAGGCTACTGCATTCACCGTATGCTTTCCAAAAGTCTTGTCGTAAGTAAGTATGTTTTCAAGCGTCCAGTGATACGTGTGCCTGTTGTCAACGGAGGCAGAAGACACCGAAGCAGGATTAGCGCCATTATTAACGCCCGGCCCTGTATAGTTACCACCGTTAACCTGTACATAATCCAGTCCAAGATTCACCCTGTACTTGAGTCCGTCAAGAAACGGTGCTTTTACTTCGCCATAAATGGCATTATAGGAAGCAAAGCCCCTTGTTTCACTGATCCACTGATCATTGTCTCTTAATCTCTTCACTACATCTTTGGTGGTGACATACTGGTTATCAATATTGTCAGCCATTTGTATGGATCTTTTCGGAGTACCGTCAGCATTGTATGGAGAAGCAAGGGGCGACATGCTCAATGTGTTGTATAAGCCGACCTGGTTGCCTTCGGACTGGTTATAGTTGGTGTTGGTGGTGAATCCAAAGCGAACGAATTTACCCACCTGCTGATCAAGAGACCCTCTTAATGAATAGCGTTTGTACTGTTGTGTTGGAACTACGCCCTCATTGAGATAGTAACCCGCGCCGAAATTGTAGCTGCCGGTTTCTGTGCCTCCTGAAAGGCTGATGCTGTGGTCTGTTACAATACCCGTTTGGTAAAACAGGTCCTGCCAATCGGTATTTACGCCATCCGCTTCATCGGCACCTTTACCATATTGTCCCCTGGCAGCACGGAGGGCTGCAAACTCGGGTCCGTTCATCATGGGATATTTGGCGAAAACTTTTTGCGCACCCGTATAGGTATTATAACTTATCCTTGGTTTCCTGTTCCTGTTACCCTTATCGGTTGTTATGAGTATAACGCCGTTGGCGCCGCGGGAACCGTAAATGGCAGTGGCCGAAGCATCTTTCAGGATGTCGACGCTTTTGATATCGTTGGGGTTGATATCGGCCAGCGATCCAATGAATGGTATCCCATCCAGTACGATCAACGGATCATTACTGGCGCTGAGCGACCGGGTACCTCTTATCCTGATCTGCGTGGTAGCGCCGGGACGCGTAGAGGTTTGTGAAATATCAACACCTGGTAAACGTCCCTGCAATGCCTGTGAGATATTGGGCGAAGGTACATCGCGTAATTTATCACCGCCAATAGAAGCAACAGATCCTGTCACCGCTTCTTTGCGCTGGGTTCCGTAACCTACCACTATTACCTGGTCAAGGTTGCCGGCAGCTGCAGCAAGCTCTATATTAATTGTATTGTCATCTCCTACTCTCACTTCTTTCGTCGTGTAATTAACACTCGATATTACCAGCGTAGCGCCTTTTGTTGCTGCAATGGTGTAGGTACCATCATCAGCTGTATTGGTACCCACGGTCGTTCCTTTTACTACTACGGAAGCATTAGCCACGGGTTCTCCTGTACCTGTGGTGACTTTACCTTTCACCGTATTTTGAGCAAAAGCAACTGTTCCTGCGAAGCAGGTTAGTAAAACCAGCATTAGCCTTAGCTGGATAAACCTTTTCCGGTTTTGAGTTTTTTTCATATCCATCGTTTTGGTGACATTTTTAAATGTGATTGTTAGCAGGGCGGGTCATTGTCGGACTAACCGCAAGTGTGGGTGGGGAAGTCCCGTGACGGGAGAGTACGGCGTTAATACAAGGAAAAAAAGAGGTGCGTGAGAGACGAATAGTCTGTTCCATACGGCAATTTTTAAGTAGCGTTCCAATCGTTTAGGCAGACAATGGGTTTATCTGCGGAAACGAATATAGGCAAAAAACACAAAATAGCAACCGATTGCATTTTTTTATTGTAATTTCTTGCCTTATCGCATATGACCAAGACAAAGCGGAACCCGTGATTGCTGCTCTATATATAATAAATACAGGGTTTCCGGCCCTATAAAACAATTTGGTACTATTTGATATTTTTTTGCGATCTTCAGCAACCGATTGCAAACATGAAACAGAAGAAAGAGGTCACGATCCACGATATTGCCAAAAAACTTGCACTCTCCTCTGCTACAGTAAGCAGGGCATTGCAGGATAATCCTGCCATCACCAAGAAGACCCGCACAAGGGTCCAGGAGGCGGCCCGCCTGCTGGGTTACCGTCATAATATTTTCGCCAGCAGCTTGCGGAAACAACAGACCAACACAATAGGTGTGATCGTTCATGAATTGAAGAGTAATTTCATCACTTCGGTACTGGCCGGCATTGAAAGGATCACATCCGATGCGGGTTATGATCTTATTATCGCGCATTCTTCCGAGAGTTATAAAAAGGAAGCTGCCAACGCAGCCAACCTGTTTCATAAGAGGGTGGACGGTCTTATTGCGTCCCTCGCCTTCGATACTATTGGTCTCGATCACTACTTACCTTTTCAGGACAGGGGGATTCCCGTGATCTTCTTCGACCGGGTGGAAGAGCGGTCGGAGAGTACCAAGGTGATCATCGATAATTACCAATGTGGTTACCAGGCTACCAAACATCTGATAGAACAGGGTTGCAAACGGATCATCATGGTGACCGGCAGCCTGGAACGGAACGTATATGCACAGCGCTTCCGGGGTTATAAAGCCGCACTGGCTGAGCATGGTTTAGCCTTTGACGATCAGTATCTGCTGCTCAAAGACCTGAGTGAAAAATGTGGTGTGGAAGCGGCCCAACAGATATTACAGATGGAGCCACGGCCAGACGGGGCTTTCATTACCAATGATTTTTCCGCCGCGGTGTGTATGCAACATTTGAAGGAACAGGGTGTTCGTATTCCTGAGGACATTGCAGTGGTAGGTTTCAACAATGACACCATCGGCAGGATCGTTGAACCTTCTCTTACTACCATCGATTACCGGGGGCAGGATATGGGTGAGATCGCCGCCAGGAGCCTTGTGAATCACTTGCAAGGTATTTCCAATATCAGCCATACCAATACCATCGTGATCCGTTCGGACCTGATCATCCGTAAGTCATCGTTGAGAAATCGTACAACCTGAAATATTTTTGCAAAGCCAAATAGTTAAGTTTAAAGCATAAGATCATAAACCAACAAATAATGACAGCAACTCGCCGAAAAACAGCTATAGTGACCGGAGGCGGCTCAGGCCTTGGATTTGCTATTGCTTCGACCTTTGTGCAACACGGCATCGAAACCATCATTGCAGGCAGGAATAAGGAAAAATTAGCAGCTGCTCAACAACAATTAGGTGAACTGTGCCATGCCGTGGCCTGTGATGTATCGGACCTTGCTTCGATACCAGGTTTTGTGCAACAGGTGATTACTCAATTTGGCCAGATCGATATTCTCGTGAACAATGCGGGCATCAATATGAAGAAGGAATTTACCGAGGTAACGGATGAAGAGTTCCAACAGGTGCTCCTTACCAATGTGACTTCGGTATTCGCGCTCAGCCGTGAAGTGGTAAAGCATATGTTGCTCAAACAATCGGGCAGCATCATCAATATCAGCTCGATGGCTGCACAGTATGGCCTTCCGAAAGTAATCGCTTATTCGGCAAGCAAAACGGCTATTGATGGTATGACGCGGGCTATGGCCGTGGAGCTTTCTCCCAAAGGTATCCGTGTAAATGCCATTGCGCCTGGTTTCATCTATTCGGAAATGACGGCGAAGGCATTGGACAGTGATCCTGAAAGGAAGGCCAAGGTGTTTGGCCGTACGCCTATGGGTATCATGGGCCAGCCTACGGATATTGGTGAAGCTGCTTATTTTCTGGCCAGTGATGCCGCTAAGTTTATTACGGGTGTGGTGTTGCCGGTGGATGGGGGGAATAGTATTGGTTTCTGAACCATGATTTGAGGGATTTTATAGATTTTGTGGATACAAATATGCTGGCTTACTTATCTGTACTATAAAGTGCTGCTTTAACGATTACATATGAGATGTACTATATACTTGCTTGCGTTTATGGTCGTTGGTATAATCCCAATGCATTTGCAGGCGCAAAATCCTATCAGCGCTCATCCTATAGCAGGCTCATTTGCCATTGCAGATAAGAATGGCGCAACAGCTATTTATGTAGACCCTGCCGACCATGCTGTGGTACAAAAAGCCGCTGCGCTGTTGCAGGAAGATATTGAAAGGGTAACCGGTAAAAAGCCGGCTTTACTGACAGCCTTACCTGCTTCTGCCAGCCGCCTCATTATCGTTGGCTCACTGGATCGATCGAGTGTCATTGGTCGATTGGTGACCGCCAGGAAGCTCAACGCCGCCTCGTTAAAGAATAAATGGGAAGCTTTTCAATGGCAAACAATTAATACGCCCCAGACTGGCATTGGTAAAGCACTGGTGATTGTTGGTAGCGATCGCCGGGGCACTGCCTTCGGTATACTTGAATTGTCCAAACAGCTGGGTGTGTCTCCCTGGTATTGGTGGGCCGATGTGCCGGTCATGAAGAAGGATGAACTGCATCTTACGCAAACAAGTCTCGCTATACAATTTCCTGCTGTAAAATACCGTGGCATCTTCATCAATGATGAGGCGCCTGCTTTATCGGGCTGGAGCAAGGAAAAGTTTGGCGGCTTCAACCACCGCTTTTATGAAAAGGTATTTGAGCTCATGCTGCGGCTGAGGTCCAATTATATCTGGCCGGCCATGTGGGGCAATGCTTTTTATGATGATGATTCACTCAATATAAAAATCGCTGATCAATATGCCATCGTGATCGGCACTTCGCACCATGAACCGCTGATGCGGGCGCATGATGAATGGAGAAGGTATGGCACAGGTAAATGGAATTACGATAGTAATGAAGTGAAACTGAAAGAATTTTGGCGTGGTGGCATGCAAAGGGCTACCAATGAAAAGATCGTGAGTGTAGGTATGCGTGGTGATGGTGATGAACCCATGAGCCGGGAAACTGCCACTGCCCTACTGGAAAGGATCGTGAAAGATCAGCGGCAGATCATAGCTGAAGTAACCGGCAAACCCGCCGCGGCCACGCCGCAGCTGTGGGCGTTGTATAAAGAAGTGCAAGACTATTATGACAAAGGTATGCGCGTGCCGGATGATGTAACGTTATTACTTTGTGATGATAATTGGGGCAATATCCGCAAACTGCCTAAAGCGGATGAAAAGCCAAGAAAGGGTGGCTATGGTATCTATTACCATTTCGATTATGTGGGCGGTCCCCGCAACTACAAATGGCTGAACACAAATCCGCTTCCACGAATCTGGGAACAGATGCATCTGGCCTGGGAATATAAGGCGCGTGAAATATGGATCGTGAATGTGGGTGATATCAAACCGATGGAGTTGCCTATCTCTTTCTTCTTAGACTATGCCTGGAACCCGGAAAAGATTGGCCCGGATGCGTTGCAGGCATACACGGAAAACTGGGCTTCCGGACAGTTTGGCAAAGAACAGGCAGTCGCTATTGCAGACATTCTTGCCAAATATGCGAAGTACAACAGCCGGCGTAAACCCGAACTGCTGGATGCGAACACCTATAGCCTTGCTACGTATGAATGGGAAAATGTGGTTGCTGATTACAACAAGCTGCTCGAAAGGGCCACGGCTATCGGAAATGCGCTGCCGGCTGCTGCTCAGGATGCATATTTCCAACTCGTGCTTCACCCGGTGAAAGCGTGTGCCAACTTATATGAAATGTATTATAATGTTGCCTTGAATAAAGCGGCCAATGCCAATGGTCTGCGCGGCGCTAATGTATATGCAGATAGGGTGAAGGAATTGTATGCCAACGACTCTATCATTACAGCTCAATACCACAGTCTCAATAACGGCAAGTGGAACCATATGATGAGTCAAACGCATATCGGGTATACGAACTGGCAGCAACCGGCCCGTCAATCCATGCCGGAAGTAAAGTATATGACTGGCCCTGATGCTTCACGTTTACCTGGCGAAGGCAGGGGGGACGTAGCGGTTGCTTCCATACCGAAAGGGATAACAGGCAATGTATTCTACCAGCAAGAACAATCTGGCGTTTCTATAGAAGCTGATCATTATACACGTGTGATCAACGCACCCGGTATCAAATGGCAGATACTGCCCGATCATGGACGTACGGGTAATGCCATCACTCCCTTCCCCGTTACAGCGAAGCAGCAAACACCGGGCGGCAACACGCCGCACCTGGAATATGATTTTTACACCTACAAAGATGGCGAGCTTTCTCTCAATGCTTACTTCTCTCCTACCCTGAACTTTCATAGTACAGCTGACGGATTACAATATGCCGTCTCTGTGGATGATGAAGCACCTCAGATCATCAGCATCAACAAGGAAGACAAGAACTCGATCAGTGGTATCTGGAACAAGTGGGTGTCGGAAAACATCATTATCAAAACTACCCGGCACCGCATCAGCCAAAAAGGAAAGCACACCGTGAAGTTCTGGATGGTAAACCCGGGCGTAGTATTGCAAAAGCTGGTGCTTGATCCTGGTGATACGCAAAAAAGTTATCTTGGACCTAATGAAACCCGTCTGGACCAGGATTAAATGGATTTAGAGGATTGGGAGGAAAATAGCATACACAAATTTCGTAATATTCCAAAAGCTATATGAAAACGTTACCTGTATTTACTAATGTACATCACTTTCTCTACAGACGTTTCTTACCGGGCGTCAGCTTTTGCGTATTGATGAGTGTACTCTTTAGTGGCACTGCACAGGCTGAAGTAAAACTGCCGCGTCTTGTGCGCGACAGCATGGTATTGCAGCGGGATGCCAGGATCAGGGTTTGGGGCTGGGCTGCGCCTGGCGAAAAGCTCAGCATCAAATTCAACAGCAAGCAATATAAGGTCACTGCCGGCAAGGATGGCAAGTGGGCCGTATTCCTCGCTCCTATGAAAGCGGGAGGCCCCTACCAGATGAACATCGATGCCAGCAATCATATTGTACTAAAGGATATTCTTGTTGGCGATGTGTGGATCTGCTCCGGCCAATCGAATATGGTGCACCAAATGATCCTGCACCGGGAGCGTTATGAAAAGGATATTGCTACTGCCGATTATCCTGCTATCAGGCATTTCTGGATACCTACCATGACCGACCTGCAGGGACCGCATGATGACCTGCCAACGGGCTATTGGAAAGCGGCCAACCCGCAGGATGTGTTGCAGTTCTCTGCCGTGGCTTATTTCTTCGCCCGTAAAATATATGAGCAATATAAAGTGCCTATTGGGCTGATCAATGCCAGTGTGGGTGGCACGCCTTCGCAGGCGTGGACCAGTGAAGAGGGCTTACAAGAATTCCCTGCTATTGTCAGCACTATCACGCGTAATAAAGACACTGCCTGGCTCAATGATAATAACCGGAAAGCGATGGCCAGCCAGCCGCGACGCTCACAGGGAATGGATAAAGGTCTTGCAGCCAATAATCCCTGGTATGCCGTGAATTATAAGCCTGTCAATTGGCGTTCTATCAATATTCCCGGTTATTGGGAAGATCAGGGTATCCGCGATCTCGATGGTGTAGTATGGTATCGTAAAGAAATTGAAGTGCCTGCCGCTATGGCTAATCAACCTGTAAAGATCGCATTGGGCAGGATCATCGATGCCGACGTGCTGTACGTGAATGGCAAGCAGGTGGGCAACACTACTTATCAATATCCACAACGCAGGTACCAGTTACCAGCCGGCTCTTTACAAGCGGGCAAGAATGTATTGGTAATACGTGTGACCAACAATTCCGGCAAGGGTGGTTTTGTTCCCGATAAACCATATTATATCGCTGCCGGGAAAGACACCATTGATCTCAAAGGAACCTGGTCATATAAAGTAGGAGAAGTGTATGCGCCCTTGCGGCCCGGTGCCGGTGGTGTTATTTCAGCCCAGAATAGTCCTACATCGTTGTACAATGCCATGCTGGCTCCTACGACCAATTATACCATCAAAGGTTTCCTGTGGTATCAGGGTGAAGCGAATAGTTCTAATGCAAAGGAATATGCTTCACTGATGCCTGCCTTGATCAAAGACTGGAGAAACAAATGGCAGCAAGGTGAGCTTCCTTTCCTGTTTGTACAACTGCCGGGTTTTATGGATGTGCAATACCTGCCGTCGGAAAGTCAGTGGGCGGCTACGCGCGAAGCACAATTGAAAACGCTTGCTGTTCCCAATACCGGGATGGCGGTAGCTATCGACCTCGGTGAATGGAATGATATTCACCCCGACAATAAAAAGGATGTAGGTGAGCGGTTGTCTTTATGGGCACTCAACAAGGTATATGGCGATAGCAGCATCGTTTTTTCAGGACCGCTTTACCAGTCGCAGCAAGTCGATGGCAACAAGATCATTATCAATTTCACCAATACCGGCAGTGGATTGATCACGAAAGATGGAGAGGCTCCCGGTGAGTTTGCCATTGCAGGGGCCGATAAAAAGTTTGTGTGGGCCAAGGCTACCATCAGCGGCAACCAGGTAGTGGTGTGGAATGATGCGGTGGCGAATCCCCTATACGTACGTTATGCGTGGGCCGATAACCCTGATAATCCGAACCTGTATAACAAAGAGGGTTTGCCTGCTTCGCCGTTCAGGACTGATAACTAAACCAGGGTGAGCCATCCCCGGACGACCCTTCGACTGGCTCAGGGTGACATTGATTTAGTGACATTGATTTGGGTGACAACTCAATTATAAAATGTAATCACATGAAACGACTTGCCCTTACTCCTTTTTTGGTGCTGTTATTAACAGCTGTAGCCGATGCACAACCGCGCAGGCTTTCCCGGGCTGATAGTTTACGCATCGACAGTATCAATAAGCTGACGCAACAGGATTATAAGCAAATGTTGCAACAACTGAACATCACTTCTACAAGGCCCGGTCCATCAGGTAATCCACAAGCACCCAACGCTGCCAACTCGGATGAATCGAAAGCTTCTCCTTATACTACCTTACCCGATCCGCTGTTACTGAACAACGGACAAAAAGTAACGGACGCTAAAGCCTGGTGGAACAAGCGCCGTCCTGAGCTGGTGGAATTATTCGACAGGGAGGTTTATGGCCGTTCGCCCAAGAAAACGCCCAAGGTAACGTGGGAAGTTGTTTCTACTACGCAAGAGATGAATGGCGAGATACCCGTGACTGTAAAAAAATTAGTGGGGCATGTAGATAACGCATCTTATCCTTCTATTAAAGTAGATATACAACTTTCGCTCGGCACACCTGCCAACGCCAAAGGTCCTGTGCCGGTGATCATGGAGTTTGGTTTTGTGTTTCCTCCCGGCTTCAATCCTCCACGTGATACCTCGCGCAATGCGCCTCCTTCCTGGCAGCAACAATTGCTGGCCAAGGGTTGGGGTTATGCCGTGATCGTTCCTACCAGTTTTCAGGCCGACAATGGTGCTGGCTTAACGCAGGGCATCATTGGCCTTGTGAATAAAGGACAACCGCGCAAGGCTGATGACTGGGGCGCGCTCAAAGCCTGGGCATGGGGCGCCAGCCGTGCGTTGGATTATTTCGAAACTGACAAAGCTGTTGATGCCAGGCGTGTAGGCATTGAAGGTTTATCGAGGTATGGCAAGGCTGCCCTGGTAGCCATGGCTTATGAACCACGGTTTGCCATTGGCTTTATCGGTTCGTCGGGTGCAGGTGGCGCTAAGATATTGCGCCGTGTATTTGGTGAGCAGGTGGAGAATCTTGCTTCATCAGGCGAATATCATTGGTTTGCCGGCAACTTCATCAAGTATGCAGGTCCGCTTACGCCCAACGATCTGCCGGTGGATGCGCATGAATTGGTTGCGCTATGTGCGCCGCGTCCTGTGTTCATCAGTTCAGGCTCACTTACTGTAGAGGGCACCTGGATCGATGCCAAAGGCATGTTCGTGGCTGGTGTTCATGCCGGCCCCGTTTATACACTGCTTGGAAAGAAAGACCTTGGCAGTACGGAAATGCCGCAGCAGGAAACGGGATTGCTCAATGGTGAAGTTGCTTACCGGCAACATGCGGGTGGGCATACTACTGGTCCTAATTGGCCTTTTTTTATCGAATATGCCAGCCGGTATCTGCAACCATAAAATTAACTTACATTTCTTCCTCATTTTTCAACCTTTTATAGCATGCGCAGGAACCATTTCATAAAAGGTAGTGCTCTTGCATTGGGATTGCTGGCTACTACCCTCGTCTTTGGACAAACACAATACCCCTTTCAGAATCCTTCTCTTCCCCTTGAAGCGCGGGTGGATGATCTTGTATCCCGGCTTACACTGGAAGAAAAGGTGCTGCAGATGTTGAATGCCGCACCGGCCATCCCCCGGTTGAATGTTCCTGCATATGATTGGTGGAACGAAGTGTTGCACGGCGTGGCCAGAACGCCGTATAGATCAACTGTATTCCCTCAGGCTATTGCCATGGCTGCCACTTTCGATACCAACTCACTGAAGTTAATGGCCGACTACTCGGCACTGGAAGGAAGGGCTATTTATAACAAAGCGATCCAGGACGGCAGAGCAGGTCAACGTTATGTGGGCCTTACTTACTGGACGCCCAACATCAATATCTTTCGCGACCCACGCTGGGGACGCGGCCAGGAAACGTATGGTGAAGATCCTTTTCTCACTGCTATGCTGGGCAGGGCCTTCGTGCGCGGGCTGCAGGGTGATGATCCGAAGTATTTGAAAGCGGCTGCCTGTGCCAAGCACTATGCTGTACACAGCGGGCCTGAACCTTCCCGTCACGTGTTCAATGTAAGTCCTGATGGTTATGATCTCTGGAATACTTACCTGCCTGCTTTCAAAGAGCTGGTAGATGCAAAGGTGGCCGGTGTAATGTGTGCTTACAATGCTTTCAAAGGACAGCCTTGTTGCGGCAGTGATCAGCTCATGGTAGATATCCTGCGTAATCAATGGAAGTTTACCGGCTATGTTACTTCCGATTGCTGGGCAATCGATGATTTCTTTAAAAATCATAAAACACATCCGGATGCAGCGAGCGCCGCTGCCGACGCGGTATTGCACGGCACAGACATAGATTGCGGTACGGATGCCTACAAAGCGCTTCTCGTTGCCGTGAAGCAGGGAAAGATCACAGAAAAGCAAATAGATGTTTCGGTGAAGCGTTTATTCACTATTCGTTTCCGGCTCGGACTATTCGACCCTGTCTCCATGGTGAAGTGGGCACAAACGCCTGCTACCGTATTGGAAAGCCCTGCGCATAAAGCGCATGCGCTAAAGATGGCGCGTCAATCTATTGTATTGCTGAAGAATGAAAAGAATACTTTACCGCTGAGTAAAAGCATCAAAAGAATTGCTGTAGTAGGTCCCAATGCCGATAACGCGATTGCTGTGCTTGGCAACTACAATGGTATTCCTTCCAATATCGTGACTGCTTTGCAAGGGATCAAAAACAAACTGGGCAATGGCGCAGAAGTGATCTATGAAAAGGGAGTGAATTTCACCAACGATACTTTGCTTCAGTATATGGAGATCGGCAACCAGTATTCCTGGAATGGACAAACTGGTTTCCAGGCTGAGTATTTCAACAACCGTGATCTGAAGGGTGAACCTATTTTCAAACGGGTGGAAGCTGCTGTCGATAATTTCTGGCAGGAAGGTCAGCTGATCGTTGACACGCTGAAGGGTTATAATTTTTCTATCCGGTATTCCACTGATTTTAAACCTACCGTTACCGGTGATATTACTTTTGAACTGGATGCCGATGATGGTTATCGCTTTTTGGTAGATGGGAAGGAAATGATCAATGCGTGGACAAGGAACCGTTGGGGCGCCCGCACTTATAAATTGAAAGCAGAACAGGGAAAAACTTACCGACTTGTAGTGGAGTATTATCAGGGTGAAGGGAAAGCGAATGTAAGGCTGCGGGCTGGCAAGTTTGTAAAGTCAGATATGCAGGGATTGGCAAGCCGTTTAAAAAATGTTGATGCCATTGTATTCGTAGGCGGTATCTCTCCGCAACTGGAAGGAGAGGAAATGCGCGTGGATTATGCCGGCTTCAATGGCGGTGACAGAACTACTATTGCGTTGCCTACTGTTCAAACAGAATTGCTGAAGGCATTAAAAACTACCGGGAAGCCTGTTGTGTTTGTGATGATGACAGGCAGTGCGATTGCGATTCCCTGGGAGGCAGCTAATGTTCCCGCTATTGTGAATGCCTGGTATGCCGGTCAGGATGCCGGGACGGCTATTGCCGATGTGCTGTTTGGCGACTACAATCCTGCCGGAAGACTGCCGGTTACTTTTTATAAGAGCGATAGCGACCTGCCAGGTTTTGAAGATTACTCCATGCAAAACCGCACTTATCGCTATTTCAAAGGCCAGCCGTTGTATGGTTTCGGGTATGGGCTGAGCTATACCAGCTTCCGTTATGGCAACCTTCAAGTTGCTGCTGCCGGTGGGGCTGACAAGTTTGTAGCCGTGAGCGTGCAGGTGACCAACACAGGTAAATCGGACGGTGAAGAGGTCGTTCAACTGTACCTTTCAGGTCAGGGCAATGGCGGTCGCGGCCCGATCTCCAGCCTCAAGGGCTTCCAGCGAATATTTATCAAAAAGGGGGAAACGCAGACAGTGCGGTTCCGGCTTTCCCCCGGCGATCTGGTTACCCTCGATGAATACGGTCAGCCGTTGCCCGCTGCCGGGAAAGTGACCGTATCCGTTGGAGGCGGTCAACCAGATGCTCAACATCTTAAGAATCAACAAGCAGTACGGGCAAGCCTGCCTTAATAGACCTTCAAAGAATTACAGCAGCCTCTTATTCCGGCAAGAGCCGTGGGTAAGAGGCTGTTTTTTTGTTAGTTGATGGCTAACGGGTGAAGCAGGGAAAGGTGGATGGAGAGGGTATTGGGTATGGAGCTGACCCGGGGGAGGTACGGAGGGGCTGGGGAGCAGGGTCTCGATAAAGTCTCGATAAGGTCTCGACAAGGTCTGGATAAGGTCTCGATAAGGGTGTTAGTCGAGTGGGGCTGACCGATGGCAGGAGTTGGCAGGAAGTACAACCCTTATTTGCATAACTGTCAGATTTTCAATCTTAATCTGGTCTGGCCGCTCCAGGCGGCCAGACCGGAGGCGCTCTTTGAATTTACGAAATTTGCCAGCGGGGTTCATCATGGGTGGGTAGGGATTTTTTTGCAACGGGGGAGCAAATTTCAATGTTTAGACAGGTGCTTGGGGAGGCAGGGTGTGCTATGGAGTATCAAAAGGACCGCAGGGTGAGCCGCCCTCGGAGGGCAACCCACCCTACGGTCTCTCTTCGACAACGCTTCGACAGGCTCAGCGTGACAATTATTTGAAACTCCTATTCCAGCACAATTACGAATCCGCCGTTGGGCTGCATTTCGACGGTTGTTTTTTTACCGCCGGCTACCGGCAGGTTTTGCTGTTCAAAAGAGAGGGGGTCTTTGCCATCGGTAATCATGGTGGCTTTTTTGGTGCGGAAGGAAGACAGGTCTACCTGGACCGTTTTGGCCACCGCCTCACCATTAAGGCCGGCGATGTACCACTTTTTACCTGCCTGCCGGGCTACTACGTACAGTTTGCCGGGAAAGCCATCGATGAAGCGTACTTCATCCCAATGGTTGGGCAGGTTGCGCAGGAAGTCTTTTACATAATCCGGCACATGGGTCATGCCTTCGGGTGTTTCTGCATAGTGTTGTATGCCCGACAGGAAAGCAACCGACAGGCCCAATTCGAAAGCACTCGTCGTCTTTCTTTGAATTTGTGGAATTTTATACAGGCTCATGGGCGTAAAGTCCATGGGGTCGAAAGCATTGCGGGTAAAGGGTAACATGGTGCAATGATTCGGCGCCGCATCGGCATCGGACTGATTGAAGGTGATCATCTCAAATCCTTTCACTCCTTCTGCACTCATCAGGTGGGGATAGGTTCGATGCCAGCCTCTTGGTAGTGTGGCGCCGTGGAAGTTTACGAGTAGTTTGTATTTGGCGGCATCGTGCAAAATGTCGAGGTAGTATTGCATCATGGAGCGGCCATCGCCATTGAAGAAATCGATCTTGACGCCTTTGATGCCCAGGCCCTGCAGGCGACTGAATACCTGTTCCCGCTGCTCACGGGTAAGCAAGGCGCTCTTGGGATGATACTTGGTCGTGTTCCAGTCGCCGGAGGAATTGAACCACAGGATCAGTCCCACTTTTTTAGTAGCGGCATAGTCGGCCAGCTCTTTCATTTTATCATAACCTATGCGCGTATCCCAATCTACGTCTACGAGGCAATACTGCCAGCGCATATCGGCGGCATAGTCGATGAACTGCTTTTGTATATCGTACACTACCGAGTTATCTTTCAACAACGCCCAGCTCCAGGATGCTTTGCCAGGCTTTATAAAGGATGGATCTATTTTGATGGCGGGCCTTGCGAGGTCGGTACCTAATGTAGATTCGGCCACGGTTTTCAGGCTACCCATGGTGATGATGCGCCAGGGCGAATACATGGGCAAGGCAAATTCAGGCAAATAGCCTTTGCCGGTAAACACTTCGCGCTGGTCGGGGAATCCTAATTTGTATTCTCCATCGGGCGCGGTGGATTGCAGTCTGCTGGCACACCAAGTGCTGTCTATTGCTGCTTCGGTGAGCAATATCCAGGTATCCTGTTTTTTGAATAGTGCGGGATATACCCAGCCGGCGCCTGTGGGTGAAGGGGTCGCCGGTGTAATGCCTTGCATATAATGTTCTTCGTAGCAGGGGTATACATGTTCCCAACCTTTCTGTGCTTCCTGCATGGGTTGCAGCCAGGCCAGCACATCGTTACCAAAGTGCCAGGAGGTATGTTCCTCGAGGACTATTTTGCGATTGGAGGCGGCATTGGGTAAATGATAACGGAAGGCTACGCCATCGTTTGACACCTGGAAAATGATGTTCAGTTTTCTGCCGGCCTCATTCGTCAAATGCAAAATTCTTCTATTGGCTCTGTATTGTATGTTGCTTTTCTTGGCATTGAGGATCGTGTAATCGTCTTTTACATTCTCAACGGCCGACATACTTTTCATCACCAACCCTTGTGCAAATTGTTCATCCGTCAGCTCAAGGCCCAGCTTCGAGGTTTGCAGTATCTCTTTGTTCTGGTATTTTACGCTGTACCACGCACGGCCATCCGTAACACCTGTAGTAACAACAATCTTTTTATCGGGACTCAATATTTGTTGGGTCTTTTGCGCGTTTGCAAAGAGAGACAGTAAGGCAGGAAGTAACCAAAGCATTTTTTTCATAATAGCGTCAGCATTGAGATAGGAAGATAGGTATTTACTGTCATTTATACACTAAAAAAGCCAGAGAGGCACGCATTTCGAATAATGCATTGGGCTAAAGCCCAAGGATGGTTGGAGTTTATGATCCCGGCCCTGAAGGTCCGGGCAATTTGCGTTTACTTAGATGGCTTTTTGCATTTAATCAAAAAGAAAGGGTAGTTCTCCGTTATTTCTGTGATCTCGTATAGCCCTGCGTTGCCAAACTCTGCCTGGATCGATGCTCTGTCGTAAAAGAACATTTTCACGCCGCCAAACATTTCATAGCGATCTTTGCTGAGCAATGTGCCTTTGCCGTAGGTATGTGCTTCCTTAGAGATCACTGTAAAAACCATGTAGCCATTTGCTGACAGTTGATTGTAGCAATCACGGATCAGTTTTTCTCTTTCATTGCCGTCCAGTAAATGGATGAGTGCATAGCAGAATATTCCATCGTATTGCTGTTCATCGAATGGCATATCTGTTACGGAACCGTGGTGAATGATCATGTCTGTGCCGTAATGCTTCTTTGCCATTTCAATGGCTGTCTTTGAAATCTCGATCCCTGTTACAGCCATGCCATTATCCCTGAAAATTTGTGCATTGCGGCCGTAGCCGATTCCGGGGATGAGTATATTTCTCACTCCTTTTGCGACGAACAGATCTTTTGTTACTATGGCCGACTGTGCTGGTTCAAAGCCCCACATTTCCTGCTTATCTGTAAAGGCCGCTTCCCAAAACTCCGGCTGCTCGTTTTCATGCTGCATATGTTGATGAAGTTACCTATTTTATTCGTTTATGATGATACCTTTTGGCGAAGGTGTCGCAAGCAGATTTCTCACTACGCCGTAGCGACCTACTACTTTTCTGTCGCTGATGGCTTCGTTCGAAATGACAGAAGAGGGAGTGGTGTTCGAATGATAGAAGAGGTGGTGTCCGAAATGACAGAAGAGGGAATGGTATAAAAGCAAAACAGGAAAGGATTGCTCCTTCCCTGTTTTTAGATTGAATCCTACTGAGGGGATAAGTTATAGAGCTCTCAGCTTTCGCTGGTAGTAATATTCTTGTCGATTTGGTCTTGTTGCTTTTGGCTTTCCTGGAGCTTTCTCAGCTTACGGCCGTAAGACATTTTCGTGATCAGTACAAATAATACCGGCACTACGAAGATAGCCAGCGTGGTAGCGGCGATCATACCGCCAAACACTGTCCAGCCAATGGTTTGACGGGAAACGGCTGCAGCACCTTCTGCAAAGGCCAGCGGCAGTACACCTAATATGAAGGCCAGTGAGGTCATCACGATCGGACGTAAACGCAGCTGCACCGCCTGCAAGGTGGCGTGTACCACATCGATGCCTTTGTCTACCCGCTCTTTGGCAAACTCCACGATCAGGATCGCGTTCTTGGCTGCCAGACCGATCAGGGTAACCATCCCGATCTGTGCATAGATGTTGTTGCTGAGGTTGGGCAGCAGCAAGAGTGTAAGGATAGAACCAAACAACCCGATAGGCACCGCAAACAATACGGAGAACGGTACCGACCAGCTTTCGTAGAGGGCTGCGAGGAAGAGGAACACGAACACAATAGAGATGGCAAATACCGTAGTAGTGCTATCGCCCGCTTTGATCTCCTCACGACTCATGCCTGAGAACTCGTAGCTATAGCCTGCAGGCAACACCTGAGTGGCTACTTCGCGGAGTGCCTGAATAGCCTGTCCACTACTGAAGCCGGGTTTTGGTGAGCCGTTGATCTCGATAGCCCGGTAGATGTTATAGTGTGATATTACCGCCGGGTTCTCCACCAGTTTGGTAGTAACCAATGTGCTTAACGGAATCATATTGCCTTGTGCGTTGCGCACATAGAAATTACGGAAGTCATCCAATGAAGAACGGAAACTGCTGTCGGCCATGGCCATTACACGGAAGTTCCGTCCATAGATATTGAAGTCGTTCACATAGCTACTACCCAACAGGGTCGACATGGTAGCATACACATCATTGATCTGTACGCCCAGCTTCTTCGCCTGCTCCCTGTTCACATTCACCTGGTAGCTTGGGGTTTTGGTAGAGAAGAAAGTATAAGCCAGTCCTATCTCGGGACGCTGGTAAAGCGCGCCGAGGAATTTCTGGGCTACTTTTTCAAACTCCTGTACATTGTCTGTACTGGTGGTTTGCTGCAGCTCGAATGTGAAGCCTGCTGTTTGCCCCAGACCCGGGATGGCCGGCGGCGCAATGGCGAGAATACGTGCTTCCTTGATATCGCGTGTGCGTTTTTGTATTTCCGCTATTACTGCCTGCACATGGTTTTCCTCTCCTTTCCGCTGGTCCCAGGGTTTCAGGCTCACGAACATGGTGCCTGAGTTGGACTTGAACGAGAAGTTGATAATGTTCAAACCGGCAAGTCCTCCCACTACATTCACCTGTGGCATGGATTGCACGCGCTCCATTACATCTTTCAGCATGGCTACGCTGCGGGAGGTAGAGGTACCTTCCGGCATTTCGTAGGTCACGAATAAGCGGCCTTCGTCTTCTAATGGAATAAAACCTGTGGGTTTAGACTTGAACATGAAGAACAGACCTACGAAGAGGCATATCATCATTATGATCACATAGGGTGCTCCTTTGATCCATTTGCTCACGCCTCGTGTATACGAATTGGTAAGGCGTCCGAATACCCTGTTGAACCAAGCGAAGAATTTCTCCAGTATGTTCTTGCGGGCGCCTTCTTCTTTGGAAGGTTTCAACATGATGGAGCACAGGGCCGGCGTTAATGACAGGGCCACGAACGCCGATATAATGACCGAGACCGCAATGGTGATGGCAAACTGTTGGTACAGGCGTCCTACGATACCGGGAATGAAACCTACCGGCACAAACACCGCCGCGAGGATCAACGCGATCGCGATTACCGGACCGGAGATATCGCCCATCGCTTTTTGGGTGGCCTCCTTCGGCGACAGCTTTTCATGGTCAATATAGTGTTGTACTGCTTCCACCACCACAATGGCGTCATCCACCACGATACCGATGGCCAGTACGAAGGCAAACAGGGTGAGTGTGTTGATCGTAAATCCAAATGGTATGAAGAAGATGAAGGTACCAATGAGTGATACAGGGATGGCCAGTACGGGGATCAACGTAGCCCGCCAGTTTTGCAGGAACAGGAATACCACCAATACCACCAGTATCAGTGCTTCTACCAGTGTGTGCAGTACTTCCTCGATAGATACTTTTACTACTGTCACTGTTTCCAGCGGAACAGCAATGTCTACATCTTTGGGGAATGCTTTTTTCAGCTCACCCAAAGTTGTCTGTAAACCATTCCAGGTGTCGAGGGCATTGGCGCCGGGGGCCTGATAGATGAGGATGAAGGCGGCTGGCTTGGCTTTCACCAGTGCGTTTACGCCATAGTCGAATTTTCCCAGCTCTACGCGGGCCACATCACGGAGGTAAACGATGTTACCATCTGCAGGGCGTGTACGTACGATAATGTTCTCAAACTGGTCTTTGGTATTCAGGCGGCTATTGGTGAGCACGCTGTATTCAAATGCCTGTGCACTGGGCTGCGGGTTGCCACCGATGGTACCGGCCGCTACCTGCAGGTTCTGTTCTGCCAGTGATGCCAGTACTTCTGCCGTGGTGAGGTTCAGGGCTGCCAGCTTTTGCGGGTCGAGCCAGATACGCATACCAAAGTCGTCGGCACGGGTAACGATATCGCCCACGCCTTTTACACGCAGCAAGGCGTCTTTGATGTAGATGTTGGAATAGTTTCCCAGGAAGGTGGCGTCTTTTGTTCCGTTTGGCGAATACAACGCCAGGGCCACCATGATGCTGGGGTTACGTTTACGTACCGTCAAGCCCAACCGTTTTACCGCATCGGGCAAGGTAGGTTCGGCCACACTCACCCGGTTTTGCACGTCGAGTGTTGCGATATTGATGTCGGTACCAATTTCAAAGTTTACGGTCACACTACTTTGGCCACTACCTGTACTGTTACTCGTCATGTAGGTCATGCCTGGTGTACCGTTGATCTGTGTTTCGATGGCCGTGGTAGTGGTTTGCTCCACCGTTTGTGCATCGGCACCGGTAAAGTTGCCCGCTACCGAAACGGTGGGCGGTGTAATATCAGGGTATTGCGCAATAGGCAGGCTACTCAGTGATATAAGGCCTACCAGCACGATCACGATCGATATAACGATGGCCGTTACCGGGCGTTTTATAAAAGTATCTGCTATCATTAGTTATCTTCTTTAAAGTCCTCTGTTCAAATAATAACGTGCAATCGTCTCTTACTTTTTAGCGGGCGCTGCACCTGGTGCACCGGGTTGTTGTGGTGGTGCATCTGTGATCTTCGATCCTTCGCGCAGGTTCTGTACGCCTTGCACTACGATCGTTTCGCCGGCTTTAACACCTTCTTTTACAATCACATTGGTACCGATCTGTGTGCCCAGGGCTACCGGACGTTGGGTAACAGTGCTGCTATCAGTAACGGCATAAACAAAGAAAGTACCCAGCTGCTCCACCACTGCTTTGTAAGGAATAATTACTGCAGCAGTAGATGCAGTGTTCTTCACCCGTACGTTGGTGGTCATGCCCGCTCTCAACATGTTCCTGGGGTTGGGGAACACCAGCCTTGTTTTAATATTGCCGGTTTGCACATCTACCGCACGGTCGATGAGGCTGATTGAACCTGGAATTGGGTACACCTCATTTCCAAAGGCGATGGTGAAAACAGAATCTTTTGGCTTAGTGCCTTGTTGTTGCAACTGGGTAAACCTGTAGAGTTCCTGCTGGTTGATCGCAAAGTCAACTGCCATCGGGTTATCGGAAGATACCGTATTCATGATCGTTTGTCCTGCATAGATAGGGCCGCCTACTTTTACCTGTGATATTCCAATCGTGCCATCAAACGGAGCATAGATGGTGGAGTATTTCACATTGGTTTGCACGGCGCGGATGTTTGCTTTTGCCGCCTCTACCTGCTTTTTCGCCGCTTCGAGGGTGGCATCGGCATTGTCTACCTGCTGCTTCGCGATGGCGTCCTGCTTATCCAGCTCGTGGTAGCGGTCGGCATCTTTTTGCGCACGTACCAGGTTAGCTTCCTGTACAGCGAGGTTGGCTTGTGCCTGTTGGTAGTTGGCTTCGTATGCCTGCTGATCGATCGTGTACAGGCGCTGGCCTTTTTTAACACGGGCGCCATCCTGGAAGTAAATGCCCGTGATATATCCGTTTACCTGTGCACGCAGCTCCACCTGGTTGAGGGCGGTAACAGTGCCGGGGTATTCATCATAATAAACCGCGTCGGTAGTAGTTACTTTGGTTGTAGTGACGGGCACTGCCGGGGCAGGTCCCTGTGCAGCAGGTTGCGGTTTTTTATCGCCACAGGAAACGATGGCCAGCATGCAACCCACAGTCGTGAAATATCCTATCCTTTTGAACAACATATACTGAGATGTTTGATATTAATAATTGATTTGTCCCAATGCTTTTTGTACATCTATTTTTCCGGCTAACACCATGTACAGGGCATTGTAGTAATTGATGCGGGCTGTGCGCAGGTCCGACTCGGCTGTAATGACTTCGAGGTATGTCTTTACGCCGGAACGGTATTGCAGATTGATCACATCGTATACTTCCTGTGCCAGTTCCATATTTTCTTTCAATGCGAGGTAGCTGGCCAGGTTGCTTTTGTAAACTGCTATTGCCTGTGCATATTCTGAGTTGATGCTATTCTTCAGGTTGACTTCCTGCCAGTCTATCGACTTCAATTGCCATTCGGCATTTTGTATATTGTACTTCCTTTTTCCTCCCTGAAAAATGGGTACCGAAACAGTGAGGCCGGCGAAGGAATAAGGATAGTCCTTGTTGTATACTTTGGAGAATTGATCGTTCTGGAAGTTCAGGTTGTAGGCTCCGTTGGCAGCTACCGTAGGCAGGTAACTCCATTTGTTGTACTTCACGTTGGCTTGTTGCAGCCTGCGTTGTGTTTGCAAGGTCTGAAACTCGATACGGGTACTGAAGTTCACCGTTTGCAACGTATCCAACGCTACTTCTTGTTCCATTTGCAGGCTATCGTATACAATGTTCAGCGGCTGGCTGGCGGGGTATCCCATCAAGGCTTTCAGTAGCTCTATTTTTGCGTGCAGCAACTCTTCGTTGCTTTTGAGCTGGGCCCTGGTATTGTTGAGTGCGATGGATGCTCTTTTGTAATCCGTTTTATCGGTTACGCCGGCGTTGTACTGGGCCTGTGCATCTTTTAGGCTGCGCTCGAGGCGGGTGATGTCTTGCCGGGTTACCTTGATCTGTTGTTCGGTAGCCAGCACATCATAGAATCCCTTGGATACGTTTACTGCCACATCAATCTTCGTACTACTGGTGTTCTGCCGGGCCAGTTGCCGCACATCGCGTGCAGTCCGGCTCGCCAATAACACATCGCGGTTGAAGATGTTTTGGGTGGCAGTAAACTGTACTGCTGAGGTGTTCTTAAAACCCACATTGCGTACTTCGCCTGCCACTACAAATGTGTTTAGCTGGAAAACGTGGTTGAAGTTGTATCCAAAGTTTACCTGTGGGTACCAATCGGCCAGTTTTGATTTAATGGTGGTCTCTGTAATCTCCTGGTCAATCAGTGACTGCTGTATCAACGGTTGTCGTTTTACAGCATACTGAATAACATTCTCGATGGTAGCCTGCTGCAATACGCTGTCGGTGGTTGATGATTGCTGTGCAGGCAACAACAAGGGCATGGCTATGGCCAATAGGCATGCCAGGAGGATCTTCTTCTTTACAGAAAGCCTTTCTTTATTTAGGTTGCTCATAATACGCTTTTATATTCTACTGTACCGGAACATGCAATTGTTTGCATAGGTAACCATGCTGCTTTCTTGCAAAAGCAGGGATGACATGGGGGCGTCAATCCTGGGATAATACCTGCCTGAGAGTTGCAGGGTCTTGTCCTGAGATGGCGCAAAATTATTAAAGTGTCCCGGAACAATAGAATTAATTTTTGCCCTTTCAGCTTTAATCTGTTATACGACAATATTT
This sequence comes from Niastella sp., assembly GCA_017744515.1. Taxonomy (GTDB): domain Bacteria; phylum Bacteroidota; class Bacteroidia; order Chitinophagales; family Chitinophagaceae; genus Paraflavitalea. The sequence continues at coordinate 34,612 of JAGIBF010000002.1, forward strand.
TACCAACGGCCGAACTAAGCGTTGCAATCGTTTGTATGCTGGTAAGGGTCGGAAAGTCCGGAAGTCGGAAAAGTCCGAAAGTAAAACAGCCTTGAGCTGAGACCCTGACAGGTTTCGCCAGACAGAACTGAGCAAAATCCCGCTTTGCGGGACAAGCTCTGTCAGGTCTTTCTTTTCAGGGCAAGCAAAATTCCGGTGCACAGGAACACCAGACAATGGCCACATTCAGGGATATGGCGGCAGGCGTTTAGTGATTCATGGCCTGTCGGGCGCCATTGAGGTGTGTGTCTTCGGTATGGGCCTGCTGTTCAGGGATGGTAAAGTAGAAAGTGCTGCCTTTGCCGGCGGCCGATTCTACCCATATCTCCCCACCATGCATTTCAACGATCTTCTTGCAATGGGCCAGGCCAATACCCGACCCTTCATAATCGGAGCGGTTGTGCAGGCGCTGGAAGATGATGAAGATCCTGTCCTGGTGGCTGGGGTCGATACCGATGCCATTATCGCGAACGGCGAATTTCCAGAAGCCGTTTTCCTTCTCCGCGTGGATATCGATGGCCGGCGGCATACCAGGCTTTCTGAATTTAATGGAGTTACTGATCAGGTTTTGGAAGAGTAGTTTCAATTCGGTGGGAAAGGCATTGACTACCGGCAGTCCGCCTGATACCACCAAAGCATCGCTTTCACGGATAACTGTTTGCAGGTCGGTGAGCACTTCGGACAGCATGTGGTTGCAATCTACCGGCACAAATTGCTTCTCCCGCCCTATCCGGGAATAATCGAGCAGGTCTTTGATCAGCGTCTTCATGCGGTCAGATGACTGTGCGATGTAATCGAGGTACCTATCGGCATGATCGTCCAACATTCCCTTGTATTGTTTGCGCAATGCTTCCACAAATCCTGTAGTGGTCCGTAAGGGTTCCTGCAGATCATGGGAAGCAACGTAGGCAAATTGTTCCAGCTCTTTGTTTTTGCGTTCCAGTTCGGCCGTACGCTGCAACACTTTTCTCTCCAGGGTGACGTTGGTTTCCTGGATGACATCTGTCATTCGTTCCAGTTCGGCAGTCATTTTGTTGAAGTCGTTGGCCAGTATGCCGATCTCATCTTTGGAGAATGCTTTTGCCCGGCTACTAAGGTCGCCCTGCGCTACCGACTGTGCGGAATGTAGTATTTCGTTCAATCCTTTCTGGATGCTACGGCTTACTACAATAGCAATACCCAGACCAGTAAGTTCCACCGTCAATGCAATAATAAATAGTATGCGGAGCACCCAATTTTCCAACCAACGTGATCCTTCGCCAAGGGTAGAAGAGAATTCGTCTTCCAAAGGAGTAAGTGCCGCATTTACCGGGTCGGTTGCCTCAAGGATGGCATGAATACGTTCCGTAGAGGGATTGGCCGAGTTGATCTCCTGGTGCAATTTGTCGCCAATAATGTAAAACTGTGGTATAAGGCTATCGGCGGCCAACCAGATCCTGATAGCACCGCCGATATAGTAATTTTGGTTGAATCTTGTAAAAAGCTTGATCATGCCGCCCACATCATCGGGGTGATTACGTCCTTCGATCAGCCCTTCACGTACAATGGTCATATCAGGTTCCGGTTTGCTCAATTCTGTAAGTGCCTTATGGTCACCCATCGGCACCTTCATAAATTCTTTGAACTTAAGGTAATCTGCTTCCTGCCTGGTACGTCCATATTTAAGCAACTGGTACATGGCATCCTTCTGGGCTTTGGACCAGAGCCCCTCTCCATTTACGTAACCTCTTACAGAAGAAAGTATATTAAGTGAAAAGACAAGGGCACCCAATTCAATAATAATCAGCAAGGCCATGATGCCGACTGTAAAGTAAAGTTTTTTGGCAATCGAGACGTCTCTGAACCACCGGGTAATGGAGATTCCTTTCATGTTGTGTGATTTAGCGAGAGCCCTGGTCTTTTACAGGCATGGATTCAACGTAAGAAAAGTACGAAGAATTGCGCTAATTCACGAATTTGAAAGTGGTATGATTACACGAATTGTAGCGAATTACACGAATTATTTCATTTGCGGGGTTAATAGAAGTATTAATTGTTGACGAGTTTCATAGCGCCTTCTCTGTATCGATCTCCGGCGGCGGGATACTTTTGCAACAAGGCTTCGATCTCCTGTAGGTCGGCAGGTGTCAATTTCAAGCTTATTGTGCCGACATTTTCTTCGAGGTATTTCCGCCGCTTGGTTCCGGGAATGGGAATTATATCATCCCCCTGCGCCAGTACCCATCCTAAGGCCAATTGGGCCGGTGTTACATTTTTGTTTTTGGCCAGTCCGGCAAACGCTGCTACCATTCGTTGATTGCTGTCCCAATTTTCTTCATCGAAGCGGGGCAGTGTTCTGCGAAAGTCATCAGCCGGCAGTTGCTCTCTGCTCTGTACTGTAGCAGTAATGAGTCCCCTGGCCAATGGGCTATAGGGCACCAATGAAATGCCCAGTTCGCGGAGCAGGGGCAATATCTCTGTTTCTACCCCACGGGTCAATAATGAATATTCACTTTGCAGGGCCGCGATGGGATGTACTGCATAGGCTTTTCTGATGGATGCTGCCGATGCTTCGGACAGTCCGAGGTAGCGCACTTTTCCTTCTTTCACCAGTTGGGCCATAGCTCCCACCATTTCTTCCACCGGCACGTTGGGATCGATGCGATGGGCATAATATAGATCGATGGTATCAATTTTCAAACGTTTCAAGCTGCCTTCTACCGACTGCTTAAGGTGCGCTACAGAGCCATCGAACCAGGTGGTACCATCTTCGCGCCAACGGAATCCAAACTTAGTGGCAATAAAAATCTTATCGCGGTTGGGCACCAGCACTTTGGAGACCAGCTCTTCATTTTTCCCCTTTGCATACATGTCTGCGGTGTCCCAGAAATTAATACCGAGGTCGAGTGCACGATGCAGTGTGGCAATAGACTCTGTTTCGTCGAATTCTCCATAGCCATGGTTCATGCCCATGCAACCCAATCCGATGGCCGACAATTGCTCTCCCGTCTTTCCAAGTGTTCTGTACTGCATATGCTTCGATTTAGATAGTCATTAAAATGCCGCTACAGCCTTTACATTCTTTACATCCGATCCGTCCCTGACCTCTTCGCTTGCTTTTTTCACCAGCTGATCACCAGGTTGCAGGTTACCGCCATACACTTCTATTTTACCGCCCGACTCGCGACCTTTCTTTACATCTACCCATTCTGCTTTGTTGTTGGCGATACGTATTACAAACGTGCGCTCTGTAGAATTGACCAGGGCTGATTTTGGAACAATCAGGGTACTGTCTTTCGCAGGGAAAGGAATATTTACTTCCGCAATCATGCCGGGCAGTAACCGCTTGTTGTTATTATCTACATCGATCTCGATACGTTCTGAACGCAGCCTTGCATCCAACGCTCCTGACAAACGATTAATCTGTCCTTTAAAGGTTTCGTTGGGCATCGCCTTCACGGTGAATGATACGGCGGTTTTGCTATCAAGGTACCCGGTATATGCTTCCGGCACCGACACCACCAGCCTCAGCTTCCGTTGCTCCTGCAAAGTGAACATGGGAAACTCCGATCCTTTTCCGGAAGGGCCAACGTAAGCGCCGGGATTGGCATTACGTGCACTGATGACGCCATTGAAGGGTGCTCTTATTTCGAGGTAGCCTTGTGTGATCATCACTTCTTTGTGGGCTGCCTTGGCAGCTTCCCATTGTGCCAGGTCGGAATTCTTGCGTGCAGCGGCCTGGTCCAAATCATTCTGTGATATGGTACCTGGTGTTTTGCTGGTCTCATACAAGCGGTCGTATTGCGACTTGCTGGCTGTATAGATCGCTTCCTGCGATTTCAATCTCGATTCAGCAGCTGCCAGGCGTGAATTGAGTTCAGGCGCTTCGAGAGAAACCAGCAACTGTCCGGCTTTCACTTCCGAGCCTACATCTACATACAGTTTACGCACGAAGCTGTTTTCTTTTGCATACAGGTCTACCTGCTGCCAGGCAATCAGTTCCGCAGGTGTTTGAAAGGCAGTAGATAATTTATCTTTCTGCAGGGGGAACACATCAATGGCCGCCGGCGCTGCCGCCACTGTATTCTCTGCTTTTTTCTCTCCATGTGAAGAGTTGCAGGCTGTGAAACCGATGCTCACACTGGCCAGGACAAATGGTATAATATTTTTCGCTTTCATAATATTCTTGTTTTAAGGCACGAGGTGCGCCCCTACAGGGCTGTAAAAAATCTATTCGATATTATTTTTACAAAGCTTACGCCCCTAAAAGGGGCTTTGCTGAACTGTTAGCTTCGAGCCGCGATCTATGAGCTTCGAGTCATTAAATGCATCTCGCTAATTGCTCGTAGCTCGCTGCTCACAGCTCGTAGTTTATTCTTCTCCTACGTAAAATTTACTCTCTTTGTCTTCCGGATCGAGTGATACAGAAGCGGTGGATGTTTTGCCCTGCACCCATGCAAATACGAGGGGCAGCAGCAATAGTGTAGCAAATGTCGATGCCACCAATCCACCGATCACCGCTCTTGCCAGCGGAGACACCTGGTCGCCTGCTTCTCCCAATCCTGCCGCCATCGGCACCATGCCTACCACCATCGCCACACTCGTCATGAGGATAGGCCGCAAACGGAGTGCCGCTGCTTCGCGGGCGCTCTGCAAGGCGTTGCCATTATGCTTACGCAACTGTTCTGCATTGGTGATGAGCAATACCGCATTTGCAATGGATACACCCACCGACATGATGATGCCCATGTAAGATTGCAGATTGAGCGTAGAGCCGGTAGCCAGCAACATCAGTAACGCCCCCAATAATACCGCCGGAACCGTAGTCAAAACTACCAAGGATACTTTGAATGACTGGAAATTAGCTGCCAGCATCAGGAAGATCACCACGATAGCCACAATTAGCCCCGATTGGAGACTATCAAGCGTTTCCGTTAATACCGTTCCCAATCCAATCGGCTCAATGGTGAGGCCACGGGGCAATTCACCCAGTGAGGCAATGGCTGCTTTGACATCATCAGTAGCAGTTCCGAGGTCTGTATTCACCAGGTTGGCTGTAACCGATATGATGGGCATGGCGCCCAGGTTATCGTTTTCGCCATAGGTAGTATCTGCTTCAATGGTAGCGACATCGCTCAACACCGGGCGTGGCATGTTTCTCAATACCGGTATTTCGCCTATACTGTGCACGCTGGCCATTTTAACTTCGGGCACCTGCACCTGTACGGCATAGCTCAATCCCGCTTTTTCATCCAGCCATACGTTCTTTTCGGTATAACGTGAAGAAGAGGTAGAAGCAACCAGCGAGCGTGAGATATCAGATATATCAACTCCCAACTGCGCCGCCTTCACCCTGTCTATATTGATATTGAGCGATGGATATTTGAGCGGCTGTGCAATCTGAATATCACGCAGGTAGCTGATCTGCGCCAGCTTGTCCATTATCTTATAGGCATATTCTTCATTGAGTTTTTTATTCCGGCCTGCGATGCGTACTTCTACCGGGGTTGGTGATCCCTGACTCAATATTTTATCAGTAAGCTCGATGGGTTCGAAAGACAATTTAACATCCGGCAGTTCCTTCGTTATCTCTTTCCGGAGGTTTTCTTTCAACTCATCCATATTTACTTTATACCCTTCGTGCAGACTCACCTGCAGCACCGCTTCATGCGGGCCACCGGTAAACAGGTAGATGGGGCTGGTAGAAAATTGTCCGGGGTGTTGACCAATAAAAGCAGAGGTGATACCTATATTTTCTTTCCCCACCATCTGCCCGAGAATGTTCAATACTTTGATCGTTTTTTCTTCCGTACGTTCTATCCGCATACCCTGCGGGGCCCTGATGCGCAACTGGAATTGTTCGCCGTTTACTCTTGGCAATACATCACGGCCAATACCGGACAACAGCAACACCACTGATGCGATCGCTGCTATCAATGTAAGGCCCGCTATCGGCTTTCGGAATTTCAACAGCCGGTCGAGGAAACGCATGTAACGGGCACGGAATTTTTCAAAGCGTGTGAGCTTGCCATTGTTATCCGTATCTGTTCTTTCTGCCATAGCTGCTTTCAGCTCCCAGTCGTCATGATGCCCGGCTGGCATTACGGGCGGATGTTTTCCCTTGTGCGCTTTCATGATCCAGTTGGCCATGATGGGCACAAATGTTTGTGAAAGCAGGTAAGACACGATCATGGAGAAGCCGATAGCTAATGACAGTGGCAGGAACAATGATCCCGGAATGCCCTGCATCGTAAAGGCCGGCGCAAACACTGCGAGGATACAGAACAGGATGAGCAATTTGGGAAATGCTATTTCTTTACAGGCATCCCAGATAGCTTTGGCCTTGGGCTTGCCCATATCGAGGTGCTGGTGAATATTTTCTATCGTCACCGTCGATTCATCGACCAGGATACCAATGGCCAGTGACAGACCGCTCAACGTCATGATGTTGATGGTTTGTCCAAACAGTTGAAGGAACAACACGCCTGAAATAATAGAAGTGGGAATGGTGAGGATCACGATCAATGCGCCGCGGGCATCTCCGAGGAACATCAATACCATCAACCCGGTGAGGATAGCACCAATAGCGCCTTCGCTCAGCAGGCTCTTCACCGCATTGATCACATATACCGACTGATCAAATTCGTACGACAGCTTCACATCTTCAGGCAGCTGTGCCTGGAATTTGGGCAGGGCAGCTTTCAATTTCTGCACTACCTCCCAGGTGGAAGCGTCGGCTGATTTGGCGATGCTTAAATACACGGAACGTTTGCTGTTTACCAGGGCATAACCCATCGTAATATCAGCGCCGTCTTCTACAGTAGCCACATCGCGCAGGTACAGGTTTTGCACACCACCTTTGTACAATGGCATGTTCTCAAAATCCTTTACCGTTTTGATAATTGTATTGGCTGGTGTGATATAATTATAATCACCTATGCGCACGTTACCGCCGGGCGATATCTGGTTGTTGACACGCAAGGCTTCTACCAACTGATCGGGCGTAAGCTGGTGTGAACGCAACAGTTCAGGGTCGGCTTTGATAACAATGGTACGTATGTTGCCGCCGAAAGGTGGCGAGCTCACAATGCCTGGTATGGACGTAAAGGCTGCCCGCACATACACGTTGGCCATGTCCATCAGTTCATTGTTCGTACGGGTAGGACTGCTTAATACCAGCTGGCCCACCGGCAAGGTAGAGGCATCGAAACGTATAATGAATGGCGGCTGTGATCCAGGTGGAAAGATGGCCTGTGCCCGGTTACAAAAAGCGCTCAATTCCGCAGCGGCCTGCGCCATATTCGTACTGGGATAGAAAGTAACTTTCATCAGGGTAAGGCCCTGTGTGTTCTTTGTTTCGATGGTTTTGATACCATTCACAAACAACAGGAGGTTTACATATTGCTTTCCGAAGAAAGCTTCCATTTGTGAGGGGGAGTAACCACCAAAGGGGTGTGATATATAAATTACCGGCAGATTCATCTGCGGGAAGATATCTATCTTGATGGTGCGTACTGCGCCGATACCAAAAAACAATAACCCGGCTACCAGTACCAGTATGGAAATAGGTTTTCGAAGTGCTGTTCTTATCAGTCCCATAACTACGATTCGTTCTGTTAAAATTCATTAAAGAATAAAGCGAAATCACCCGTGGCAGCTGCTTTCAGCAACAGTGCCTGCCATACATTATTATAGGTAATGGCGCGGTCGGTCTCTGCGCGGTTCACTGCGTAGAGGGCCTGCGTAACATCCACCATGTTGGCAAGGCCATTGTTGTACAACACCGACTTTTGTAAAAAGGCATCGGACGCAGCTTTTACCTGTACCGGCACTTCTTTGTAACTGTCCAGTGCATTTTTGATCTTGTTATCTGCCAGTACTATCTGTGCTTTCAATCGTTGATCGGTAAGATCATATTCATCTTTCAACGCCTGTGAAATGAATTTCTGCGATGCTACCTGGTGTTGTATTCTCAAAGGGGTGGTAAGGTTCCACACCATGCCTACTCCCAACAGGTAGTTTGCACGCACGGGGTTGATGCCTTTTCCATAACTGTGCGAGTATTTATCAAATCCCTGAATGCCATAATCCCAATCAAAGCCGGAGGCTCTTCCCTGGAATGCACCAAACAGGGTGAAGGTGGGATAATTGAAGGTCTTGAAATATTTTGCCTGCTCATTGCTGAGGTCAATACGTCGCTGGAAGAAAGTAAGTAAGGGGTGTTGCGGGTGGCTGGCGGCAGAATCATAGAAAGCGGCTGGTATGCGTGCCACAAATTGGGTATCCAGCTTAAACTCCTGCGCCGGCACTCCCATCAATATCGCCAGTTGATTGGCCTGCTCCTGCTCGTAATCTCTCGCGCGTATCAACACGATTTTTGCGTTGGACACTTCGGCATTGGCCAGAGATGAATCCACTCCTGCATTCAAACCATTCTTTACCCGCGTAGTGACAATGCCCTGCAGGGCTGCTGCCCTGTCGAGGTTGTTTTGCCAGGATTGGGTGAGCCGCTGTGCAGCCAGCAGGTTCATGTAAGCGGCAGATACACGTATTTCGTGCTGAAACTGTTCCTGCTGCAGATCACTCTCATCGCGTGCTACCACTGCCTGCGCTGTTTTGATCTTTTCTTTGGCCCGGCCAAAGGCAAAGAAGTCCCAGTTCACATTCGTGAGGTACAAGGCGCCGAAAGCTGAATGCCAGTTCTGCCCGGCCATGGGCTGTCCGGAAGAAGAGGCAGAACTAATTCCGCGCAATGCATACAACGGACCTGTTTGTCCATTTACGGTTCCATAATCATGTTGAAAGGAAACACTGAGATCGGGCAGGTATTCCCGCGTGCTTTGCTTCACGGTAGCTTTGGAGGCATTGACGTAATTGGCTTTTGCTTTAATGGCGCTATAATTCTGCAGGGCTGTTTGTACAGCCTCTTTGAGGGTGAGTACCTGCTGCGCTTCCGCTACCTGGAAACAACAAATAAATCCCATCAGCCCTATCAGGCTAACCAGTTGATTTCTTGACATGCTTGTGAATTACAATCTGAGTGTGATACCAGAGAATGGCAGGCGATCGCTTGTAAGGTTTACTTTCTTTGAGTATGTAAAGGTACCTTTAGCAACCCTCCCAGCCGTTATACATTTCAAACAAATAATTATAAAAATCAAACAACCGCAGCACGGAAGGTCCGGGGCGTCTGGAGTGTTTGTTTTTTAAAAAAGTTATTAAAGTAGGCAGGGTATTCAAAACCCAGGCTGTACCCGATCTCCGACACATTCCAATTCGTGTGCAACAGCAATGCTTTCGCTTCTTTCACAATACGATCGGCAATATGCTCTGTCGTTGTTTTGCCGGTGATCTCCTTCACCACCCTGTTGAGGTGGTTGGCATGAACAGACAAATGCAGTGCATAGTCTCCGGCTGTTTTCAATCGCAACACATGGTCGGGTGAATCGATTGGGAACTGTCGCTCCAATAACTCTATGAATAAGGCTACTATTCTTGATGATGCATTGGTATGCTGGAAATAGCTATCAGCAGGTTTGGATTTCAATGCTTCATGGATAATAAGGTTTACATAATTGCGCAGCAGGTCGTACTTATGAATGTACTCCGACGCAAGCTCCAGTTGCATTTTAGCAAATATATCGCAGAGAAAATCAACCTGTTGTGGTGTCACAAAATAAATAGGATCGCCGCCTATTTTAAATAGGGGCGACTCCATAATGCTTTCATTGCGCTGGGTGCGGTCGGCAAACTCATGATCAAACAGGCAGAAGTATCCTTCCTGCTGTGATGAGCTGGCTTCCCAGGCGTATGGTATTGTAGGATTGGAAAACAGCAGGGCAGGCTTATCTATTTTAATTCCTTTATCGGCATAATACAACATGCCCTCTCCGATGATGAGGGATATTTTGTAGAAGTCGCGCCGGTTGTAAGGAGAATATGTTTTACAGTAAAAATCGCTGCGTTTGTACACGTTCAGGTGTCCCAGGTCCTGCCGCTGATCCCTTTTATCGTAGATCACCCGTCCGGCTTCGGCTGCAGGGGTGCCGATTCGTTTGTAAAAATCGCTGATGGATTCCGCCTTGCCCATATATCGAAATTATGAAATTCAAACAATGGCGTTATTAAAATGTTTTTAAAATTAGACGGATTGGCGGCACTGCGAGACGGACGGGCAATCCTTTTCGACGGTTGTGCATCCCGCCTTGGCGGGACAGGCTCTACGGCGCACAAAAGCTGTGACGATGTGATTGTTACAAAGCTTTAGCCCCTATGGGGCCGATTCACGGCAAACACTCGTCGCTGACCACTCACAACTTATTACATTTGTGTTCTATGGAGTTGTACATCAAAAATATGGTCTGCAACCGCTGTATCATGGTGGTAAAGCAGGTATTTGAAAAGGAAGGCCTGCACCCGCTGCATGTGAAGCTGGGTGAAGTGGAACTGGACAAAGCGCCTGACAGTAACCTATTGGGCAATATCAGGACCAACCTTGAAGCGCTTGGCTTTGAGGTATTGGATGACCAGAAGAGCAAGACCATCGAACAGATACGTACTACTATTATCAAGCTCATTCATGCAGGTGAACTGGACGACAATCATAAGTTCTCCGTGCTACTGTCTGAAGCCCTGAACAAAGATTACTCCTACCTCAGCAAGTTGTTCTCGGAAGTAGAAGGTGTCACCATCGAGAAGTATGTCATCCTTCAAAGAATAGAACGTGTAAAAGAGCTGCTGGCTTATGGTGAACTCAGCCTTAGCGAGATCACTTTTCAACTTGGCTACAGCAGCGTGGCCCATCTCTCGGCCCAATTCAAAAAGGTAACCGGCTTTACGCCTTCCGAGTTCAGGAAACTGAAAGATCATAACCGCAAGCCTTTAGATAATGTGTAATCGCGGATTACGCAGATGACTTACGAATTACGCGGATGGCTTACGGATTTCTGGATAAACAGCTCTCCTGGCTAACTTCTCGTTAAGCATTCTTTAACAAACTTAGCTGAATTATATAAACAATACCCGGAATGGTGTAACAGCTCCCCCCTGCCCTGGCAATAGTTTTGTGCCATCATTAGTCACCGCTTAAAACAAGCTATATGCACAGATCATTACCAGCACTGCTCATCGCTACTCTTGCTTTCACTGCTACTTATGCGCAGCACGAACATCATCAACAGGATACTGTGAAGCCTGCGCAAAAACCTGCTTCATCTAATGAACATGCAGGTCATGTGATGCCCAACAAGCATGAAGGTCACGACAGCACCATGCCAATGGGCGCGCCCATGAGTCATGCGTTTTCTTTGAACGCGCCCATGAACCGTAATGGTTCCGGTACCGGCTGGTTGCCCGATGCCTCTCCTATGTATGGTATCATGCTGCATTCGAAGAAATGGATGTATATGATCCATGGAAGTGTATTTCTCCGTTACAACAGACAGGATATCGGTAATAAAGGTGTAAGGGGTGGAGAGAAATGGGATGCACCCAACTGGTTTATGGCAATGGGACAACGCAGGGTTGGTGAACGAGGATTGTTTCGCTTCAGCGCGATGATGTCGCTCGATGCACCCATTGCAGGTGGTTCTGGCTATCCTTTGCTGTTTCAGTCAGGAGAATCCTGGAAAGGAAAGCCATTGGTAGACCGTCAACACCCGCATGACCTGTTCTCTGAATTATCAATTGGTTATACACATGCTATTTCAAAGAAGGTAGACGTATTTGGCTACTTTGGTTATCCCGGTGAACCGGCGCTTGGCTCTGTAGCTTTCATGCACCGCCCTTCGGCGCTGCCCAATCCCGATGCACCGCTTAGCCACCACTGGAATGATGGTACACATATCACCTTCGGTGTAGCTACCTTGGGTGTACGCCTGGATAAGTTCAAATTAGAGGCTTCTTCTTTTACCGGCCGCGAGCCTGATGAAGACAGGTATAATTTCGACAAGGCGCGTTTTGATTCCTGGAGTGGGCGTATCTCTTACAACCCTACCGCCAACTGGGCTTTCCAGGTATCGCATGGTTTTGTAAAAAGCCCTGAAGCGCTGCATGGTGAGGAAGATGTAAACCGCACTACTGCTTCTGCCGTGTACAGCCTGCCGATTCAGCATGATCAATCGCTCAATGTGACTGTACTGTGGGGTATGAATAAATCCGCCGGTCATGATGGCGAGCATGCCGCCTTGCTGGAAGGTGCGTGGACTGTAAAAAAGTGGGCTTTCTACAGCCGGTATGAGTTTGTTCAGAAATCGACCGAAGAGCTGGACCTCGATGAGCATGAGTATGGCCATGATGCCATCTATGGCGTACATGCGCTTACTGCCGGTTTGAACTACAATGTATTGAAGTTAGGTCCTGCGAGACTGGCCGTAGGTGGTCACCTCTCCTTCTACAATGCCGATCAAAAGCTGGATAAGCTGTATGGCAAGAATCCTGTTAGTGGTCAGTTGTATATCAGGTTGTATCCTAATTTGATGAGGATGTAAGTTTAAAAGGCTCCTTTGTCAAAGGGTGAGCCGCCCTTGAAGGGCGACCCACCCTTTGACAGGCAAGAAAAAAGATCCCCGGCGTAGGCCGGGGATGCGCTAATCAGAGACGCTTACCACCATTTAGTTATAGCGTACGGCAGCAAGGGTTTGGCGACCTTGTCTCTTTGATTGATCAGTAACGGTTATACGGCGCTGACATTCACTAAGATCTTGTTTTACGGTTATTGTGTCGGTTGTTTCACAACCATTCAACAGGTTGGTAACTGTCAATGTATAGTTACCGGGTACACTCACAAACTCTTCGGGAGAGGAGGATGAAAAGTCTTCGGGACCTGTCCACCTGAAATCTACGTTGGTCGTGGAAGAAGTAGCAGTCAAAGTAACCAGTGTTTCTGCACAGGTAAGTATACCTGAAACAACAGCTTCTACATTTTCCGGAGCCACTTTATTTTCCGTCACAGTAAGTGTTATCGTACGAAAGCAACCATTATCCGGGTTGGTGACTTTCAACGTATATAAACCTCCCACTGCTACAGACACATTGGCTGTAGAAGCAGTGAAGCCTCCCGGCCCCGTCCAGCTATAAGAAACACCAGGCGTAGAGGAATTACCATTGATATTTACTGAAGGAATAAAACAGGTGAGCTGGTCGTTGACGAAAGCAGTAAGGCTCGTAGGGAATGATTTGTTTTCCAGCACGGTTACCACATCTGTTGCTGTTGCACCACCGGGGCCTGTAACTGTCAATGTATAGTCACCCGCCACACTTACATTGGCTTGTTGATCATCGGAAGCGAAGCCTTCCGGGCCTGTCCAGCTATAGCTAACGCCGGTACCGGAGGAACTGCCGGAAATCTGCACTGTATTATTAATACAGGAAATCGTTCCGCTCACCGTAGCCAGCGCATCCACTGCAGCAGGGTTGACACCTGTAACGATTACATTATCGAAAAAGTAAAACTCATCGGTAGCAGTGGCCCTTGCTCTTACAATTACCTGCAACGTTGTTCCGCTCAGGGAATCTTTTGTAATGGTGCCATAGAGATTGCTGTTGTTATTGATAGCGCCGCGCTTTTGCCAGATCAACTGTTCTGCACCGCCATCAATTTTATACAATACGCTGATATAGTCGTAATGTTCGCTGTTGTCATCATCCAGTGAGCCGTTTCCGGTAACGCCGCTGCGTACATCGATGCTTATCTGTACATCGGTTTTACCGGCAATATCGATGATGCCCGATCTCCAGGTGCCTGTACCGTTCACGGTAATATTGTTTATCCGAAATTCATTACCATAGGTAGCAAATCGTTGTGAAGCCTGCCCGGGGCCGGTATACTGTGTAGTCCAGGGCATACTACCTGAACCTGTAACGGCGCCATTGAGCAGTGTAAAATTTTCAACCCACAGATTTACAGGGTTTGTTTTTACCACCACCGGTTGCAGCCTTGTGCCTACTCCCGGTTTAAATGGCTTTGCGAGAACGTGGTCAAAACTACCTATCAACAGGGATAATGCCAACAGGTATTTGTAGTTGTTGCGTAATGGTTTATTCATATTCCATTGGATTTAGGCAAGTAAAAAAGCCGGGCAATCGGCATGAATGCTTCATGCCCGGCAGTTGACCCTTTACAAAAAAACTTATTTCTTAATCGCTATCAGCTTAATCGTATAGACCTTCTCATTGATCCTCACTACACAGTAATACATGCCCGGTGGCAGCACAGTGGCATCATATGGCAGCTTGTATAACTGACCTGCTTGTGCTTTACCGTTGAACAATACTTTATTGCATGTACCTACCGCGCTATAGATACCCACATTCACCTGGGTATTTTGTGGTGTTCTGAATTCCACGTTCAGCCTGTTGGTAAACGGATTGGGGTAAGCCCTGTATTCAAGCTGTGCAGCAGCACTCATTTTACCCGCGGCTGTCTCAGATTGCGTGGCTGCTGATCTTGCCGCAGAGCCTGCACGCTGACAACCTGTAAGATCCTGCAACACCGTTGTCGTGTCGATAGATGAACAACCATTGTTCAGATCGAGTACCGTGAGTATGTAATCACCCGGCGTGTATGCAAATTCGACCGGCGAGTTCGATGAAAATCCATCAGGACCTGTCCAGCTATAATCGACATCCGGCGTGGTAGATGATCCTTGTATTTCCACTTCGAATATGTCGCAGGTAAGCGGCCCGGTATTGGACACACTGATATCCGGTTTTGTAATGTTCTGCATTACGTTGGCCACCGCATTACCAAAGCAACCATTGGCTGGATTGGTGACTTTCAAGTGGTAAGGACCTGCCACTGATACCGGGGCTATCCGTGTATTGGCTGTAAATCCGCCCGGGCCACTCCAGCTATACGTTACGCCCGGTGTTCCGGAGTTACCGGTGATATTAACTGTTTCCGTAAAGCAGGTCAATAAGTCGGAGCTGAAGGCGGTTATACCTGCAGGCGGTGTCTTGTCGCTGGTTACTGTTGCATTGGTGGTAGTTATGCAACCATTGGCAGGATCAGTAACTGTGAGCACATAAGTACCGGCCGTATTTACAGCAGGATTGGCAATATTCGATGTAAAGGAAGGCCCGCTCCAGCTATAGGTTACGCCAAGCGTAGCAGAACTACCGGTAAGGGTTACATTTTCGAATGTACAGGTTATCTGTGCATTGGCAGGAACAGGTGTAATGCTCACACTGGCCGGCGCTGCCATATTCCTTATAACATTATATTTCACACTGGCAGTACATCCACTGGCTGTGCCTGTAGCTGTCATGGTATACTCTCCTTCTACCGTAGCGTGGATGACAGATGTTGCAGCCTGGAAGCCTCCGGGGCCGGTCCAGCTGTAATTGACGTTGCCCGAGGCGGCATTGCCGGTAAGTGTCACCTGGTTATTTGTACAGGTAAGCGCATTGGCATTCGATGGCGCTGTAATGGTAAGACCGGATGGTGTAACTCTTCCTTCCACCATTACTGCCGTTGTGGAAGTAGTACAACCATTCACCGTATCTGTTACCAGCAGGTAATAGTTACCAGCCGCAGTAGCCGTTACGGTAGGACCAGTGGCTGTAAGCCCTCCGGGGCCTGTCCAGCTATATCTTACAGTTGTAGCAGTAGAACCTGCTGTTATCACAATACTTGGATTGGTACAGCTAAGCAATGCAGTAATCGGGTTTGTCGATGCTCCCGGGAATGTTCTGTTCACATGAACAACATAGGAAGCTGTATCTCTACAACCGCTTACCGGGTGTTGGGCCACTACTGTGTATTCGCCCGGATTGAATACCGTGATGCCGGGACCATTGGCTGTATAACCATTGGGGCCTGTCCAGGTATATTGTGTACCTGCGGTTGAAGAACTGGCAAAAATAATTACATGGTTTACATTACAAGTCAAGGTATCTGTACTGGTTGAACGTGTAATTGTCAGGTTAGCTGGTGGCAGGTACCCGCGCACTACGTTAACAGTTGCAGTACCTGTACAACTTCCACTGGCTACTGTTAAAGTATACACACCCGGTTCTGTTACGTTGGCATTTTGTGTAGATGCTGTGAATCCGCCGGGACCATTCCAACTATAGGTTACGCCCGCAGCAGTTGAACTACCCAACAGGGTAACAGAAGTATTAGTACAGGTCAATGTATCACTGGCTGTAGCGCTGGCGTTGATGCCACTGCCTGATTCGCCAGTGACCAATGTTGTATCTGTGGCCGTACAATTGGTCGACGGATCAGTTACTGTCAATTGGTAAATGCCCGCCACCGAAACTGATGGACTTTGCAGTGTGGACGCAAATCCACCCGGACCTGACCAATTATAATTCAGGCCAGCGGTTGCCGAAGTGCCTGTCAGGGTAATTTCAGGATTGTTACAATTAATAGTACCATTTGCAGCAGCAACTACTGACAGCGTGCTTTGATCGGCACCGGACACTGTTACGTTATCAACATGATAGAACTCATCATTGCCGGTGGCTCTTGCTTTTACAATGATGCGCAGGCTGTTGCCATTCAATGAGCCTACCGATAAATTCGTCAAGGTTGTACTGTGGCTATTGATCACTCCTCTCCTTTCACTGAACAGTACCTCGGCGCCATTATTCAACTGATAATAGAATCGGATATAGTCTGCGAACTCTCCTGTTTCATTCATCACTGCACTGCCGGTGATCGAGCTTCTCACTCCGGCAGTAATGCTCACATTGGACTTACCGGCAATATTGATACTACCGGATGTCCAAACGGCCTCGTTGGTAGTTCCGACATTACTAAACCTAAACTGGTTGCTATTTACAGCAGCCGCAGCTCCGGAGGGCATCTGTACCGTCCAGGCAGTAGCACCATTGTCAGAAGTAGTGCCGTTGGAAAGGGTAAAGTCTTCAACCCACAAATTACCAGCAACTCCATAAGCAGGTGTTACCTGCACCGACTGCGTGGATGTACATCCATTGGCCGGGTTGGTAGCTGTAACCGTATAGGTACCTGCAGCAGTAACGGACGGGTTTCTCACTGTGCTGGTAAAACTGTTGGGGCCAGTCCAGCTATAAATGGCTGTAGTCAATGCCGAGTTGGCATTGATAACAATACTGCTAAAGCAGGCAAGGCTGCCGCCGCTGGCAGTAACACCGGGCGCAACTTTGTTTTCCGTAACTGTTACAGGCAAAGTAGCAGAACAGCCATCCGTGAAATTGGCCGTTACAATGTATTGTCCACCTATATTTACTGAAGGATTTTGTATAGAAGACGTAAAACTGTTTGGCCCTGTCCACGACCAGGAAGCAACTGCGCCGATAGCGGTGGCTTGCAACTGGGCATTGGACGTACAGGTAGCTACTCCACTTACAGAAACAGCAAGCGGTGCAGTACCGGTATTATATCCGGTAAGTTTTACATTATCGAGATAGTATCGTTCGGTACTATTGGAATTTCTAAACCGTACAATGATCTGCAGGCTGGAACCATTCAATACCGATGAGGTCACTGTATCGTAAGCAGTACCAGTGGTGGTACCTTTCAAACCATTGATATCACTGAAGAGTAATGTTTCTGCTCCGCCATTCAATTTGTAGTAAACCCTGATGTAATCATCATCTTCAAATGCATCGCCGGATCCAGCAGTACCGCTACGCAAGTGCAGGGAAAACACCACATTGCTTTTAGCTGCAATGTTGATGACATCCGACTTCCATACGCCTTCATTGGCAGCATTAAAAGAAACCATCAATTCATTATTCTGCACAGAGAATGTTCCTGCTGCTGTATTTTCCAGTGTCCAGGCTGTTGTGCCTGCATCTGAAGTGGTACCGTTGGCCAGTGTAAAGTCTTCCAGCCAGAACGTGCCGGGGGCAATACTACCGCCAGCTGTTACCTGCACCTGACGGGATGCAGTACAACCATTCGCCGGGTTGGTAACGACAACCGTGTATGTTCCTGCCGTGGTGACCACCGGATTTTGCTGGGTGCTGGAAAATCCGGGACCTGTCCACACATATTGTGCATTGGCTACCGGCGAGGTAGCGTTGATCATAACGCTGCTGGCACAACCAAGGGATGCGCCCGTAGCCGTAACATCGGGTTGCGTTTTATTTGAGGTAATGGTAATGCTGGCTGATCCTGAACCTGTGCTGCTGGTGGCTACTACATTGTAAGTACCCGCCACCGTGATCACCGGGCTCTGGGAAGTAGAAGTAAAACTATTGGGGCCTGTCCAGCTATAAGTAACGCCCGATGCAGATGAACTGGCATTCAATGTCAATGAAGCATTGGTACAGGTAAGCACGCCATTGTTGCCTGCTGAAACCGATACCGGTATACCGCCCGCACAAGGGCCATGTTCTTTAAACACCCGGTAATCTTCGATATAATACTTGGAGGTTTGTGATCCTCCGTTGTTGTAGTTATAAATCCTGATGACAAATTGTACGTTGTTACCATTGAGTAAAGGGGATACAAAATCAATGGTACCGAAATTACCCGTACGTTGATCGAGCAATATTTCAGCACCGCCGTTGATCTTATAATAGACTTTCACATACTCTGAACTATTCATATCTCCTTCCGCAGTGATTTTGGTGGCAATCTGGAAATCGGTATAGCCTGCCACTGAAAATACTTTGGAATACCAAACGCCCTCCCCTCCCAGTTCCTGTGCATGAAACCGATTGGACTTCACCCAGAATATTGCTCCGGAAGCAACATTGGCCGAATTGATGAACCAGCCGGTAGTACCGTTGTTCACAGTAGTTCCATCGGACAGGCCCGAGAAATTGGCGGCAACGATAGGACAATCCGGCGAAGCCGACAATCGATTTCCAAATAAACAAAACAGGAGCAGTAAGGGCATAACTCGCTTATACCATTTGAGGAGAGGTACTTTCATACGGTGTTATTTTAGGGTGTAGTGTGTCCTACCTGGCTTATTGTTTTACCAGGTGCAGGGATTGATTAATGGTGTTGAAGTCTGTAACACGGACATAGTAGAGGCCTTTGGCCATATGGCCAACCGGCAACGACAGATTGTGCTCGCCTTTGTCCAGTTGCACGGCTTTGTGGTATTGCACACGCCCCATCAAATCGATGATGGTAATGGACAGGCGATCTTTGAAGGTAAGATTAATGTAGAGATTGGCCTGTTCCTTATTGGTAACTGATGGCCTCAACACTATCTGTTGATTGGTTAACGGGTTATTTGCCTGTACCGGCCTGTCCCTGATGGGCAGTATCGAAGAATGGCTGGCTACACTGAATTGTGTAAGTACACTAAACGCATTGGCGCCTCTCGTATATGGACCGGAACCACTGGCAGCGGCTGTGCTGCTGGCCTGCACAATATTGGATCCATCTGAGCGTATCACCTCTGTTATCGTACGATCGAACTGAGACAGTTCTTCAGGACCGGCCCACCTCAATTCCAAAGCAATATTGCTTCCACCAGGTGTAGCTTCCGATACCTGCCAGGTACGATCGATGCTTGATTGGAAAGCAACCCCAGGAATGACCTGATCATTAACTGCAACGGTGAAATGGTCCGATGTTCCTGTGTTGGTTAGCAGCAAAGGGTTATAAGCAGCCGGTGTAGCACCCACAGGATATAACACACTTCCGTCGGCACCATCTACCTGTTCTATGCGTAAGCCTCCGAGTCCTGTATTACCTGTTCCACTATTACCATTACCGGTAACGATCCAGCTCGTAACTGCTCCGTTGAAGGTTGCGCCACTTATAGGATTGCTGCCCGTTTTCATGGTAAGGATGTTACTGTTTGTTACCAGTTTGGCTATGCCACCCAATACCAGGTTATGACCGATGTCGATATTGCTTGTCATATACTTGTTACCACTACCATTGATCTCCAATGAGCCATGGGCAGCAGGCAATATTGGTTGGTCACCAGCAGCTGTGTAGGCCACGGTGCCTTCTATATTAAAAGGGCCACTCATGGAGGTCGTCCCCCCACTGATGGTAAGTTTTGCATTGTTTTCAATATGTAGTGCACGGGAGTAGCCAACATTGCCACTGATGGTAGGCATACGCGGCGCCCAGTTGGGGATCAGTACATCGGTTGTACTGGTAGGTATACCGCCACACCAGTTGGCATCTACATGCCAATCCGTATTGAAAGTTCCTCTCCAGGTACCATCGGCCAGTACCCGAAGGACCGCTTCATTTGAATAAATGGTTCCGCAAGTTCCTGCAATCGATAACCGGAAACGATGCCCATTCATAGACAAGGTAACATTATTGGCAAAGCTCAATATACTGGTAGTACTGCTGGTAGGTGAAGGTGAAGGTGCACCATATGCCGACCAGCTCACCCCATTGCTACCATTGTCGGTTTGCCATTGATAGATTACCGGCTGGCTGCCTGACATGGTAACCTTGAATGCATTATTGATACTGGTATTGGCACAAGCAAACGTATCGCGCGGGTGTGTATTGATCGCAAGGGGATTGTATACGTTTAATGTAACGAGTGATGAATTAGTAACGCATCCAAACGCATCGGTAGCTGATACCACGAATCTATGATTGTTCATAGTTGTTGTAGTACCCGTAACTGTTAAACTATTGGTTGATGTACCGCTATAGGTAGCATTATCCGTCAAAGTCGTTGACGGGCTGGGAGACTGCCGCACCCACTGATAGGTAAGTGCAAGTGGACTGTATACCGCTGCGGTAAAGGTAGCGTTGCTGCCTGTACAGACAGCGAGAGGGGTTGCAGGCTGTGTATTGAACACTGGTTGAAATACATGTAACGTATCGATCCCACTGGTAGCCTGGCAATTGGTAACTGTATTGGTAGCGACATAACGATACAGGTTTCCATCGAAAGAAAGGCCAGGGGTAGTGATGCTCAACATACTTGTTATCGCACCCCCATAAGGTCCTCCATCAACAATGTTGCTCCAATTACTTCCGTGATCAGTGCTCACCTGCCATTGATAATCAAGTCCTGAAAAATTCTGTGCAGATATACTACCTCCACCGTTGGCACAGATGGATACCGACGTGTTGCCGGTTTTGACCGTCGGCGCCGCCGTTGCACTGACTGTCAGCAAGGCCGCGTTGGATGGAGTGGTACCTGAGTTATCTGTCACCTCACACCGATACTGATAGTTGTTCATAGAGGGGGTAGCCACGAGTACTGATAAGCTGGTAGTATTTACATTGGAATAGATACTTCCACTGACTACCGGGTTCCAGGCTCCTCCACCATTCGTACTTACGTACCATTGGTAGGTTAACGTGCCTGTGCCTGTACCTGTAGCTGCCACTGAAAAGGTGGTAGTACCGTTTGCACAAGCGGTGCGCGGCAAAGGATGCTGTGAAAAAGAGACTACAGGTGTAGCAGTAGCAATTGCAGCAGTCAATAATATGGAAACGAGAAGAACAGTGTGGGTGATTTTCTGCGGCGTGCGGTTATAGCACACCTGTTGAATGGAATGGGTAAAGTTTTTCATACGATCCGGGATAATTTTATTGGATAGTAACCGTGATACTAATTACACAGGAGATTGACTAATGAGAATAGGAGGAACAAATCGACTTAACACAAACCTAAATAAAGTTGCTTCTTACTTCAAGCGAATTCAGATATATATAATATTCCAATCCACACAAAGCACACAATGTGTTGTCTATGTCTTTTTAGACAGTTATCATTTTCGTATATGTATAAAAGATACACCAGTAAGCTAAGATGCTTTACGGCAGCGGATTACAGTAAAACTATAAGGGTAACTATTTATGCAAAACTACAAACAGCTATTCGACCCCGAATGAACTTGGTTAGAGTATGAATGCTTATTAGAAGATATCTATACCGACGGTGAAGCCTGACCAAACTTCCAGGTTATCGTCTTTCATAGAACGTATATTGTTTTTGTAGCCGTCGAATTTAGTTTTCTGATCTGAGTAATAAACGGAGAGCGATGGTCCGGCATATAAGGAGAAGTGCTTGCTTAGCTTATAATGTAAATGTACTTCGGCCCGGTTGAGGGAATTGAAATAATCCCAGGAACCAAGGTAAACCTGCTGGGCAATGATCTCTGCATTGACTCTCCATTTATTGTTTATGTAATATTCACGGCCAAGACCATATCCGAATGTGTATGCTTTTTTGTCTTTGGTAGGCTCTACGCCAGCCATCAGGATACTATATAATTTTGAATTGCCCGTTTTGAAGGCAGCGTTAAAAGGGAATACTTCGTTGCCATAAAAGGCCAGTTTATGGTAACCTTTGAAAATGATATTGATCAGGCCAATACTGTAACCATCGGATGTATCGGCAATGTTGATCAATCCTATTTGTACGCCGCTCAGCTTTTTGGTATAGTTGATCACACCAGCTATCTGGGCGCCTTTCGTTTCCTGGAAGTTTACATTGAGCACACCTGCAATCTGCGCACCGTTAAGATCGCGGCGGTTTACGTTGAGTATACCGGCTATCTGCGCACCTTTGGTGTTGCTGTTGCCGAAGTTGCCTATGCCAGCGGCTTGCAATCCATTCATGCTGCCTCCCACGTGGTTGTAGATTCCACTCACCTGCGCACCAATAAACTGACGGTTCACAAAGTTGGAAATACCCGCTGCCTGAAACCCGTTCACACTATCTACAACTGTATTGTGTATACCTGCCAGTTGTACCCCATCTACCTGCCCTCCTACTATATTGACAAGGCCAGCTGCCTGTACCCAGCGAACATCTTTGTTGTCTATGTTGAACCATCCCGCCAACTCTACGCCATTGACCCCACCTGAATAACCGCCCCATACGTTCAACGACACGTTATTAATTACCTGGCTGTTGAGGCGTCCATTGGTACTTAACCCAGGCAACAATGAAAGCTGGTAAGGACGCACGGTAAAGAACTTCTGCAGATTGATGGCTTGCACCTTTTGCCACGTAGTCAATAACCATTTACCGGCACCCGTTTTTCCTACCATAGCAGAGTCTGCTTTGCGATAGGTGTATATCCAATGGGAGCTATCTGCTTTGCGTACGGCTATAACGATAGAATCCGGCGCATCGAATGTATAGGGAGTGATTGTAATCGTTTTATCTGAATTTTGCACCGGCACAATGGCGATGGAAACGCGCTGGTTGTATTTAGGTTCTATAACGATAGTCGTGTCCTCATACAATGATTTACTTACGGTGAGTGCTGCTTTGCTATAGCGGCTTTTCAGTTTTAGTCTGAAAAACCCCTGCCCATCGGAAATGGCAGAGGCTAATTGATTCTTCTCGTAAATACTGGCATTACTGACCGTTTCCCCGGTCTGATCATCCAATATGTAGCCGGTTACATAATATACCTTCTCCTCACTGGCCGTTCGTTCCGTAACCATCGAGATCTTGATAGGCGTCCTGCGCAGAATAATGTAGTTGCCGCTTTCCTTGAACTCATATCCCTCAGGGAATAAAGCTTCCATTACCTGTTTTACCGTTTTATTGTAAATGCTCAACGTAACCAGACTATCCCGCTTAATGATATTGCTATTGTAAGAGAAATAGAAGTTGCCTTTGTTGCTCAATATCTCCAACACCTGGTCCAGTTGCTGGCGGTTTACCTGGAAACTCACTGTCCTGTTAAGAACATTCTGCGCCAATGCTCCTGAAGAAATCAATAAAATAACTGCCAGTAAGGTGGCCCTTACCAATCCTGCTGCGTGTTTCATAGCTAATGTCTGTGAGTATATCTATTTCAATATGATTCGGGAATTATCAGGGGTAACGGTAAGCTCAAGTGTTTGAGCAACGAGTTCCAGTACTTTATCAAGCGATTCGTTATTATAGGTAGCGGTGAGGGGTAGATTCCGCTTTTCTTTCGATTCGATCACTATGTTAGCGTCGTATGCTTCATTGAGCACTTCCACCAGCTTCCATAAAGGTGTATTGTCGCATACAAATACTTTATCGCGGTAGTAGCTGTAAAGCTGATCGGTCACTCCTTCTTTCATCAATGAGTCAGCTTCACCACCTGTCACTACTTTTTGCTTAGGCGTCAATGCGATTGTTTGCCGGCCATTGCTCACTTGTACTGATCCCGTCTCTACGATCACTTCTGTCTTTCCATCAACCGTTTTAATATTGAAAGAAGTTCCTGTAACAGTTACGGTAAGACCATTCACGTGCACTACAAATGGTTTGCTTTTATTGTGTGCTACTTTGAAAAATGCTTCACCATTCAACTCCACATTTCTTTCTTTCTTATTATAGGCGCCTTCATAGCTAAGTGATGAATGCTTATTAAGGGTGATCACCGATCCATCTGGCAATGTATCCACCTCACTTGTATTGGCAGCAGCCAGCACTACCGGCATATTGCTATTGCCTGAGAAGTAGTAGATCATGGCCAGGATACCTGCTGTAGCTACCAGCATGGCAGCCACCCGCCAGGCGCTTATGCGTTGGTTCATGGAACGCACCTTGCCTGTTTCGCTGCTATTGCCCGTCTGTACCCTGTTCTGGAAACGTTGCCAGGCATCTTCTTCACTGACGGTGCTTTGCGCGGCCAGTTCCCGGCTGCTGTCCCAGATCAGTTTAAAGTGATCAAAGTACCGCTGGTTGCCGGGCGTTTCCGCTATCCAGGCTTCCACCTGCCTGTCCTCCCCGGGCGTCGTTTCCCGGAGCAGGTACTTCACCAGCAGGTCATCGCTCATATGGTATATTTGTTCTCTCAAGCTTTTCTGGTTTACAGGTTTAATAGGGATAGGATCACAAAGGGTAAAAAGTCTATCAGTTTCAGGCGCATCAGCTTCAACGCTTTCCCCATCTGGTTCTCAACTGTTTTGATGGAAAGGCCCAGCCGGTCGGCTATTTCCTGGTACTTCAATTCCTCGAACCGGCTCATCTGAAAGATGGTGCGGCATTGCTCCGGCAACTCTTGCAGGGCTGTCCGCAGACGACCTTCCAGTTCGCCCAGCAATATTTTCTTTTCTGCATTATCTGTTTGTTCATTCATGCGCGCTGTAGCATAGGACTGGTAGGCGGTTTTCACCTTCTGGTGCTTGATGTAGTTCAGGCTTTCATGGTATACAGCGCGATAGAGGTAGGCAGTGAGGGAAGTTTGGATGGAGAGATGGGATTTACGTTCCCATATTTTATAAAATACGTTTTGTACCATTTCTTCGGCCATCACATCATCTTTTACAATGGTACAGGCATAGGCGTGCAGGCTCTTAAAGTGAGATTTAAAAACATCCTCAAAAACAGTGGCACCGCTTTCAGTGCGTGACTGAATGCTGCCCGTATCATTAACTCCCATTCGAACGGTTTGATATCTGCCTCCAAATATAGCTGCTGCTTCTGTCAATTGCGCTTTATTATATGACAACCGGCAGGTGGTTTACCCCTACGGTGGCCTATAAATATTCAAAGTGCCGACATTAATGGCTGATCTGCTGCATCTGGGTGTTCACGTATTCCATGTACCGTTCGCGGGCTATGATGGACGCAACGAGATGGTCATGGGAGGTAGTAGCTTCAGGAGCAATGTCATACGCTTTCGCAGTAAGTGTTATGGTAGGGTCGTTGTTGGCGCGCACGAAATAGATGGTATCCATTTCGGTCATGCCAGTCTTGTAGTATTTATAAAATGACTCATGTTCCGAGAAGAATCGGGTGGCCAGCTGTAGTTCGTTTTGCCAGAACTTGTAAATGTCATGTTGATCGTTGTCGTCAGGAATGAACAGTGCTGCTTTGTAGACGAGGGCGTAGTATTCTATGAGGCCGGTAAATTGGGGTTTGACTGTTTTAAAGAACCATGCCTCTTCTGATTCGCTGGTAAACCTGTAGTTGTGGAGGATGGTTTGCAGTTTTTTCCAGTTCATCTCGCAGGTCCTGAAGGCGCATTCGATCTGTTCTTTTTCAAGGGGATGTTGCTGTTTGCAATACTCCATTTCAAGCAACATCTGCTCATACAGGCGTTTGCATTGCTCTCTCATAGAATGTCCGGGTTTAAGGGTATAACGAGGGGTTTAAAAAAAAGCAGGGAAAGTAAAAACAATCCCTGGTTAACCAAAAGGTCACATGAGAAAATCTACTATTTGAAACAAAGTT
This sequence comes from Niastella sp., assembly GCA_017744515.1. GTDB lineage: Bacteria > Bacteroidota > Bacteroidia > Chitinophagales > Chitinophagaceae > Paraflavitalea. Next base: position 60,684 of record JAGIBF010000002.1, read on the forward strand.
TACTGTCTGTTTTTTACGTTTTTCTTCCCCCGGCTTGCCCGTGTCCCATCCCGGTGCGACCGGGATAAGGACAAAGCGGACATTGACATATAAGAAGAAACAAAACCCTCCTGGAAATTCCTGCGATTGCTGTTACTTTATGAAGGAGCACTTCAGTAGGATACAAGCGAATCGCGGAAGTCTTTTACTGGTTACTAAATGAACAGGTGTAGGCACAAAAAAAGCTCACCTGCCGATAAGCCAGGTGAGCCATGAAAATATTTTACAATTGCAGATAGCAATGTTTTTCAAAGCTGTACACAGACTTATCTACCTCCGCTTTTCCGAGCGGAGCAGGAATTGGCACCTTCATCTCCGCATCATGCACAATTTCTGTACAGCATGAAACAAAAGAAGGGTTGCCAAGGCGTCATCGGGCCCGTTTTCCCTCAGCCTTTCTTGATAAGCAACACATAAAAGAACGAGGCAAATATATACAATCCATCCGTGTATTCAGAAAGTAGTAGTTAATTATTTTGCTAACGGGTGTGGAAAAGCCAAATTATGCGAAAATATACGCCACAAAATTGTCATAATTACCATATGTCAAATGCGTAGCTCTTACATGTTACGTATGTGGAAGACCGGCATCCAGGCTATCGGCACTTTGCGATTGCATTTTGAACTGTGAAGGAGTAAGCCCTGTAAACTTCTTGAAGGCTTTATTAAACGATACTTTGTTATTGAAGCCGGTATCAAGAGCAATTGATTCGATCTTGCTGTCATCACCGGCAGCCAGCAAGCGTTGCGCTTCTTCTATTCGTAGTTTATTGACGAAATCGGGGAAACTAATGCCCATGCGTTCATTGAGCACCTGTGATAAGTGATGAACAGAAGTACCCAGTTTGTCTGCCACTTCTTTCTGCTTCAGATCACGCTGCAGGTAGAACTTTTCGGCTTCTACCAGCTGCTGTAATTGTCTACTGATTTGCCGGGCAGTTTCTTCATCGAGGCTGGAGAACTTATACTTTTCGGCAGGCCCGGTCGGCATGGCCATGAACACAGGCGCCACCTGGTGGGCGTATTGCACATTGAGGTAGGCAATGGTATAAATGCCTATGGTGGTCAGCAGCTTTACCAGAACCGATACATAGAGGGATACCGCAAAGGGAATAAAATAATAAAGAGCAAAGCCTGCTATTTGCACCACTGAGTAAGCGGCAAAAAACAAGAGCAGGTACCGGAGATACCGTTTTGTTTTCTGGCTTCGCTGACCAACAGTTCCCATAGAAGCATACAGGTGGTATTTATAATAGCACAACAATGTGATGGCCACCATATAACCGAGCCCCAACCATCCAATATTACTATAGGTTTCACCTGTTCGCCTGTCGGCCATATAATACAATCCCATCAACACCACAAAGAATGCAGTGGGTATCCAATACAACCAGAATCCCGGAGGCCGTGGCGGCAATCCAAAGCAGGCGCGCACGTACATCAGCAGGCAATTGGCGCCCACGGTGCCTAATATCCAGCCTGCTACTACGCCGGGGTATAAAGGATGAAAATAAATGGCCTTGGTATAAGTGGCAATGTAATAGAACAGGCTCAATGAAAACATCATCACCAGCCACGCCAGTAAATTGTTCTGAATGCGATTGCTTTTATGTCGCCATAAAACAATCGACAGTATTATGCCCTGCGCGCCCGCCATCAGGAACAGCAACTTGAGAAAGTCTGGCAAAATAAACATCGAGTCGGTCATACCCCTGATTCTAATACTACCTTGTACTATTTTACCCGGCAATATTAGAAAGAATGACCTGAATGTGCTGTTGCTACAAAGTTATTTTTAACCGGTCCTGTAAAAGGTACCCGGCTTTTATTCGCCCAGCCAGGTTTTAAAACTATTCACCCGCTCCCGGCTGATCACGATGCTTTCTGTGGCGCCCGGTTCTATTTCTATTTTCAGCTTACCATTGAACCACACTAATATTTTGGTGATGGCCGCATGACTTACCATGTATTTTCTGCTTGCGCGGAAAAAAAGGGCCGGTGAAATCATCTCCTCAATCTCTGTAATGGTAAAGGACAACATATACTCCTTGTTATCATGGGTCCGGGCAAAGCAGAGCTTGTCTTTTGAATAAAAATACCGGATATCACTCACCGGCACGGGAATAAACTGATGCCCTCTTCTTACCAGGAAACGGTTGCGGTATGCCGGCTCTTGTTTCTTTTCTGTTCCCAGCAATTGCAGCAGTTCCTGCAATTGGGTCGTCAGGTTCGTCGAGTTTAAAGAGGGCTCTTTACGGGAAGCAATGGGTTGTGTAGTGGTTTCTGCTGTGTGCCGGAATGACATTTTCCGCATGGCTTGCTCACTTGTTCTTGTTGTTAACACGTTGCTCATGGCTTAGTTTTTTGACCCTCCAAAGTTCTTTCATTGGGCCATCAACCACTTTTTTGCAGGCGTAAAACGCGTAAACCATTATAATCATTCACGCGAAAGATTCCTTTCGTGCCGGCATATCTTCAATCGACCCGGAAAAGCCGGGGTAACTGGGTAGCACCTGAGAATGACAAAATGGCTCTTTTACCTACCTAAAAAGAGCAGGTGGTAGAAACCACCTGCGAGTCACATGAGAAAAATTCTGTTACCGCAACTTTAGACACTCCGGGAATAAGTTGCGATAGCCAAACCAAACGCTGCTAACATTCCCGGAGAAGTAGTTATTGTGCGCTGAAGCCTTCGACAGGCTCAGGCTGACAAAGTCGTTATCCGTTTTGGTCGGTGCCCGGATTCAATGTCTTATTGGAATCGAATTCTTTTTGGGGGATCTTCAGGATGAACCGGTTGTCATTAGCCGGGATGTTGAACCTGTAGGCCGCCGGGTGGTTACCGGTTCTGATGAGCGGCAGCTGCCGGCGCTTGGCGTCGAGGAAGTCAAAGCCGAGCTCTCCATAAAACTCTTTCCTTCGCTCCAGCAATATCTCGGTAACCAGCGCCGCTCCTGTATTCCCTGAGGCTGCGGCCGCAGGGTCACGGTCCTTTTGCACGGTCAGCAACACAGTGCCGGCATCTGCTTCGGCCAGCTCGGCTTTTGCTTCTGCTTCGATCAGGTACATCTCTGCCACCCGCATCATAGGCAATGCTTCGTTGAACCAGGTTTCTTTCAAAGGCACGACATCGCCATTGATCAGTTGTATCTCGTCGGCTGAAGGGCTGCCAAACTTATTGGTAGAAAATCTTTGTGCACTGGCAGGATTGCTACTGGTGAGGTAGAATGTGTTGCGCACATCCGTATTGGAAAAGGTGGCTACCAATGTGGAGTTCACAAACAGGTTATCATAGCCATTCCCCGTCTTTTCAAAAAATGAACTGGGCGTACCATAATACAGTGATTGTCCGCCAATGTCGGAAGCCTGCGGAAAACCCCAGATCACTTCTGATGATGCAAGATCACCAAAGCCATTGGAATAAGAAGGGGCATCGAGTGTATATCCTACTCTTGCTTTCTGCGCCGCATTCTTTGCATCGGCCCAACGCCTTTGCTCCAGGTATATACGGGCGGCCATACCCCAGGCTACATTGATATTGATATCACTTTTAAGCAGTCTGCCGGTACCCAGGTTTTGGGTAGCAAATTCTATATCAGCATTGATCTGGTCATACACCTGCTTAATAGTACCACGCGGCTTTCCTTCATTCCCGATACTCGTAGGTTCTGTATATAAAGGAACGCCCGGTGCGTTGGGGTCTTTGGCAATGGTGTGCTGGAACTCACGGATGATCTCGAAATACAACCAGGCACGCAAAGCTTTCGCTTCTGCTTCCAGCACTTTTTTATCCGCTGCCGAAATGCTGGTACTCAGGGTCACTCCTTCTATGAGGGTATTAACCTGGTTCACATGCTCGTAAAAAAATCCCCAGGTAAAAATGGTGCGGCGATAAGCCGGCTCCCGGTTCTCGTGGCGGTAGTCGAATTGATAATTTCCACCCGGATTCACTATATCAGTCCCCTTGTTGATGCGGGCCAGATTAATGGAATTATACCCCCAGGTATCAGTAAGCCCGCCCGCTGTATTGTCAAGGTTAGCCCACTGCCTGCGCATATTGCGGTAAATACCGGTGAAATAGGAACGTACGCCATTGACTGATTTAAAAACGTCGACATCAGAGACAGCATCGGTAGGTTTGGGATCGGTAATGAAATCTTTTTTACAACCCACACCGGCAATACCTACAATCGCCAGCAGTATAAAGAGTTGTTGTATAGTATATCGTTTCATGATCATTTTGTTTAAGCGTTCTTTAGAAATTAAGTTCCAATCCGGCTGAAATGATCTTGAATACAGATGATTGCGGCCGCGATGTTCCATCTACATCTGTTTCGGGATCGGCTCCTTTCTTCAGCCTGCTCCAGGTACCGATATTATCGGCCTGTACGTAGAACCGTGCATTCTTGACGATCTTGCGACTCTTGTCGGGATTGAAGGTAAAGCCAAGGGTGATGTTGCGCAGGCGTACATAGTCGCCATCATAGAGGAAGCGGGTTGAACGCTGGTTGATATCAGTGTTGTTTACATCGAGCCGGGGCACATTGGTAATATCGCCCGCCTTCTGCCACCGGTTGAGAACATCTGTATGCAGCTGATCGCCAAAGCTGGCGGTGAAGCCATGCATTAAACCTCCATATTCGGCATCATACGTCTTTCCGCCCAAAGCGAAGTTGAGCAACACGCTAAGATCAAAATGCTTGTAGTTAAAAGTGTTGGTCCAGCCGCCTGTTACCTTGGGTAAAGCACTTCCTACATAATACCGGGTAGCATCTGCATAGGTGTTGACGATTATCTTTTTGCCAGTGGGGTTGCCAGAACCATCCTTCTCATCGGCATACCATTGTGGATCTCCTGTCGCGGGATCAACACCAGCCCATTCAGGCATAAAGAAGTCGAAGAATGACCTGCCCACTTCACGCTGGTAAGCACCGGCCAGCAGTTTTTCCTGCGGCAGTTTCGTGATTTTGTTCTTTACAAAGGAAGCGTTGATGATAGAGTTCCACTCGAAGTTTTTCTTGCTGATGGCGCGCGCATTGATGCTGAACTCTACGCCAGAGTTGATCACGGTACCAATATTATCATCCACTGATGGGATACCACCAGAAAACACAAGTGGCCTATTGAACAGCAGGTCGATGGATTCTTTTCTGAAATAATCCACGCTACCGGTGATCCTGTTCTTCCAGATGGCAAAGTCCACTCCGACATCCAGGTTGCCTTGTTTCTCCCAGCGGATAGAAGGGTTGCCTAATTGATCGAGGTAGATACCGGGATTGTTCAGGTTGTCATAGCCACCACTAAATGTGCTGAGGTAAGGGAAATAACTGGTGAGCCGGTTGTTGCCCACTTCTCCATAAGATGCGCGGAACTTCAGGAAGTTGATGAAAGTTGCTTCCTTCATGAATTCCTCGTCGCTCAGCAACCAAGATACACCTACCGCCGGGAAGAAGCCCCATTGGTTGCCTTCTGCAAAACGGGATGATCCATCCCAGCGCACTGTTACTTCCGCGAAATACTTTCCTTTGTAATCATACTTCAGACGGCCGAGATAACTGTTGATGGTTTCAGTGGTAGTACCGCTGCTCAATGCTTCTGTAGTGGCAGCAACTCCCAACTCTGTAAGACCGGAGAAAGGAAAGGCTACCTTCTGGCCAGAGAGTGTTTTAAACTCATATTTATATGCTTCTGTGCTGGCCATCACATCGATGTTGTGGTCGCCAAAAGAACGCGTGTAGTTCAGCATGTTGTTCCACGTCCAGGATGTGGTGATATCATTCTGGCGCTGCGACCGGCCACCAACATTCTGACCGTTTCCAAAGTCGGGCGTTTCATAGCTCAACGTTTCGAAGAAATACTTATCGATGCCAAAGCTGCTCCTGAACTTAAATCCTTTGGCCAACTTGATATCTGCATATGTATTCAGGTTGGTGAGGTAGCGCTTGCGTGATTCTGTATTCACCAACGTAGTAGCTACGAGATTGGAAGGCTGCAGTGAATTCCTGTTCACGTTAACCGTCCTTGTAGCATCAGGATTACCAAAATCATAAATCCGGTTGCCATCTGCATCCAGCAATTCCTCGCCATTCTCTCCGCGCTTGTACACGGGATAGATGGACGACATGGTGCGGATGTATTGTATCGTGTTCTCGAAGTTGGTGCCTGCCTGATCAGGATAATTCTGACTGGAGAATACAAAGGAAGTACGTGCTCCTAACTCCAGCCAGTCATTCAGGTTGCTGGTATAATTGAAACGTGCGTTGATACGATCAAACTTGGAAGTAATCACGTATCCTTCCTGCGAAAGATAGCCGGTTGAAAAGAAATACCGTGACTGATCGCCGCCGCCGGAAACGGAAAGGTTCACATCACGGCGCAGGGCATTGGTGCGGGTGAGTTCTTTGGTCCAGTCGGTATTCCACAACAGGTTGGTGCCAGGCACCAGCTTCCCATCTGTACCCACTGGTTTGGCAATACCAAATGGGTTGTACTTGATCTCCGATACGAGATCATCGGTAGCTACCTGAGTAGGGTTAGCTATACCTGCATCGATATTCAGGTTGCGCAATGCTTCCCAGCCCAGCTCAAACATTTGCTGTGAGTTTACAAAGCTGTACTCAGGCAATGCGCGCGAGGCCAACCCAAATGTTGAACTGAGGGTAATAGAAGGTGCTGCTCCCTTCTTACCACGTTTTGTATTGATGAGGATAACGCCTGCGGCTGCACGGCTGCCATACAGCGCTGTAGCTGTACCATCTTTAAGTACTGAGAAATTTTCGATGTCATTGGGGTTGATCATGTTCAGATTGCCATCGAAAGGAATACCGTCTAATACCAGTAAAGGCTCTGCACTGGCATTCAGTGAAGCGATACCGCGAATACGTATCTGCGGGTTATCACCGGGCTGACCGGAATTGTTGACGACCATTACACCAGCGGCGGTTCCTTGCAAGGCCTGGCCTACAGATGTTACCTGTTGTCTTTTAATAGCGCGTTCATCCACCACAGCTACCGAGCCGGTAACTTCTCTTTTTCGCTGGGTACCGTAGGCCACCACCACTACTTCATCGAGCTTTTTCTCTTCTGTGGTGAGGCTTACAGTCATGGTATTGCTTCTGCCAATAGATACTTCCTGTACGGTGTACCCAACATACGTAAATACCAATGTCCGGGCTGTGCCGGGCACGCTAAGCGAAAAGCCGCCATTGTCATTTGTTTGGGTTCCTGTGGAAGATCCTTTGATCGTAACGGAGACGCCCGGGAGGGCCATACCATTTTTATCAGTGACTTTGCCGGTTACTGTTTTGGATTGTGCCCATGCACTGCCAGTTAACAGTAACAACCATATGGCAATAAGAAAAGGTTGTCTCATACAGTTAGCTTTTGTTTCAAAACTATCCTGTTGATGGCAAGCACTGAAGAGCTATTACATTCGCTACTAACGGGCTTGATAAGATGATAACGATCAATATAAACCGCTGACGTATAAAACTGCCAGCCTGTTGATGATGATGCGAATGATGAATGGTAATTATCGAATAGTTGTTATCACAATATCTATTATAAGCAAAGCAGCAGACAATTATAGTACCTGCCTTCACTCGATAATTTTTGCTACTTACATTATCATGAACATAAATATAAGCTGGTTAGTTACTTAGGTCGTGCTGCTATGATCTTAATTATCTTGTATACGTTTTTTGTACTATATAAATGGAAAATAGTGTGGACTGCCGGTAAAGCAGCCTTCAAAGTGCATCCTTCCTTTGCGGCAGGTACAAAAAAAGAGCGGGTGGTAGAAACCACCCGCGAGTCACATGAGAAAAATTCTATTACCGCAACTGTTTTGTAGTGATCCAGGGATGAGTTGCGATAGGCATATACCGAAATCCCCGGAGTTCGTTTACGTGTCGGCCTTTTGACGGACGACTTTCGAATGATGTAAAGGTTGTTTGTGTAAAATATCCAGCAACATTTCAAACAGATCTGCATCACGGTAATTGTACCGGAACTCTGTTTCTTTTACATGGAGGTACAAGGTGTTGCCGTTAAGCCCCCTGAATTTTACCAACCGGGCTTTCAGCATTCCCCAGAACAGATCTATCTCATCAATGTGCGAACGGCCTTTGGCTGTTCCGTTCATACCACCATTGAGGCGCAACAAACGCACATTGTTGAAGTCTGCAATTCCATTGTAAACATGTAAATGGTGCTTCTCTAAAAGCGCATCATCAGCATCTACCCTCCCCTTCGCCCAGTCGTACAACCAACTGGAGTCGATGCAGGGCATCTTGTCTGTGTAAATACGCTCATCCCTTTTAAAAAGGCCGTAGAAGGCTTTTTTTCCTGCATGTCCATTTGTTTCCACAGCATGGTCGAAACCATTTTCCATGGGAAGGAATGCAATGTTACCATTCTGGTAACGGAGAGGATTCTTCTCTTCGCAAAACCTGGCTATGTGTGTGCGAATGAGCTTAAAATAGGCATTCACCGTGATCCGGCTTATTCCGGAGATGTTGGCTATTTGCGTAGCGGTGAGGTCTTCGCAAAATAGTTTCAATAGCTCCCGCACTTTCCGCTCGGAAAGGTGGGCGCCTTTAAGGTATTTGTTTTTCATGGCGCTAGCTGGGTGTTAAGTACGATACTTTACGTAAATAAGACAATTTTTATTATAACCAGTTTGTTAAAATATTACAAGCGGTATATGCAGGGGATGTATGCATTAATTGGCTCATCTACTTATCATGACTAACCAACTGAATGGGTAGAATAAGGTTTTGATAAGAGCAGCAAAATATGACTAAACGTGCTAAAACAACAGCAGCCTGCTTATGGCAGCTTTTACTTTTTCAGGATTAGGCAGTGCAGCTTGTTCGAGATGCTGGTTCATAGGTATGGCCGGGATATATATTGTACCCAATATTTCTACAGGTGCATCAAGGCTGCGAAAGCAGTGACGGGATATACGCCCGGCCAGCGCTTCAGCAAAGGAGTTGTATTGTTGCTCTTCCGTTAGTACAAGGCATTTGCCGTGTTTTTCAACGGTGCTGTACACAAGCTTTTCATCCAATGGGTATAAAGTACGCAAATCAACGATCTCCACTTGTCCTGGAAAATGCGTTGCTGCGGCCTTTGCCCAATACACGCCCATACCATAAGTAATGACACAACAGGATTCTCCTTGTTTCACAGTTCGGTCGTCTGCGTGCAACACGATATTCCCTTTTCCCAGGGGTAATACGTAATCGCGGGACGGCTCAGTTGTTTTGGCGTCGTCGGTGCCGGGCACTTTGCTCCAGTAAAGTCCTTTGTGCTCCAGCATTACCACCGGATTGGGGTCCAGGAAAGCTGCCTTCATCAGTCCCTTCATGTCGGCTGCGTTTGAAGGATAGGCTATTTTGAGGCCTTTTATGGACAAAAGTGTAGTCTCTACACTACCACTATGATAAGGGCCACCACCACCGTAAGCACCAATCGGCACACGGATAACGGTTTGTACCGGATATTTTCCACAACTTAAGTAGCAGGATTTAGATATTTCTGTTACCAGTTGATTAAATCCCGGGTATATATAGTCTGCAAACTGAACTTCTACAATAGGTTTAAGCCCCACGGCACTCATGCCTACGGTGGACCCTATGATATAAGCTTCCTGGATGGCGGTATTGAATACGCGGTGGTCGCCGAACTGCTCAGCCAGCGTAGCTGCCTCCCGGAATACCCCCCCGAGGCGTCGGCCTACGTCCTGCCCGTACAAGATAGCTTCGGGATGATCTTCCATGATCTCGCGGATAGCAAACAAGGCCGCATCGACCATTACGATCTTGTTGTTGGAAGATGTTCCACTTCTGTTGCCCTTTTCCACGGTAACCGGCGTGGGCACAAACACAAAATCGCCAACGGTAGCTGGATCCGGCTCCGGAGCTTGCGCCGCCTGCTGGAACTGTTCGGCCACGGTTGCTGCAGCCTCTTGCTCTATTTGAATAAGTTGTTCTTCTGCTATGCCTTTTTGTATCAGGTGTTGCCTGAGCCTGAGGACAGGATCGTTGGCCAGGTGCTTTTCCCAGTCTTCCGCCGTGCGGTAAAACTCTTTGCGCACACCACTGGTATGATGCCCCAGCAGCGGTACTTTTGCCTGCACCAGATAAGGAGTACGACGTTGCCGCACATATTGCACCACGCGGCGCATGGTATCATAACTCTCTTCGAAATTGCTGCCATCGATACGCACCCTTTCCATGCCTGGGAAACCTGCAGCATAATCATAAGCGTCCATCACACGCGCTTCCTCGGCGCTCACACTGATGCCCCAGCTATTGTCCTGCACCAGGTAGATGACAGGCAGCTTTTTCAATATCGCAAACTGAAAAGCCTCACTCACCTCTCCTTCCGTTATGCTGGCATCGCCCAACGAACAGATGACCACCGGCAATTCTCCGCAAGGCCCTTTTTTCAGGTTCGGCAATTGGGTGGCCTCCAGGTATTGTATTCCCTGCGCAATGCCTGTAGTGGGAATCACCTGCATACCTGTGGCGCTACTTTGATGGATGATACCCGGCTTGTCGGCCCCGCGGTAATTGGGGTGTGAATAATATTCCCTGCCTCCGGTAAAGGGGTCGCCAGCTTTGGCCAACAGTTGCAGCATCAGCTCATAAGGAGTAAACCCCAAGCCCAGCAAAATGCTTTCATCACGGTAGTAAGGACTTATAAAATCGCAGGGTAATAATTGAAAAGCGGCAGCCAGCTGAATGGCCTCATGACCACGGGAAGTGGAATGCACATATTTACACACTGTCCGGTTGGCCTCATAGGTCTGTGCCATTTGGCCGGCAGTACACATCAATCGATAAGCCTTCAGCAAGATATCTGGATGGATCATAACAAGCAACGGTATTATAAATAGCCAATAAACTGCGCAAAAATATAAAAGTTGAACAACTGTTAGTAAGTATTTCAGGAACTTAACCAGACACTTTAGTCCTCAATCATAAAAAATGGGTGCCCCCTCGCTGTGACAGCTGGCCATACACGAAAAAAGCCGTCCCAAAAATGGAACGGCTTTCTGTATGAAGTATGTTACTTTATTTAATCTCTACGCTCAGCAGGCTATCATCTTCGATAAACCCTTCCAGTTCGTCGCCTACCACACACTCGCCTACACCGGCAGGTGTTCCGGTAAATACGAGGTCTCCGATGTTTACAGAGAAGTAGTTGGAAATGTATGCCACTACTTTATCGAAGTTGTTGATCATCAAGTTGGAATTACCCTGCTGCACCAATTCTTTGTTTTTATACAAACAGAAATTGATGTCTTTTTTATTTTTCACGTTTTGCAGGGGAATCCATTTACCGATCACAGCTGAGTTATCCCATGCTTTGGCTTTTTCCCAGGGAAGCCCTTTTTCTTTAAGTTCATTTTGGATATCACGTGCTGTGAAGTCGATGCCGACAGTTACGGCATCATAGTATTTGCTGGCAAAGCGGTCTTGTATGTATTTACCATTTTTGGAAATACGCAATACCAATTCGCATTCGTAATGCAATTCGTTTGTAAACTCGGGATAATAAAATGGCGTATGTGCCTGTAGTAAAGCACTCTTGGGTTTCATAAAAATGATAGGTTCGTCAGGAACCTCGTTACCCAATTCTTTTGCGTGAGCCACATAATTACGGCCTACACAGAAAATTTTCATACTCAACAAAGGGTTTAACTGAGATAATTGTTTTCAAGTTTCATAGCCTGGAAAGGCAGGGGGTACAGGTTCACAGGAATATTAGATGCTGAAATATAATACCCGGATGGATACTATTGGCGAAAATAAAGATTGAAATTAACAAATCATAGTGGAAACTCCAATTTATTCGCCTCATTCATAGTCCTTTCGATACCAATAGTGACGAAGCTTTCAATGATTCCGACACATTTCTCCACCTTTTGTTGAACTATTGGTAATTCTATATTATCCCATCGTCCCAATACAAAATCCACTTGTCTTCCTTTGGGAAAATTATTCCCGATTCCGAACCGCAAGCGTGGATATTTGTCTGTCAAGAGGGTCTCGCGAATACTTGTGAGACCATTATGACCAGCATCACTACCCGAAGGACGCAGACGTATCTTAGATAAAGTCAATGCCAGGTCATCAAGCACTACCAGTACATTCTCCAACTGGATCTTCTCTTTATCCATCCAATACTTTACTGCTTTACCGCTAAGATTCATGTAGGTGGTCGGCTTGACAATTATCAATTGTTTGCCTTTCCACTTCACCTCAGCTATCTCTGCCAGCCTGTCTACTCTAAAAAAGGTGCCATGTTTCCTGGCCAACGCATCGGCAATATCGAACCCGATATTATGACGGGTACCGGCGTAATCAGGTCCTATGTTTCCCAAACCAACGATCAGGAACTTTGACATGGAAAAAGTAGTTAAAAAAAGGTGTACGACCTATACTCACAAAGTAGTATTCATACAATATCGGAAGGATAAAAAAAGCCCGGAAGGGATACCGGGCTTTGCTTATATAGATAATAAATCTAATTATTATTTCTTTGCAGCCGGTTTTGCAGCAGCAGCGGCGGCAGGTTTTGCAGCGGCAGCAGCAGCTGGCTTAGCAGCAGGTGCAGCAGCTTCTTCCTGTTTCAGCTGACGTGTCATTACTATGGAAGCGATAGGAATACGAGGTGAGTTGAGGATCTCGTAATTGTCCGCTACTACATCTTCTACACGGATGTTGGCGTTGAGCTCCAGGTTAGTAAGGTCCACTTCAATATTCTCCTTCAGGAATTTAGGAAGGGTCTTGATCTTCAGCGACTTGATCTTGGTGATCAGTTTACCACCAGCTTTTACACCAGCAGCAGATCCTGTGAACTTCAGCGGAATAGTAGCAATAACAGGTCTGTCTTCTACCAGCTCCAGGAAGTCGATGTGTGCCAGCGCATCAGTAACAGTGTCAAACTGAAGATCCTTCAGGATGCACTGGTAGCTTTTACCGTCAACCTTGATATCTGCCAATAAGAATTCAGGCGTATACACGAGCGACTTAAAAGCCAACACAGGAGCAGCAAAGTTGATCTCCTGTGAACCGCCGTAGATTACACCGGGTACCAGACCCTGAGAGCGGAGTTGGCGGGCGGCTTGTTTCCCGGTTCCGGTCCTCAGTTGGCCTTCGATTGTAATTGATTTCATTGTATTTGTAATTAAAGTTTTCTCTTACTTGTTTGAACCAGTGCAAAACATTTAGCTTATAAACCTCTTCGCTGGCTGTGTATGAACAATCCCGTGATACTCCTGTTCTCGAAAGCATTGCGGATTGCTACTGCAAACAACTCTGCTACACTCAACACTTTGATCTTCGAGATCTTTTGCTTCAGTGGTATAGTATCACAAACCACCATTTCCTCCAACACACTATTCTCTATATTCGAATAAGCGTTGCCGCTTAATACCGGGTGGGTACATAAAGCTCTTACGCTTCGGGCTCCCTTATCTTTCAACAACCCTGCAGCCTTGGCAAGGGTGCCTCCGGTATCGCAAATGTCATCGATCAGTACTACATCACGATCAGTAACATCCCCGATCACCACCATGCTCGCAATTTCGTTGGCCCGTTTACGGTGTTTATCACAGATCACCATTTCAGCATTGAAATAACTGGCAATCTCACGTATCCTGTTGGCACTTCCCACGTCGGGGGCCGCAAAGGTAAGGTTTTCCAGTTGAAGTTGTTGAATGTAAGGAATAAATATAGCCGAGCTATCCAGGTGGTCCACAGGGATGTCAAAGTACCCTTGTATCTGGGGCGCATGTAAGTCCATGGTAATCACCCTGTCGGCGCCCGCTGCCACCAGCATGTTGGCGATCATTTTGGAACCGATGGCTACCCTGGGTTTGTCCTTCCGGTCCTGCCGGGCATATCCATAATAAGGAATAACCGCTACCACTTTATAGGCGGAAGCACGGCGAGCAGCGTCGATCATCAGCAACAACTCCAGCAGATTCTCAGCTGGCGCAAAAGTGCTTTGGATCAGGAATACCATGTCGCCACGGATGCTTTCCTGGAAAACAGGCTGTATTTCCCCGTCACTAAATTTTGAAATTGTAATTTTTCCTAATGTAATCCCGTATTTTCGGGCGATTTTTTCGGCCAGGTATTGTGATCCTGTACCGGAGAAGACCTTGACATTCGTTTGCATACCGCGTAGATGTGCGGCGAAGATATAACGAAGAACAGGGATTTAAGAACCCATAAACAGGAAATATTTTATACCCCAATGTGCTCAAAACCATATCCTGATATAGCCGGACAAAATGTCGTCGGCCACATCAGGATATAGCGGTAAACAAGCCCGGGGTACCGGGTCTGTCAGTCAGATTATAGACGCCAGAGATTATTTGGTCACTGTCAACAAAACCTGCTTACCATTAGCCGGGGCTATTTTTTCGGTAGGTGCATCATTCTTACGCACGATCGAGGTTTTGGGATTGAATACGTGGAAGATGGCCGAGCATATAAATATGGAGAAGAAAAGAGCTACGAAATACATGCCGACACAGAACAAGAACGGCTGATAGCCGCCGATTGCTAAAAAGGTTGTTTTCCGTTTCATGGGGATTCTGGATTAAAAGGTCTGTAAAGGATTGGATTTTCTTTAACAATAACGACAAACTGGTAATGCTTATTACACGTTGCCGGTACTATTATCAAGGCGAAAATTAACAGTTACTATTAATACATGCAAGCGAAAAATTACCCCATCAAAAAATGGGCAAAAGATGATCGGCCCCGTGAAAAAATACTTAGCAAAAACACGATGCACCTCAGCAATTCAGAGCTGTTGGCCATCCTCCTGCAACATGGCATCAAGGGAAAATCGGCTGTAGAGCTTGCCCAGGACATTATGAATGTTGGCGGCAATAACCTGAACAATCTTTTCAAACTGACTATCAATGATTTAAAGTCCATCAAGGGAGTTGGTAACGCCAAAGCTGCTACTATTATGGCGGCCCTGGAGCTGGGGCGCCGACGCAATGCCCTGGAATCGTTTGACAAGTCGATCGTAAACAATAGCCGGGATGTGGCCGCCTACCTGCGTACGCTGCTGAGAGACCAGCCTGCCGAGGTATTTGCCGTATTGTACCTGAGCCAATCCAACCGGATCAGGTTCTTTCATATTCTTAGTCAGGGAGGTATTACAGGCACTGTCGCCGATCCACGGCTGATCGTCAAAAAAGCGCTGGACGTAAATGCGCTCCATCTTATTCTTTGTCACAATCACCCATCGGGCAATCTGCAGCCCAGCCAGGCCGACCAGCTGCTCACACACAAGATCAAAGATGCAGCGCGCTTATTCGACATAAGCGTACTGGACCACATCATCGTAAGCGAGGAAGGGTACTACAGCTTTGCTGATGAAGGAAACTTATGATCCGGAATTTCTAACGCTGAACGCCCGATTCCCGACGCTGAACTGTATTAGGCCTGTGCAGTAGGACCGCCAAAATTCATGGGCAGCTGTACTTCTTCCAGATCCTGTATTTTACCGTTGAGCGTTTCGAAACGGGTTACGTTTTCTGTGAGGGCTTTCATGAAACGTTTGGCGTGCTGCGGTGTAAGGATGATGCGTGATTTCACTTTGCTCTTAGGTGTACCAGGCATTACGTTCACAAAATCTATTACAAACTCTGCATGTGAATGTGTAATAATAGCCAGGTTGGCATAAACCCCTTCGGCTATCTCTTCACTGATCTCTATATTAAGCTGGTTCTGTTGCTGATTTCCATTATCCATTACCTATGATATTAGGCTGTAAAAGTAGGATAGTTTATTGGAAATCTACACCGTACAAAACAAATGCCCGGATGATGTCAACCGGGCATTCGTAATGATAGTTTCTTACCTACGTTAATCTTTATCCCACCATATTTTACCGTAATTGTCATCCGTTCCACCCAGCCGCTGTACGGCGGCTTTGTAATTCACCCCATTGATGGAGCTTTCCTGCGTAGGGTAGCCCTGGCGCGTAGGGATACCGCGGGGGTCGATGGCATCCACAGCAGCAGTGAGTGTTGGGAAACCAGTTCTTCTCCAATCAGCCCAGGATTCATAACCATTAAGGTAAAGGTGAACCCATTTTTCTGTCATGATAGATTTGTAACCGTTAGCCGGTGTATAAGTTACACCTGCCTGTGTTTTGTAGTTATCGAAAGCAGCCTGATTGAATACACCGTAGAATCTCCAGGAAGCCTCGATGGCATTGTAATAATGGGTTTCTGCAACTGCATCACCGCCGGCAAGATAACCAACTTTAGCCCCTTCGGCCATGGCAAATAATACCTGCGCATAAGAATAGATAGTAGCAGGCGAACCTTGTGCTCTGAAATAATCGCCGATACGGCTATAAACAGCGGGAATGTTGATGGCTACGTTCCTGCCGTAAGGCAATCCAACGATAGCACCTCCGGCTAATGACTCTGCATATACCTTTAAACGCGGATCATTTTTAGGCGCCATATAATCTGTCATCGTAGTACTGATAGCAAAGTCATTACGGTTGCTGACAGAATAGTTGTTGTACCAGGGGTTGTAGTTGTTGGGATCGCCGGCAATGTATTTATACTTAATGTCTTCGCCGCTGGCGATAACTCCATCCGCAAGCGCTGCTTCAAATTCTGTTTTGCCTTTGGCGAAATCGATCTTGGTGAGGCGCAACGCCATCATCAGGCGCGTGGTAGCTGCAAACTTTTTCCACATAGCCATATTACCATTGAGCAGGATATCCCCTACTACTCCTTTCTCAGCTGGTTTGATCAATGCAGCGGCATCTTTCAGCTCCTTGAAGAGAGCCGTATAAATATCCTGCTGTTTGTCATAAGCAGGCGTAAAAGAGCCGGCGCCTTTCAACGATTCAGTATAAGGAATATCACCCCAACGATCGGTCAACCACCAGAAGAAGTAAGCTTTCAGGATACGTGCTACAGCCAATTGGTTGTCAGTAGATCCATTGATGTTTGGTGCAGCGAAAGTTCCCTTCGTAGCCTCATCTGTATTGTATTCTACGATCTTTTGCAGATCGAACAGTGGGCCAGTATAGAAGGAAGCGAAATCAAAGTTACGCGCATTGTAAAGTGAGCCACCGGGATAGGGCCCTTCAGACAAGTATTGCACGTAGAAGTTGCCCGTATTGTTACCAAAGGCAGTACCCGGAAGGTTTTGCAGCACGTTGGTCAACAATCCCCTTGTTGACGGTTGCGATAATACGGTGGGAGATACGTTTGTGTCCTTGAACTTGTTGCAACCAGCCAACACAGCTATTGTAACAAGTAATACAAATATTCTTTTCATACACTTTTCAATTAGTTGTTAGTAATCAGAGATTAAAAGCCTACACGCAGGTTTACACCAATCTGGCGGGTTTGGGAAAGCTGTCCACCTTCCCTCCAGAATACTTCCAGCTCAGAAGGATCGATTCCATATTTCTTAGAATTGGCCCATATCAACAAGGCGTTGCTCAGGATAACTCCGAAATTGGCATTCTTAACAACTTTGAGGTGCTCGAGTACTTTTTTAGGTATAGAATAGCCCAACCTTACTTCGCGCAGTTTTACATAAGATGCATCCAACACATAGAAATCTCCGGCTCCGCGAGACATGGCTGTGTAGAAGTAGCCCCTTGCACTGATGTACCGGTTGTTCGGTTTTCCGTCGGCAAATACACCGGGGATACGGATACCCCCATTGCCGGTGTTACCACCTGCCAATGTATAAGAGCCAGGGAAATCTCTCCAGTCATAACCTTTATCGTTCTTACCAACTGTTTCTTCCGACATACCAGTGCCGGTATTGAAGTTCCTTGTTTCGGAATAGAATAATCCGCCTTTCTGGAAATCTATCGAGAACGTAAGGTCGAAGTTTTGGTAACGAAGGGCATTGAACATACCACCAGTCCACTCGGGAAGTACCTGACCGAGGTCCTGGTTGATCAGGTAATCAGGTTGTCCGGTGGAAAGGATGATGGGATTACCCGAACCATCTGTTTTCCATTTGCGGCCTACCATCATCCCCCACTCTGCACCTACGCGGTGTTCGAGGCGGGTATCATAACGCGCTGTACCGTATACATAGGTTTTACTTTCCTGGTAAAGCTGCTCCACCTTGTTGCTGTTCCTCGCCCAGTTGAGGCTCACTTCCCAGGAGAAGTTCCTGGTAGATACAGGCGTGCCGGTGATGGACACCTCAAGGCCTTTGCTCACGATACTACCCGCATTGACCTGTGCAGTAGAGAAACCGCTGGCAGTAGATACATCGAGGTTGATGATCTGATTGGTATTGTTGTTTCTATAATAACCAACGTCCAGCCCTAAACGGTTGTTCAGGAATTTAAGTTCGGCGCCTACTTCCCAGGATTTGGTCAATGCTGGCTTTACTGCGCCGGAGCGGTATTGGTTACCGATCGACATGGAAGGATTGCTTCCATACAAAGATCCATTATTGATAGCCAGTAACACCTGGTTGAATCCAAGATCAGATCCTACCTGTGCCCAGGACGCCCTGACCTTACCGAATGACAATACATTGGTAATGGAAGAGTTCTTCATTATTTCCGTAAACACAAAACTGGTGCTCACAGAAGGATAGAGATAACTGTTATTTATTTCAGGCAATGCAGAAGACCAGTCATTACGTAAAGTTGCATCCAGGAACAGGAAACCCTGATAGCCCAGTGATGCTTTTCCATAAACGCTGTTCACCCTTTTTCTCCTGTAATCGCGGCTTACTGTAGGACGGGCGATAGAAGCGCTGATATCAAAATAATTGGGGGCAGACAAACCACCCTCAGTAGACATGTTCAGCTGGCTGAAATATTCGTTACGAACGTTGCCACCTACAAATCCATCCAATGTAAAGTCGTTGAAACGGAAGCGGTAGTTCAGGTTCGTTTCGTAGTTCATTTCACGGAAAATGCGCTGGTCGGTTTTGTAGTAGTCCAGTTGCAAACCACCGGTAGCCATACGCTGATCATTTTCCTGGTTGTTGTAGCTCATACGAACGTATGATTGCAGGTTAAAATGGCTGCCAAGTTTTACATTCAGACCAACGTTACCTACCAGTCTGTTGATTAAACCAGTAGCGAAATTCTCGTTCACAACAAACCAGGGGTTATCCCAATATTGTGGTTTACCATAAACAGCGAGATCAGAGCTACCGTTGGGATCACCGATATTCCAGGAGTTGAGGCTTCCATCGGGTTGGCGATACTGTTTCATTCTATTCATGTCCAACTGACGCTGGAACCATTGGTTGAAGTTTTGGGTAATATTCAAACCTGAGAGGTCGTACCCTTCAGCCGGCTTTCCTTTGGTTTTAGAGGTCGTATAGATGATATCAGTTGAAATCGTAAGCGCTTTACCAATGTCGAAGGCGCCGTTTACACCGAGCTGATGCTGGTCTCTTTTTGCATTGGGAATTACGAGTGAGCGGTTTTGGTTGCCATAGGTGAATTTGAAGTTATAGTTATCTGCACCACTGGTAAAAGATACCGAGTTGTTGTAATTAAATCCTGTGCGAAAAAAGTCCTTAACGTTATTAGGTTGAGGTGTCAACGCAGACAACTTTCCAAAATCGTCGCCTGGATACCAGCTGTAATAAGGACGATACATACGTCCATCCATTTTAGGTCCCCAGCTTTCATCGGCGCCATACTCGATGATAGTTTGTCCATTGAAAGCCGCCCAGGAGGCAGGATGTCTTGCAGCATTGTATTTAAAAAGGTAATTACCTGCCGCATCATAACTGGTGCCGGGCGTGGAAGCGTTAGAAGTATAACCACCTGCATATTCATTCTGGTAAGGCGGCAGCAGAGATATCGTTTCGGCTGTTACACCAAGGTTCACATCTACCCCACTTGTTTTTCTGCGAGACCCTTTTTTAGAAGTGATCAGCACCACTCCATTGGCAGCACGCTGACCATAAATGGCTGTAGCAGAAGGCCCTTTCAACACGGATACATTCTCTACGTTATCCATAATAATACTTTCCTGGTCAGTGATGGTACCATCCAATACAAAGATGGGAGCAACAGGACCAAGACCTGTAACACCACGAATCAACACACTGGCATTATCGAAAGTAGAGCTGGGTGAACCTACTAACGTTACACCTGCCACCTTACCCGCCAGTGCAGAACTAAGGTCAACAGATTTTGCAACGGTAAGGTTTTCCCCTTTCACTTCCTGTACGGAATATCCAAGCGCTTTCTTTTCTTTCCTTACACCGAAGGCCGCTACAACTACTTCTTCAAGCACGCCTGTCTTTTCTGCTTTAATAGCCAGGATATTTCCCGAACCTACCGTGTACTCCAACGTCTTAACACCTACAGCACTTATTACCAATACATCGCCTGCGGCTGCATTGATCTTGAAGTTGCCGTTTTCGTCGGAAGTAACACCTGTTTTGGAAGATTTGACAATGATCGATGCGAATGGAATGGGAGCTCCTGAAGCATCTGTGATTTGGCCGGAGAGGGCCTTTGTTTGCGACAGTACGGGTATAGCAAAGCATACCAGCACTGCAAGCAGTGGTAGAATTTTTCTCATGTGACTTGTTAGTTTATAGTTTGAACTACTTAAAAGTAGGGAAATTTTATTCTTTGGCGAAAAATTAACAAACATTATTGCACAGACCGTCATAAACACAGTATGAATCCATGCTTTATGCTTATATACAATTTTATCGCTATCAAATCCAATCTCTGGCCTGCAAAAAGCAGCAGGTCATTACCCTTCTGAAAGTAAGTGAAATCAAAACGCTCCAGCTAAAGGGCCGGAGCGTTTCGTTATTTTATATACTGATCGTTTATTAACGGGCCCTCACAAACTTCCACTCTTCATCTACCTTCGTTCGTATATACGGCGGATCGGTTATTACACTGGGCTGCTTCATAAAATATTTGATCTTCACTGTTTTAGTAGCCTCGTCATATGCGTTCACACCTGAAGGGTCGAGTTCAGCCGACCTCGTATTACCAGCCGGTTGTCCATAGTAGTTGACTGCTTTTATGATCTTGTCGGTAGCTGGATCAAAAGTTACCACCAGACCAAAGCTGCCATAATAAGACCAGCCCGTGCCTGTCCAGATCGGTATGGCAACTGTGCCTGAATAGGTGTAATCTACCACTACGCACTCTGTCGCACTCACCGTTTCCAGGCCATACTCAACATCTACGCCGTACCCACCGGGATCATCATAAATACCAACAAGAGCTGGATTTGCTGCATCTGTCAGTGTACCAGATGCTACGTATACACCATCCCATCTGTTTTTAATACTGATCAGCACGAGGATATCTTTCTTATCGCTTAAAACCGGTTTGCCCCCTGCGTCGGTGATAGTAAAACCTAACGCATATTTCTTAGACAGGTTCCACTTAGAGCCATTCAGTTTAATGGTGAATTCTTTTGCAAACTGGCTGGCTGTCATATTCATCTCATAAATGCTGCCTACTTTGGGATTTCCCGGATCGAGCGTGTACAAACTATCAGGGAGCACTTCAAAATCTGAACCATTCTGTGCATTGTAATTGGCGAGAAGTGTTGCATTAGGCTGCAATTTTACGGCCAATGGCTTGTTGAGTTCAGCGTCCGAATTGGCATCTTTACGCAAGCTGAACAGGTGAAGCGTTCTTACTTCCGTAAAAGGCTCAAAGAAGAATTTAGCTTCGGGTGCCTCCAATAACTTCACATAGGTATTTCCCTGTGTGGTGGTGTCGGTTACCTCATCTTTTATGCACGAGGTGAAAAGCATCGAGGCCACCCCTGCCATCAGTGTATATTTTATTATTGTAGCTCTCATATAATCAGTTTTAAGGTTATTAGCCGGTTATTGATCCCACCATACTTTAGAATCCTGTGTATCTCCCCCCTGCAATCTTGCCACTGCTGCTTCTACTGCCGCTTTGTTGGTTCCATATTCAGAACTTGGATACACATACCGTGTAACAATTTGCTTGGATGCGTTCGTAGCATCCGGTGCAGGCGTAAGTACGGGGAAACCTGTTCTTCTCCATTCAGACCAACCTTGCGTGCCATCAGGATAGGTAGCGAGGTAGCGTTGTGTAGCTATCTGTTTCAAATTACCGCCAGTTCCTGGTGCTGCTGTAAATGCAACGTTAGCCTGTGTATAATAACTGGCAGCTGGTGCATTAAGCCCCCACTGTTCAAAAGATGCTTTAATGCCATTCTGAAACAGGGTCGCAGCGTTCTCGGTTGTCCATCCGCGATCAGCTGCTTCAGCACGCGCCAGCAATACTTCTGCTGCATTGATCAGCACAGCATCATCATCCTCCTGCCGGAGATCTCCGCGTAACACCCTTGCCCATGTTGGATTAGCACCTGTAAATGCTTCAGCACTCGCTCTCTTCAGGCCATAAGGCACGCCCGTTACTGATGGCTGGTTCCAATCCGGATTGCTGGTACTCTGGTCTTCGGTTTTACCACCAAATGCGTTTGCCCGGTTATCGCCCAATGAACCCAGCAGATCGGTCATGGTCTTGCTTTCAGCAAAATCTTTCCGGCCGTCATACAATCCCCACCAGGGACTCTTGAAGTTTCCGCCCGGATAGTTCACCACCCAGTTATCGGCATTCGTAGCAATAATACCGCCCGCAGCGCCAAGTGCTGCTTTGAACTCCGTAGCCGCCAACCCATTGGCCGCGGGGTACCTGTTCGACATCCGCAAGGCAATCAGCAAGCGCAGTGTATTCGCTACCTGCTTCCACTTAGCAATGTTGCCCCCATTGATAATATCGCCGGTAATGCCTCCGCTGTTGTTGAACTGTGCGGCCGCTTCAGCCAACTCTTTCAGTATTCCTTTATAGATATCTTCCTGTGTGTCATATTTGGGAGTTGGGTTTCCCTGCAATGCTTCCGAATAAGGAACGTCTCCCCAGCGATCGGTGATATTCCAGAATATATAAGCTTTCAATATCCTCGATACTGCTGTCATGTTATCGTTCACCTTCAGTTTGATCAGATTCTCCAGGTCGTACAAAGCGCCGGAATATTCACCGGTAAACGCCAACTGTGGCAAACTATAAAGAGAAGCATCTGTATACTGGGTCTCTGAAAAATACTGGCAGTACAATGCGCCACGGGTTTGTGTGGCATAACCGGCCAGGCCAGCTTGTACGTTGGTCAACAACGCTCCGGGAATAGGATCATTAGTAGCCCCGGGATTTACATTGGTGTCTCCAAAGTCCTCTAACTTATTGCAGCCTGTTGCTACAAGCAGCGATAAGCAAAAGATGACTGTATATATTTTCTTGTTCATATTTATTCTTTTGTTGTGGTTATCCAATTAGAATCCTACGCGCAAATTGAAACCGAAACTTCTTGATCCGGGCAGGTTGCCTGTTTCTCCGGAGAGATCACTGATCTCGGAAGGATCGAAGTCGCTGGTTTTTGCATAGATCAATACCGGATTCCTTGCTACGAGAGAGAAAGTAGCTCTGTTCATAAACTTATCCCATCCCAGCTTTTTCAGCGGAATGTTGTACCCGATAGATAACTCACGAAGTTTTACAAAAGTGAGGTCATAGATAAATTCGTCCATGGTCTTGTTGTTGAACAGGCCATGGTAATATTCCTGGGCATCTACATATTTCACGATGTCTTTTCCATCAGCATCTACTCCATCCACACGCACACCACCACCCAGCGCCACTGCATCACGTACCGGAAAACCTTTGTCGTTCACTGCTGCAGTACGGGCAGTCAGACCAGAGTAGGAACCCCACATGTCTGACAGAGAGAAGAACTTACCGCCTGCCTGATAGTCGATATTGACATTGACATTGAAATTCTTAAACACGATGAAGTTGTTTTGTATACCTCCTGTGTATTTAGGCAACACACTGCCAAAGTGTATATTGGGATCATTCACATAAAAACCATCGGCAGTAAGTACAGGCTTTCCATTAATTCTTTTTATACCGTTGCCAAACAGTTGGCCCCATTGCAAACCCTCTTCATGTACCAGCACAGGAGCTGTAGTACCCCACAATCCTTCCAGTGGTGGAAGCCTGGTAAGTCCATCGGCAATCTTCACTACTTTGTTTTCGATCAGGTAGGCATAAGTAGCATTGATCTCCCATTGCAGGTTTTCCCACCATATCGGACGGGCATTGAATTGAAGGTCAAGCCCTTTCTTGGTGATCTTACCAGTATTGATCAGCTTGGAAGTAAATCCGCTGGCGCCGTTTATGCTAACCGCCAGGGGCATATCTTTTTCAGTACCATCCCAGTAGGTGGCAGAGATGCCAATCCTGTTGTTCAGGAAGCGTAGATCGAGGCCGATCTCCCGTTGAGTTTTAACAGCTCCATGGATGGCTGAATCCACCAGTTGATCGGGTGTGCCCATCAGGAAGTTGCCATTCCATTGATACTGGCCTACACCATAAGCGAATCCGGGATACAGGTAGGCGCCAAATGATGTAGAGGTAGTTCCCAATGCTTTGGGGATCTCTCCCCAGGAGGCGCGTACTTTACCATAGCTCAACCAGGGCAGTTTAACCACGTCGCTGAATACGAGTGCGGCGCCAAATGATTTCGACAATACGTTATTGTCGGCTATTGGCAGTGTGGAGAACCAGTCATTGCGCAGGGTGAAGTCGAAGAATACAAAATTCTTATACCCTACATCTCCTTTTGCCAGTAGTGCACGGTACTTCTCCACGCTGCGGCCATTGCCAACGGTGGGCTGGTCTTTGGAGTTGGAGATTGCGAAATAGTTGGGTACGTTCAGGCCGTTGACAGTAGCAGCAGAATTACTCTTTGACAATGCTTTGAAAAAGTCTGCGCCTGCATTCAGGTTGAAGGCGAAATCCTTGATCTTCTTAGAATAGGAAGCCAGGAATTCGATGTTCTGCCTGTTGGAATAGCTTTCGCCCGTACCATAGTAACCTTTACACTGACCGCAGTTGCCAGTTGTTTGTGTACCACTGGTTACCAGGTCAGAAGAGAACTTATCTTCGAACCAGATCGTATTCTGTTGTTTACGATAGGTAGCCCGCACACGCAGGTCGTTATTGATCTTATAAGTCAATGATACATCACCGAACAAGCGGTCCCTGTTTTCAACTGGCTTAACCAGGTCAAACCAGGTATAGAAGTTGTACCAATAGTTGCCTGCATAAAAGGCATTGGGTTTTGCCGGATCAAAAGACGAAGGATCCTGGTGATTCCAGCTTGCATAAACGCCATCTGCAGCTTTGAGTCCCCGCAATTCTTTCATGATTCCCATATCCAGGTTCCTGTGAAACCACTGGTTGAAAGAACCAGTTGTTTGGTTAGAATAATCATCATTGAACTCACCATTCTTGGTTTGACTGAAATAGTTGATGTTGGCGCCTAAAGTAAGATGAGAATTCAGGTCAATAGTACCACTCACGTTCAGCGTATGTTTTTTAAGAGAGGTGGTAGGCAGCAGACCTTTCACATCCACATTGCCATAAGACACCCGGAGGTTCATATTATCAGTAGCCTTGCTGAAGGAGATGGAATTATTTAAAACGTGCCCTGTGTTGAAGAAGTCTTTTGCATTATCAGGTTGCGGTGTAAGCCTGGCAGTTTTATAAGAATATTTAGAGCCACCATACCAGGCATACCAGGGTATATATTCCTGGCCCACCATACGTGGCCCCCAGCTGGCGTCGTCGGAATAGTTGTGGTAATATTTTCCGTCGAGCGCTTTCCATTCTTCAGGATGCCCGGCCTCCCAGGTATACAGCTTCAGATCAGATGTATTACCACCTGCATAAGTGTTCTGATAATTAGGCAGGTTATACACTTTCTCGATTTGCCCACCGAGGTTTACATCGACCCCGATCCCACGCGCATTCTTTTTCCCTTTCTTAAGGGTAATGACAATGGCGCCATTATGTCCCTGAGGACCAAACTGTGCTGCGGCTGCAGGCCCTTGCAACACATCGACACTTTCAACATCATCCATGTTGATGTCGTTGATACTCGGCAGGATAGTACCATCTACTATGTAGATAATCCCTTCATCACCACCCAGTCCCGAAGCACCCCGTAAACGAATACTACCGGGATCGCCCAGCTTACCGGCCGATTGTCCGCGGAATTGTATGCCCGATACTTTTCCCGCAAGAGCACTGTTCAGGTTTGTTTGGCGGATGGTGTTCAGCTGTTCGCTGGTGACTACCTGCGCGTTGTACGATGTACTGCGCGCGGTTCTTTTTGTGTTGTAAGCACCCGTAACAACCACCTCTGCCAGTGCATT
This sequence comes from Niastella sp., assembly GCA_017744515.1. Taxonomy (GTDB): domain Bacteria; phylum Bacteroidota; class Bacteroidia; order Chitinophagales; family Chitinophagaceae; genus Paraflavitalea. The sequence continues at coordinate 87,023 of JAGIBF010000002.1, forward strand.
GTTACCTTTTGCCAGCGTGATGTTCACCACATTGCTGGTGCCAACTGTAACTTCTTTGGTAGTAAGACTTTGTGCAGAGATTACTAAAACGTCTCCAGGTTTGACTTTTGCTGTAAAGGTCCCGCTGGCATCGGAGACGAACGCGACCTTTGTGTCCTTGATTAAAATAGTAGCAAATGGGATTGGATCTCCCGCTTCATCGGTTACCTTACCGGTAACAGTTTTGGTTTGCGCATATGCCGATACCAATAGCAATACCAGCACTGCGAGCAGTGATAGAAATTTTCTCATGTGACTGTAATTTAGATGTGACCTAACGTAAATATATGAACTTTCTAATAGCCCAAAAAAATGTTAAAATAGGATCGGAAGGAATATTGGTAGACAAACGGAAAATTTAAAGTGCTGCAATGTTTTTCACGAAAACTTTATCGCATTGATTATCACTGTTTACTACCGTTATGAACAACTGTTTTACATATACAGGCTACAGTTTACAAATCCTGAACAACATATTTAATATTGAAAGCTGATGCCATAAATGAAAAAAGCCGGCTGTAGAGAACTACACCGGCTATTACAGTCACAAGAAATAAAAAAAATCGTTGCGATCGGGGTTATTGATCAACCCAGGTCCTGGTAGTCAGTTCGTCAGCACCCTGACGACCGATTACGATGTTATAATTTTCTGAATTAAGATCTCTTTCAGTAGTTGGATATGCTTGTCTGCGAGGGATTTGTCCACCGGAAACAGGCGCAGCGCCTGGAGCCGGAGTCAGCACAGGATATCCTGTTCTTCTCCATTCTGCCCATGATTCATATCCGTTGCCGAGGTAGCTGGCGATCCATTTTTGTGTCTGGATAAGCTCTACTGCATTGGCTGCATTATACACTACTGCTGGTTGAGCTACATAAGCCGCGTAACCTGCTCCTACGCCAAATTGTTCCAGTGATGCTTTTATACCTGCGAGGTAATAAGTAGCAGCCGCTGCTTCACCACCGGGAATCCATCCAAGGTGTGCACCTTCTGCCAGTGAGAATTGTATTTGTGCAAAAGTAGTTACACCAGCTGGACTATTTTGCTGACGGAAAGCAGAACCAATGAGCGAGATGTTACCGGGGTTGCCAATAGTACCAGCTGAATATCCTACAGGAGAAGTAAGGCCATAAGGCATACCTACATATGTTCCTGCAGCAGTTTTATCAGCAAATACCGGCAGGCGAGGATCATTCACTGCAGCGAGCTTATCAACCAGTGTTTTACTGATAGCATAATCGTACCGCTTACCTACTACATAGTTGTTGTACCAGGGGTTCTGGTTATTGGCATCGCTCAGGTAATTATACTTGATAGTGTGAGCGTTGTCTTCCAGTACGCCATCGTTGAATGCAGCAGCAAACTCTGTTTTACCGGTAGCTGGGTCAGCCTTAGATAAACGAAGCGCAATGGTCAGGCGAATGGAAGCAGCCCATTGCTTCCACCAGTCCATATCGCCACCGAGGAGGATATCACCGGCAGGGCCAGCGCCGCCATCGATACCAGCTGCTGCTTGTTTCAGCTCTGTAAACAGGGCTTTATATACATCCTGCTGCTTGTCGAACGCAGGCGTAATGTCTTCCAGTTTTTTCAGCGCTGCTGAATAAGGAATATCACCCCAACGGTCAGCCATTTGCATGAATATGAATGATTTCAGAATCCTTGCAGCGGCTATCTGGTTAGCGTTGGAGCCGCCAGCTACCACATAAGGTTTGCTTTTGGTCTCTGCATTGGTATTCAGGTCGATGATCGTTTGCAGGTCATTTAGCGGACCATTGTATAAAGCATTGTAATCAAAGATCCGGCTGGAATAGCGGGATGCATTGGTATAAAATACTTCAGATAGTTGTTGCACATACAACAGGGGATCGGCAGCTGTTACGGCTCCGGTGCCTGAACTCAATCCTGAACGGATCGCGTTGGTAAACAATAAGGCTGTATTAGGATCCGAAGGATTATTCGGGTCCACGTTCAGGTCGCCAAAATCACTTGGCTTCGAACAGGATACCACTACTGTGGTAACCAGCAAAGCGGAGGTTATATATTTAACAAAGTTTCGTTTCATAATTCTCTTTTTTTAGTGGTTAGAACTGCAGCTTCAGGTTAAATCCAAGTGTGCGAGTACCGGGCAGCTGACCGCCTTCATACCAGGGAGTTTGCAGTTGAGAAGGATCGAGTCCTTTCACGCTGCTGTAGATCAACCAGGGATTTTGTGCGATCACAGAGAATGAAGCATTCTGGATAGGCAGCTTTTGGTACCAGCGCTTGGGCAGGTTGTAACCAAGTCTTACTTCACGGAGCTTGATGAAAGTAGCGTCATATACCCACTGCTCCCATACGGAGAACAGTACTGACTCATAGTACTCTTTCGCGTCGAGGTAAACATCGTTGGCTTTGCCGTCTGATTCACGTACACCGTCTACGCGTACACCACCGCCATTGGCAACTGGGTCACGTTTAGGATTGCCTTTATCGTTGTTACCCACTGTTTCCTGTGACAGACCAGAGCCTGCATTGAACATACGGGTAATTGACATCAGCTTACCCCCTTTCTGGAAATCGATGGCTACTCCAAGAGTAAATCCTTTGTAAGTAAACTCGTTGAATACACCACCGGTATAATCAGGCAGGATAGAACCCAGTTCTTTGTTCTGCTCGATCACAGGATAGCCATCGTCGTCTACAAGGATCTTTCCTTCAGCGTTGCGTTTGTAACCATCGCCGATCAGGATACCGTAAGACTGACCCACACGGGCATTAACTGAAATAGAAGGAGAACCTGTGAATCCGAAAGAAGCACCAAGGCCGGCAGGGTTAACCACCAGGTTCTTACTGTCTTCATACAGCTTCTTCACCTCATTGCGGTTGACACCGAGGTTGATGTCGATATCCCAGGTAAAATCTTTGGTCTTCACTGGCGTACCACCCAGGTTGATCTCAAAACCATGGTTGGCAATGTTACCGGCATTCACCAACGCTGCACTGTAACCTGTTGTGCTGGGGATCGTGAGGTTGATGATCTGGTCCTTAGATTCACGGCTGTAATAGTTGAAGTCGAACCTGATCCTGTTGCGGAGGAAACGGAGCTCCGTACCTACTTCATAAGAAGTAGAGAGTGTTGGTTTCAACACGCTGTTGGGATAAGTATTAGGAACAGTCAATGTAGGATACGTGCTGTACGGAGTTCCTACAGTATAAGTCTGATAAATATTGTAGGGATCGATATCGGAACCTACACGGGCAACAGAAGCCCTGATCTTACCAAAGCTCAGGATATCGTTTTGCGGAAGCAATTCAGTGAATACAAACGAAGAAGCAACGCCACCATACAGGTAAGAGTTATTGCCTTGTGGTAGTGCTGAAGACCAGTCGTTGCGGACGTTGAGATCCAGAAACAGCATGTTCTTCCAGCCCAGTGATGTATAACCATATACGCTTCTTACCTCTTTACGTGTTTCTGTAGCGTTGGTAGTAGGTCTGTCTTTGGAAGCAGCAATGTTGTAGTAGCCAGGAATCGTCAGGCCACCAGCTGTTGCTTCGTTTACATAATTGCTGTAGTTGGTCCTTTTCTCAGCATACGCGCCTGCACGGAATGACAGGTCACCAAACTCGTTATCGTATTCTACACTACCTACAAAGTTCAGCTCACGCGTATTGTTGGTGTAAGTTCTGTAAGCGTCGAGGTTGAGCGTACCTGATGCTACCCTGCTGTTGAAGTTCTGGTTGTACACATCAGCTCTTGCCAGCACGCCAGCCTTCAGGTGAGGAGTGAATTGATAAGTACCGCCAATCGTTCCGTAAACACGCTGACGCTTGTTATTGGAAACATTTTCATACACTTCTGTATATGGGTTGTCCCAGTATTTGGGGCTTGGGTCACGGGGACCGTTGATATTCCAGGAAGTGTAAGTACCATCTGACCTTTTGTATCTTTTCAGTTTGTCGATCTCCAGGTCGCGGTGCCACCACTGGTTGAATGAACCGGAAGTCTGTGTTCCATAACCTTCCGAAGGCACATTAAACAAGTATTCGTACACATAGTTCAGGTTGGTATTGAGGCTGAACTGCTTGGTGAGGTTGATGGTATTGTTGATAGACAGCCAGTTCTTGGTTTGGCGGCTGTTGGGACTCACGCCTGACCTTACCAGGTTAGTATAAGATACCCTTGTATTGGAATTGTCGGTAACTTTCGAGAAAGCTACGTTGGTATTGTACGCCACACCTGTATTGTAGAAGTCACGCACGTTGTTGGGCTGAGCTACAAATGGTTTTTGTTTAGCATACTCGGGATCTTCCGGGTCCCATGCATACCAGGGCGCATAAAGAGAACCATCCATGCGAGGACCCCAGCTTTCATCACCGAAATAATCATAGTACTTGGCGCCGTCCATAGCAGCCAATGCAAGAGCATCAGTTGCAGGATTGTACTTGAAAGTGTACCAGTCCTGTGTATATCCGCCACCGTATTCGTTTTGATATTCAGGCAGGGTAGCTACTCTTTCGAAAGTAGTGCTTTGGTTAAACTCAATCCCTATTCCAGATCCGCGCTTTCCTTTTTTGGTAGTGATCACGATCACACCTTCAGAACCACGCTGACCGTACAACGCTGTTGCAGCAGGTCCTTTCAGTACTGACACAGACTCTACATCGTCCATGTTCACATCACGTCCATCGGTAGGAATGCCATTTACTACATACAAGGGGTTAGCAGTTCCGAGAGTATTCACACCACGGATACGAACTGTAGATGTACCAAACTTGGCGCCGGAGCCACCCAGCACTTGCACACCAGCCACCCTACCGGCGAGTGCGGTATTAAGGTCGGTTTGTTTGGTTTGCATCAGTTTGTCGCCCTGAATTTCCTGAACGGCAACGCCTACTGCACGTTTCGATTTGGAAACACCCAAGGCAGTAACCACTACTTCCTGCATGGCTGTATTGGCTTGTAATTCAACATTCACTGTGCCTCCTGAATTAACAGTTGACTCGGTGGTTGAATAGCCGGTAGCACTGATCACTAATACGGCTCCCTGTTGGGCGGTGATTGAAAAGTTTCCGTTAGCATCGGCAGCAGATCCAGTATTGGTGCCTTTGATTTTGATGGTAGCGAAAGGAATGGGGTCTCCCTTGCTATCTTTTACCTGGCCGGTCACTGTGCGGGATTGACCATAGGCCATAACAGCGCATGTTACCAGCGCCGCTAGCAGCGATAGAATCTTTCTCATGTGTACTTTTAATTGATAAATAAATGTGACTACAGAACCCAGAAGGAGTAATTAATGTGACTGTTACGGTGTCAGGCAGACTAAGTACCCTCCGAATTATCGAAACATAAGGCAATGCAATTAAACCAAACGCTGGTTATTTAAGAGTTCATTAACGGTGTTTTAACGATTTTTTAATTTATGTTAATCGCTCGTTAACAACGAAAGCAGCTTGCAACGATACAATGAAACTCAGTCCTGTAAAGGGTTTCAAAAGAATCAAAAAAAATCAATTGTCTTTTTTAGGCTTTCTGTTGTCTTTTTCAATCACACTAACTATTTAGAATAGCCTATTTACGGTGTCTGTTTTAATGCCTCTTTAATCCAATACGGTTAACGAGTTATTAACATGGGATGACAGATGAATATTGGGGAAACTTAGCAGCAGAATTTAGTAAAACGGTTACAAGCAAATGGTTTTACGCACTAATAAAAATTGTGCCAGGCGAATATTGACATTAATATGGTTTCATCAGGAAGAATTACCATCCTCGATTGCAGCGATGGCTGCATCAACATTCGTTAAAATATGCAGGGTGCCGTTGACAGTTATATACATTCCCGAAAGGGAGCTATAGCGTCCGTACCCTTGCAACCCTATTCCAGGGCTTTGGGTCCTTTGTTGCAGCAATAACGAAGCTGCCGTTTTGACTTCACCTTCCAAAGCTCGCGGCTCGACGCTCGCAGATCGTAGCTTTTCTTTTGCCAGCCGCTGCTTCTCCATCGTACGCTCATAACATACATCATTCATCGCTTTGTGCTGCCGTTTTCTTTCCTCCTCCTCGGGGTCTCTCCATTTAGGTTTGCCATCCTTGCCTTTGCGTTTCAGCATACGCTGTATAGACTCCTCACTGTACTTTCTTCGCTTTCTTATTTTCTTAGGCCTGGGCTGCCAGATAACATTATCAGGATCAACAACCTTGCGTTGCTCCCAGTAGTCGACATAGGATCCGGCCATCTTTATAGGTATACCGGATCATCAAATTGGTGAGACCTTTTGAATATATCGTTAAATACCGGCTGTTTGTATCAGACTTTTTATGCGAGTTTTCACTATAACTGGTCTTTCGTATCTGATTTTCAATCGTTTGTAATGACAAGGTATCAGCGTGGTACAAATTGGGAAAGGCTATTAATTTCTTATCTCTCTGCAACATCTTTTTGGAGTTAAAGTCAGCGTTCACCTTGTAGGTCCGCAAAGAATCACAATGCGGCTTGCTTGTTATAAGACGCACATTGCAATTGTAAATGGCCGTGTCCTGCGAAAACACCTGACCAGTGCAAAGAAACAACAACAGACATAAAAAGGATGTATTGGTTCTCATATTACTATTGTCTTGTTTCCGTTTTAGAATTAGACGGATTAAAAGGATAGGTGGTCTGCATAAAATACTGTCTTACAGCCTGCCTCGCCAAAAGTGCCATCACCCTGCGGATTCATTAAAGTAAGATTTCCATCGTCTGATGCCTTTCCGGAACTTACCGAATTTAAGCATTGGTCCTTTACCGTTTATCTCAAGGTGTTTAAGCAGATCTGCTCTGTTTTGAAATCCGGTAATCGCAAGCAGGTCGTTCATTGCACCAGCATCAATCTTTTAATATCGGATACAGCGCGTGCTACGATCTTTCGAAGCTGCTCTTGCTGTTCCTTGGTCATTTTAGGGTCGAGCTGCAGCATTCCATCAGGATTATTCAGACAATAATTGTAAGGAGAAAATGGCATATTTACGGATGCATCAGCAAGCGGATCCTGCCTTACCCAACGTCCTATCTGAAAGAATTAGTAAGTGTGCAGTTTCAACTGATATCTGTGCAGTTTTGAGAGCAATCGTGGAGCAAAGGCGTACCAGAGCACGGGTGAGCTAACGGGTGGTGAATATCAATTGTACTCTGAGCTCTGTCTTCTGTTTACTATTCAGCTCATCCAACCCACTGCCGGTAAGCACCTTCGAAGGGAATAAGAATTGCGCGAAGCGCAGCCATAGATGGCAGTTCACTTTTCCGGTACGTTTAGGTGATAATATGGCTGCCAAGTTTTGCTTACAATTTATATAATACCGCAACCCTTTGCCGCTGAAAGGAGGAATGGAAAAGGAATATTGTACATCCTGCTCATAGGCGTAAACACGAGCATTATAACTATCTGTTTCAAAGAAGTGCAACCGCATATTGACTGTAAAAGATCGCTTGGGTGTATAGAAAACTTCTGTGAAAGCTGAAAAGCCTTTCTCTGTGTGGGCAGCTTCACCCGCCTGATACCACACCAGCTCGACCCTGCTTTTCAAAGTTATTGCCGGGGTTGTTTGAAAGATCACCTGGGTACGCCAATTTTGCCGTACTGTTCTTTCTATTGGTTTTACAACTGCTTCATCATCTGTGCTATTGGCAGGTTTATGCTCATGCCGGTAACGACTGGTTACTTCTACTGTTTTGTTGGGTTTGTACATTACTTGAAACAGGTAGTCGCCACCATTACCCGGCGCATTGACCCGGTACTTCAACCAAGGGAAGCGAAAAAAATCTCCATAGGCATCTATTTGCCACACAGGCGCGGGCCGCAGGGTAAGGCCCGCATACAATCCCTGTTCGTTGCCCGGTAAATAGCTTTCGGTGAAAGCATTTCCCTGCAGGGCCTGGTACTCTTTATCGATATGACGATACACAAGTGACAGGTCTGCTTTGGGATCGAGGCTCACCAGTATACCGTGAAGCAATGCTTTATTGAATTGCTGATCGATGGCCGCTTCTCCATAAACGTGTAGGTTACGATGCGTAAATGCATAATCTACGCTATGGTTACTCCAACGTTTTCCGGTTATCGCAAACAGGTCATAAGGATCAGCTGATCGTTTAAAGGGATGGGAAAATTGGTATTTTACTGTATTTACTCCCACATGCCATCCCGGACGGCTATACCTGATGTTACCTCCTGCTGTAAACCGGTCGAGGTTATAGCGCTCGTTTATCTCTGCTTGTGTACGATGGTATCCGGTTGTCAATATGCTGGTCACACTATCACCCGACAGGTTAGCGTCCAGCTTTCTAAAAGAAGCAAACAGAGTTGCCTCCCAATTCTTTTGTTGCAGGGTAATGCCCGAACCGCGGTGAAAATAATATTCGCCTGCTGCACTATAAGGCTTCAATACCGGACCTTGTCGTTTTACCTGCATCACAGCAGAGCTCTTCTTAAAAGCGAGGCTTTGCCAATGTATCAGTCCCTGTCCCATGTTCACGGTATAATCACCCAACGCAAGTGCTTTTATCTTTCCCAGTTTGCGGGCAAATAAATGATATGAACAAAAATCAAATCCTTTTTGCTGAAATCCTTTGAATATTTCACCCGCATCCTTATCGGCAGTTATTCCATATTGTAACAAGTCATTGGCTGCATACTTGTATCGGGTGAACACCCGCACAGGGCTTCCCTGGTAGTAAGCTTTATCAGGAGAGCCGGGAGGTTGAAACCCTTTCACCTTTTCCAATGTTTGTGCAGCTCTCAGCAGTAATGAATGCTCGCCATTACGAAACCGTTGTGCTATAGGGGTAGAAGTAACTGACCCTGTGCCCAGTTTCACAAACGGCAATAATTGCCGGATGGTTTGTGCATCCCATGCGGGAATAGCTTGCAGTTCGTGCAGGTCGAGCAACTTCCCCATCAGGCTGCGGTAGCGTATAAAGCTGGCCACCTGTAATGCATTGAGCATGGGCAGCCCTTCCAGATCAGTGATGGTAGCAGTATTTAAATCCAGCGGATGACGCCGCAGAGCTTCCAGTTGTTGCCAGCTGTTATCATCTTCCATATCCATGTTCGACACCTCAGTCTGGTTTTCCAATTGTTGCTCGGATATTGTTTCACGCTCCTGCGCCCTGGCTATGCAAGCAGCCAGTAGTAGTATTATTGTAAAGGGTGTTTTCAATGGGAAGGTTTTGTTTGTTTGGTACTGAACAGTAGCAAGAGGCCGGGCGTGACGCCCAATTGTGGATGGTACCTGCCGGTAATATCGACGCGAACATTTTTCCAGGTCCAGCCCGCTCCCAGCCAAGGTGTAGTTGCGGCTGTGGCAATACCTGCCCGCAGCATGAACCGGTTGTGCAGGGAATATTGCATGCCCACTTGCAGGTTCACCGCTTTGTCTTCCTGCTTAATGATGTCTGCACTTACCAGGACGTTCTCGGACACCTCATACCCTCCCCCGGCCTTGTATTGCCAGGCCATCTTTTCCGTAGCCTGTTTTCCGTATTTTCCTCCCGACGGATTATATATATGTATGCCGGCATGCGCTTTTTCAGTGATATGCCAGATCGTCCCTGCTTCCACGATCAACGTACCGTCGCTGCCATAACCCGCCGCCTGCATCATGGCATAGTTGATCTGTACACCCAGGTCCACCCGCCCCAGCATTTTTCCATAGGCAATGCCCACCTGCGACTCATTGTATTCCGATGTGCCAAAGTAATGGACGTTGATGCCCCACCCTCCCATGCCGGTAGGCAAGGCAACGACGGCGCTGTAGCTGTTCAGTTTTTCCTGCAGGAATCTCTTTTCGGCATATACACCTCCTTGCGCAGCAGGCAGCCGGGCCAGCGCGGCCTGGTTGGCTATAGTGGAAAATGCATCTACGAATTGGTAACTATAGGCCCCCAGCCCGGTGTAGGGGGCTCCCTGGGGATAGCGGAGGGACTGGGCTGAGGCATGCCAGAAAAGCAGGCAAAAAGCGGGCAACAGCCCTATTTTCAGGATATGCAGTAAGTAATGGTTTTTCAAGCGATTAGTGTTGGACTGTAAAAACTAACGTAATTTTTTACCAAACAGATTTTTACCTTTGCGCCATGCAAATTTTAGACGGACAGCTTGTATCCCAGGCTACAAAGGAAGAATTGAAACTGAATGTAGGCCAGTTAAGGACCGAAGGCAAGAAAATCCCCCATCTCGCCGCTGTGCTCGTAGGAAATAATGGTGCCAGCGAAACCTATGTAGGCTCTAAAGTAAAGACTTGTGAAGAAATTGGGTTTAAGTCTACCCTCCTGCGCCTCGAAGAAGATATCAGTGAATATAAATTATTGGAAGAAATCGAGCGACTGAACAATGATCCCGATATCGACGGCATCCTGGTGCAGCTTCCGCTGCCCAAGCATATTTCCGACGAGGCAGTGATCAATGCCATCGATCCATCCAAAGACGTGGATGGTTTTCACCCGATCAGCGTTGGTAAGTTAGTACAAGGTTTGCCCACTTTTGTGGCAGCTACCCCCCACGGCATTATGCTGATCCTGGAACACTATAAGATCGATACCAAAGGCAAACATGCTGTTGTGATAGGCCGCAGTAATATTGTAGGTCGCCCTATGAGCATTTTGTTAAGCGCCAACACCAACCCCGGCAATTGTACAGTAACGCTCTGCCACTCGCAGACCAAAAACCTGAAGGAGCTTTGTTTGCAAGCAGATATCATTGTTGCTGCTTTAGGCAAGCCGGAATTTTTAACAGCCGACATGGTGAAGGAAGGTGCTATCGTGATCGACGTAGGTATTACCCGCGTTGCCGATGCATCTAAAAAACGTGGTTATGCCATCAAGGGCGATGTAGATTTTGCCAATGTATCGACCAAATGTAGTTATATCACGCCTGTTCCAGGTGGCGTAGGCCCCATGACCATTGCTGCATTGATGAAGAACACATACGCAGCATGCCTGGCAAAGAACTAAATTTCATCTTATTGCTATAAAACAAAACCCGCCAAACGGCGGGTTTTGTAGTTAACAGGGCGACCGGATTAGGGTGTGCTAAGGATTTAGGGGGGCGGCCGTTATTTGTTGATGATAATCTGTTGCATTTTCTGGGTGCCATCATCGGCTATAAACTTCAGCAAATACATACCATTTCTAAGTGTAGTCTCTAACCGGGCCAGACCATTGTTTACTGGCACAGTTTGGTTCATCACCAGTTTTCCAGCTGCATCATACCAACCGAATGTTATGTTCGGCTTCGATGTATTGATGCCACTCACATACAGAGTACCAGTAGAAGGGTTCGGATATGCCGCCAACTGCTGCTGTTGTTTTACCATTGAAACGATGACAGCCTTTGAATAACGGTCGTTACCGTTAATATCCGTTTGCTTGAGACGATAGTAGCTGTATCCACTGTAAGGCGCCAGGTCAGTGGCAGTATAGGTTAGTTTATTGCTGCTGTTGCCACCCGATGCCTTGGTATTCACTCTTTGCACTTCTGCGAAGTTCACCCCATCGCGGCTTTTCTCCACTGTAAAGTGACTGTTGTTTACCTCCATCGATGTAGCCCACTCCAGGTCTACTTGCGATTGATGAGCTTTTGCATCAAAGTTCAGGAGACCTACCGGCAGCAGGTTCATACCGGCAGAAATGTTGGCGAGGGCAAACGTAGAGAACGAGTTAAATACACTGGGCGCCGATGTGGAAGTAATGCTGCCAGTGAGTGTATGAGTACCATTATAAAGTGGTCCTCCTGTTCCTCCGATATCTCTCCAGGCTGTTGGCGTCACATTGGTATTCTTTACAATGGTAAGCTGTGCACCATCGGTGACAAAATCATTCGCACCAAAAAATATCTGTATAGTCTGGTTACCGCTCAAACCGGCAGTCGGTTGATTTACCGAAGAAGCATCGGTACGGCCGATCGTATAATAATGCACCCTGGATACCCGGTCTACAGAAGGAGGCAATGTATATCCAAGCCCTGAAGCACTTGCATTAAACAGCTCCGCCTGATAAGTATATAAGTTGCCATTGCTATGATTAAGGGTCAATACCACAGGACGGCAATCAGCATCCTTTCCGATAGGAAAGTTGAGTGTTGTTATACCTGAACTTTGTTTCTGATATCGCATAGGCCCATTCACGTAGCTGGTAGATGTTGCGTCTCCTGCAGCCGTAGTGGAAGCATTCATCATCGTAAGGATGTTGGTTGTTGTAGTATTCAACAATCCTGACGTGAGTGTAAGGGTTCTGCTTACGCTAATGGGTGTGTTGGGTGTAACACCTCCGCCGGTATTAGCTATTACCAGACGGGTAAATGATGGCGCCGGCGTTCCGGCAGTAATGTCGATCGTTTGTACGCCGCTGCCCGTCATGGTAGCAGTACCATTTCCTACTCCAAACACAATGCCTGATGTCGCTGGCGCTGTTACGAGGATATTACCTGCATAAGTGCTGTTGTTATTATAGTTGGGGTACATTCTTCCGGTGCTGGTTTGCACAAATGCTACGTTGCCGTTGTAGGCGTCCGGATTATTATTCGTCATCATCATATAGCCTGCTCCGGTAACGGTGAATGTTGCTGCGGCATTGAACGTATTATTGCCTGAGCTTTGATCATTCACGGATCCGTTTTTAGTACTGTTCACCACCCCATTGAAAACGGAACTATTGAACAGCAGACCGGGGCTGGTACTTGTAATGTCACCACCGAAGTTAGAAGATGGTCCGAATTGCAATGTACTGCTTCCTGTCAATGTCAGGTTTTGCGCTGTTGCGCCTGTTTGGGTAAACTGACGCAAGTATAATTGTCCGGCTGAAAAGCCTGCTCCACCCACACTGATCGTATACGTTGCTGCCAGGGTTGAGGAAGCTGTCGATGAGTTATTGAAGATGACACCCTGCCCATTGGTAGACGTAACAACAATATTATTGTTGAATTGAGTGCCAGGTGAGTTCTGGCTTACAAATATGCCTGAGTTATTAGATGGGGCATTGTTGAAAGTTGTAACACCGCCAAATACATTCCCGGTACTGTTGTGCGCTACATAGATATGCGAAGTACCGGTATTGTTGAAGGTAGCTGTTGTATTGAACCTGTCGGAGTTGCCGTTGCCAAACATCAGGTAGCCTGATCCAATATTGGTCATAGTGGCTACTCCCCGGAAGGTATTATTGCCACTGCTGGCATCGCTGGTGTTACCTGTTTTGGTAGCAGTTACTGCAGCATTGAACACACAGCCATTATAGAACAAGGATGGGCTGGTAGATGTCACCTCTGCCTGGAAGGTAGAGGATGGTCCAAATACCAGTGAGCCGGTTCCTGTGAGGTTGAAGTTATGTGGCACTGTTCCCAACTGGATAAAGTTTCTCAGCAACAGGGTACCTGCCGAAAAGCCGCCTGCACCCACGCTGATCGTACGTCCGGTAGCCAATACAGCAGATGCTGTTGCACTGTTACAAAACTGAACGCCCTGCCCGTTTGTAGACGTTACGATCACATCGTTGTCGAACCGGGTACCGGATGAGTTCTGGCTTACGTAGATAGCTGTATTGGCAGTAGGGGTATTGTTGAAGGTTGTGACACCAGCAAACACGTTACTGGTACTGTTGTGTGCTACATATATGTTTGCAGAACCGGTGTTATTGAAAGTGGCGGTCGTATTGAACCGGTCCAGGCTACCATTGCCCAGCAGGAGCGATCCGCTTCCGGAGTTCGTGATCGTCGTTACTCCGTTAAAGGTATTATTACCACTGCTGTAATCGCTGTTCGCGCCTGTTTTGGCCGAAGTCACTGTACCGCTGAAGGTACAACCATTGAAATACAATCCCGGGCTCGATGAAGTGACATCTCCACCAAATGAGGATGCCGGACCGTACTGTATATAGGTAGCTGTGCCACCCATGACCAGATTGACAGGCGCATTTCCCAATTGGGTAAATTGTTGCAGGATCAGGTTGCCGGCATATAGTCCTCCTACTCCGGCTTGTATTGTTTTACCAGCTGCGAGGGTGGCTGTAGCAGAACTGCTACCACCGCAGAAGCGTATGCCAGTAGCGCTTCCTGAACTGTTGACATATATATTTCCATTGAACTGGTTGCCTGCAGTTGCCCAGCAAGGCAGTATCCGTTCTGAACCATGATTGTTGAATGTTACATCATCATTCCAGGTATCCGGGCTGTTATTTCCCAGCAAAAAGAAACTACTACCGGTATTGGTGAAAGTACTGACACCAACAAATGTATTGCCTCCTGAACTATAGTCGCCGGTAGTCCCCGTTTTGGTAAATGAAGATGTGCCGTTATATATAGCTCCCTGCAAGTATATGGAGGGGCTGGACCCAATAAAATTGCCGCCGAATGAGGAGGATGGCCCGAGTACAAGGGAAGATGTGCCGGTAAGCGGCAGGTATACAAGGACGTTTCCATTTTGGGTAAAGCGTCTGACGCTTAATGTACCTGATGTAAATCCTGCAGCTCCTATCCTGATCGTGCTACCGGCTGCCATGGTTGCTGCAGCACCACCGTTATTGCCGAAATAAATTCCCGTCGATGAACCCGTGCTCGTCACGGTAATATTACCATTGAATATGTGTCCGGTATTACTCCACGCAGCTCCTATGTATGAGCTACCGCTGCTGTTAAACTGTACTGCACTATAGAAGGTATCTGCTTCATTTTGGCCCAATTGAATATAGCCAGTACCTGTATTATTGATAGTGAGGCTGTCTTCAAAGTTGTTTGCCCCCCTGCTTCCATCATTGGTTGTCCCGGTTTTAGTTATGTTCACTTTTCCTTTGAACCTCGTGTTGCCGAAATAAAGCGCCGGCGTACTTGCTGTGACGTTACCTCCAATAAGAGAAGTATCGGAAAACGAGAGCATGGTATTGGTACCTGTGAAGTTCAGGTTTATGGGGGCATTACCCAATTGCGTAAAAGTCCTTATGTTCAAAGAACCTGCGGAGAATCCATCTGTTCCCACGCGTATCGTTTTTCCGGCAGCTAATACCGGTGAACTATTACCATTGGGCCTTCCCAGATAGATACCGGACGTTCCAGTCGATGTGACAATGATGTCATCATTGAACAATTCATTGGAATTGTACCCCAGCATGAATGTTCCGGTACTGCTTTGCTGGTTGATAGTGACTGTGCCGTGGAAAATATTCTGACGCTGATTGTTGTTGTTTGCAGTACCGCCTGTTTTTGTGAACACAACGGGAGCATAATAAACAGATCCCTGTGGTGTGATATCAGGTGCTGTCACGGTCATGGGTGCATTGAACTCACTTAAGGGGCCGAGAATGACGGAGGAGGTACCTGTTCCTGTTATATTGAGGGGAACAGTGCCTAACTGGGTAAATTGTTTGAGATACAGGTATCCTGCCGTTAACCCGGTAGTACCGGGCAATATCGTTTTACCTGCAGCCAGGATAGCGGTGGCTGTTGAATTACCGCCGCAAAACTGAATACCTGCAGCCGTATCGGAACTATTGATATAGATGTTGCCATTGAACTGGTTGCCGACTGTGGCCCAGCTCATTAGTAGTCGCTCTGATCCTTTATTGGTAAGTATCACATCATTGTTCCATATATCGGGCCTGTTGTCTCCCAACAACCAGAAGTTGGTGCCACCTTTATTAATACGGCATACGCCATTGAATATATTCCCACCCTGATTGTAATCACCGCTGCTACCCGTCTTTGTGAGATCGGTAGCGCCATTGAACGTACATCCATTTAAGAATATGGAAGGGCTGGACGTTGTTACATCTCCATCGAATTTGGAGGTAGGTCCGAATGTAAGTCTCGATGTGCCAGTTAGCAATAAACTCTGTGGGGTAGCTCCGATCTGTGTAAACTGCCTGAACAACAAGGTACCTGATGAAAACCCGGCAGGCCCAATGTTGACCGTATTCCCGGCGGTGAGCCAGGCCGTAGCCGTATTTACGCCATTGCAGAAATGTACTCCGTTTCCACTAACTGAGGTAACCGTGATACTGTTGTTGAATGTAGTTGTATCAGCATAATGGCTCACCATAATTGAAT
This sequence comes from Niastella sp., assembly GCA_017744515.1. Taxonomy (GTDB): domain Bacteria; phylum Bacteroidota; class Bacteroidia; order Chitinophagales; family Chitinophagaceae; genus Paraflavitalea. Next base: position 103,107 of record JAGIBF010000002.1, read on the forward strand.
GGTTGGTGGCAGGCGCATTATTGAATGTTACAGGTCCATTGAATCTATGCCCGGTACTATTATGGGCGATATACATGTGGTTGCTGCCCACATTGTTGAAAGTTGCGGCAAGATTAAAGGTATCAGGATTGTTGTTTCCCATCATCAGGTAGCCTGCTCCTGCATTATTGACTGTCAACACGCCATTGAATACATTACCTCCGGTTCCATTATTATCGTTAGGGCCTGTTTTGGTAAAATTGGCTGAATCACTAAACACTGTTCCATTCAGGTATAATGAAGGGCTGAACGTTACCAATTTACCGCCGAATGCTGCAGCCGGACCAAATTGTAATACGCCCGTTCCTGTCAATGTAATACTTTGTGGAGTAGCTCCGGTCTGAATGAATTGTTTCAGCAATAGTGTTCCGGCTGTAAATCCTGCCGCACCTACGTTGATCGTACGGCCTGTTGCCAATGTAGCATTGGCAGTACTGTTGTTGTTACAGAATAATACTCCCTGTCCATTGGTACTGGTAACAGTTACGTCGTTATTAAAGATCGTACCTGCTGAATAGGAGCTAACTAATATGGCATTATTTGTAGAAGGCGCATTGTTAAACTCAACGGGGCCGTTGAAGATATTGTTCGTGCTATTGTACGCTACGTATATATTATTCGCGCTGGTATTGTTGAATGTTGCAGCGGCATTAAACACGTCGGGGTTTCCGTTGCCTAAGAGGAAGTATCCAGTTCCCGTATTGTTTAGCGTCAATACTCCGTTGAAGGTATTGCCTCCGGAACTCCAGTCATTACTGGTGCCTGTTTTAGTAATCGTTGTCACTCCCTGGAATGTAGCATTCCTTATTGTGATGGTGGCAGCGTCCATATTGACTGCACAATTCAGGGTGGTTGGTCCTGCACCAAAGGAAACAGTACCAACGCCTGTAACAGTCAATGTACCATTTTGCACACTGCCCGCATTGAAGGTGGCTGTAGGCCCCGTCACGGTCAGGGTATTACCATTGAGGTTCAGCTGCCCGCTGTTAAGGGTAATGTTCCTTACTGTAGTATTGCCCGCGAGCATGCAGGTATTACTACCAGTTACAATGGTAACGTTGTCTGTGGAAGTTGGTACGCCGGCTGGGGTCCAATTGGCCGCGGTGGCAAAAGCTGTGGAGCTGGAGCCATTCCAGGTGTAGTTGATTTGGGCATAACCGGCCTGTATACCGATTAGCCAACAAACAGTCAGCAATAGGTTTCTCATAGGTGAAATTTTCACTTAGAATAGTGGATTTTGAAGGCTATGCTTTTTGGCACAGCTGCCCTGATAGAACATTTTTTATTCCAAATAATAATTTCCTGTTTATCAACACGTTGAAAAGATTGACCCGATACAGGCATTCCCAATTTTGGCCAAATTTTCCCAAAATAGGTCTATACCATTAATCTTTAATACGTGTATTTGTGAATCACTAATATGAATTATGTAGGGGTCTTAGGATACCCTTATCGAAGGATGGGTGGCCCTCAAAACTTGTCGCGCTGCGCGGGAGGTCGGCTCACCCTTCGATAAGGCATGATTATTTCGTAATTTTGCCCGCTATGGAAGTTAGTGTTGCTCCGGCTGTGATCAGTTTGCCTGTGATGGAATCATTCTACACCATCCAGGGAGAAGGTTATTACCAAGGTAAGGCCGCTTATTTCATCCGTCTGGGCGGATGTGATGTTGGCTGTGTATGGTGTGATGTGAAAGATAGCTGGGATGCTTCCAAACACCCTTTACAAAGCATCGGTGAAATGGTAACGACCGCTGCCGCCTACCCTGGCCGGATGGCGGTGATCACTGGCGGGGAACCACTGATGCACAACCTCGATGGGCTTACTACTGCACTCCACGAAGCTGGTTTTCAAACCAATATTGAAACTTCCGGCTCCTCGCCCCTGAGTGGAGAGTGGGACTGGATATGCCTGTCGCCCAAAAAATTCAAATTCCCTTTGCCGGAAATCCTGCCGCTGGCCAACGAACTGAAGGTGGTAGTATTTAATAAGAGCGACTTCGACTGGGCTGAAAAATATGCCGCCCTGGTTTCCCCTTCCTGTAAACTGTACCTGCAGCCGGAGTGGGATAAATCGAATGAAATGACGCCCCTTATCGTTGAATATATTAAGGAGAACCCCCAATGGGAGTTTTCGCTGCAGATCCACAAATACATGAATGTTCCTTAACTCCTTCGTGATCAATCTGAAATAATCTTTTGCCGCTTACGTTTTAACATTTGGGTACTATCTTTCAGGTGGTTTTCGCCGTCTAAGAGAAAGTACTATCTGAATCAACAAAATCGCAAGCATGGGCATTTTACGCTTCTGTACCATTTTCTTGTTCCTGATCTCACCCGTTTTGATCGAGGCGCAGCAATATGATCCTGTCAAAGTGAATAAAAAAGCTGCTGCACTGTATGAAAAAGCCATCGCCAGAGCCCAGGAAGATGATTTTAAAGGTGGTATCGTTATCCTGAAGGAGGCCGTTAAAATTGATCCTCGTTTTCTCGATGCTTATCTTTCCATTGCCGGTATGTATGGTGAAATGAAAGATTATGATGGCGCAATTGAGAATTACCTAAAGGCTAAAAGTATCGATGCTGAATATTTCAAAGACTATAATCTTCCTTTCTCTATCAACCTTGCCGGTAAAGGTGAGTTTACCAGGGCACTGGAGTCGGTGAATGAATTTCTTACCATTCCCAATTTGAACAGTCAGAGCCGTCTTGCCGGTGAGTTTCGCCAGAAAAGTTACCAGTTTGCGATTGAATACAGCAAGCAAAAACCATTGCTCGATTATAAGTTTGAACCGCAAAATATGGGTGATAGCATAAACTCCGTTGTGTCGGAATACTTCCCTACGCTTACTATCGATGGTAATGAACTCATATTCACCCGACGGGTTAAAAATTATAATGAAGACTTCTTTGGCTCTGTGCGGGTTGATGGTAAATGGTCGAAGGCCCTGCCGCTTGAAGGAGATATCAATACGGATGCCAATGAAGGCGCGCAGACTATTTCCCAGGATGGGCAATGGCTTATTTTTACGGGCTGTAATTTCCGCGATGGTTTTGGAAGCTGCGATCTATATATTTCTTATCTCACCAATGATGGCTGGAGCGCCCCGGTGAATCTCGGTCCTAAGGTTAACAGTGATCAATGGGATACCGCTCCTACTTTATCTCCTGACAAACGTGATCTCTATTTTGCCAGCTCACGTCAAGGTGGTTATGGAGGCAGTGATATCTACGTGTGTCACTACCTTTCCAACGGGCGATGGAGTGATGCGGAAAATCTCGGTCCCGAAGTAAATACTGCCGGCAATGAGAGTTGCCCTTTCATTCATGCTGATAATCAAACTTTGTATTTCACCTCCAATGGTCACCTTGGCTATGGTGGTGATGATCTATTTGTAAGCAAAAAAGGGCCCAAGAACACCTGGGGCAAGGCTATGAACCTTGGTTATCCTATCAATACCATCGAAAACGAAGGCAGTCTTATTGTAGCTGCTGACGCCAGGACTGCCTACTATGCCAGTGATCGCAGTGACAGCAGGGGTGGGCTTGATATCTATACATTTGAATTACGCGATGATATTCGTCCGGCCAGGACACTATGGGTAAAAGGTAAAGTATTTGATAAGAAGACCAGTAAAGGCTTGCCTTCTGCGATCGAACTTACCGCTCTTGCTTCCCAAGAAGTATTGAGTAAAGTACAGACTGACGAAACGGGCAACTACCTCGTTACACTGCCTATTGGTAAAGACTATGCATTCAATGTAAACCGCAAAGGTTATTTATTCTTCTCCGACAACTTTTCTCTGAGCCAAAGGGCACCTGACTCTACTTATCACATCGATATTCCCCTCCAGCCGCTGGAAGCCAATGCTTCTATTGTGCTGAAGAATATTTTCTTCGACAGCAAGGAGTTTAGCCTGAAGCCGGAATCTACTTCCGAGCTCGACAAATTGTTTGTGTTATTGCGTGATAATCCTACGCTGCGTATCCAGATCAGCGGCCACACCGACAATGTTGGCAAGCCGCAAGACAACCTCACTTTATCCAACAACCGTGCACAGGCTGTCGTAAAATACCTTGTAAGCAAGGGTATTGATCAACAACGTTTGTCGTTTAAAGGTTTTGGTGAAACTATTCCTGTAGCAGACAACGTCACCGAAGAAGGCCGGGCACAGAACAGAAGGACGGAGATGAAGGTGTTAAGTCATTAGCATAATTCCAACTTTTCATATTATATTTATTATTAAATTAATAAATACTTTCTTGCATACTGATAATCAAGTATGCAAGAAAGAAAATAAACCTATAAGTTGATTTTATGCAGCTTGTCCGTATCTTTGTACCAAGTAATACTGAGAATGGAATTTGGTCAGTTCAGCTTGGTAATAAGGTCCAAAATGAGTTTGATGAGTTTTTTAATCTGATGCATGATGTTGAATGGTTGTATGACTTCTTTGAAAAGAATAAGGATGATCTAAATAGTGGCTTCTTCAGGAACATTACAACTGAAAAGGCTGTTTTATTGACTTTAGAAGAAGCACAGGAGATGGAGGATATTTTGTATGACTATGTTGAGCAGGGGGCTTCTACTGAAGGTAATAATCTCCAGCATCTTTTCAAGCCATTGAACAATTTTGAATATACCCTGGTCATTCATCAAAAAAGTAAAGCCCGTATTCACAAAGGATGGCTAAGGTTGTATGCTATCAGGCTTGCTGAAAATTGTTATTTAGTAACGGGTGGAGGTATCAAGCTGACGAAAGATATGCAAAGGGAGCATTTACAAAATGAATTAAAGAAACTTGAAAAAGTAAAAACATTCTTACAGGATAACGGCATTTATTACCCGCAAGACTTAAACAGCAATTCGAATGAGTAACCTGAATGATAAACTTTCGCGGATCGCCACCACTCAATCTTCTGATTGGAAGGAGCAGGCAAAGTTTCGTCGCGAAAACAGGGAATGGCTGAAAAAATCTGCGGCTATTGCCCTGAAAGTACTGGAAGCATTAAAGGCTCAACAACTTTCGCAAAAAGACCTTGCCCAACGGATGGATATATCACCACAACAGGTCAATAAAATTGTAAAAGGGCAGGAAAACTTAACACTTGAAACGATTACCAATCTTGAGATCGTTCTTGGCATCAAGATCATCGCCGGCACTACTGATCATAATAAATCAGCTGCTTAAGCAGCAAAGAATCTCCACACTTTTTATCGCATACTAAATATTTGCATATATTCATGGCTCCATGCTATGAAAAACGATTTGTTATATCAGCTTGCCCTGACGAGGGTGCCGCTTATTGGTTTGATCCACGCCAAATTATTGGTAGAACATTTTGGAACGGCTGCTGCCATTTTTAAGGCCTCTCCTACACAATTGGGAAAGATCGAAGGGATTGGTCCTGCGAAGGCCAATGCTATCCGAAAATTTGCCAGCTTTGATGAAGTAGAAGACGAGATCGCCTTTATTGAAAAATACAAGATCCGTCCACTATTCCTTACGGATACCGACTACCCGCAACGGCTACTACATTGTTGTGATGCCCCCACTCTGCTGTTTTACCGGGGCGAAGCCAATCTCAACGCCTCGCGTATTATCGCAATTATCGGCACACGCAGTAGCTCTGAATATGGTAAGCTTATTACCGAAAAGCTGGTAAAAGAACTTGCGGATATGGGTGTGCTGATCGTCAGCGGACTGGCCTTTGGTATAGATGCCCTGGCACATCATGCTGCTATCAAATATGACTTGCCCACTGTTGGCGTATTGGGCCATGGCCTGGATACTATCTATCCTTCACAACATGCTTCACTGGCTAAAGAGATGATCAAACAGGGCGGTGGTTTACTAACTGAATTTACCAGTGACACGAAACCTGACAAGCACAACTTCCCTGCGCGCAACCGCATTGTAGCTGGCATGTGCGATGCCGTTATTGTTGTAGAGACCGGCCTGAAAGGTGGCAGCATGATCACAGCTGAACTGGCCAACAGTTACAACAAAGATGTTTTTGCGTACCCCGGTAAGGTCACGGATAGCAAAAGTGCCGGTTGCAATTATCTTATTAAAAGCAACAAGGCTATGCTGCTTACCGATACACAACAACTCATAGATATGATGGGTTGGGATGATAGACGTAAGCCTGTTGTTCAACAACAGGACTTGTTTGTAAATCTGAATGAGCATGAGTTAAAAGTGGCATCTATTCTGGGGCAAAAAGAATCTGTGCATATCGATGAGCTCAATATACAGAGCGGTCTTAGCAGTAGTAATGTGGCAGCTGCTGTTTTGAATATGGAACTGCAGGGAGTGATCCAGTGCCTGCCGGGAAAGCGATATAAGTTAATGTAACAGAGCGGGTTTCGAAGTGTTTGTAAAAATCTTTTGGAGCATATTGTGCTGTTACTTTACCTTTGCACATGGCAACAAGAAATTCTTCTCTCCGGACAAATTCCCCCAGTTCAAGTAAGTTTTTTGGCGATGGTTTAACGTTCGATGACGTTTTACTGGTTCCTGCTTATTCGCAAGTATTGCCCCGCGAAGTAGACATCCGTACCAGGCTTACCAAAGATATTACGCTGAATACTCCCATGCTTTCTTCTGCAATGGATACTGTTACTGAAGCCAACCTTGCTATTGCACTCGCTCGCGAAGGTGGTCTCGGTATCCTGCACAAGAACATGAGCATCGAGCGGCAGGCTGAACAGGTACGCAAAGTTAAGCGTAGTGAAAGCGGGTTGATCCTGGACCCCATTACTTTACATGAGGACGCTACTATTGGTGATGCACTTCGCCTCATGAAGGAGAATAAGATCGGTGGTATTCCTATTGTTAATACCAACCAAAAGCTGGTAGGCATTCTCACCAACCGCGATCTGCGTTTTGAAACTGCCAGCGGCCGCAAGGTGAGTGAAGTGATGACGAAAGAACTGATCACTGCGCCTGAAGGAACCGATATGAAGAAAGCAGGTCAGATCCTGCGCCAACATAAGATTGAAAAACTTCCTGTGATCAGGAAAGACGGCAAGCTGATCGGCCTGATCACTTACCGTGATATTTTACAATTACAAAGTTATCCCAACGCTGTAAAAGATTCTTACGGCCGTCTCCTCACCGGTGCTGCATTGGGCATTACCCGCGATTTACTCGACAGGGCTGCTGCGCTGCAACAGATCGGGGTGGATATTGTTTGTCTCGATAGCGCTCACGGTCATAGCAAGGGTGTTATTGAAGCTTTGAAAGCGGTAAAGAAGAACTTCAAAAAGCTACAGGTAATAGCAGGTAATATCGGTACTGCTGCAGGCGCCAAGGCATTGGCTGAAGCAGGCGCCGACGCTGTGAAAGTAGGTATCGGACCGGGCTCTATTTGCACCACGCGTATCGTTGCCGGTGCAGGTGTTCCGCAGATCACTGCTATCATGGAAGCTGCTTCTGTTTTGCATAAAAAAGGTATTCCGCTTATTGCTGATGGAGGTATCCGTTACACTGGTGATATGGTGAAGGCTTTAGCTGCCGGCGCCAACCTCGTGATGATGGGTAGTGTTTTTGCCGGTACGGAAGAAAGCCCCGGTGAAACCATCATCTATGAAGGGCGGAAATTCAAACAATACCGTGGTATGGGTTCCATTGGAGCCATGAGCCAGGGCAGCGGCGACCGCTATTTCCAGGATGTGGAAGATGATGTAAAGAAATTTGTACCGGAAGGCATCGAGGGTCGGGTAGCTTTCAAAGGCAATCTGAGCGAGATCGTTTATCAATATGTTGGTGGCCTTCGCTCCGGTATGGGCTATTGCGGCGCCAAAGACATCAAAGCTTTACAGCAGGCCCAATTCGTACGCATTACCAATGCTGGTATGAAAGAGAGCCACGCACACGATATCGAGATTACAAGAGAAGCCCCCAATTATAGCAGATAGGTTGACAAGTTAACAGGTTGATAAGTTGACAGGGCGCCCCCCGCATCTTATCAACTTGTTAACCTTTGAACTTTGCCACTTGTTTTCCTATCTTTCGGGAAATTACCGTCCATGCAACGAGCCCGGGTAGTATTATTGCTTCTGCTCTGCTTTTCTGTTTCGCGCTACACTTATTCTCAATCAGATTCCTGTGCTCTTCACGTCAGCCTGCTCACTTGTAGTCCCGGTGAAGAACTATACTCTGCGTTTGGCCATACTGCGCTACGTGTCAAGAGCAGCGCCACTGGCATGGATATCGTTTTCAACTATGGCACTTTTGACGATTCTGAGCCTACCAAATTCTATTGGGACTTTACACGGGGCCTTATGTTTTATTCTCTCTCTGCCTATGGATTCAGTGATTTTGTAGAGGAGTATCGATCGCAGCAGCGTGGTGTTATCGAACAGGAGCTTCAATTGTCCTGTGCCGAGAAGAGTAAGATCTTCAATGCGCTCCGGGATAATGCGCAGCCACAAAACCGCAATTACTATTATTATTTTCACCTGGATAATTGTACTACGCGCGCGGGTGATATGATCATTAAAAACACCGACAGCCCCGTGGTGTTTAAAAATATTCTACCTGCTAAAACTCCCAGCTATCGTAATCTGTTGCATGCGTACCTCGATAAAGGGCATCAGCCGTGGAGTAAATTCGGGATCGATATTTTACTGGGCAGCAACCTCGACAAAAAGGTCAGCAACCGGGAAGCTATGTTCCTGCCCGATTACCTCATGAAAGGTTTTGATAGCGCCAGTTCCGGCGCCAAACCGCTGGTGCTAAAAACGGAGCCTGTTGTAATCGTCTCCACTACTGCTGTAGAGACGGGCAGCTGGTTCACTCCATTTGTACTATTTACCGGTTTGTTGATTTTTATTACCATTCTGTCGATTCTTACCGGCAGCCGGTCGTCAGCCTTTTTGCGTGGTTTCGATATTTTCTTTTTTTTGCTGCTGGGCCTATTGGGTGTTTTGCTGGCTACCCTCTGGCTGATCAGGGTGGATGATGTTTGCCGCAATAATTTCAACCTGCTGTGGGCTTTGCCTACGCATTTTGTGGTGGTGTTTGTGATGAACCGGCAGAAGCAATGGGTGAAGTCTTATTTCAAAGTGGTTTGTATTATCTCCTTATTGCTGGGTGCTACGTGGTTTATTTTGCCCCAGGCGCTGAACCCAGCCATTGCTCCCATCCTTGGCCTGATACTTGTCCGGAGCTGGTATCGCAGTAAAATATAATTATCATGGCAGCAACTGAAAAATTCATCGATATTGACGGACGGGCGTTATTCTACCGGGTTATTGGCACAGGCGCGCCTGTAGTTCTTCTGCATGGTTTTGCGGAGGATGGCACGGTATGGCAGCACCAGATCGAAGCATTGGAGGCAAAATACCGGCTTATTGTTCCTGACCTGCCTGGCAGTGGCCGTTCGGGTATGAGTGAGGACATGAGTATGGAAGGATTGGCGGCGGCAGTAAAGCAGATTGTAACTGACGAAGTGCCCGGCGATGAACCTTTCGTGATGATCGGGCATAGCATGGGCGGGTATGTGACGCTTGCTTTTGCGGAACTGTACCCCGACCGGCTTAAGGGAATCGGTCTTTTTCACTCTACGGCTTATGCCGACTCGGAGGAAAAGAAGGCCACCCGGCAAAAAGGGATCGAGTTCATATTGCAGCATGGAGCTGCCCTGTTTATCCAGCAAACTACTCCCAACCTCTTTTCGCCTTCTTTCAAGCAGGAAAATGCCGCTGTTGTTCAGGAATTTATTGAGCGTTATTCCAACTTTTCGGCTGAATCGCTCGTACAATATTACAAGTCAATGATGGACCGTCCTGACCGGACGGCAGTCCTTGAAAAATCCACGTATCCAGTGTTATTCATTGCAGGTGAATATGATACAGCAGTACCACCCGACCATGCGATGCAACAGTGCCACCTGCCTTTGCTGTCATATATCCACCTGCTCAAGCATTCGGCTCATATGGGTATGCTGGAGGAACAGGGGCTTAGCAACAAGTTTCTGGCCGATTTCCTGGCAAATGCCTGAATTGTTTAACCAAACTGCTATGAGAAGCAGGCGATTACATGAAGAAAGTCCTACTCATATTTTTTTTATTGTCCTGCCTTATCCCGACGGTTTTTGCCGCCCACATCCGGGGTGGTGAAATGTATTACCGCTACGACAGTGTGAACTCCACTGCTACCATGTCAAGGTATATCGTCACATTAAAGCTTTATGTTGATTGTAATGCGGGGCAAGGCCAATTGGAGAATACGCAGCCTTTCACCATTTTCGATAAAACGAATAATTCCCAGTTCAGGAATATCAAGGTAGATCTTAGCCGGGAAGAATGGATCCGGTATGATCCAAACAGTAATCCCTGTATCAGCAACCCGCCTACCGATGTTTGCTATCGCCTTCGTTATTTTGAAACGACCATCGACCTGCCTGTCAATGCAGCCGGTTATGTGATCGCTTTTCAACGCTGCTGCCGCATTCAGGGTATTCAGAATATGCCTGCCCGCAGTAACGATTATGGCGCTACTTATACGTGCGAGATCCCCGGTATTGTTGCCGGTGTAACTTCCCGCCCTGCCTATAAAAATTCAAGTCCTGTTTTCAATCCCAACGATGCGGTAGCTATTTGCTTCGGTTCTACTTTTACTTTTGATTTTTCAGCTAATGACCCCGACGCTGACTCTGTAGTTTATCAACTGTGCAATGCTTATAACGGTGGTGGTCCTGGTATGAGTGGTGGCAATAATTGTTTAACCTGTGCTCAACCCGACCCTGCTGCTCCCCCACCTTACAACTCTATTCCCTACAGGGCACCTTACGACGGCTCTTCGCCGATGGGCCTGAGTGTATCGCTCAACCGTTTTACAGGGCTTTTATCAGGTGTGGCCCCCAGTGTCGAGGGACAATATGTGGTGACTGCCTGTGCTTATGAATACCGTGATGGCCAGCTCATCAATATTCACCGCAAGGATATTCATATTCGCGTAGCGGATTGTATTCCGCTGAAGGCTTTATTGAAACCTGATTATTCTTATTGCGATGACTTCCTCGTTACATTCAGGAACGAGCAGGTAAACCCGGCCAACTCGGTGTACATCTGGCAATATGGTGATGGAACAAAGCCCGATACGACTTCTGACGTAGAAGGAAGAATGCAACACCTGTTTGCCGATACCGGCACTTACACGATCAAGCTGAAGGTTATTCTGGCCGGCCAGTGTGTTGACTCTACTACCACGCTCGCCAAAGTGTATCCTGGCTTCTTTCCCAACTTCAGCATTACCGGTACTTGTTTGTTGAAACCTATACAGTTCAGGGACCTCACTACATCCCGTTATGGTGCTGCCAGTAAATGGCGCTGGAACTTTGGCGACGAAACAACGCAAGCCGATACTTCCCATGCCAATCCTTCCTCCTGGCAGTATAGTACCATCGGCAAGAAGGATGTGCAGTTAATTGTAGAGAGTAATAAGGGTTGCATAGATACTTTAACGTTACAAGCAGATGTGCGTGATAAGCCTCCGATCACACTTGCGTTTAAAGACACGCTTATTTGTAGCAATGCGCTTGTCCAGGACACGTTGCAGCTTCATGCCTCGGGTAATGGTGTTTTCAGCTGGTCGCCGCTGGTGGAGATATTACGAACGAATACGCCCGACCCGCTGGTATTCCCGAAAACCACCACCACGTATACTGTACAACTGGATGAGAACGGATGTGTGAGTGAGGATACTGTGCGTGTACGTGTAGTGCCTGTAGTAACGCTTAATGCGGGACCAGATAATATTATTTGTCTTACGGATACTGTTCAGCTAACACCTGCTACAGATGGTTTGAAGTTTACCTGGACCACCAATCCATCTCCCAGTCCTATCAATGATATTCATGCCAGGAACCCATTGGTATCGCCTACTGATCAGTTCACTACTTATTCGGTGCTGGCGGAGATCGGTAAATGTTCTTCACGTGATGAGCTTCAGATCAAAACTGTGCCTTATCCAACTTCAAGGGCTGGTAACGATACCACTGTTTGTTATGATGATACGGCCAGCCTGAATGCTTCTATCATTGGCAACCGGTTCGAATGGACGCCGATCAATACTTTAAGTGACCCAACTATATTGAACCCGCTGGCATGGCCTCGCAGAACTACTGATTATGTCTTGAGTGTGTGGGATAGTCAAGGTTGTGACAAACCTAAGCGGGATACGATAACGGTTACTGTGCGCAGGCAGTTGTTTGCTTCTGCCGGCAATGATACTTCTGTTGTCATTGGCCAACCGTTGCAACTGACTGGCAGGGGCGCCGACTTTTATGAATGGCAACCGCCTAATTATCTCAACAGGAATGATATTAAAGATCCCATTGCTAACCTGAGCAATAGTTTCAGTTATCAACTGAAGGTGTATACTGCAGAAGGCTGCTTTGATCTGGATACCATCAACATCAAAGTATTCCGTACCAATCCGCAGATCTTTGTGCCCAATGCTTTCAGACCCGACGGTGGTCAGAACAACCGTTTACGTCCCATCCCGGTCGGTATTACACAGCTGGAATATTTCCGGGTGTTCAACCGATGGGGGCAACTCGTTTTCCAGACTACGCAGCATGGTATGGGTTGGGATGGCAAGCTGGGCGGCAAGCCGCAAGACTCTGGCATGTATGTATGGGAAGTGCGCGGTAAGGACTTTACCGGTAAGACGGTGGTGCAGAAGGGGATTGCGATGCTAATTAGATAGTCGGAAAGACGGAAAGTCCGGAAGACCGAAAGCAAATAACTTATAATGCGAGCTTCTTTCAGACTTTTCCGACTTCCGGTCTTTCGGTCTTTACTAACTTTCCGACTTATCTTGCGGCATAAAATAATTCTGCATGTCTATAGCACTGATCACCGGCGCCACTTCGGGTTTTGGGAAAGCAATCGCCATTAAATTTGCCGCTAACAATTATAACCTCATTATTACGGGCCGCCGTGCTGAACGGCTGCAGGAATTAAAAGATGCTCTTATCTCCTCTTATGGTATTGAAGTGATTGCGCTGTGCTTCGACGTTCGCAGCAGGAAAGCCTGTTTTGAAGCTATTGAGCAATTGCCGGCTTCGTGGAAAGCTGTGGATGTGCTGGTCAATAATGCCGGGCTGGCATTGGGAAGGGATTATTTTGACGATGCTTCCCTGGAAGATTGGGACACTATGATCGACACCAATGTAAAAGGCTTGCTCTATGTGTCCAAAGCTGTGATCCCCAGCATGGTAGAGCGTAAAAAGGGGCATATTATCAATATCGGCTCTACCGCCGGCAAGGAGGTGTATGAAAAAGGGAACACTTATTGCGCTACAAAGCATGCGGTCAATGCTATTTCCCAGGGCATGCGGATCGACCTGCTGCGCCACAAAATAAAGGTGACAGCTGTTCATCCGGGTGCTGCGGACACGGAGTTTTCCAATGTTCGCTTTAAAGGGGATGAAGACCAGGCACGAAAGGTGTATGAAGGGTATGATCCTTTAACGGCTGAGGATGTAGCGGATGTGGTATATTATACTACTACGCTTCCACCCCATGTTTGTATCAATGACCTGGTAATGACCTGTACTGCGCAGGCTAACTCCATGTACTTGTATAAGGGATAATAACTAATTGACATACAGCCAATTCAGTAGTAGCCGGGAAAATAAACCAGGGGGGATTGCGATTTCTATCTGTTTTGATTACTTTGGGATAGAATCATAATCCACATCCCTACAAAAACCCTTTTTATGGTTAAGTTCCTATGTAAGGCTATTCCCGTCTTATTTCTTTTTTTCACCAATTCTTTATTGGCGCAAGATGCCATCAAGCAGCAAGGTTGTGAAGGTGGCAATCCTTATCAGCAAACGGTAGACAGTTTGAAGCAGATCTATTCTTCCCAGGGCTTTACCGTGATGCGCGAGGCCTCCATGATCATGGAAAGCGAGTATGAAATGCCCATTGTAATGCCAATGAACCAAGGCACCGGTTACCAGTTCATCTTTATTGGCGATCCTACTTCACGGTTGTATGAAGTACGCATGTACGACTGGAACGAACGTCAGGTAGTGTACAAAAAGAACCTATGGGGCACGGTTGATGGCAATATCATCAGCTATAGTTATGTTCCTCAGTTTACCGAGTACCACATGATCAAACCCGTGCAGGTTAATAAGAAGAAGAAAAAATTGTGCGGCTACGTTATGTTGCTGAAGAAGAACGGTCCTGGTGATCAGGCGCAAGGAAGAAGCACCAAATAAATTATTTCATCCATTCAAGCTGAAGCTTATTGAATATATCTACTTAGTTATCTAATTAGTCTTAAACAATGAAGGGGTGAGTCGCTTTGAAAAGCAGCTCACCCTTTTAAGCTTTTTAATCCGCTATCCTATTTCTTATTGTTGTTGAACAAAGTATAGAACAGGCTAACCTGTATTACTCCATTCTTAAAATCGGGATCGATATTACCAGCGTCGAAGTCTCCTACTTTGGAAAGTCCGGCTGTATAACGCGCGCCTATACCCAGCCCCATGGAGCTATGAAAGCCCAGGCCGCCAGCCACTGAAAGGTCGGTGCTTTTGGCAAAGTCATCTATCTGCATGTCGTCTGTCTTCTCGTTTACTTTAAAGCCGATCTGTGGGCCTGCTTCAAGGTAAAAGCCACCATTGAAACGGTATTTCAGCATCACGGGTACATTTATGTAAGAGACTTTCAGGTTCTGTTCATTGCCTGCATTTTTCAGTTTGGCGCCTTGTGAGGAGAACAATACTTCGGGCTGTATCGCAAAGTTGTCACCCAAAAAGAAGCTTACGAAGCCACCTGCATGGAACCCTACAAGTGATTTTTTATCGATGTTCTCAAAGTTTCCTCCGGTAAAGTTGCTGACGTTAACGCCGCCTTTTATACCCAATTGGAATGTCTGCGCAAAGCTTGTGGCACTCATCAGTAAGCACGCCGCTACAATTAATTTTTTCATACTTCCTTTTTTTGTGTTTGAATAGGTATTTAATTATTCATGACTACTGCCTGTAACAGGTCAGAAAATGTCCTATGCAAATCTCATGCGCGGGGTTGGTTGGGAGTAAGTTCAGAGGCGGGAGCTCAGAGTCGAGAGTATAAAAACCAAGAGTCTGGAGTTAGGCTCGTGCCTCTGAACTCCAGACTCTTGACTGTTACTGTGCTAATGATATTCTTATCTGTACTCCTGCCCGTGTGTTGGTAATGGGCGGTGAGGTTGATATTTTGGGTATTGTACGGCGTTGATCGAAATAGAGTTTAATGTTAACCCGGTTGCTGATCACGTAGTCGATCGAAGGGTTAATAAAGATCACTTTCTGGCCGGCTGTTGGCAATACCTGGTCCTGGTCTAACCGGCTGTTGGCGGTGATGTCATCACGGATACTGAAGTCAAGGCGGAAGCTGGCATCATTGTCCAGTGGCTTTCCTTTCCATTTAATGAATGAGAAGAGCCCACGCTTACGGAAACCGGCACCCAGCTCGAACTCTGTTGAACGCATCTCACTGAGCTGGAAGTCGATCAGGCTTAAGCTCAATTGTCTTGATTTCTTAAATCCAAACCGGGCTGTTACCTGGTTGGTGAATTGCATATCAAAATCGATCAACGGTTCGAAACGTTCTTCTATAGATATGTTTGGCACCAGGAAGTATGGTACGAAGTTGCCGGATGTAGAATCATAAAAGCCCGGATAGCTCACAAATCGTGGATCTTCATACAGCAGTGCAGAGTTGAAGCTATTCATGCTCAACCTGCTGTTGTAGCGGTGTGATAGTGTGAAGCTGGTAAAGATCTTATCCAGTCCTGGTATACGTGTCAATCCTGTATAAGTAAGTCCCCAGTTGGGCTTGGGCAGTATGCCTGAGAATGGGTTGGAACGTATGTTCGGATTGCTTTGTTTGATCAGTGTGATGGATTGGGGATCTTTTCCTGAATAGGCAGCGATAAATGCAGGGATCAATACATCTTGCGCATAACGGTTATAACCTGTATAGAACCCATCTGACTGGAACTTTTGGTTAGCAGGCAGGTCTTGCCAATACGGGTTTTGCTCTGCCAATCGTTTCGACATGATGATCCGGTAGCTTTCAAACTTCTGGAATATCTCGGATACTTCGTTTGGGTTCGCAGGTGTGAACAGTGTTTTGAATGTAATCCAGCTCACACTGAAGCTACCTGCTGTATAAGGAGCCAGGCGGGCAAAGTTATTGCCTGTACCAGTTGTGTCTTTATACAATTCACGGTAGTTCTTACCAAAGCTCTTCTCCAGGGTAAGATCTATATTCAGATCACGAATTGGCTGTAACGTTGCGTTAATGGTCAGCTTCTGTGTATAATCCTGTACATTCTGGAAGTTGAACAATGAGTCAGACGTCAACCAACCTTTCCTTGCAATGGTATTGATAAAGTTTGTATCGGGCTGACTACCGAAGATAAAGCCCAGACCCGGCGCCATGGATTTGAAGTTCATTCCCAATATGCGTGTGCTATCTGTGTAGCCGTAGATAGTAGCGCTCGCATTTTCCTGATATTGTACGTTCATCCGCTTCAGCATGGTGAGGAAGCGACCAGCAAATTTTACCCCTCCGCTTAACTCCAGTGGCTGGCTACGGTCTCTCTTCGGCTTCTTTTTGCCAGTAGTATCTTTTTGTGCAGGAGGCACAGCTGGCGCACCTGGTGTTGGTGCTGCGCCTTCTTCTTCAAATGCTCTAAGCAATCTTGACTTGCTGTACAGTTTTGTAAAGTCAAACTCAGCTGTTACTCCTTTCTGTTGTGTATTGGAGATCGTATTTCCCAGGTTTCGGGCAATCAATGATGCCCCAACCCAATTGAATGAAGCAACATAGTTGGCGCGTACGGTTGCGAAATCGAGTACTGGTATTTTGGCTGTTGGCAGTGTGTACGAGAAGTTGGCTGTTTGCATATAGGATATGGTACGGCCTCCTTTCCAGAACCTGTTCCACATACTGCTACGCTCCTGCTTATCCAAACGTCCGCTGTCTTCATCGATCCACGCTTTGTTGGTGGCTGTGAAGTCGACATTGAATGACCTCGTAAGGTCCCAACGCAGATTATATATACGGTCGAATGTAAAGTACTTGTCGTATGTTTCCGGTAATGTTCCTTTGGCCTCGCCCACATTGCGTGGCCTGTAGGCGCCAAACTGCCGGTTCACATCTGCCCTGAAGCCAAGCAATGATGGCAAGGGGTTGATGTTAAAATCCCTGATTATCGACAGCCAGGGCGACTTCGATTTGAAGAGCCTCTTTGCAGGCTCCCAATATACCGGGGATGATGAATAGTTATATCCCAGGCCGGCACGATGGCGCACCAGTTCATTGTTTTCTATCAATGGGCTGTGCTGTTCTTCTTTATAATAGGAGTAACTGACATCGATGTTCTCAATACTCCATATCTGTTGTTTTTTGCCGCTGGTGTTGTTTTTCTTCACGTTGGTAAAGCTCACCGACTTGATCGTCTTTACATCTACTGCATCTTCGCGAATAGAATCTTTCTGGCTGGCGGGGGCGCCTTTTAGCTTATCCTTCAGCTTTATATCCAGATCATATGGATCGTATTGTGGCGAGCTGACTGTTTTGGAAATGCTGGCATAGAAGGGTATCGACATGCCTGCTTTTTGTGGTAATAGTTTACCCAGCTCCAGTTGTGTAGCCGCATCAAATTGTGTGAAGTCTTCCCGCGCCCGTTCATTGACCCTTTGTTCAAGTGTACCGAATCCTATACCGCGGTAGCTTCCGGAAAGGTAGAGGGTACCCAGATCGGCCAGCTTAAAGTCAATGCGGCCCAATGCGGCCCATGCGCCTTTTTCGTTCAGCTCACTGAGACGAAGTTCATTGATCCAGACTTCGGTACAGGCGAGTTCTCTATTACGGTTCTCTACGCCCACAAACATTACGCGCACTTCTCCGAGATTGGGATTTCCGAGGATGGCGTATTCTTTGCCATCGGCATCTGTTTGTTTGAAGTAGGTAGCGTTGTTGCTCTGGTTATTCCGTGTCACTTTCAGTTGGATGAGTTTATCCAATTGAAGGTCCAGTTCATTCTGTGTGGGCCATATGAGATCATCTGCATTGGTATACCACGGTGTTATCTTCAGCGGTATCCGCACCTCATAATAGTTATTGATAAGATCATTACCCAGCCTTATCACTCCATATAGTTCATTATCCTTAATGTCTGTACTGGAGTTCACCGACTCTGCGTGGATGTACATCTGCAATCGTCCATACTGGCGCAGGTCGAGGTTCATGGTTTTGAATACGCCGCGAACTTCTTTCTTTGGCAATGCGCATACCTGCATGCTCAATGACTGTTCGTTGAGCAATATGTTTACGTTGTTGTTGCTCAATTGTTGCTGACGTACGACTCCGGGTGGTGTTCTGTATGGAACTGGTTTACGGGAGCTGTTCTCTTCGATATTAACTGCCAGTTGCTTGAAGGTGGTGCCTGAGTTGGTAGGGATGAGTACATATTGTCCGGTAGTATCCAATTCGTAATTGAAACGTCTCCACTGGTTGCGTACCAATTCCAACTTGGCGAAACGCAGCACTACAGAATCGGTAAACCCGGTCAGGTACATCCGGATGAAACGGATGGATTTAAAGTCGGGAATGTTACCAATCTTATTTTGGTACCCGGCAATCGGAATGCGGAACAGGTACCAGGTTTCGTGCATGCCACCACTGGGTGTAAATCCAATACTGTCGGTAATAAAGTTTTGTCCTACGATGAACTGATTTCTTTTGAGTTCTACTTTATACTCGAAGTACTCTTCCAGTTCATTGAGTGTATTATCGCGGTTAAACTCTTCCTGATCGGGATAGAGGGTGAAGGCGCTCACGAACTCTGATCCTGTGCTTGCCACGGGTGAGTTACCTTGCGGGCTATTGATTTGCTTGTAACGTCCCAGGATACCTGTGCGGGTATTATCGTACGCAGCATCGCGGTAATTGGTGAAGTTATCTCCTGCAGGGTCTTGTAATGCCTGCTGGTAGATGGCCGAGTTGACGCCAAAGTTGGTTGCCAGCTGGTTCAGGTAGTTCTGGAACTTCCTGCGCTCGGCTTCATCGTCCAGGCCATCGAAGCCCGCATCCTGCAAAGGACGGTCAGCAGGATCATTACTGAATGCCTGTGTAACCTGGATGGGGTTGGCCGGGACTTTACCCCAACGGGTGGCTGAATCTTCCAACGCTTTGGTCGCTGCTCCACTGATACCATTTTCAAAGAAGCGTTTGCCATCTTTCAATACATCTTCCGATATATTTCCGAGGTTGAAATACAATTGTCCTCCGTTGCTGCCAGGATTCTTCAGGTAGGGGTCCTGCAACCAGAACTCGATGAACTCTACGTTGCCGGTTTCAAAATCCACCTGGTCGATGCCGCGCATAATGCCGCCCCATCTTTTTTCGGGATTCAATAGTTTTCCATCTGCTTGTATATTGGTAGCATCAAAGTTATATGGCCCCCTGTTCTGTGGGTAGTACGCCATATCGAACGTCACCAACTGAGCCTGTCCGAAATCGGGTGTACGGTTGGGATATATCTGTGTTACGTTTACCGGACGGATGCGCGGGTCTGTAAAATCCTCATATCCCTTGATGGGGTTATTGGCGGCGCGCTTGTCCTGCAATACCGGTTCTATATTATACCAGGCGATCTTGGCCCTGTTGAATCCGTATGGTAATGAGTCGCGATATTCAGCTTCGGGGAACAAGCCATTGCCGGCTGGCGTGGAGGCAAGGCCCCAGTTTACCAGCGGGAAGCGAAGGTCGATAGCATTGCGCGCTCCTTCGAAGTCGTCTATAAAGATCAAGCCGCTACGGCCTTCTCCAATTTGTTTGGGGTGGCCGGGTTTGAGGTAAGCAGCTTCTCCATAGGCGGTGATGGTACTCATCTCCGTCGTATTGTAGAAAGGCAGTTTATCCAACCAACGGGTGAGGCGTGGTGCTTCTGTGCGGTAATTAAAGTCGACCCCATACATGGTATTTCGGATAGGATCTTCATTGTATCCGGTTTTGGTGTAGAAGGGTCTTTCTGCCAGACGCACCATCGTACCGCCAATCTGTAAAGATTCGCGGGCTGTGTTTTTGGCCATATAGTCGAGCCGTAGCCCCAGGAAGTTTCGTTGCTGTATCCCAAAGCCTGCATTGTTCTCAAACTGTACGTTGACCGGTAGTCCGGCATTGAGGATCGCCTGGTTGATGATCTTTACTGTACCGAGGTTGTAATCCACCACGTAGTCGACGTTCTCGCGCAATACCTGTCCTCCTGCCGATACGCTCACCGATCCCTGTGGTACGTTGAAGGCTCCCAGTGATATTTCCGTACTGGAGTTGCCTTTTGCCGAACCTGTGATGATGTAACGGTCGAGGTTGGCGTAGGTCTTGGCTATTTCTTTGATCGTATCATAGAGTGGTGTAAATAAATATTTCTGTCGTATTTCCGGCGTACTGCCTGCAAATGCCTGGGTGCCCAGGTCGGCGCCAAACGGTTCGAGGAATGGGAAGATGACACGTGCCTGCTGGGAAATAACGGTAAAGCCTTCTATATAGTCGAACACCCCATCGGGTAATGGGTCGTTCCGGGCGTTGAGCCGGTCCAGGTTCAAGATGGTAATCAGCGGTACGCCCGGCTTATCTCCCTCCGGTAAGAAACGTTTTTTACCCAGGCTGGGCTCTTCATATAATACGTTCAGTTTGAAATCGCCGGGCTGTATGCTGGACAAGTAGCTACCATCAGGTGACTTCAAAGAATATACGTTCTTCATCATCAGGTCCCACAGTGGCAGGTTGGTCCGCTGAGAAGTAGCTTTCAACAATTTAAGGAACAGCACTTTTTGTGTACCTGATACCGCGGCCGTGGTATCGGGTGGTACATCTTGTGAAAACTCACCTACCTGATAGATCTGTCCATTGTATTGGTACTGGTAAGCAACACCCAACACCTCATCAGGTTGCAGGGGTTGACTTAACGACAAAAATCCCACCTGGGGATTGAAGTAAAAATCTGATGGGCTAAGCTTACGGGCAAATGTTTTTTCGAAGTCCTGCACGGCCCGTAACCCTATCGAGGCCAATTTACCTGTTACTGTAGACGAACCGCGGCTGGCAGGATCGCTGGTCAGTGTTCGATACAAACCATTCACCCTGTTATCCGGCATTCCGTTGGGCGGAATCAATGTACCTCCTCCCAACCCTCCATTAAAGGGATTGGGTTCTCCAAGGTCCATTAATCCGACGATGTCTCTTGTTTCTGTAGTTGACCCGTTCCGGTTAGTAACCCACACTTCCACCCGCAGGATCTGTACCTGTGAATTGACCACCGGCAAATTGGACATGGCCTTATTAAAGTTATTCCGGAAATACTGGGCCATCAGGAAGTGACGGTTCTCTTCGTAGTCATTGGCTTTGAATTCAAATGACATGCTGGAGGAGCCGCCTTGCAGGCCAAGCGACTGTCTTTGGGAACGTTGATTGGCTAATACGCCCGTTACGAAGAGCTTTCCGAACTGTAACTGTGTTTTGATACCAAACAATTGTTGTGCGCCGGGTATCAGTGAACCCTTGGAAGAGAAGGCGATATTTCCGGCCTCGATCCGCTTGATGATCTCGTCGTCGGTACCCGTATAATCCAATTTCAGCTGGTTGTCGAAATCGAAGTTGGCTTGTGTATTATAGTTAATGGGCAGTTTCAGCTTGTCGCCGATATTGCCGATCACGCTCAGGTTGGCGTTCATGTCGAAGTCGAGACCACCATTGCGGCGTGCTCTTTCGGGCAGGGCCGGGTTCTTGATGTTCTGGCCCTGGTATCCGGCAATGATGTTTACCTCGCCCTGGGGCCTGATCTCTACTTTGCCGTTGCCGAATATTCGATTGAACAGGTTGTCGGTAACCGACATTTTGGGCTGCAACAGCTTCTTGTTCAATCCGCTGAGAATGTTGGAACGTTTTTTAAAGTATTCCATTTCCATCTTGCGGGACTGGAGCTGCATGAACTCATCGAAGGTGAGGTAGGTCGGCTTGCGGTAGTAAAAGCTGCCAATCCTTTCTATGATGTAGTATTGCTTTGTTTTGGGATCGTATATGACTGAGTCTGTAATGTTTACAGGATCTCTGAGGTCAAGTGAAGACCTGGTCGGATTGGAGTATCTATCTCCCCGACGGTCATGTATAGGATATTTGAGCGTATCTGCAGGTGGGCGTTGAGGATTTCCCTGGGCTGGCGCCTGGAAAGCCGACGCTGTTGTACTGCATATAACCCACAATACAGCGCTACATAAGGCTGATAGTCTAATGTGTTTGAATGTGCGGACCAATCTTTTTTCTCCAAGAATTAGTAAGGTAGAATTCCGTTTGCGATAGGCTTAGAGTGTTTTTAACGCTTTCTTGATAATATCTTCTACTACGGCGAGGTCCGGCTGAGCTTTTATTACTTTTTGAACAGCTTGTTCACCAGCGGCGCGGGGGATACCCAGTGCCATCAGAGCATTTAACGCATCCTGTTCCAACGTATTGTTTTTCAATGGGGAAATATTTACTTCCCAGTTGGTCTTGCTTATTTTGTCCCTCAATTCCAGCACAATACGTTCAGCAGATTTTCTTCCAATGCCTTTGATGCTTTCCAGTTGTTTGGTGTTGCCATTGGCTATGGCACGTACGATCTCATCTGGTTTCAACGAAGACAACATCATCCGGGCGGTAGCTGCTCCCACTCCCGATACACTAATGAGCATCAGGAAGAGGTCTTTTTCGGCTACTTCAGAAAACCCGTACAGGATGTGCGCGTCTTCCCGGATATGCAGGTAGGTGTACAACAAACCTTTTTCGAGTTCTTGTATGGCAGAGTATGTGTGCAAGCTAATGTGCAACTCATACCCCACTCCATTGGCTTCCAAATGCACTACGGTGGGTGTTTTGTACACGAAGTTGCCCCGTATAAACGCGATCATGGGTGCGAAAATAGGGAAATTATAGGTTTGGGCTAATGGTTTACCATTTTTAGTTATCGGTGCGTTAAAAGGAGAAGTCGGAAAGTCGGAAAAGTCCGAATGACCGAAAGTTGAGAATCTAATCTTCAGTCTTGCCGACTTTCGGACTCCCGGTCTTTCGGACTTCTGGCTTCAGGCTTCTTACTTTTCCCTAATTTTGCCCACTCTTGAATGTTCTTATTCAATACCTAAAGCGATATATAGAAGCATGAGTCAAAAAATCACGGCTGCCATCACTGCGGTGGGTGGCTATGTTCCCGAAGACAGGCTTACGAATTTCGACCTGGAAAAGATGGTAGATACGAATGATGAATGGATCCGTACACGTACCGGCATCAGTGAGAGAAGAATTCTCAGGGGTGAAGGTTTGGCAACTTCCGACATGGTGGTGCCTGCTGTAAAGGAGTTGTGTGCAAAGCGTGGCATCGATCCTTCCGAGATCGACGCGCTGATCGTGGGTACCGTTACGCCCGATATGATGTTCCCTTCCACAGCAAATGTGGCTTGTCATAAGCTGGGGGCTACGAATGCCTGGGGCTTCGACCTGCTGGCCGCCTGTTCCGGCTTCCTGTACTCTCTTACTACCGGCGCTTCTTTAATAGAAAGTGGCCGTTACAAGAAGGTGGTAGTTGTGGGTGCTGATAAAATGAGCTCTATTATCAATTATAATGACCGCGCTACCTGTATCATTTTTGGTGATGGCGCGGGCGCTGTGTTGCTGGAACCCAGTACTGAAGGTTATGGTGTTCAGGACAGCATCCTGAGAAGCGATGGTTCCGGCGGCAACTACCTGCACATGAAAGCTGGCGGTTCTCTGCGTCCTGCTTCGAATGAAACGGTGGCCAACAATGAGCACTATGCTTATCAGGAGGGTCAGGCTGTATTCAAGTTTGCCGTAAAGGGTATGGCTGATGTAAGTGCTGAACTGCTGGAGCGAAACAAACTGACTGGTGATGATATCGCCTGGCTGGTCCCTCACCAGGCCAACAAACGTATTATTGACGCCACTGCGGACCGCATGGGTCTTTCGCATGATAAAGTAATGTTGAATATTCAACGTTATGGTAACACTACTGCTGGTACTATTCCGCTTTGTTTGTGGGATTGGGAAAAGCAGCTTAAGAAGGGTGACAATATTGTACTGGCTGCTTTTGGCGGCGGGTTTACCTGGGGCGCTACGCTCGTTAAATGGGGTTATTAATTATCACATTAGCACATAATGTACTCTAATGGCAGATCAAAACTTTCGGCTGACGGGATTCAGCTCTCTCGCTATTCATGGTGGTCACGCGCAAGACCCGCGGTATGCGCACCTCACTCCTATTTACGCTTCTTCTACTTTTGTATATGACTCTGCTGAACAGGGCATGCGCCGTTTCAGTGGTCAGGAAGATGGTTATATATACACACGCTGGGGCAACCCGACCATGGATGAAGCGGCTGACAAGATCGCTGCCATGGAAAGTTTTGGCATCACAGATGGTGGCGGCAGTCCACTAATTGTAAAGGGTTATCTGCAGGCTTCGGGCATGGCTGCTATCAGTGCTTTGTTCATGAGCACATTGAAAACCGGCGACAAGATCCTCTCTCATTATTCATTGTATGGTGGCTCTCAGGAGTTCATGGACAGGTTGTTGCCTGAATTCGGCATCAGCGCTGTGATTGCTGACCTGCGTGACCTGAATAAAGCGGAGGATGCGTTGAAGGCTGATCCTGCCATCAAGATGATCTATATTGAAACGCCTGCCAATCCTACTTTGCAGTGTGTAGATATTGAAGGGCTTACCAGGCTGGGTAAGCAATATGGCAAACTGGTGGCGTGTGATAATACTTTCGCTACTCCTTATTTGCAGCAGCCTTTCCGGTTTGGTGTAGATTTTATCATTCACTCTACTACCAAATTCCTCAATGGTCATGGCACTTCTATCGGTGGCGTGTTCCTTGGCCGTGATATCGAGTTCATGAATGCCTGGGGCAAAAAGGTGCACCGGATGCTTGGTGGTAATAGCAATCCTTTCGACGCTTTCTTACTGGTAAATGGCATGAAAACACTGGAGGTGAGGATGGAACGTCACTGTCACAATGCGATGGAGGTTGCCGGTTTCCTCAATGGTCATGCAGCTGTTGCGAAGGTGAATTATACCGGCCTACCGGACCATCCTGATCATTATGTTTCTGCCAAACAAATGCGCCATCCCGGTGCAATGCTGAGTGTTGAGCTAAAGGGTGGTTTGCAGGCTGGCGTCAATATGATGGACCGGCTTCAGCTATGCACGCGCACTGTTTCGCTGGGCACCTGTGATACACTGATGTGTCACCCTGCGTCTATGACGCACTACAGTGTTCCCAAAGAGAAGCGTGAGCAATATGGCATTACTGATGGATTGATCCGCATCAGTGTGGGTATGGAAAATATCCAGGATATTATTGCGGATATGGATCAGGCGTTGAAGTAGGCTTCGACAGGCTCAGTCCCGCAAAGCGGGATAGACTCTGACATTATAAATTACGTTATGAATATCAATATAAGAAGGGCGGTGAAGGAAGATTGTCCACGTTTGATGGAGCTGATCCACGAACTGGCTGTTTTTGAGAAGGCACCGGATGAGGTAACCGTTCCGATGGAACATTTTGTGGAGAGTGGCTTTGGCGCCAATCCTGTGTGGTGGGCGTTTGTAGCGGAAACGTCGGCTACTGCCGACAGTCCGGCAACTGTCTATGGATTCGCGTTGTATTATGTTCGTTATTCTACCTGGAAAGGGCAACGTCTGTACCTTGAAGACCTGCTCGTAAGCGAGGCCATGCGTGGCCAAGGGCTCGGTAAATTGTTGTTTGAAAGGGTACTGGAAGAAGCCAAAGAAAAGAAATACAGTGGCATGGTATGGCAGGTGCTCGATTGGAACGAGCCTGCTATCAACTTCTACAAAAAATACAATGCCGTGATCTCCGACGAATGGATGAACTGTACGATTGATCTGAGTTCAGAGTAGATAGTTCAGAGTCGTGAGCAATCAGCGTTTGGCGATAACTCCTTCGTGTTATTTTAATGGAATGAATTCAAGTTTAGCTGGCAGTGACTGGCGGTTGTAAAAATTATTTACAATAAAGCTTCTGTGGCCGGCAGTCCATTTGAACTCGTATTTATTATAGCTCAGTGAAGAGCTATGCATCCCTCTCAGGTTTATATAGGCTCCCTCGAAAGAATAGGCGTATATACTACTGAACATCAGCTGGGTAGCTCCAGGCATGGTTTCCATGGCTGAACGTAAATAAAAAACTTTGTTGCCATCAACTGTACCTGGATAGGGGGGATCAAAGTCGATGGTGTCGAGTCTTTGGGTTTTCTCTATCCATTTGTTGCCGGTTTCTCTTAAGGATCCGGCGTCGTTGTCTTTGCTGCAGGAGATAATAATCAGGGCGAGGGTTATCAGGAGTAGAAGCGATCTCATGTGCTGTTAGGTTTTTTATGCCTGACCTGCTTCACGATAATTTCGTTGCAGCATGTCTTATTTTTTGACAAAACCGCTCCTACTCCATTAATCAATTGTTAATCAACGTTATTCGTCTCTACTTTCTTGTCTATCTTGTTAATCAGGCCCTGTAATACCTTTCCGGGGCCTACTTCCGTGAAGCGGTAAGCGCCATCGGCGATCATGGCCTGCACGCTTTGGGTCCAACGAACGGCCCCTGTGAGCTGGTCAATCAGGTTCTTTTTGATCTCTTCTTTATTGATCACTGCTTTGGCTACTACGTTCTGGTAGATGGGGCAGGTAGGGTTGTAGAAGGTGATGGTTTCTATAGCTGCTTTCAATTCTTCGCGTGCGGGTTCCATCAGGGGTGAGTGGAATGCTCCGCTTACCGGCAATACGAGGGCTCTTTTTGCGCCAGCTGCTTTCATGCGTTCTACAGCTATTTCAATACCTTTTACAGAACCGCTGATCACCAGTTGTCCGGGACAATTGTAATTGGCGGGTACTACTATTTCTCCTGTTTCGGTTTGTATGGCTGCGCATATCTCTTCTACTTTTGCATCATCGAGGGCCAATACTGCGGCCATCGTAGATGGTGTTAATTCACACGCTTTTTGCATGGCTTGTGCGCGCACGCTTACCAGTTTCAATCCATCTTCAAAGCTTAAGGCTCCGCTTGCCACCAGGGCTGAGAATTCTCCCAGTGAATGGCCTGCCATCATATCGGGCCTGCCGGCATCTATCCCTTTAAAGGCAATAACTGAGTGAAGGAATACTGCTGGCTGGGTTACTTTTGTTTGTTTGAGTTGTTCGTCTGTTCCTTCGAACATTACATCGGAAATGCGGAAGCCCAATATTTCATTGGCTTGTTCAAATAACTTTTTTGCAAATACACTAAGGCGGTACAGGTCTTTTCCCATTCCCGGAAACTGAGATCCCTGGCCAGGAAATACGTAAGCATGCATCATATATAGCTATAGAGGTTTAGTCGAACAAAAATGCCACAAAGACTTTAACTAACCAAAACCTGTATTGTTTTATTGTGCGAACGTTGATTATGTAACACGAATTTCACGAATTATTCGAATTGCACCTGTCACACGAATTTCACGAATTGTACAAACTCACGAATCAGGGTTTAATGCAGATCGGAGGAGATGAGTTTCATAAACTCGCTACGGGTTTCATTCTTTTCAAACTCTCCCCAGAATGCAGAAGTTGTTGTTACCGAGTTCTGTTTTTGTACGCCGCGCATCATCATGCACAGGTGTGATGCTTCTATAACTACTGCTACGCCCAACGGTTGTAAAGTTTCTTTAATAGCATCGCGTATCTGGGTGGTTAACCGTTCCTGTACCTGCAGGCGGCGGGCATATACGTCTACTACGCGGGCGATCTTACTCAGCCCGGTTATATATCCATTGGGAATATAGGCTACGTGTGCCTTTCCGTAAAATGGCAGCATGTGGTGTTCGCACATGCTGTATAGTTCGATATCTTTTACGAGTATCATTTCGCTCACTGCCTCATGAAATTTGGCCGAGTTGAGGATGGCATGCGCATCCTGGTCATAGCCTTGTGTCATGAACTGCATGGCCTTGGCCATCCGCTCCGGTGTTTTGATCAATCCTTCGCGGTCCGGATCTTCTCCCAACCAGTTCAAGGCGCTACGATAATTTTCTATCAGGCCTGCTGTTATCTTCTGATCATACTCTTCTGTTTTTCTATATGCCATACTCTATACATTTCGGATTTAGCATTTAGTATTCCGGATTGCTTCGCGATCAAACCGGATATTCAACAAAATTCCTTTCTGTTTCATACAAGCGTACCTGCAGATCGAACTTTGGATCGATCTTAGGCCGCAGTTGTTCATAGATCACCACGCAAATGTTTTCAGCAGTGGGATTAACGGTTTTAAAGAAGGGGGTATCAAGGTTCAGGTTCTTGTGATCAAGCTTTTCCAACACTTCTTCTTTTATCAGATCGCTGAGTAGTTTCAGGTCCATCACATATCCGGTTACCGGATCGGGCTCTCCCACCAGTTTTACCACTACTTCATAGTTGTGCCCATGAAAGTTGGGGTTGTTACATTTTCCAAAGACCTCATCATTCTTTGCCATATCCCATGCCGGATTGTACAGGCGATGGGCTGCATTGAAGTGTTCTTTCCGGTATACTGCTACTCGCTTATTCATGTTTCTATATGCTAATATAACGATACAGGGGCAGGACTGGTAAACGGGCTTAACAGGTTGTCCTGTTTTTTGTTCATGGACCTCGTCAGAAAGCAGCTAAGACCAGCCGAACGACGGGAATGCCTGGTTATGTGTTACTCTCCAAAGTATTCTACAAAGATCCTTGGTGTTTCATAGAGCTTGATACAGTGGAGTGTTACTTCTGCCGGCAGGTGTGGCTGCAATTGTTGCCATATTGCCACGGCCAGGTTTTCTGTTGAACACATTTGTCCGCGCATAAAGTCCACATCAAGGTTCAGGTTTTTATGGTCCAGTTTGTCCAGTATATACTTTTCTATGAGCTTGCTCAGTTGCTTCACATCAAATAAAAAGCCTGTATCAGGGTTGGGTTTGCCTTTGATCGTTACCAGGAGCTCATAGTTATGTCCGTGCCAGTGTTCATTGGCGCATTTGCCGAATACTGTTTCGTTCTGTTCTTTGCTCCAGGCAGGGTTGTACAGCTTATGGGCGGCATTAAAATGTTCGACTCGGGTGAGGTACACCATATTCACAAAATAGGGCGCAAAGGTAATATATGGTGGGGATTTCAGGATATTTGCAGCATGCATATCTTGTTAGCAGCCGCCACAACGTTTGAAATTCAGCCAGTTATAGATTTTCTGCGGGAGTCTGAAAATTCTGTTGGCGGGCATTCTGTGGGGGTGGTTATTACCGGGGTTGGCTTGTTGCATACTTCTTACGGGCTGGCTTGTTCCCTGCGGGAAATCCGTCCCGATCTCCTATTGCAGGCTGGTATCGGTGGTAGCTTCTCTCCCAGCCTTTTGCCGGGTCAGGTGGTCTTGGTGGGTGAGGAAATTGTTGGCGATCTTGGTGTTGAAGAGGACCGTGTTTTCAAGGATGTTACTGATATGGGTTTTCTTGAGGTAAATGAACCTCCTTATACTAATAAATGGCTGGTGAACGATCAGGTTACCCGATGGGAGCATACCGGGTTGCCTGTGGTAAAGGGGCTCTCCATTAATGAGATTACCACCCGGGCGGAAAGGATTGCGTTGTTGCAACAAAAGTATGCAGCATCTGTTGAATCTATGGAAGGGGCCGCCTTTCATTATGTGGCTTTGCAGGAGGGTATTCCTTTTCTGCAATTAAGGGCCATTTCCAATTTTGTGGGGGAAAGGGATAAGGCAAAGTGGCGCATAAAAGAGGCGATTACGGGACTGAATGATGAATTGATCAAAGTTTTAAAAGGTATTAGCTGTTAGGTGTTAGCTTTTAGCAAAACACCGTTGGCGTTGTAAGCGTTAACAGCTTGTTTAACTGAATAAGATTATGAAGCTTACGCTGGGTTTTTCTCCCTGTCCAAATGATACGTTCATTTTCGACGCACTGGTGAATAAGAAGATCGACACGGGTGGTATCGATGTTGATGTTGTATTGGAAGATGTGCAAACGCTTAATGAGTGGGCCTTGCAAGGCAAGCTCGATGTTACCAAGCTTAGTTATGGTGTGTTGCCGCTCGTGCTGGAGCCTTATGTGGTGTTGCCGGCCGGTGGAGCTTTGGGCAAGGGTGTAGGCCCGCTTTTAATATCTACTGTTGATGGTATCGCTGCGAGCGAGGTTGATGACCATGTTATTGCTATTCCCGGTGAACATACTACTGCGCATATGTTGTTCTCACTGGCTTTTCCTGCAGCCAGGCGTAAGGAGTTCTTAGTGTTCTCCCAGATCGAAGATGCTGTGTTGCAAAAAAGGGTGGATGCCGGTGTGATCATCCATGAGAACCGCTTTACTTACCAGGATAAGGGGCTTGTTAAATTAATGGACCTCGGCGAATATTGGGAAGCTGAAACCGGCAGCCCTATTCCGCTTGGTGGCATTGTAATGAAAAGAAGTTTTGGTGGGGAGCTTCAGCAAAAGGTAAACGGGTTGATCCGCGCCAGTGTGGAATATGCTTTTTCCAATTACCCGCTGATTACCGACTATGTGAAGCAGCACTCGCAGGAAATGAGCGAGCAGGTGATGCGCCAGCATATCGACCTGTATGTAAATAATTATTCTATCGACCTGGGTGATGCCGGTAAAGCTGCGGTGCAGCAGTTCCTGGATATCTATACACGGGTGCATAGACGCAACCTACCTTCAGAGGATGTATTTCTCGATTGAACTTACTGTACAGGCAATATTATGTAGGCTGTTTTTTGTGAAAACCGCTCGTTTTAGTCAAGTACGCTATTTATATGCACTATCCCGGGAGTATCCCGGGAGTATCTCCGGAGCATCTATGCTCTATCCCGGGAGTAGCTGTTTAACTTCTTGTTCTTCTCCTGCCAATTCCGGTACTACAAATACTACACATGTTCTTCCCTGGTGTCTTTCTGTCAGCTCATGGCAAACGTAAATAGTAATTTTTGATTACCCAAACGTGTCTGTCCGGAAATGGTCATTGTGGCCGAAATGTCCGAATTGTCCGGATTTGAGCAGGCTTTGACTCGTCCTAAAATAACTATACGGGTTTTTAGATAATCCTGCAGTAACTATACATCGGTGTGATAATCCTGTGGTTACTATACAGGTGAGTTTTCAAAAATAAGGATTTGTTTGTTTACCGGCAGCTTCATTACGCTGAGTTAACCACTTTCCCGGATATGATTTCCACCGTTTCTTTAAAGCACCTTGCAGCTGATGGGCCTGTTCAGGAGTTAAAAAATCACAACTGCTATGTGGCCTTAGTTCGTTGTATGCCCGGATACTATCTCTGACTATCTGATAAGTTTGTTCAAAGCCATAAACTGAACTGTAGAGATTGAATTCTGTTTTAATAATTCCATTCATCCGCTCTGCCAGCGCATTTTCATAAGGATCGCCATTCTGAGTCATACTGATTGAGATATTGTTTTGCTTTAATATTGTAACATAGTCCGCACTACAATACTGAGAACCCCGGTCCGAGTGGTGGATCAGAGGCTGGTCTGTATAACGACGATTACCGATAGCCATTTGCAAGGCTTCCTGACAACCAGAAGCCGACATGTCTGTCCGTAGACAATAACCCATTATTTTGCGGGAATAAGCATCAGTAATCAGGCTTAAATAACCCCATTGGTTTATAATACGGATGTAAGTGATATCACTCACCCAGATCTGTTCCGGGCGATGACAATCCAGGTCTTTGATCAGGTTCTCATATTTATGCATCCAATGCCGGGAATCGGTTGTTATTACTTTGCGCTTACGCTGACGGATTAATAATTTATGACGCTCCAGCAAATCAAACAGATAGTCACGTCCCACTTCAATCCCATGAGTTGCCAGCAGTGGAGTTATTTTGTAATGTAGCTTACGGGTTCCCAATCTGGGTAATTGCTTTCTTTGTTCTTCAACATGTTGTAAAATAATATCATCCCGCAATACCTCCTGACTGCGACGCCAGCGATGATCATACAGGGCATGGCGGGTTTTGCCAAACAGTGAACATAACTTCCGGATACTCTTACCGGGAAAATCATGCTTTAGTCGTTCGACTGTTTGGCACCAGGCTTTTTTCTGATATTAATTTTAAGCTGTTCTTCTGCTACATCGATGAGGGTATTTAAAGCAGCAATCTTTAATTGGGCGTCTTCCAGGGCCTTCTGTAAAGCCTTTACCTCAGCAGTAGCAGAGGAACTGTTCTTTTTAGCAGATTTATCTTTCTTCATCAAGACGTCATTGGGGTCCACAAGATCGGTATTTTCCTGTTCCAATTGCCTGATCCAACCCTGAATTGTCCTTTCCGCTTTTACCCCATATGCCAACTGGGCTTCCCGCATACTCAACCGGCCGCTCACCACTGACCGCACTACAGATCGCTTTATTTCCATACTCGCGCGACCATTACTTCGTGGCTTTACTGCCAAATCACTATCATCCACCCAGCGCCTCAGGGTAGTACGATTTATACCGTATTCCAGCTGAACTACCTGCCGGGGCCTACCACCAAGCACTTCAGCAACCACCTGAGTAATAAACTTTTTGTCATAATGGCCCCCATATACATAACGGCCAATTAAACCTTTTGATGTCTCTTCTGCCATACAATAATGTTTTATTGTATAGTTATTTCAGGACGGGGCAGCTTTCAGCCAAGGGATTATTGCCCATTACTTTTTGAGTGCTTTGCTGTATACCTCCAGGCAGCGCTTGCGGGCTACGTCGTGTTCGATGATAGGCAGGGGGTAACTTAGTTCCTCCAGTTCCGGCACCCATTGTCGTATGTATTTAAGGTCGGGATCAAACTTTTGTGTTTGCAGGTGTGGGTTGAATACCCGGAAATAAGGCGCCGCGTCGCACCCACTTCCGGCTGCCCATTGCCAGCCACCATTATTGGCGGCCAGATCGAAATCCAGGAGTTTTTGGGCAAAGTATGCTTCTCCCCAACGCCAATCGATCAATAGATGTTTTGACAAAAAGGAGGCTACAATCATCCTTACGCGGTTGTGCATAAAGCCTGTCTCATTCAGCTCTCTCATGCCAGCATCTACTATCGGATATCCTGTTTGGCCCTGGCACCAGCGTTCGAATTCCTGTTCGTTGTTGCGCCAGCGGATATTATCGTATTCCGGCCTGAATGTTTTTCCTTTTCCTACATGGGGAAAGTGCCACAATATCATGTGGTAGAAATCGCGCCAGATGAGTTCGTTCAGAAAGGTTTCATTAAGACCTGATGCTTTGCTTGCCAATTTGCGGATGCTGAGTGTCCCAAACCGCAGGTGCACGCCGAGCCGTGATGTGCCGTGTATGGAGGGGATGTCGCGTTGTTCTTTATATTTCTTAATAAGTTCCTCCCTCATCCGGTTGGCCGGATAGGGTTTATCTACTTCCTTAAATCCCATCGATTTCAGTGTAGGGATATCTCTGGCTGGCTGCTTGTGAAAGTGTTTGTGGTATTTTTTAGTGGGATAGCTTTTGAAATAGAAGTCGGTGAGGGTGGCTTTCCAGCGTTTGCAATAGGGTGTAAATACCGTATAGGGCTTGCCATCATCTTTCACTACTTCATCTTTTTCAAAGATCACCTGGTCCTTATAGGTATAAAACGATACTTGTGTTTCATATAGCAGGCGACGGATGTCCTCATCTCTTTCCCGGGCATAGGGTTCATAATCGTGGTTGGTGAATACTTTCTGTACATCGTATTTCTTTATCAGGTGCCTGAACACCTGCTCCGGGTACCCGTAGTAGACTTCGAGTGTTGAGCCCAGCTTTAGCAGCTGTTCCTGCATATCGAGGAGGGCCATTCGTATAAATTCTACCCGACGATCGGCCTTTTCGTCCAACTGATCGAGGATATTACGGTCGAAGATGAATACCGGCACCACAGGTATTCCTTGTTTAAGTGCATGATAGAGTCCGGCATTGTCATCGAGACGGAGATCGCGGCGAAACCAGAATATGTTCGTCTGAACCAAGATTCTTTGGATTTTTAAGATTCAAAGATTATTTACTAAGGATGGCCAAGATAGTTACCGCGTTACTGTTGCATTCATTTGTCAAAGTGATTTTGGAAGAATACACAATCTGGTTAAACAAGTTGTGAGTTGTGAATGGTGAGTTGTGAGGCTTTTGCTTTGATTTCGCAGAGGCCGTTTACTCCCAGAGTTTTTTTATGTATTCGTTATAAAGGCGGGTAGCCAGTTGGTTGCCGTATTGTTTATCCTTAAACCGGGCTACCCATTTAATGCCGGAGATGGCATTGGTGAGGAATACTTCATCGGCTTGTTCCAACATTTCCGGGGTGAGGGGTTCTTCCCGAATGGCTTGCTGCCTGTTTATGTTTTCTATCAGGTAGCGGCGCATCACCCCTCCTACTCCTCCTTCTGACAGTGGCGGCGTAAACAGGCGGCCGCCTTTCACCCAAAACACATTGGCGATGGTTGAGTCGCAGATACGGCTTTCTGTATTCAGCAGGAGGCAGTCGTTGAGCTGGTTGTTTTTGGCATGCAGGGCTGCCAGTACGTATGGGAGGTAATTATTGGATTTGATATTGGCCAGCACATCAAAGTGCTTCCGGGCCAGGGTATAGAGGTCTATAACCAGTCCATTTTCCTGGATGCCGGTTGGTACTTGCAGCGGCCAGGCTTCGATGATGACGTTGGGATGCAGGTTGCCGGGATCGTAGAGGCCGCCATTACTGCGTACTATGTTCAGCCGTACGCGGCCGCCTTTTTCGATCTTCATTTTACGGCAGAGGGTGTGCACGGCTTCTGCCAGGTAGTTGGGGGTAAAGTGGGGGGAGCATTGGAACTGAAGTACGGAAAGTCCGTTGAACAGTCTTTCGAAATGCAGGTCATGTAATGCTATCCGGCCATTGACGACGCGCATGGTCTCAAAAAGGCCGTCTCCATAACGGAGTCCACGGTTTCCGGCCGTGACGAGTGGATCGTCTGCCGGCAATATTTTGCCATTGAAGTGGATGTAGCCGCTCATGAAGGAATAGCTATGTCTTCAGTACCCTTCGACAAGCTCAGGGTGACAACAGAAAATCGGTCTTCAGGAAACAAGGTTAGTTGGTCTTCAGGGTGACAGGTTAGTTTATTATTGTGGTTGGTCTATGATACCATTCTTCACCGCGTACATTACGAGGCCGGCCATTGACTTGGCGCCGGTTTTGGTTTTCAGTTTATCCCGGATGGCTTCTACCGTACGGGGGCTGATCTCCACGATATCTGCAATCTCTTTGGTCGTCTTTTCTTCGCACATCAGCTTCAGTACACGTGTTTCTTTATCAGACAGGTTTACTTCCTGCGGGCTCGCCAAGTCGGTACGCTTGGTACGCAGGCCTGTAAGGAGGGCCTTATTGGTAAGCTCGTTGAAGAAGAATTCCTGCTCATAGCAGGTTTTGATGGCCTGGTAGATGGTTTCTGAATCGGAGTTCTTGGTAAGATAAGAGTTGGCGCCTATTTCCATGAGCTTGCTGATCATTGAATGGTCATTGTGCATGGAAAGGATGATGACTTTGGCTTCGGGGCGCACTTTCCTGATCTCGGGCAGTGTCTGGATGCCATCCATGATGGGCATCTGGATATCGAGTAAAATAACGTCGGGTTCTATGTGTTTGAGGAGATTCAGCAGCTGCATACCGTTATCTGCCTCGGCGATCAATTCCACGTCTCTTTTGGAAGACAGGGAAGTTTTGACTCCTGCCCGGAACAGGGCATGGTCATCAGCAATAGCTACTTTGATCACCTTGTCAATGTTTTTCATTCGGAGTTGTATTTATTAAAAGGGGTACGGTTCAATTCAGCGAACAAAATGCGAATTTTTCGTGAGAAATACTATAGGATATTTACGAAATTATACTAATTACTAATATTGTTGAAACTATTTATTATTTCGGATTATTACGATATGAAATGCGGTGTTTTTACATAAAGCAGTGGGTGACTTACGATGGCATTAGTAAAAACTGAAATGTTAAAATGAAGCAAATATGCTCTTGTCCACATAGTTATCCACATATATTTTTGTTTCAGAAGTTGATTGACGAGGATTAGCAACCTCAGACCGTCCAATGTCCTTAAAATAACCGTCCAGAAAGAATTCTAATATTCTATGAAACCAGCTAAAATCCAATGTCAGTCAACTTTCTTTTCTCTGTAGCCTGTTGAATTTGTAACCCATACCTAACCCAATAAACGGCGATCACACCTTTTGAAAACTAAGTTCTTTTGCATCTTATATCCTGAAAAAACCAAGTTAACACCCTTAACCATTCTGTGAAAAAGTGCTTATTCAAAATCCAATAGTTCTAAAGAAAAACCAGAAAGGTTAACGAGCCCCCTGAGATTAAATTTTTTTGCGTGAAAAAGGCGATGCCGAGATGGTGTCGCTTTTTTGTTTTACAACTGCCTGTTTTAAAGGTCACGAATTTGTGACTTTTACAGTAACAACAGTTTTAATTTTCTCCGAATTCGAGGGAATTACTGCACCAGCAGTCGCTTCTGGTGTACTACTGCGCCTTGTTGGTTTGTTACTATTAATATATAGATGCCTGCGGGTGTGTTGCCGGGCAATTGTAATTGCACCCGGTTGGCGCCGGGGCGGGCGGCGTGGGATTGGCGGGTAAGTTCGTACCCTTGTACCTGGTATATCGAGAACCGGTAGGTATCGGCGACCGGTGTATTAAGGGTCACTGGCACCGTTCGGCCAACTATACCTGGCGCGGTGACGACCAGCTGCCTGTCGCTGCGTGGCGTATTGGTTCTTTCCTGTTCCTGTAGCATTACCAGTCCGTTTTGGAAAAAGGGTTTAAAATAGATGCAGGTGTGCCGTACATCCGTGGTTGTTTTGGTGGATATGGAGCCGTTGCGGTAGAGGATCGTACTCACATATTTGAAGTTCATCTGGAACATGTACTTCTTTGCGGCTGTATCAATATTGGCCACGGTAGCTACTCCACCGATGGCCACGGAATTGACGCCATCGAAGCTCACCTGCAGGGAAGTATTGGGATCTACTGCATACGCGCCCGGGGTGGAGGCTTTGATAAACTCTTTCAGCTTGCTCCCATCGCCGTCAATATCTACTGCCGTAATGGACAGGCAGGTCAACATGGTATCCTGGAGTGTGCCTGCTTTCTTAAAGGTAATCTTCCAGTCGAGGTACGAGGTATCGTTGGCACCAGCGGTGACGTAGGGTTGCCAGGCGTTGTAATATCCTTGTGTGGTGTTGTCCATCTGGTTGAGGCCGGCGCCTCCTACCAGGTTTATGATCTCAATGGTGGCATCTACTCCCACTGCTACGTTGCTGAACTTATAGGTAGCTCCTATTCTTCCGCTTCGCCCGCCGATGAGTGTTGGATCGGCAAAGACCATAGATGGTGATGTACATTGTGCAGATGCTGTAAGGGTCAATATTATGGCGGTAAGCAATGCCGTATAACGTCGGAGGTGTGTATAGCAACAACGAACTTTGTTGCCCGAGGGGGTACAATTGGGATGCATAGGGTTGAATTTTTTTGACGGATTGTTCTACAACATTAGATCAATCGCTCATGTCAAAAAAATGAACCCTCAACAAACAGTGGTATAGTATTACTCCTGCTACAGGAAAACACTTATTGAGCCGGGCCCTATTGGTCTTTGTGACTTAGAGCTTATTAAAGTGTGCCTATTGCAGCACTATTCGTTTACGACTAACGATGGCTCCTTGTGCATTACGCACGGCTACAACGTATGTACCAACTGCACTGGATGCCGGTAAATCCAATTGTAATGAATTGGGACCTGTCTGTGCCTGATAATTACGCTGATTGATCAGGCTGCCCATGCTGTTGTATATTGCAAAGTTGTATGTTTCTGCTACGGGAGACTCCAAATTTACCGGTATTAGTTTGGTAACTATTGTAGGCATGGTAACTTCTACTGTTGTACTTCCGCCATAGTTTACACTGAGCATGCGCGACAATGATGTTCTATTATTAACGTCTGTTTGCTGCAGCCTGTAATATACCCTGCTGCTGCCAGCTGCTCTATCGGTAAAGTTATAGTTCTGCACGCCGTCCTGTATATCCAGCTTTCCTATATTACTCCATGAAACGCCATCTGTGCTTTTTTGTACTGTATGGTTTTGTATGTCTTTCATTTCGTTTATATTCCACTGTAATAAGGTTCCTTCTTTTATTATTTTGGCCGTGAAGGCTGTTAACCTGATGGGCAATGTGATCAGGTCTTCGAAAAAGAAGGGTTTGAAATATATACAGGTATGGCGTACATCAAATGACGCTTTGGTAGAAATGGACCCGTTGCGGTAATAGATGGTACTTACATTGGAGAAGTTCATCTGGAACATGTACTTCCTTTCTGCCGTATCGATGTTGGGTACCGTCAATACCGTTCCTACTGCTGTGGAGTTCACGCCATCGAAAGAAACATTGAGGTACGTGTTGGGATCTACTGCGTACGCTCCTGGTGTAGAGGCTACAATAAATTCTTTCAACCTGCTTCCGTCTCCATCAATGTCTACTGCGGTAATCGCCAGACAGGGTAACAGGGTGTCTATGTTTGTGCCCGCCTTTTTGAAGACGATCTTCCAGTCGAGGTAGGAGGTGCCATTGCCACCAGCTGTAACGTAGGGCTGCCAGGCATTAAAATATCCCTGGGAGGTATTGTCCATCTGGTTGAGACCTGCTCCACCAACCAGGGCCATCACCTGTATTGTAGCATCTACGCCAGGCGTAACATTGGCAAACTTATAGACGGCGCCAACGCTTCCATCGACCCCGCTTATCAATGTAGGAGTTTTAAAAATCATGGATGGTGCAATACACTGTGATACTGCCGGTAATGATATAAGAAGGAGGAATGTCCACGACACTCCATATAAATATGTAAAGCGCTTTATTCGGGCACGCGCAGTTGCAATCAGGGCATTAAATGCATAGGTACAGTTAGGGTACATAGGGTTGAATTTTTACACGGATTCAAAGACAAGGATAGAAAAAAACCTTTATTAAAAGAAGCAAAACACAATAATGTTAGCAAGTGTTTCGATTTCGTTTGCATCGTCGTTATATAAGAATACGAGACATCATACCTAACTTCATTGTTTACAGGTGTTATTATAAAATTTTATACCCGGTAGAGATATTATTAAATTTACCTATGTACATCAGCGATTAAATCACTTTCCTTTTGTTTTTTCTATATTGTGTGTTATGAACGGACTTTCTCTGCGTTGGAAATTATTCAGGATCATGTGTATCCTTCAATTGATCGTGGTTTTATTTTGTCTTGTTACGGACATTGTCCGTTTATTCAAAGGTGGCAATATGTGGGGCGAATTGATTGGCGTGGTGAGTTATGGGCTGGTCTTTTTATTTGTTTGCCAGGGCCTTGCTATTCTGAACGATAATTATCCCGATACGCCCTTGTCTCAATCTCAAAAGCGGCGCTTCAATTTATTGTTCCTGGTAAATTTTATTTTAATTGCCTTCCTGTTTTCCAAGGTAGTAGTGGTATGGCAGATCCTTCCTTTTCTCAGCCTGGTGAATATTACGAAAAGTTACATTCTTTATAACTTTACATTTCTGCTTTTGCGAACTGTGTTCGTTTTTGTTTTTCACTTGTTGTTTTTATTCGGGATGTACCGGTTGCGGCAAGTTATTTATAAGAACACCGTTAACAGCTGGGTTGAACAATTTGACCAAGACCCCCATCAATCTTAAATCGATCTTGTTATGCTGCCTATCAAGTGGAAAGCATTCCGTATGGTAATTTATTTACACCTGGCTTCTACTACCATTTTAGGCGGGTATATGCTTTTACGCGCTTTTGAATCTATATCATCCTATACCAGATCGGAAGATATCTGGGGGTTAATTATAGTTATTGTTTGTACATCCATTCTGCTGGTTAACAGTAGTATTAGTCTTTATTTGCTGGAAAGGCATTATCCTGCCCAATTGCCGGGAAACGGCCCCTACCGCGCCTCACGTGTATTGGGCTTTTTCGCCTGGATAGTTGCTCTTTTGTATGCAGCCGGTTCAGGGTACGGCTTTTATCAATTGACTAAATATAATTATTGGCAGAATAATGTACAGGCGGTCCTTGTTTTCTTTGCAATGGGCGTAATCAGCCTTTCCGGCTTTTATCTTCTCTGGAATCAGGTGTCACTGCGCAAGGCCATCCGTCGTAATCATGAGGCTTCTCTCAATAGCTTTCTGGAGGAGGACCAACCTTAACTTGATTTGTTTTTCATTCACTAAATTGTTGCAGGGCAAACCGTCTACAGGCCGTAAATTTGGCTATGCGAAAACTCCTGCTCCTTTTAACCATTACCGTTTGTCTTGCCGCCTGTAAGAAAGAAAAGGACCAAACTCCTGTTTATGATAAGAAGGCTAATGTTGCTTATGGTAGCGATCCTCTACAGGCGATGGATCTTTACCTGCCTGCTGATGGTAATGCCAGCTCTACCAAACTTATGATCCTGATCCATGGGGGCGCCTGGGCCGATGGTGATAAAGCTGATTTCGATATTTACATCGATCAGCTGAAGCGCCGGCTGCCGGGTTATGCTTTTGCCAATATCAATTACCGGCTTTTTACGCTGAGTGGGCAAAACAAGTTTCCTGCACAGGAGCAGGATGTAAAGGCTGCCGTAACTTTTCTCCTGAATAAATCTACCGAGTATAAGTTCTCTAAAACTTTTGTATTGCTGGGCGCCAGCGCTGGTGGTCATCTTGCGTTGTTGCAGGGTTATAAGTATGCGCAGGACGCTGCTCCTAAAGCCATCGTTTCTTTATTTGGTCCTACTGATCTTACTCATTTATACAACAATCCTCCGCAGCCCACCTTGCCCGGTCTCCTGGCCGTAATAGCAGGCGGCACTCCTGCTCAAAATGCCGCGTTGTATGAGGCATCAAGCCCTATCAGTTTTGTGAATTCGCAATCGGCGCATACGTTGTTGTTGCATGGCGGCAAGGACAATCTTGTGCCTCCTGCTCAGGCTACGCGGCTGATCGACAAGCTGAAGGCTTCTGGTGTCTACAACGAATATGTTTTTTATCCTGATGAGGGTCATAGCTGGACAGGTCCCAATCTGGAAGATACTTTCAATAAGATAGAAAAGTTCATTCGCCAACACGTACCGTAATTGTCTATTGTCCGGGTCTCGTTTTTGCTTACCTTACCGGCATGAAAAACACATTGCCGCCGTTGGCTGAGAGGATGCGTCCGGAAACGCTGGACGACCTGGTGGGTCAGGAGCATCTTGCGGGCAAGGGAAGTATCTTACGCACTGCTATTGAACAGGGCAAAGTGCCCTCCATGATCTTATGGGGACCTCCCGGTACCGGAAAGACTACTATTGCCAATATTATTGCTCATACTTTACAAGCGCCTTTCTTTACGCTTAGCGCTATCAGCTCGGGCGTAAAGGATGTGCGTGAGGCTATCGATACTGCGAAACAGCTTCAGAAGGGTATTCTTTTTATCGATGAAATACACCGCTTCAATAAAGGTCAACAGGATGCTTTGCTGGGCGCCGTGGAAAAGGGGATCGTGACGCTTATTGGCGCTACTACCGAGAATCCTTCTTTTGAAGTGAATAGTGCGTTGTTAAGCCGCTGTCAGGTATATGTGCTGAAGTCGCTGGAAGAAAAGGACCTGGTAAAGTTGTTGCAACTGGCTATGGAAAAGGATGAGGTGTTATCGCAAAAGAAGATCGAGCTGAAAGAGACTGCAGCGCTGATCAATATTTCCGGGGGTGATGCCCGGAAGCTGCTTAATCTTTTTGAGCTTGTAGTCGATACACTCAGTTCTTCATCGAACAAGATGATCACTATACCGATGAGCAGGTAATGGGTATTGCGCAACAACGGATTGCGATGTATGATAAAAGTGGTGAGCAGCATTATGATATCATTTCTGCTTTCATCAAATCTATCCGTGGCAGCGATCCTAATGGTGCAGTGTATTGGCTTGCCAGAATGATCGAGGGTGGTGAAGATGTAAAGTTCATTGCGCGCCGCATGGTCATCCTGGCGAGTGAAGATATTGGCAATGCCAATCCTACTGCTTTGGTAATGGCCAATACGGCTTTTGATGCTGTGAACAAGATCGGTTATCCGGAGGCAAGGATCATCTTATCGCAATGTGCTGTTTACCTGGCTGCTTCAGCCAAGAGTAATGCTTCGTATATGGCTATCGATGCTGCGCTGGCTGCTGTTCGTCAACATGGTGACCTGCCTGTACCGCTGCACATTCGCAATGCACCGACCAAGCTCATGAAAAACATGGGGTATGGAAAGAATTATCAGTACTCTCATAGTTATGAAAATAATTTCTCTGCTCAGGAATATTTGCCTGCTGATATTGCCGGTTCTACTTTTTATGACCCGGGGAAAAATGCCCGGGAAGAGGAGTTGCGCCGTTATTTGAAGAGTCTGTGGGGCGATAAGTACGGGTATTGAGCGTAAGTTCAGAGTCGAGAGTTCAGAGTCATGAGTCGTGGGGCGTGAATGGCTCAATAAATCGGGTATCCGTGCACCTATTTCGGTCAACTGCTCGTTGGGGCTTTGTATCACGTTTGTCTATATTACCTTTGTTATCACATGAGTACTATTATTACTGCGATCTCCTGGATCTGCAAGCGTTTCGATGATCTTTCTCCGCGTGAGTTGTATGCTTTATTGCAATTGCGCAGTGAAGTGTTTGTGGTGGAGCAAAATTGTGTGTTTCAAGATGTTGATGATAAAGATCAAGCTTCCTGGCACTTAATGGGCTGGCATGATGGCTTCCTGGCCGCGTACACCCGTCTCGTTCCTGCCGGTATTTCTTTTGAAGAGGTGTCTATCGGCCGTGTTGTGACTTCTCCCAAAATGAGAAAATCGGGTGCAGGCCGCATATTGATGGAGAAATCTATTGAAACCAGTTATTCTATTTTTGGGAAGACTCCTATCCGCATCGGTGCTCAGTTATATCTTAAAAGGTTTTATGAATCCTTTGGTTTTCAACAATCCAGCGACATGTATCTTGAAGATGGTATCGAGCATATCGAAATGTTACTACCAGTAGTTTCCTGATACCTGTTATAGTAAAACACCTATCTTATATTTATTTTTTTCCTACCGCACACATAAAATAAATATTTCCGCGTTTCCTTGTAGGTGAATTCAGCGGCTATTATTTTAGTCGCCGGATCCCAGACCATCTGAAAACTAAATCTGA
Source organism: Niastella sp. (assembly GCA_017744515.1). Taxonomy (GTDB): domain Bacteria; phylum Bacteroidota; class Bacteroidia; order Chitinophagales; family Chitinophagaceae; genus Paraflavitalea. The sequence continues at coordinate 146,522 of JAGIBF010000002.1, forward strand.
TATTCAATGAAACAGTTTCTACACGCTTCTGTGCGGAAGTGTTGTGCACTAACGCTTATTGTCCTTTCCGCCAACGTAACTTCATTTGGCCAGTTAGGCGGTTCTACTGCAACCTGGGAAATAGGTGCAACATTAGGCCCCAGCAACTTCCTGGGTGATCTTGGTGGAACGCAAGGTAAAGGGACAACTTTCCTGAAAGATAACAACTTCGCGATGACCAAACTGGCGTTTGGCCTTTATGCGGCTTACTCCCCCAGACCGTTGCTCAACTTCCGACTGGCGTTGAATTTCGGTACGTTGGAAGGCGATGATGCCATCATTAAAGGTAAAGGTGGTTTGGAAGAAGCTCGTAAGATCCGTAACTCAAATTTCCGTTCTAAACTGACGGAATTGATGTTGCTGGCTGAAGTATATCCCACTGTTTTTATTGAGAATGAACCTGATGATGTGTGGTTGAAACTGCGCCCTTATGGTATGATCGGTGTAGGCGCCTTCAAATTTAATCCTCAAGGTCAACATCCTACTACTCATGAATGGGTAGACCTGAAACCTTTACGCACTGAAGGTCAGGGCCTCATTCCGGGCAGAGAAGAATATAAGCTTACTCAATTGAATATTCCGATGGGTGTTGGTGTCAAGTATTTCCTGACTGAAACATTCCATGTAAGTCTTGAAGTATTGCACCGTAAAACTTTCACGGATTATATCGATGACGTAAGTACGAATTATGTCGACGATGCTATTTTCTATGCTAACATGCCTGGTCCACAAGCTACGTTGGCTGCCACGATGGCGAACAAGAGTGGTGCCAACACGCCTACCCGTTTCAATCCGGGCGACAAGCGTGGTACGCCTACTAACAATGACGCCTATTATTCTTTTAATATCAAGGTAGGTTTCCGGTTTGTATCTGATCGTTATGGCAACTCAACTCGTTGTCCTATCATTTTCTAACTGGTCCTGATCTGTCATAAAGTTTTTGCTTAATCCGTACCCTTTTCAAAACTAAGCTGCCTTTTTAACGAAAGGTCAATCTATGCTAATATCTATACCTAAGAGAAAACTACAAGGCCATGCCATGTCCTTACTGGCCAGCGGCATCCTTACTTTGTGTATCTCTTCTTCTTATGCCTCGTGGGTTCATCCCGCTGCTCTTAAAGGGCAGCAGCCTTCTGATACCATCCTGGTGCAGAAGCTTGTCAATACCAAAAAGTATAAGATCAAGTTGTATCCCAATGCCAATCACCAGGTGCTGTTTTTCAATGTCAATGGTGATGATGGTAAGGTTTATCAGTTGTTCCTGTTCAATGTGGAAGGTAAGCTGGTGAAGCAAGTGAACATTCGTAATAAAGAGACTACTGTACTGAACAATATAGGAAAGGGAAATTACCTCTACGAGGTATTCAGTGAAGATGAACGTCTGGAAAACGGCCAGGTCATTATCCGATGACGCGGTGGCCTTCAATGTTGCTTACTATACTTCAAGTAATAACCAATAAGCAGCAGGGAAATTAGTAAAATCCAGATATCCGGTTGAGTCAAAAAACCGATCCGTTCCCTATTAGTTCCAAGTACCCTGATAAAGAGATTTTATTGATCATTCCCTGCACCTGCTTGTTGGATGCATTCTAACTAATTCTGGTCAACCCCAGTATCCTCCGGTAGCCGGCTATGAATAATGGCCGGCTATCTGTTTTTTTTAACTTACTTTTTTTGTGTTTCGTGCCTCTCCTTAGCGACATGATAATCAATAATTAGTAATTAATAATTATTGATTATTATAGGAAAAGCTTTGCGGCTTCCTGCCAGCTACCGAGGCGCTGGTATTCGGTTTCTGTAAGGTTGTGTGGCGCTGAATAGAGCAGTTTTTTGCCCGGAAAATGTACCAGGTTGCGTGCATGGTCATCGATCATATAATCGCCGTAAACAAGCTTCTTATCGCCGCAGAGGGTTAATTGACGCCAGCTAAAGAACGGGAAATGTTCCTGCAGCCAATCGTATTTATCTTTCAATGAGTTGGGAAACTCCATGGCTGCAGATACAATGAATATCTCATACTTGTCATTCATTTCCCGCAATACTTCGACGCTGTCTTTCATCACTGTCAAATTGCGGAAGAAGCCTGGTGACCTCAGGCGGTCCCAGATCAACGTGTGGTGCTCTTCGGGGAATCCTTTCACCCATGAGCCCGTCATCTTGTTGTAGTCTACTTTGTTGCCGTATTGTTTTTCATACCATGTGATCATATCTCCCATCGGATCTGCGATCACTTCGTCCATGTCGATGATTACTCGCTGCATCTTTGTATTGTATTTGTGCGTTTACTTCGCAAGCAGATTTCTCACTGCGCCGCGCCGCTCTGTGCTTTAAACTCCCAAATGGCTCCGTTCGGAACGCCGGCGGCGATGGAGGCCAGCACC
>JAGIBF010000030.1:0-65090 GCA_017744515.1 Niastella sp.
TGTGTATACCTCTATCGTTGGCATGCAACGATGCTATTTGATCATGTACATGACGATACTTTTACACCATTGAGGTGATCTGTACACGTGTTCAACGGCAATAATTATGGGTACAAGAATCTATGGCTATACAGCCATTTGCCACGCAGATCCTACAGGAATACAATACGGATGACAGATAAGGTTAGACTCAACGATCAAAAAGGAACTCTGAGGAAAGGGTTGATGGGGGATGATTTTTATCAATAACAGGATAAAGGTACATCTTATATAATTATTTCAAATACCACAAACTGGGTAAAAATCATAATGTTATGCGAACGGGATTTACCAAGATATTTTCCACAGCACTTATAATACTAATATTTTTAGTATTTTTACGGCTTCGAAACCTCCCCTTGCAGCTCTCCATAGCAGTCTGTTCATGTTATATATTGGACATGCCGCACATCTATGATACGCTTACTGGTACTCAATTACAGGGTTTATAATTGCCCCCAATACGGTTACTACCTAAAATAATACAGATTCGATCGTACAGGGTTCAGGCTATAACATTTAAACGACAATCTGTCTTTTATGCTAATTTATTTATCATTTGTTTTTTTCTTTGAGGTATGACAAAGGATGAACGTTACATAGGGGTTAAAAAGCTGATTGAGTCGGGTCACATTACCGAATTCAAGCAAATTTTTACGTACCTGCCTAAAACTGTCATGGCGCAGGACCTGGGGACTAATAATAACCGGATGACCAAGCTCATTGAGCGTACGGAGATGTTTACGCTGGAGGAGCTGAACCGGATCGGCGACCTGATCGATATTTCTTTCGACTCGGTGAATTCGCTTGCCAGTAATCAATATAAGAGAAGCAAATATTTCAAAAGAAAATAATACTCCTACTGCTCTCCGAAAGAAGCTTTTTACGTGCCACGTTTTTGTATTAACAGCTGTCAGGTAATTATATAGGGAAACCCCAGGTTGGTTCCGGGGATTACTGACTGCATTCAGTATTGAATAGAGGCTAAAGGCCATGGGGTTTTCTTGTTGTACCAAGCTTTTCCAAGGCAACTTATTTTGAACTCTTTCCGTAATGAAGGGGATTGAACGTTTGTTCGATCCTCTTCGTCTTATGATCAATGGCCAAAAAGTTATTGTTGTCCTCCCCGCTTATAATGCTGCGTTGACCCTGGAAAAGACCTATGCTGAGATTGACCGCACGGTTGTGGATGAAGTCATTCTGGTGGATGATGCCAGCAAGGACGATACGGTTAACAAGGCCAAGGCCATTGGCATTTCTCTCGTAATCAGCCATGAAAGGAATAAGGGGTACGGTGGTAACCAGAAGTCTTGCTATAGAAAAGCGCTGGAGGCTGGCGCGGACATTATTGTTATGCTACATCCTGACTACCAATACACGCCTGCGCTTATTGGGCCTATGGTGTCATTGATCGCCAATAAGGTGTATCCGGTTGTGCTTGGTTCGCGTATACTGGGTAAAGGGGCCTTGAAGGGTGGAATGCCTTTTTATAAGTATGTAGCCAACCGCCTGCTGACTGCCGTGCAAAATCTGCTAATGGGCCAAAAGCTGTCCGAATATCATACGGGCTACAGGGCTTATCACCGGGATGTACTGCAGGCGATCCCTTTCGAGAATAACTCTGACGATTTTATATTCGACAATGAGATCCTTGCACAAATATTTTACAAGGGTTTCGATGTTGCTGAAATCACTTGTCCTACCAAGTATTTTGATGAAGCTTCTTCTATCAATTTCAGCAGGAGCCTGCAATATGGTTTTGGTGTTTTGCGGGTGAGTTTTCAATATCTCTTCCAGCGGGCCGGTATTGCACAATTCAGGCTCTTCAGGAATCTATGATATATTTTGAGCAGCTGCCTTATTATGACGTCTCGTTTTGTTTATTTTTTTAGCTCATTCACTTTATCGCGAAGGGTGTTGAAGAACCTGTTCCTGTCCTTTTCTCCTGACCTGCTAACAAGGGTAGAACGGCTTAACAGGGTATTGAATGTGTCAAATGCCCTGGCGGCAAACCTATCGTCTTGTGTAATGAGGTAGCTAAAGACGCTATAGGTGATCATGGACACTTTTTTATCGTCCAGGTTCAGCAGGATTGTATTGTTGCCGAGTATGAGCTCGTTCACATAGAACTGGATCGGTCCTCTATGCGCTACATCCGTGGTGCCCGGCATAAACTTCACTCCTTTGACTGCCTGTGCCTGCAAGTGGTCGATCATTTGTATGAAAGATTCTACTACTGCCAGGAGATCTTTTCTATCGCGGAAGATGCCGGCTTCTCTGTAGTAGGCTATCTGGTTAATGCTGCTGTGTATGCTTTCGAGGTTCCATAGTTCCACTGTATGCATCCTGCTGTGTTCTTCAAGGATTTGCTGCCCGACAGCAAAGCATTCTTCGAAGGGGTATTGTTCCAATGAAAATAACTGATCGGCCAGTGCCGGTTCGTTGTTGATGGTTTTAGACCAAAAAAAAGTTTTGAAGGCTGCCATTCCCGGAAACAAATAGAAGTACCAGAAGGGTGCGTCTTTGCAGAGGTAGTAAATCTCTCCCTGCTTAAAGGAGTTAAAATACCTGAACTGCTCCAGCATCCCTTTCATGTGCTCAATGAAGGGGATTGCATGGTGTGTGATACCGGGCGCCTGGAAAAGTACCGAATCATTTTTCAGCTGTAACAATTGATCAAGCGAGAGGTGGTAATGCTCGCATATTTGTTTTAGTTCATTCAGCGTGACGGGCTTTTCCCCACGGATACGACGGTATACACTATCTGCGCTCAGGTCCAACAGGTGGCAGAGTTCATCGACGAGGGAAAGGTGGGCGGGCAGGCTTTCTTTCAGGTGGCGAAAAAGCTGCTGCTGGAGTTGTGTTGTTTCCATTGCGCAAGGAAATTACTGAAATTCCGTAATTCTCTTAATTTGTTTACGGATTTCTGCCATAAAAATGGGTATGTAGTGGTTCTGGAAGTGAATTTCCGTAATGGCTGGGAACGGAGGTGGTTTACTTATGGCCTTCCGCCAAACCGGCTAATCTGGTAGCAGTTTGCCATTGGGAACTACCTGACGGGCAGGATAGGTTTGTGGTTATCATCTCAATCCCTGTTTATGAAGCAACGTATTATCATTATTTCCCTGATATGTTTATTCTCTGCCACTATTGGCCTTGCCCAGGAAGGGGCCTCTCAAAATCTTTATTTTGTAAAAAAGGGGAAGACTGCTGTTTTTAATGGCAGGGAATATCAACCGGGCAAAGGCCGGGCATTTTACATTTACCGGAATTGTATTTATACTGTTGTGCTCAAAGATAAAAGGTGGCTGCGCATACGTGTAGCAGATATACGTAATGATTCTGTTTATTACTCGCTTTATGTTTCAGCCAGTGAGGCTGCTTCTGATAACGCCCGGCTTGATACGCTGGCGCTTCATCCTAATCAACTCAGGAAGCTGAAGCTGATTGCCGACCGTATGATAGGCCTTCAGTCCAACTTTTCTCTAAGGAATAAACGCTATGTATTTGAAACAGCGGATACGCTCAAGGGGTTTAGCCATGACACCATTGTCTCTTATTCAAAAGATAGCAGTCGTTCTGTGGCTTATGAATTGGTACCTTATCTTACAGCCCAGGGAATTAACTGGATTTATGAGCGGCGGGGCATTACGTATTATTATGAAGGGATGAATCCGCTTGTCGATGAAGCTATAACTCCCCGCAAGAAGCCTTTACCTCCTAAAAAATGGGTGTGGTTCACTCCTACCAATGTGAACAAAATAAGCGGTTTAAATCTCGGGATACAAACCATGACTACGGCCGAAAATGATTCTCTGACCATACATGGTGTGAATATCAACGCTGATCTGCTGAGTATGTTCGTGACCGTCTATGGGGTAATCGGAATGTTCAACATGCCTCACCCCAATAGCTACCCTGATTCCGTAAACAAAAAAGAAATCAATTCTGAAGTTACCGGCCTGAATATTAGTGGTGGCGGTATAATGGGTGATATGCGGGTGAGGGGACTTTGTATCAATGGTGGGATGTCGTCTGTTTTAGAAACGACCGGTTTGCACATTACCGGTATCCTGAATACAACCGGCGAGTTCAGGGGTGTTGAGATCAGCGGGTTGTGCAACAGGGCTATTAAAGGCAGAGGGTTACAAATAGGTCTTCTCAACTTCTGTAAAAATCTAAAAGGGATTCAACTGGGCTTATGGAATGTAAATAGCAAACGATCATTGCCTCTTATCAACTGGGGGTTTTAAAGCCCTACCGGTTAAGCGACATTTTTTATTGCCACCAATCGGCGTAATGAAAGTCAACCTTTAACGCAGTTAATTAATTTGCTATAAGGCAGACTCCTCCTATATTACACCTGAATTCAGCGGAACTGATTTATAGCAATAAAAGGGCGCCAGGGCGCGTTTTTACAGCTAACCGACTGACTTTTAATATTATTGTATTGCCCAAACCCATCGTTCATGAACCCAACTCTCGTCTCTGCCAGCGGGCCTGATCGTCCTGCGGCAGTTATTTTACGGTCTGCCAGTACCGTTCGTAACTCTTTTCTTACCGTTATTGCTATGTGTTGTATTGGTGTGGTGACTGCCCAGGTTGTTCACCCGGAAGACCAATCTGATGCTGAAACGCTGGCCCGGCAATACAAGGATGAACAGGTATTCTGCCGCTCCGCGTATCACTTTTTCACTTTTGGCAAAGGGACCAATACGCTGAATGACAAAGTAGTGGTAGTACAGGAGGAAACGGAACTGGAATTCATAGCCCTAAAAAAGTATGCCAGTACTACATACGCTGAATTTTACAACAAGTTTGTCCGCCTCAAGCAATTCAGAAAGAATATTAAAACGGGCAGCAAATGGATGCCTTCCGACAGATCGGGTATCGACCGTTCCGTAACGGATGAGAATATCTTTTTCGACGATAGCCGTGTTCAGTATTTCCCCATCCGGTTTGCCGAGAAGGGTAATGTGGCCAAGGTCATTGTGAAGAAAGAGTATACTGATGCCAAATACCTCACGCGTCTTTTTTTTCATATGGCTTATCCTGTAAGGGAACAGGTTTTCGAATTCAAGGTTCCCGACTGGCTTTCTATCGACTTCAAGGCTATGAACTTTGAAGGGTATAAGATTGAAAAGAAGCAAAGTCAGAAGGGTGGCTATATCAACTATGTGTTTATTATGAAAGACCTTCCCGCCAGTAAGTCTGAATTCAAGCAGATCGGCAGGGCTTATACTGATCCGCATATCATTATTCAGGTAAAATCATTCGAGAATAAAGGGGAAGTATTGCAAGGTTTTGACAAAACGAGTGACGTATATAACTGGAATAACAGATTGTATAAGATGGCCAATAATGAGCCTGATAAGATCAAAGCTACTTTGTCAAAGATCACAACCGGGATCACTAATGACCAGGATAAGATAAAGGCTATTTACTACTGGGTGCAGGACAAGATCCGCTATATCGCTTATGAAGATGGTTATTCGGGTTATATCCCGGCTTCTGCCCAGGATGTGCTGGCCAATAAGTATGGCGATTGTAAGGGGATGGCCAACCTACTTACTGAATTCCTGAAGATGGCTGGTTATGATGCTCACTTTACCTGGATTGGAACCCGCGCTCTGCCCTACCCTCAGGCAACGCCAGCACTTTGTGTAAACAATCACGCTATTACTACGCTGTATTATAAAGGCAAGGAGTATTTCCTGGATGCTACGGAAAAGTATGTTCCGTTTGGCGAGAATGCTTACCGCATTCAGGGTAAGGAGGCTATGATTGCCAATGGTGACAAGTTTGACATTAAAAAGGTGCCTTTAACTACAGGTGATGAGCATAAGGTTTTTACCAAAGGGGATTTTACGCTGAATAATGAACAATTGAAAGGCAAGATGCAGGTGGTGCTTACCGGTAATGAGCGAAAGGATTTTCACCAGGAGTATCATGAGCTTCCTATTACCAGCCGGGAGAAGTTCCTGAACAGTTACCTCGAATTCAGTAATGACAATGTGGAGGCTTCGGATGTAAAAACGAGTGATCTGAATAACCGGGAGATCCCTATCAATATTTCGGGCAATATCGATCTTTCGAATTATGTACAAACTATTTCGGGTAACAAGTATATCAATCTTGATTTTTTCCCAAAAACGCTGGAAAGGTATATGCCTGATGAGAAGCGCAAGAGTGGCTATGATTTTGATTATGTATTAAGTTTTGAGGATGAGTTTTCGCTTACGGTTCCTACCGGCAATAAGTTTGCCGACGTGCCGGAAAAGCTGGAAATGAAGTTTGACGGGTATGAGTTTAAGGGTGAATATACCATCACAGGTAATAAGATCGTCCTTAAGAAGTACCTGGTCATCAAAAACAGCATGATCAATAAGAATGACTTCGCCAACTGGAAAAAGTTCCTTGAGTCGATCAAGTCTTTCAGTAGCTATTTTTTCAGCATCACCTCTAAATAACCCGCGTCATGAAATTATATATATCCCGCAGTGGTATCGCTGTCTTTTTGATGGTCCTGTGCCTTGGCATTGCTCCCAGCCTGATGGCTCAAAGTTATATCGATGAAGATTTTCTGGATAACCTTGAAAACAACGCTCGTTTTATGTTGAAGGAGCCGGCACCGGCTTTTGCGGAGGTTAACATTCCTTCCAAATGGGAAAAGGAATCGGCTGTGGTGATCGGTTTTTCCCGCAATGTGTTGTTTGACCGAAAGAGTAGTGGCGGCTTTTTCACCCGCCGGGAACGTAGCTTGTATTTTTTTGAAAAGATCAGGCTCCGGATCAAGCTGAATGATAACAACTCTGTTAAAGCGCTGTCTGAAATCTATTTCCGCTATGGATCGAAAGAGGATGGCTTTATTGCGCGTATTATCAAGCCGGGTGATACGGCCACTAATATCGATCTGAAAAGTGCTGTAGCTGTTGAAGCTGGCACCGATATTCCGGAATATTTCCAGAGTTTCTTCGACCAGGTAGCTGGTTCGGGTTATAATTATTATAAGGTGCCTGTTCCCAACCTGGAATCGGGCGACATCCTTGAATATGTAACTACTACCAAGAGTAAGCTGGATGTAACTGCTTCGGGATATATCGAGTTTAGTCCTATTTACGAGGTATGTAGCAAGGGCTATCCCATCATGTTCAATGAAATTGCTATCGAGACGGATGATAAGTCTTTCTTCAAATCGCTGTCATTGAATGGTGCTCCTACTTTCAAGAAGGAAAGTACTACGGAAGGTTTTTTCCGCTATGTATTTACCGACAGGAACCGGGATACTGAGAAGGACGTAAATTTTGTAAGTCCTCTTATTCAATATCCTATTGTCAAATTCCAGGTGATCTATTCGAATAATGAACAGGCAAAGGGTGCATTCATCGGTGAGAAGGGTGAGTTGAAAAGTAATTTTTCCAAGGAAGAGCTGGCCAAAAAAGCATGGGAAGATTATGAAAGAGTTAGTTATGCTTCTTTTATGGGCGGCATGACTACTGTACAAAACTTTGTTGATGCGTGTTATTCTGAACTGGTAAAGCTTGGTGCTAAGAACTGGGATGAACAGACTTATATCAATAATGCTTACTACGTGGTAAGGAACAAGATCCTTTTTCAGCGTTCGTATCTAAGCGATAAGAAGTTTGCTCATATTTTCGGTTCTCTGTTGTATCAGAAGGATATTAAATCGGATGTTATCATTACTATTGGTAATAATATCGGCAAGCTAAATGAAGTGTTGTTTGAAGAGGAGATCAGGTATGTCATCAAGGTGGGTAATAAATTGTATTTCAACGTAACTGACTTCTCCAACCCTGGCGACCTGGAAGAGGGCCTGTTATCTAACGAAGCGTACATTATTTATGCGCCCGCCAAGAAAACGGGTGCGCAGGAGATCAAGCCTTTTTCTCTGCCTGGCACTACCGCCGCTGACAATAGCGCCTCCTATGCTATCGTTGCGGAACTGGCCCCCGATATGAAGGGTATAATGGTCACCAGAACTTCTCATTTTAAGGGTATTCAAAAAGCAAAGGCAAGTCCTAACGCTCTCAAGTTTACTCCTTATATGTTGCAAGATTATGTGAACTACGGTGGTAGTGACCCTACTGAAAAGATGAAGTCGAGGGAAGCTGAAGAGTATACAAAGTCAGCGCGCTCATTACAGGATGAGTTTAAAAAGCAAAAGCCTGATTTTGTAAAGGAGTCGCTTCAATCGGAATTTCATCAACGTATTAAAGATGCCAGGTTCTCGCTGATCAGTGATGGCCGTACGCAGAAAAAGAGCACGCTCTCTTTCAAAGAGGAGTTTGAGATGGCTGATGTGGTGAGGATGGCTGGGAAAAAATACCTGGTGAATCTTACCGGCCTTATGGGTCCTCAGCTACAGATCAGGAAGGAAGAAAGGAACCGGAAATACGATATCGATGTCCGCTATCCCAAAACTTACAACTGGTATATTCAGTTCAAGATACCTCCTGGTTATAAAGTAGAGGGTTTGACAGAGCTGAATAAATCTGTAGATAATGAAACTGGTTCCTTTATACTCGCAGCCAAGGAAGAGGGCGGTCTTGTAGTGATCAGTGTTCAGAAGGTTTACAAGCTGAAGAATGTGCCCAGTGCCAAATGGAATGATATGCTGGCTTTCATCGATGCGGCTTACAACAGTACCTTCAAATATGTTTTACTTACTCCTAAACAATAAATCCTCTTTCTGCATGAAAAATATCAGCCTCTCTCTTCTTGTATTGTGCTTGTATACGGGGGTATCGGCTCAATACAAGAAAGCCAGCTTTTTTGAGAAAACGGGCCGAACGTATGGCCTCGGCACAAGACTGTTTGCCCTGGGTGATGGAAAAGGTAGTCCTATTGGTTATACTTTATCATTTGGAACCGACCAGGATGGAAAACAGTGGTTTTATAATTGTGATATTACTTATCTGCCTTCGTATTCTTTTTCATTCAACACTACCAATTATAATGATGCCCCGGTAACTGTAAGTGGGACTACTAAACCCAATCTTATTCTCGGTTATTTTTGGGGCTATCATTTATTGAAGAATGAGAATAATGAGCAATTGTTCAAGCCGTATGCAACCCTCGGCTTCCAAATGTCAACACTGGGTGGCCCTAAAGAGGAGGACCTTGTCAATGACAGCTGGGATAACAAAAAGGTTGTTGGGGAACGTAATTTCAGCGGCGGCCTTGGTGGTGGCGTGGGCACTATGCTCAATTTCACTTCTTGGTTGGGATTAAGGCTGGAAGGTGGCTATATGTACCAATTTAATTTTAAGAAGGATGGGGCCAATACTTACCATTTGCTCAACAAGCATCCTTATGTTACTGCCGGTCTCCGCTTCAGAGTAGTTTCTGAATAGTCATGATCGAACTTAATAATCTGAAGCCGGTTGGTAAATACCAACCGGCTTTTTTGTATGGTCAGCGGTATTCAATAATTTCGGGGTTGTTCAAAGGATTTCCCGCATGTCCACTTTACCAGCCATTCAGTTATCTGAGCTTACCTCGCAGGTTGAAGCCGTGTTGAAAGACCGGTTTGAAGGGCTGTACTTTTGGGTGATTGCAGAGATTACCGGACACAGGTATCAAGCGGCAAGAGGCTTTCATTACTTCGACCTGGTGGAAAAACAGGCTGGCTCTGCCGGCTTAAAGGCAAAGGTGAATGCTGTAGCCTGGACAACCGGTGGCCGACAGATTGAAGGTTTCGAACGTGCTACCGGCCAGCGCTTTACTGATGGGCTCCAGGTTTTGATAAAAGTATCTGTCGATTATAGTGCAGTATATGGTCTTAAGCTTACGCTGCAGGATATCGATGCCGGCTATACCATCGGCCAACTGGAGCAACAGAAGCAAGCTACGTTGCAACGCCTGCTGACGGAATGCAGTGGTTTTATTCAAAAGGTTGGCGACAACTATATTACTGTTAACAAGCAGCTTTCACTGCCTATCGTACTTCAGCGTATTGCCGTGGTTACTGCTGAAACATCGGCCGGTTACCAGGATTTCCATCACACATTGTTGAACAACCAGTACGGTTACTGTTTCTTTATCGATACCTACTTCACTACCGTGCAGGGCGAAGGGAATGCAGCACAGATCAAGGAAAGGTTATTGAATGTGTTTACTTCAGGTAAGCCGTATGATGCCGTTGTGATCATCCGGGGCGGCGGCTCTCCTACCGACTTCCTCGTATTTGACACGTTTGTACTGGGCCAGGTAACTGCTAAATTCCCCGTCCCTATTATTACCGGCATCGGACACCAGCATAATGAAACGATCGTGGACCTGATGGCTCATACGCCGCTTAAAACTCCTACCAAGGTGGCGGAGTTCCTGATAGCTCATAACCGGGCTTTCGAAGACAAGGTGCAGTTGCTTCAGCACCGGATATTGATGAAAGCTCAGCAATGGATGGCTGATGAAAAGGCTGAACTCGTGCATACAGAACGCCAACTCTTGCATGAAGCGCAAGCAAGCCTGCACCGTTACCGGCGGGAACTGGATTCTATCAGCCATGAGTTGACTCTTAAGCCTGCCATGGTGTTCAATAGCCAGCAAAAGGACCTGTTGAATATCAATCATCAACTTCAGTTTTCCAGCTACCGTTTTTTGTCGCATGAAAGCGATGAATTAAAGGGCATGGAAAAGCTGTTTCAGGTATTGCATCCATCCAGCATTTTGAAAAGGGGATTTGCGCTGGTAAGTTACCAGGGAAAGATTGCCACCAATGCCGATTTGTTGCCGGTTGGCGCAGACATCCATGTATTGTTGAACAATACTAATTTCACTACTACCATCAAGGATAAACAACCAACTGATGAAGGAGAAAAAACTGACTTATGAGGCCGCTTACGAGGAGCTGAAAGAAATTGCTTCCGACATTGAAGCTGAAACTGTGTCGGTGGATGTGTTGGCCGAAAAACTAAAACGGGCTTCTTTCCTGCTTGAGTTTTGTAAAACCAAACTCAAGAGTACTGAACAGGAAGTAAGTAATATTATCCAACAAATGAAGAAGGATACTGACGAAGACGATTGATCTTAGTTTGATAAAGCCCAATGTACTACACGTGGCCTCTTATCAGTATATTGTTTAGCTTTTATTGTATTGTATTACACAAACTTGCGTCAAATGACCGGCGAGGGCAATGGTAGTTTTATATAGCGCTAAGTATCCGAACTTTGAGGCACCATTAGTTCATGCAGTTTGCGTTGCAATAGTTTTTTATCAGGTAGTTGTGTTTCGTAGGCAGCTACAAGGGCCGGAGACAAACTTCTGCTTAATGCATATTTGACTACTTCGGAGTCCTGGTCTTTACAAAGTAGTATACCGATACTTGGGTTTTCATGTGGTTTCTTTACATCCTTGTCCAATGCTTCGAGATAAAAGTTGAGCTTACCCAGGAATTCAGGTTTGAATTTATCAGTTTTTAGTTCGATGGCTACGAGACATTGCAGATCGCGGTGATAGAACAGCAGGTCAACTTCAAAGTCACTATTGCCTACTTCCAAACGGTATTCTTCCGCCATGAATACAAAGTCCCGGCCCAGTTCGAGTATGAAGTTCTTCATATGGAGAATAAGCGCTTTTTGCAGTTGGTTTTCGTCGTGATCGGGAGGAAGATTGAGGAATTCAAAAACGTAACTATCTTTAAATGAATCTTTTATATCCAATTCTCTCAACGGTGTTGAGAGAATTGGATTGCTTTTGGAATTTGCTGATTTCATCTTCGCTGACGACAATTTTGAGCTTTTCTTAGCCCCTGTCAATTCTCTCAACACTGTTGAGAGTTTTGCTTTACCTATTACAGACCGTTCAAATAACCCTGCAGAAATCTGTCGATCCAATTCACGAAACGCATACTGCTCCTTCTTGCACATAATCAGATAAAACTCCCTTTCCTTCATTGATTTGCATCTTGAAACAATAGCCAGATTATGTGACCAACTGATTTCTCTCAACAGTGTTGAGAGTTTTGGGTGATCCTTATAGGTTTCATAGAATTGTTTCATCCGCCATAAATTCTTGTCGGAATAGCCCTTGAGGTCAGGTGCTTTCTTTTCTATGTATTGGGCCAATTGTGCTACTACTGATTTTCCCCAAGCCTGCACTTCAACTCTTTTACTGATGTATTCACCGATACTCCAATAGAGGTTGATCATCTCTGTGTTGACGGCCTGGTAAGCGTTTGAGCGGGCTTTTTTAATTAATCGGATTACTTCTGTGAATTGTGATTGCAGCTTCATTTGTTAAGCATGTTGAATAATAAAATGGATTAATGCTGCTACCAAACCATGCCTCCGTGGCTAAATAGACCGGCCACTAATAGTTGAAGTAATTGATCTCGCAGGTGAAAAGTGCTGTGCAATGCAGCACTTCGAAAGGTTGTAACAGAAAACGGCATCTAATCAGTTGTATGCCGTTGGTTGTAGATAGTTCACCTATATGGATGCAGGTGAAAGTAGTGGATCGTACTGGGCTCGAACCAGTGACCTCTGCTCTGTCAAAGCAGCGCTCTAAACCAACTGAGCTAACAATCCAGGGGAGTGCAATTTACAGTATCGTTTCCAAATATGATATCGGGAAGCTGATAAAAAAATAAGAAGTGGCAACCGGTCTACGATGGGATTCGTTAACTTTAGAGGATATCCTTTAATCACTCAAATTCTTATTATATGAACCAACAGATCATTAATCTCTTTGATGAATATACTCACAAGCCTCTCAAAAGAGAGGATTTTATCAAAAGGTTAGTACTGCTGACCGGTAGCATGACTGCTGCCATGTCGGCTCTGGCGCAACTGGAAGTTAAGTATGATAATGCGGTTACGATCTCTCCCCAGGACGATCGCATCACTACTGAATACATCACTTATCCCGGTGAAGGGGGTACTACGATGAAAGGATATTTTGCCAGGCCCAAACAGGATGGCAAGTATGGGGCTGTGGTGGTGATCCATGAGAACCGCGGTCTCAATCCACATATTGAAGATGTGACGCGCCGCGTGGCCCTGGCCGGATACCTGGCGCTGGGTGTGGATGCTTTGTCTCCCCTGGGTGGAACTCCCAAGGAAGAGGAACAGGCTCGTGGCCTGTTTGCCCAACTGGATGCCAGGAAGAACCTGAATAATTTCATAAAAGCTTTTGATTACCTGAAAGGCAGGAAGGATTGCAATGGTAAAACGGGTTGTGTGGGCTTTTGCTGGGGTGGCGCACTGGCCAATCAACTGGCTGTGAACGTACCCGACCTGAAGGCTGCTGTAGCTTTTTATGGCCGCCAGCCTGATGCTGCCGATGTGCCCAAGATCAAGGCTGCGGTTCAGCTTCATTACGGGGGCCTGGATGAGCGGGTGAATGCAGGCATACCTGCTTATGAGGAGGCTCTAAAGAAAGCCGGAACCGCTTATGAGGTGTATATTTATGAGGGTGCCAACCACGCTTTCAACAATGATACGGCCCCTACCCGGTACAACGAGGCTGCCGCCAAACTGGCCTGGGAGCGAACATTGAAGCTTTTTGCAGCCAAGCTGAAGTAAGTCGGGAGTACTGAGTCAGGAGTTCAGCCTCGGGGGCTATAGAACGATTTTCTGAGGCGAGAAGTGAAATGTGAAAGGATCGTGAATAATGGGTTTTACCGAGCGGCTCAAAAAAATTGAAACATTACATATTGTAAATTGTATTTTATCGTTAGATCGTATAGCCCAAGCTACAGGATGCCTGTGGTGAGATGGTGTCAGGATTATAAAATTCGTTAAACTGATACAGGTGATGATGAGAAAACCCGTAACTCTATTACTGTTTGTTGCTACGCTGGCAGCGATTGTGTCCTTTACCGGTAAAGAGCCGAAAACTCCTCCCCGTGATGGTCGCCAGAAGGGGGTGTTGTCTACCATTGTTGTGGATGCAGGCCACGGTGGCCCTGCCCGTGGGGCTAAGGGCTTGATTTCCTATGAAGCTGATATAGCGCTGGCTATTTCCCTTAAGCTGGGGCAGCGTATCCAGGAAGCTTTTCCTGATACCCGTGTTGTATATACCCGTACTTCCGATACTGTTTTTGGTGTGAATGTGGATGCCCGGACTGCCAACCGCATGCGTGCTGAGCTGGCCAACGAGGTAAAGGGTGACTTATTCCTGAGTATTCACTGCAATGCTACTCCCCAAAAAGCGGGCGGCTGGTATGCCAAACGCACTATTGGCCATACAACGAAAACCATCACTGTAGGTAAAGGGGCCAAGAAGAGAAAGAAAACCGTGAAGGTGCCCATTACTGAAAACTACTGGGTCAAGAATGAAAGGCATGGTACTGAAACTTATATATGGGCGGCTGACCGCAGTGGTGTAAAGAGTACTTTTATCAATCCGGAGGAAGGGGGTGAGTTTTCCGGGGACAGCACACACACGCCAACGCCACTCGATATGAACTCACCGGAAGCAAGGATCAGGGCTCAACTGTATGAAAAAAAGTATTTTGGTAAAAGCCTTATGCTGGCCAACCTGGTTGAAGAGGAGTTTGCCAAAGGGGGCCGTGCAAGTGGTGGTGTAAAGCAACGGAACTGGGAACAAATCTGGGTGTTGCAAGCTACTGGCATGCCAAGCATCCTCGTAGAAACCGGCTTTATTACCAACGAAGAGGAAGAAAAATACCTCAACAGTGAAGAGGGTCAGTCTGAAGTTGTTGAAAGCATTATTACTGCTCTCAGACGTTATAAAGAATCATTGGAAGGAACGGGTACCAAAGCGGTCGATACGACCACTACTCCCCGCGCCTTCTGATCTTATACTACCGTAGTTTTCTTCTTTTCATTTCTTTCCTGATCAATCCCAGCTCTCTACCGGTTTGCCCGGATACAGAGGAATTCTCCTGTGCACGACGCATGAGGTAAGGCACTACATCGTGGATAGGCCCGAATGGCAGGTACTTACTTACCGGCAAGCCTGCTTTTGCCAGGTTGAAGGTGATGTTGTCGCTCATGCCATACAACTGGGAAAAGTGTATGTGTGGATGATTATGGGGTAATCCCTTTTGATCGAGTAACTCCGCTGCACGCAGGCTGCTGTACTCATTGTGGGAAGCTACTATCAATGATATTTTATCGAGGTGTTCGATACAAAATTCGACTCCTGCATTGTAATCACGATCGCTGGCTTCTTTGCTGGGTTGTATGGGTGATGGGTATCCCATTTCTTCGGCTCGCTTTCTCTCTTTCTCCATGTAGGCGCCCCGCACCAGTTTGGCTCCGAGGATGAATCTCTTGTTAACTGCCTGTTCAAAGCTGTCTTTCAGAAATGCAAGCCTGTCGTGACGATACAGCTGAACGGTATTGTATACAATTACTTTGTCAAGGTTGTACAGCTCCATCATTTGCATGGTCAGCGCATCTACCGGGTCCTGTATCCACGTCTCTTCTGCATCTACCAATACGCCTATGTTTTTGGCAGCAGCAGCGCTGATGATCTTGTGCATACGGGCCACTACTCTTTGCCATTCGGCTTTTTCTTCTTCATTGAGTACTTCGGTATGGACCCGCCCCTCGTATCCGCTTTTATCAGTGGCTGCAGCGTCCAGCTTTTCCAGCAGCGCAAAGCGGGCAAAGCCGGTTACTTTGATACTCATAAAGGGCATGCTGTGCTGGGTAGCTGCATAGTTGATGACCTTTATAAATTCTTCGCAGGCATGATCAAAGTTCTCCTCCCCTTCTTTGCCTTCTACTCCGTAATCCAGTATTACCTGCACACCAAACTGCTCCAGTTTATTAGCTACCCGGGCAGTTTCTTCAAGGGTCTCCCCTCCTACAAATTGTTTGAAGATCGTATTGCGGATAATGCCTTTGATAGGTAATCCTACCTTGATAGCCCAGGGGGTTATGCGGGTACCCAGCTTTACCAACGACTCGTATCCCATACTGGAAAAGAGAAAGTTGGCTTTCTTTAGCTCCTGGTCTGTTTTGTATGCAAAGGCGTATTCTGTATTGTCGAATGAAATAGCGGGGTGAGGATTATCCATACTTGCTAACAAATGTTAGGCGCAAAAGTAAGGAAGATTTGAAGATTTCAAATTATCCAGCGCAAAGTTTCGTGCGTATTTCAGCAGTTTTTCCAGCTAATGGGGTACGCTATCGATTGTTGTGTGTAAGAACCGGCAGGCTTTGTATTTATTCCATGGATTGCCTGTAAAGAATGAGAAATATAGTGATCGGAAATCTTTAAATGTCTTTATTTTGGGCGCTATGAAAGTTACGCATACCGAGATCTGGAAGTTCAGTATTCCCATGCACCCTTTTACTATTGCTACGGGTACCATGCATTTTGCCCAAAATACTTTTATTCGTGTGCATACGGATGCCGGTTTATATGGCGTGGGTGAGTGTTCTGCATTTCCCATGATTGCCGGGGAAACGCAAAATACCTGTTTCGAAATGGCTAAGGATTTTGCCGGGCTTTGGAAGGGTAAGGCTGCTGATGCAATCGAAGACCGGCTTCAGGAACTGGATGCTTTTACAGCGTTCAACAGTACTGTTAAGAGTGCTTTCGACATGGCGCTTTATGACCTGGCTGCCAAACGGGCTGGTGTGCCTTTATTCAAGTACCTGGGTGGCAAACAGAAGGAACTGGAAACCGACCTTACCATTGGTATCGATACTCCTGCAAAGATGGCTGCAGCGGCTGCTGATTTCATTCAGCGGGGTGTGCGGATGATCAAGGTAAAGCTGGGCAAGGATGCAAAGGAAGACGTAGAGCGTATCCGACAGGTACGTGAGGCTGTGGGTAATGGTATTGTATTGCGCATCGATGCCAACCAGGGCTGGAGTTATGAAGATGCTTTGTATGCTTTAACTTCTATGGGGCAATATAATATCCAATTCTGTGAGCAGCCTATGCGTCACTGGAACGATCATCATTTGCCTGCTTTGAGAAAGCAATCTCCTATAAAGATCATGGCTGATGAGAGTGTTTTTGATCATCATGATGCGGAGCGTTTGATAAAGGCCGATGCCTGTGATTATGTGAACATCAAGTTTGCCAAGTCGGGTGGTATAGCTGAAGCCATCAGGATCAACGAGGTTTGTGCAGCTCACAGCATTCCCTGTATGATGGGTGGTATGCTGGAAAGCCGGGTGGCCCTGACTGCTTTTGGTCACTTTGCGCTGGCGCACGACAATGTACAATTTTATGACATGGATACCTGCATGCTTGGCCATAAGGCTGATCCTGTAACTGGTGGGATTCAATATAAGGGCTTCTTCCTCGAAGTACCTGAAGCTCCGGGAATTGGCGCTGATGCAGGTAATGATTTCCTCGCTGGCTGTGTAAATGCCACTATTTAGTCGGGAAGTCCGGAAGACGGAAAGACCGGAAGTAAAACGTTTTTATTCTTTCTGACTTTCCGAATTATTGACTTTCGGACTTTTAGCGCTTTGGCGATTATCTTTGCGCAAATTTGTACTATGACCCAAAAAGCAAAGACTGCCAAGGAATCGTATGTAGTGATGACTGAACTGGTATTGCCGAACGATACCAACACTTTTGGTAACCTGATGGGTGGCCGTCTGATGTACTGGATGGACATTGCCGCCGCCCTGGCTGCTATGAAGCATTGCGCTGCTCCCGTAGTTACTGCTTCTGTTGATAATATCTCTTTCGAGAATCCCATCAAACTGGGCAACGTAGTACATATTGAAGCTAAAGTATCCCGTGCTTTCAACTCTTCTATGGAGGTACACATGAAGGTGTGGGGTGAAGATGCCATCCAACAATATCGCTATAAGAGTAATGAGGCGTATTATACTTTCGTAGCGCTTGACCCCAACGGGCGCTCCCGTATTGTCCCTCAACTGGTCCCCGAAACTGAAGAGGAGAAGAATCTTTTTGAAAGTGCCCTGCGCAGAAGGCAGCTCAGGTTAATTCTGGGCGGCAAAATGAAGCCTGCTGATGCAACAGAGTTGAAGGCGCTGTTTCAAATGTAACAGTTCAAGCTGTTAGCTTTTAGGTATTAGCTGTCAGGGCTTTTGCTTCGTTAATCCAATTTAGAAATTTGTTGTTTTGCACGGTGGTGGGCGCCTTTGAGCATCCAGTCTTTGCTTTGTTCGATGGCGTCCATGAGTTGATCGAGGATTACTTCGGAAGGGGCGTCGTAATCTACTTGAATTGGCTCCTTGAACCGTACGGTGAGCAGGGTCCCTTTTTTCTTAAAACGTAATCCTTTTTTATCGAATGCCCGCCAGAAGCCGTTGATAACAACCGGCACTACGATTGGCCTGGTCATCTTAATGATTAATGCAGTCCCTTTGCGGCCAGGTGCAAATGGTTTGGTGGTTCCCTGGGGAAAGGTGATGATCCAGTTGTTTTCCAATGCACGGGATATTTTCCGGGTGTCGCTGGGATCGAGTCCTTTACGTGTTTCTGTTCCTTCGGGCCGCCAGGTCCTTTTTACCGTGAGTGCTCCGGCCATTGTGAACAGCCTGCTGATCCAGGTGGCTTTCATCGTCTCTTCTGCTGCCACATAGTATACGTTGGTAAAAGGATTCAACAAGTAGTAGGGCACTCCCAATCTGTTCTGCTTTCTCCATTTTACCGCGCAGAAGATGTGCAGGAAGGTAATGACATCTGCAAAGTAGGTTTGGTGATTGCTTACAAATAATACGTTTTTACGGGGAAGGTTTTTAATGTGTTCTGTACCGGTGATCTTCAGCTTATTTATGAATACCAATCCGGGATAGGAAACGATGCCTACGAGTGCGTAGATGAATTTGCGAACGATGTGTGTATGTTTCAGCCTTTCCCGGAATGAGCTCATGGATTTTAGTGTTTAGGAAACTTGTGTCGAAATTAAGGAAATGTTAATATACTCTGTACTTTAATTGAATGGGGCTGCAACGTTATGTAATTGGTTTTACTCCTACATCTTTATAAAAAATGATGTGTATGAAAAAGTTTATCCCAGTCTGTTTAATTGCATTGACATCGCTCACCGGGTTTGCGCAATCAACAGTCGTTAATCCGTTTCCTAAAACCATCTCTGTGACCGGTAGTGCTGAAATGGAAGTGACGCCTGATGAAATCTATGTGGTGGTCGATCTGCAGGAGTATGAAAAGAAAGGTAGTGGCAAGATCAATCTTGAAAAGATCAAAAGTGATTTCCTGAATAATTGCCGCAGTATTGGCCTGCCCGACTCCGTAATTACTATTGCTTCTTATGATGGTGATATGGGTAATCCCTGGATTAAAAAGAAAAAGAAGAAAGAGGAACTGATGGCTTCTATTTCTTACCAGATAAAGTTTTCCAACAGTAAGAAGATGGATGAGCTGGTAGCGAAGCTGGATGATGAGGCTACACGTAATTTCCGGATTGCCCGTACTTCTCACAGTAAGTTGCAGGAGTTTCGCAAGCAATTGAAGATCGAGGCCATCAAGGCTGCCAAGGAAAAGGCTACTTACCTGGCTGCTGCTGTCGATGAGAAGGTATTTATGGCTGTTACCATCACTGAGCCCACTGATATGATCGTTCAACCTTACCAGTACCGTTTTGCTCAGGCCAATGTTGCCATGGATGCTGTAGGTGGTG
The DNA here is from genome assembly GCA_017744515.1 of Niastella sp. GTDB lineage: Bacteria > Bacteroidota > Bacteroidia > Chitinophagales > Chitinophagaceae > Paraflavitalea. The sequence goes on from JAGIBF010000030.1 coordinate 19,614, forward strand.
CCGCAGAGAATAGCAGTATGGACTTCAATAAGATCAAGTTACATTTTGATGTGAGTGTAGTGTTTGCCCTGAAATAGGGAGTTGTCAGTGGTAAGTTGTGAGTAGCAAAATGGCTCCAACTACCAGTATTTCAATAAGTAATCCACGTTTTCTCCACATTAGGATGGCCGATTTTTATAAAGGGGGGCAAAGGATTTATATTTGCCCCCCATGGCAAAAGCAGGTGAAGATACTCCCTTAATGCAGCAGCATAAGGCCATCAAGCAAAGATATCCTGATGCTATTTTGTTGTTCCGTGTAGGTGATTTCTATGAAACCTTCGGCGGCGATGCTATTATTGCTGCACAGGTGTTGGGCATAACGCTCACCAAACGGAATAATGGTGCTGCTTCCGGCGCTTCTGAACTGGCGGGTTTCCCACATCATGCCATGGATACTTACCTGCACAAACTGGTGAAAGCAGGCTACCGGGTAGCCATCTGCGATCAGCTCGAAGATCCCAAGCAAGCTAAAGGCATCGTGAAACGGGGTGTAACCGAAATGGTGACGCCCGGTGTAGCTACCAACGACAAGTTGCTGGAGCATAATAGTAATAACTTCCTTGCAGGTATCCATTTTACCGACAACAAAGCGGGTATTGCTTTTCTCGATATTTCCACCGGTGAGTTTTTTGTGGCCGAGGGCAACCAGGAGTATATCGATAAGTTGCTGCAAACGCTGAAACCTGCTGAGGTTATTTTTCAGCGTAGTTATCAAAAGCATTTTAAAGAGCAATTTGGCAGCCGATTCTATACGTACACGATGGAGAGCTGGATCTTCGATGAGGCGTATGCTACGGAAAGCCTGCTCAAACATTTCGTGACGCATTCTTTAAAGGGTTTTGGGGTAGAGGAAATGCCGGAAGCCGTTATTGCTGCCGGCGCTGTATTGCATTATCTGAAGGATACCGAACACCCCAACCTGCAACATATTACTTCCATCCAGCGGATCGACCGCGAGGATTATCTGTGGATGGACCGTTTTACCATTCGTAACCTGGAACTGACCGGTACCGGCAACGGTGAGGCTGGCAATACGCTACACAAGGTATTGGACAATACGGTCTCTCCCATGGGCGCGCGGTTGCTGAAGCGCTGGATACTGCTGCCGCTGAAAGACGGGGTACGTATCAACGAGCGGCTCGACCTTGTTGAATTTTTCATCAAAGAGGTGGAATTGCGCAGCAAGATCAGTCACCACATCAAGCAGTGTGGTGATGTGGAAAGGCTGGTAAGTAAGATCCCTGTTAAGAAGATAGGCCCACGGGAAGTGTTGCAAATAGCGCGTGGCCTGCAGCAGGTGCAGGAGATCAAAGCTTTGTGCGCGGGTGTTACTGATAAATACCTCGCTCAACTGACAGGGACGCTGAACCCCTGTGAGCAGATCATAACCACCATCCTGCAAATGATCATGGACAATCCGCCTGCTGTGGCTGCTAAAGGTGGCGTTATACGCGAAGGTGTTCATGCCGAGCTGGATGAATTGCGGGCCATCGCCACCGGTGGCAAGGAATACCTGGTGTCGCTTCAACAAAAGGAGGCTGAAACCACCGGTATTTCTTCGTTGAAGATTGGTTTCAACAACGTATTTGGTTATTATCTCGAAGTAACCAACTCTCATAAAAATAAGGTCCCTGCTGCCTGGATACGCAAGCAAACGCTGGCTAATGCTGAAAGGTATATTACGCCAGAGTTGAAGGAATATGAGGAAAAGATCACCGGGGCTGAGGATAAGATCATGGCCATCGAGATGGAGTTGTACGACAAACTGTTGTTGCAATTGCAGGAATTTATTGCTCCTATGCAGGCCAACGGGCATATCCTTGCTATTTTGGATTGCCTGGTATGTTTTGCCGACAATGCTTTGCGGTATAATTATAAGAAGCCGGTATTGCATGACGGGCATGACATGGACCTGAAGGAAAGCCGTCACCCTGTGATCGAGCGTAACTTGCCGCCGGGCGAATCGTATATCGCCAATGATATCTTCCTGGATCAATCTTCTCAGCAGATCATCATCCTGACCGGCCCCAACATGAGTGGTAAGAGTGCCATCCTGCGGCAGACCGCGCTTATTACGCTGATGGCGCACATGGGGAGTTTTGTGCCAGCCGATGTTGCTCATGTGCCTTTAACCGACAAGATCTTTACCCGGGTGGGTGCTTCGGACAACCTGAGTGGCGGTGAATCGACTTTCATGGTGGAGATGAATGAAACTGCCAGCATCATCAATAATTTCACCGCCCGCAGCCTGATCTTACTGGATGAGATCGGCCGGGGCACTTCTACTTATGATGGTATTTCTATTGCGTGGAGTATTGCCGAATACCTGCACAATGCCGGCCATGCTCCCAAGACGTTGTTTGCTACGCACTATCATGAGCTGAACGAACTGGAGAACAAGTTGTCGCGCGTCCGGAATTTCCATGTTACCAATAAAGAGGTGGGTAATAAGATCATCTTCCTGCGTAAGCTGGCGCCCGGTGGCAGCACGCATAGTTTTGGTATCCACGTGGCCAAGATGGCCGGTATGCCCCCTGCGCTCATTCAGCGTGCCAATGAAATATTGCACCAGCTGGAAGAAAAACATGTGGATGAAGGTTCTGCCACTCCTCAAAGTTCAAACGTTGGTCAGGCTGTGAAGAACATTTCTTCTCAAAAATTCCAGCTGTCTATTTTCGATGCTCACAGTGAAACTTTCGATGACATCCGCAAGTTGCTGGAAGGCATCGATATCAATCGCCTTACCCCTGTTGAAGCGTTGTTGAAACTGCAAGAGATCAAGGGGAAAATTAAATAAATGTATTACAGACCCCGGGGTCGTATTTTTTCTACACTTCTACCGGTTTACGCTTAAAAGGGTGTTGTCATATATCAAAAAGTGTATGAGTATACTTATACGAGCAATAAAGCGTACAACGGTCCCGTTTGAATTGTCTTAACACACACCTTGTTCTAAGTTTTTCCTTCGTACCTGCCGTCATTAACCCAACCTTTATTATGAAAGTATGCTGCTGATGCATAGTCAGCGCAATGGCTTATTGCCATGTACCCTGCTTTTTTGTAACCCTAAATCGTACTACTTTGCCTATCAGGATCTACCCAACCATTATTGATAAGATCAATTGGTTGTTTGTACAAACCAACAAAAAGCTGGACAACACCAGCATCGCTGTGTTGAGCCTTACGGGCAGCAAACTGTATGAGCAGAAGACAGGCATATTACAGGCCGGTCAAATGGTAAGTTTTCCTTTGGATGCCGATAGCCTTTCTCCCGGCACTTATCTGCTGCAATTGTTTTCGGGCAGTGAGATGGTGTATAAGCGGAAGATCAGCCTCGGATGAAAGCCCGGCCCGGCTTCGACAGGTTCAGCCCCGCAAGCGGGGTAAACTCTGACATCTATCACAGGTAACTGAGCCACCAATGGTGGTGTGTACTTTTATACCTGTTGTACCACTTACATAAGGGATATAATAAGAGAAAGACTCCTATCCATATAAGGTATACGGCCCACAAGGGATAGCCAAACTGCACGGGCCTGAAGAGGAATGGTACCTGGGGTGAAACGATGTCTTTTGCTCCATAACCCGACAAATAGAAAAGAATTACCGTGATGGCGTGTATGAGGAAGAAATGCAACACATAGTAAAAGAACGGTACCCGTCCGAATATTTTCGCAAACTCTCCAGCAGGGTTCTGCACATTTTCCAGCAATGCCAATCCTATCAACGATATGCCAATCGTAATGCACGTGTACATGAGTGAGGGTGGATATTTATTGACGTTGAAGAATGACATGATCGTGCGGGTTGTACTGGCTTGTGTGGTCCAGGGAGCCGGATCGCCATAAGCGTTGATAAACCGAAGTAAGAGGAACAGCAGGATCAACCCCGTGCCCATATAGAATAGTGTTTTCCTTCGCTGTATTGAAGTGAACTGTTCCGTAAACAGTTTTCCTGCACAATATCCCATGAGCATTAACCCCGTCCAGGGCAGAAAGGGATATACAATCAGGACGATATGGTTGGCAGCATAGGGATAGGCAGCAAAGCGTGACCCATGTAATAAATCCCACCAGAATCCCAACTGTCGGTTGGGTACCGTAGCTTCGGGGTAATCCAGCAGATTATGTCCCAGGACTATTATCAATCCAATCGTAAAAATGGCAGCATATGGCAGCCTCACTGCTAACCCCAATATGACCATGCTGATGCCAATGGCCCAGATGACCTGCAAGACCAGCATGTTGTAGAGTGGATTAAATGTCAACGCCAGGGTCACCACTATTACTTCCACCAGTATAAGCCAAAGTCCCCGTTTGATGAGAAAGCTGCTTAGTGCTGCTTTTGTCTTGCGCAAGCCTACGAGGTAGGATGATGTGCCTGCGAGGAACACGAAAGTAGGTGCACACAAATGGGTGATCCATCTGGTAAAATAGAGTGTTGGGTATGATGTAGCCGGATCAATCGGATCGCTTTGAAAGGCACCGATATGGAAGAAGTCGCGTACATGGTCCAGTGCCATAATGATCATTACTATGCCGCGTAGTATATCTATGGATTGTACGCGGCTTTTCGTTAAGGCGGACTGCTGACTCATGTTGACGCTTTTTAGGATCGTAATTTAAAGTACTGATACTACCTGCAATTTCAAACATTTTATTACAGGTGGTAACTACCAAATGTGGGGACGGAAGGCAATCGAAAGACTTACGCCATTAAAGCTGGAATATATCTTTCAGTCTGTCGTATAGGGTACTGTATACGGAAAAGTTACGCAGATAGGCTTTGTGCTGTTGTTCGTCGGGTGTAAACTGAACTTCAGGTTGTGCTGCTTTGCCGGGATGCGTGAGTGTATCTCTTACTTCCAGTGCCTGCAGGCCCAATATGGCTGCGCCGACAGCGGATGCATCAGCGGTAGAGGATATGGTAATATTTTTCCCAAACAGATCGGCCATCCATTGCAACCATAATGGCGATTGGGTGAATCCTCCGCTGGCGTAGATGTTCTTAACCGGTCCGATTGTTTCTTCAATGGATTGGGTGACCTGGTAGAGGGCATTGTTAATGCCTTCTATAATGGCGCGCATGAAATGTGCCTGTGTATGTTTTGCATGTATACCAAAGTATACGCCTTTGGCATTGGCATCCCAAACAGGCGCCCGTTCACCTTGCACGTAAGGCAGGAAAATCAGTCCATCTGCACCGGCTGGCACCTGTGCTGCCTGTTGTATAAACCAATCGAAATCTGCCGTCTTTTCAAAGCTGCGGCCCAGGAAATGTTCGGCATACCATCTCAGGAGTGTACCTCCGTTGTTGATTGGTCCGCCGGATACATACCATTGTTCGGTGAGGATATAGTTGAATATCCGTTCTTTCACATCGTGTTGTGGCCGGGCAGCCATCATACGTACGGCCCCGCTGGTGCCTATGGTCAATGAAACATCGCCGGGCTGCAAGGCACCACTACCTACATTGGCCAGGCAACCATCGCTGGCTCCAATGATGAAGGGGGTAGTTTGATCGATATTCAGCAGGTCAGCATATTCTTTTGCAAGCCCCTTAACCATGTGTGTAGTCCTAACAGGGGTTGACAACCGATCGGGGGTAAGACCGGTTAGCTTCAGCGCCTCTGCATTCCAATTAAAGTTGTAGATATCAAATAATCCTGTCGCCGAAGCAATGGAGTAGTCTATCAGGTATTGGCCAAAGAAGCGATATAAGACCCATTCTTTGATGCCTATGAATTTGTGGGCTGTGGCATATATGTCCTGCCGCTCTTCTTTTATCCAAAGGAGCTTACACAATGGCGACATCGGATGTATGGGTGTACCCGTGCGCTGGTAGATACGTTTGCCTGCTTCTGAATGTTTTAACTCATCGGCCTGCGCGCTACTGCGGAGGTCGGCCCAGGTAATAACGTTGGTCAACGGTTTGCCGTTGTTATCTACAGCAATAAGGCTGTGCATGGCGCTGCTGCATGCAACTCCCAGCAAGGTAGCGGTACTCATTTGTGCGCTCACCTGCCCTACTGTTCGCAAAACTGCCCGGAACAATGTTTCGGGATCCAGCTCATGTTGTTCTGCAATTGTTGCTTCAAGTGGTGTATAGGTTTCATTGGCCTGTGCTATCACATTGCCTTCTACTGTAAAAGCGATTGCCTTGGTGTTGGTGGTACCAATGTCTACGCCGATGATATATTGGGCTGGTTTAGTACTCACAAATGATGTATCCCCAGGGTTCTATGTTGAAGGAATGGTTGAGCTTAAAGGGTTCTTTGGCGCCCAGGAACAGGTTCATGGGCTCTCCTACCAGTGAGTTGTCTTTAATCGTAATTGTTTGTTCTTTGGTACTAAGGTTTAGTATGACGAGTACTTTGCTTTTTCCTTTTTCACGCACGTATGCATACAGGGCTTTGTCGTCTCCTACTGATATTTTCCGGAAGCTGGCATCTGTGGCCAATGCTTCGTTGCGCTTACGTAGTTCGAGCAGCATTTTATAGAATGGCGCGCGGGCGTATTTCTTAAAGCCCATGCTATCTTTCTCAAAGAAAGGGATGGCTCTTAATACCGGCTCTTCCTGTCCGCTATAGATCAGTGGCAGGCTGGCGCGCATGGTTTGTGTCAATACTGCAAAGGCGCCATGTTTTAAACCGGGGAAGGTGGCGAAGTCGCTTTTGTTCCAGCTGTTCTCATCGTGGTTGCTGGTGAAATACAATCTTACAGCGCCAGCGGGGAACGTGCTGTCCTGCCGCATGAGTACTGTATCGAGTGCTAATGCATTGCGTTCTCCTGTTGCTACTTTCTTCATCGTCTGGAACATATCCCAGGGATAGCTGGCATCAAACCCGGCAGCATGCAGTTCTCCTTTGTCTGCTTCTGCCAGCATGAATACTTTTTTCTCCTGGCGCAGCTGCCTGATGCAGTCCTTCCAGAAATCCGTTGGTACTTCGCCTGCCACATCGCAGCGGAAGCCATCGATACCGGTTTCTATGATCCAGTATTTCATGGCAGCGATCATGCTGTCGCGCATTTCTTTGTTATCGAAGTTGAGGTCGCGGGTGTCTGTCCAATCAAATACGTATTTAGCTTTTCCGGTACTGTCGCGGTTATAAAAACCGGGGTGCCGGGTAAGCCAGGGATGATCGGCGCCGGTGTGATTGGCCACCCAATCTATGATGACTTTGAAACCATCTTCGTGTGCCTTGTTTACAAGCTGCTTAAAGTCGTCCATCGTACCAAACTCGGGGTTGATTGCTTTATAGTCGGCTACAGCATAATAGCTTCCCAATGTTCCTTTACGGTCGGTTTTGCTGATGGGGGTAACAGGCATGAACCAAAGAATATCTACGCCCATTTGTTTAAGACGGGGCAGCGAAGCGGAAAAGGCTTTGAAGGTGCCTTCGGATGTATATTGGCGCACATTGACTTCATATATATTCGACTGTTTGTACCAGTCGGGGCCTGCTATGAAGGTGGTATCCTGTTTTGCTTCTTCTTGCTGCTTTTCTTCCTCTTTGGGCATTAGTTTACAGGAGCCCAGAAGAATGGTACAGACCAATATGGAGAGGAATGCAGGTTTCATATAGCATGATTTGGATTGAAAGGTAAGGGTTTGTAGGGTAGTTGACAAGTTGACGAGTTGAAAAGTTGATAAGGTGTGCAGGTGTACCAATAAAAGTAAAGGGTACCATAATTAAATGATACCCTTTGTTGAGCAGTATTTCTGCAATACTGAAAGCTGTCTATATTCTAAATGATTTCTTTCAACTTGCCGATCGCCTGATCGATCTCTTCTTTCGTATTGTGCTTGCTGAAGGAGAATCGAACGGTGATCAGATTGGGATTGTTATTGATGGCGCGTATCACATGTGAACCCTGGTCGGCTCCGCTGGTGCAGGCGCTGCCTCCGCTTGCGCAAATGTTGTTGATATCGAGGTTGAACAGGATCATTTCCGACTTCTCCGTCTTGGGAAAGGACACGCTGAGTACCGTGTACAGGCTCTTTCCGAGGGGATCGCCGTTAAAGTGAACTCCTTTGATCTGCTGCTGGAGCTGTTCTTTCATGTATAGCTTCAGGCCCTTGATGTAGGTGCTGTCCTGCTCATATTGTGCAGTAGCCAGTTCCAACGCTTTGGCAAAGCCTACAATGCCGTACAGGTTTTCGGTGCCTGCGCGCATGTTACGCTCCTGTGATCCGCCGTGGATATGGGGCTTGATCTTTACATTCTCGTTAATGTAGAGTATGCCCACGCCTTTGGGGCCGTGGAATTTATGTCCTGCCCCGGTAATGAAATGTACGGGGGTATTGCGGAGGTCGAAGGGAAAGTGCCCTACTGTTTGTACCGTATCGGAATGGAAGACGGCGCCATATTTTTTACAGATCTCTCCTACGGCATGTATGTCGAGTATGGTTCCGATCTCATTGTTGGCGTGCATGAGGGTAACCAGGCATTTGTCTTCGCAACCTGCCAGTAATTGTTCGAGGTCTTCGAGGTCTATGTGGCCATCGGGCAGCAGTTTTACATAGCTGAGGGCCGCTTGTCCACGGTGGTAGAGGTTTTCTACCGTGTGCAGGGTGGCATGGTGCTCGATGGGTGATGTGATGATGTGTCTGCAGCCGAGGTCATATACGGCAGCATTGATGGCCGTATTGGAGCTTTCGGTGCCTCCTGATGTAAAGAATATCTCTGCAGGGTGTGCATTCAAAATTTTGGCAACACTCTTACGGGCTGTTTCGATGGCCAACCTTGTTTCGCGACCATAGGAATAGATGGATGATGGATTACCAAACTTTTCGGTAAGGTAGGGCATCATGACTTCCAGTACCTGCGGATCGAGAGATGTGGTCGCCGCATTGTCGAAATATATACGTGTGGTGTGGCTCATGGGGCGCAAATTTCTGAAATATTCTCATTTGAAAATACCCAACTATAGGGATTGCAAATTGGCTATGTAAATAATCGGATTGATAATCAGATCGCAACAATCAACAAGCATCAATAGAAATTGTTCAATAAGTGACGGCAATCATTGAATAATGAAAACGGGCTCATTGTCCAGTAATTCAATGGATTATGGGTTGGTTGACAGGTTGATACCTTGAAAAGTTGATAAGGGAAGGTGCCAAGACGTATTTGTTCTTTGCAGCAACGTTTAGGGCAAGATAGCTTTAGGGTTTTGTTTGCAATGAAATGAGGAACTTTGGCGTTATTATTGCCGTTTTTTGCTGTGCTTTTACCTTGTTAAATTTACCCAGATGCGTTGGATCACCTTTATTGTATTGTTCTTTTCTGTGAATGCTTTTTCGCAGTGGAAAGATTATAAGATCAATAATAATGGCGATACGTTGAATCGTATCGACGTGATCGGGCGCAAACAGGGTCCCTGGGTAAACCGTTTTGAAACGGTACGAGGCGAGCCTGGCTATGAGGAAGAGGGCTGGTATGTACACAACCGGAAGGATGGTGAATGGCGCCTGTTCAGCCTAATGGGCGACCTGGTGGGTATCGAATTCTATAAATGGGGGCTGAAGGATAGTGTATGCCGCTACTTCAACAAGCATGGTGAGTTGCGGCTTGAACAACGGTGGAAAGCGATCAATCCCGACAAGCCTTTCGATACGCTTATGATCGAAGATCCCGATAAGTTCGATACTTATAGAACGGTGATTGTCAAGAATGAAGGCGCGTCCCTGCGCCATGGTATCTGGAAATACTACGATCCTGAAACCAATGCTATAGCCCGTACGGAAACTTATGTACTGGGTGAGCTGGAAAAGGAAAAATCTTCTGCCACTGCCGCATCCTCCCAAAAGAAGGCAGTAGAAAAACCCAAAGAAGTGCTCGACTTCGAAAAGAAGAATTCCGGTAAGAAAAAGGTTAGGGTGCGTGATGGCAGTACCGGTAATTGATTACTTCTCTTATAAGACATGTATCTATAACCTATAGGTGATCCATGGGTTATTTATAGATCATCTCTTGGTTTAGTTCTCTGTATATCCTCTGTAGGTCCTCTATATATCCTCTATAGGTTCTCTGTAGTTATTGATATATTTTCGTAATTGCAATGCATATCTAATTCAATTTAATGCTTTTTGGGTAATTTTCTCAGGCCCTGGCATTGAATCTTGATTTATTCCTTCTTCTACCATTCGTAATGGCAATGTTTCCGTTTATCTGGATTTCCTTGCACAGGTGTCAGAATAATATATCTTTGATATCATATTGATATCATACTTAAAACACTCTATATGGAAAAGATCACTAAACCTATTTCAGGATTCCTTGCCTTGTTATTTTCTCTGTTGCTTTTCGTCCTGGCTATTTTTCTGTTTGGCAAAGGCGGACAGGAGCGTGATGGTAGTTTTGCCGTCTACGGTGTTATTGCCTTCCTGGCCAGTACCTATCTGTCGCTGGGCATTATCGTGATCAGCCCTAACCATAGCCGGGTACTAACGTTCTTTGGTAAATATGTAGGTACGGTAAAGGAGAATGGGCTGTTGTTTGTGAACCCGCTGTATAAGAAGCAAAAGATCTCTTTACGTGCGGAAAACCTGGAGAGCGCGAAGCTGAAAGTGAACGACAAGATGGGTAACCCCATCGAGATCGCTGCGGTGATCGTGTGGCAGGTAAGTGAAACTTATAAAGCGGCTTTTGAGGTGGAAAATTATGATCATTATGTGCGGGTGCAGAGTGAGGCTGCAATCCGCCACCTTGCTACTACTTATGCTTATGATCATATGGAGGATGAGCATGCAGCTATCACCTTGCGTGATGGCGGAGACAAAGTGAATGAAATGCTGGAAAAGGAATTGAATGAGCGGCTGGCAGCTGCCGGTATCATGGTAAAGGAGGCGCGCATCAGTCACCTTGCTTATGCTGCTGAGATAGCAGGCGCCATGTTACAACGTCAGCAGGCCACAGCCATCGTTGCAGCCCGCACCAAGATCGTAGAGGGTGCTGTAGGCATGGTAGAGATGGCGCTGGAGCAGTTGTCGCGCAAACAGATCGTGACGCTGGATGAAGAGAAGAAGGCTGCCATGGTGAGTAACCTGATGGTGGTGCTGTGTGGAGAGAAAGGCGCTCAACCTATTTTGAATACCGGTACTTTGTACCAATAATCGCCTGTTGTATGAAGGTATTGAAACCAACTGGTAAGATACTGTTCAAGGAAGTGCAGCAATTCCGTCAGCTATGGCTATGGGCTATTCTTATCAGCAGTGCGTTGATGCCTATTGGAATTATTGTTGCAGTGATGTCGCAGGACAAGAAAACAGGTCTCTGGGAAAAGCTGCTTGTTGTTGGAATAGTATTGGGTACGTTTGCCATTAATGCGATCATTTTTTATATTATCCGATTGGAAACGGTGGTCACTGAAGAAGGGTTATTTTATCGCTGGTGGCCATTTGTAAAGAAATACCGTATGTTTCGCTGGCAGGAGATAGCCACGATCACAGTAAGGAAATATCCGTATTTCAAGTATGGCTATCACATCACCAGGGAGTATGGCAAAGTGCATAATACGAACGGCAACAAGGGAATCCAGTTTGTACTACAGAATGGCAAAAAGGTGTATATAGGCACGCAGAAGTTAAACGTACTGCAGTATACGCTGGAACAGATCAGGCCGGTAACAGTTGAATCAAAATAAGCAGGTATATTAAATCCAATCTTTGTGAGCAGTAGTAAGAAAAATTTTGTACTACGTATCGATGAAGAGACGTTCAAGACCCTTGAGAAGTGGGCCGCGGATGAATTTCGTAGTGTGAATGGTCAGCTGGAATGGATCATAGACCAGGCTTTGAAGGAAAGCGGCCGCAGGAAAAAATCTGATAATCAGGGGGAAACACAAGAGAAAAAGGAGTCATAGCCGACCGGGGCAAAGCAGGATAAACGGTAAGCCGGGCTGTGGCAAGTGTCGTATCTTTACATTACATAACCAGATTTAAACCAACGTCATGCATAAAAAAAGTTTACTCTTCTTCTGGGTCATTCCTGTCATTGTTGTAGGGCTGGTGAGCCTGTTCAAAGGCTGTTAAGAAGTAATCCATCATATTGAATCGTCAAGGTCAATGGGCTTTGGCGATTTTTTGTTTTTAGGGATAACACGAATTTTAGCGAATTGCACGAATTAAAAAGGCAGTTGATAGGTTAACAGGTTGAAAAGTTGATAAGGGGGACAATGGGATAGTGTTTCAAGACAAACGGTGAGCCGCTTTTGAAAAGCGACCCACCGTTTGCTTTGAAGATGGTTTCGACAGGCTTACCCTGACATTTATCTATGACATCTTTCTATTAGAATGCTTTTTTCTTCTCTTCGGCCTTCTGCATCGGGTTGATGCCGGAAGACTGTCCACGGGCTTGTTGTTTTTGTTTAAACACCGTGAACTTAGAAGGTGCAGCTATAGTGCCCCAGCTATTATTGCCTTCGTTGATGTCGGCAGTTTCGCGGTTGGGGTCCAGCTTCACAGATTCTACTTCTTTATCTTTCATGAAGGTTTTGATCACCTTCTGTTCGTTCAGGCGCCATACCTGCGCAGGTATGCGGTCTATTTCTTTTGTACCGTCTTTAAATGTCCATTCAATAATGATCGGCATTACCAATCCGCCTTTGTTGCTGAAGGTAAGTTCATAGAAGTGTTTGCCGGCTACTTTTTGTTTGGCGGCGGCATCTGCAGCTTCAGTGAAGGTGTTTACAGGCACCTGGTAGCTGGTAGAGTCATAAGGCTCCAGTCCACGGGCATAACGCCAGTAGAAGTCGCGCAGGGTGGTATCCTGATCAACGAGGAACTGGATATTCTTATCGTCTTTGTTGCGTGCTTTGGAAACATCGGTATCAAACTGGGAAGTCTGGGGTTTTTCCAGTCTGCGGGTTGTTGTAGCGCCTTCTTTGGGTGCAGCAGGATCTTTGGTAATGTCTGCGGTGAAGTATTTCACCGTATCCAGTGCAATGTCGCAGGCATCGGTACCAAAGAACCATCCTCTCCAGAACCAGTCGAGGTCTTCGCCGGAAGCATCTTCCATGGTACGGAAGAGGTCAGCAGGCTCGGGATGTTTGAAGGCCCAGCGGCGTGCGTATTCTTTGAATGCATAGTCGAACAGGTCACGGCCCATGATGGTCTCGCGCAACATATTCAAACCAGTAGCTGGTTTGGTATAGGCGTTGGGACCAAATCCTACAATGTTCTCTGAGTTGGACATGATAGGTTCCAGTTGATTTTTAGGCAGGCGCATGTAATCTACGATAGCCCAGGCTGGTCCTTTTCCACGTACAGGGAATTTATTGTCGTACAGTTCTTCTGTGAGGTATTCTACAAATGAGTTGAGGCCTTCATCCATCCAGCTCCACTGACGTTCATCGCTGTTGATGATCATGGGGAAGAAGTTGTGTCCTACTTCATGAATGATAACACCCAGCATGCCATATTTGGTTGCTTCTGTGTAGGAGCCGTCTTTTTCTGTGCGGCCATAGTTAAAGCAGATCATGGGGTATTCCATACCATTGGCAGCTTCGATGCTCTGGGCTACAGGGTATGGGTAAGGGATGGTGAATTTAGAATAGCTGCGGATGGTATGTGCTACGGCTTTGCTGGAGAACTTACGGTATAATCCGTAAGCTTCTTTTCCATAGAAGCTCATGCACATAATTTTTTTGCCTTCCACGTAGGTTGGCATGGCATCCCATATGAATTTGCGGGAAGATGTCCAGGCAAAGTCACGTACATTATCTGCTTTGAAGATCCAGGTCTTCTTTGTTTTGCTTTTTTGCGGTTCTGCTTTCTTCGCTTCTTCCAGCGTTACCACTTCTACAGGTTCTTTGGAAGTCTGGGCTTTTGTCCAGCGGCCAAGTTGTGCAGGTGTCAGTACCTGTGCATAGTTTGTGCACTCACCGGTGCTACCAACCACGTGATCGGCAGGAACGGTCATTTGTACTTTGAAGTTTCCGAAGGTGAGGGCGAACTCTCCCCTACCGGTAAACTGATGGTTTTGCCAACCTACTGCATCGCTGTATACGCAAAGGCGTGGGTACCACTGTGCCATGGTGAAGAGGTGGTTGCCATCTTCGGGGAAGTATTCGTATCCTCCACGTCCGCCCATGCTCATACGGTCGGATATTTTATAGTTCCAGTTGATGTTGAAGGCAAACTTCTGTCCTGGTTTGAGGGGAACAGGAAGCTCTACCCGCATCATCGTTTTGTTGACCGTATACTTCAGGTTTTTGCCCAAGGCATCTGTCATTTTGGTGATGTTGAAGCCGTAGCCGTTGTCGGTACGCTGCTCTTCGAGCTGTTCTACCATCGAGGTATTGATCTGCAAAGGCATGGTGCGGCTGTTCTGGTAGTTGGCATTGTTAACGGAGCTGTGCTCGTTTTCATCCATCTGCAACCAGAGGTAGGTGAGTGTATTGGGCGAGTTGTTGAAATAGGTGATCGTCTCGCTGCCGGTGAGCTTGAGGTTCGCCTCATCCAATTCGCACTTAATGTCATAATCAGCCCGCTGCTGCCAATATTTGGGGCCGGGGGCACCGCTGGCTGTGCGGTACTCATTGGGCGTAGGTAACATTATGCCCAATTGTTCGAATTTGTTTCCGTGGTTTGAACCAGGGTTGTTTTGTATGTTCTGACCGATGGCCGTACTAAACAATCCGGTGAAGGCTACTCCCACGAGCAGTGACTTTCTCATCATGTGTGTTTTTGTTGTATGGAAATCTTTGATATGCCCAAATCAATGAAAAAATAAGGATAATCATGGAGGCTACTCTGAGCCAACTTATCCTTGAAATCTTTAATAACTGTACTACTACCCACGACAGGAATAGTATGATGACTACCACCAGCAGCTGTGCTGCTTCTATTCCTATGTTGAAGGCCAGCAGGTGTGATATCAATCCTTCTTTTCCTTCCAGACTCAGGAATTGTCCTGCGAATGCCAATCCATGTATAAGGCCAAAGAATAATGCGAAAAAGTAGATCAATGGCAATCGCTTTTGCTGGCTGGCAACCGGCTGCGCGATGTTATTGATACAGGTGGCTGCAATCGTGAGTGGTATCAGGAACTCAATCCAGTCTGTAGAAAAGTTTACATAGCTCAACGCACTCAATGCCAGTGTGATAGAATGTCCTATCGTGAATGCCGTAACCAGGATCACGACCTTTTTCCAATCCTGCCACAGGTACCGGAGGCACAGGGCGGCAACGAAGAGGATGTGGTCCATGGCATCCAGGGTAAGGATGTGTTCTATGCCAAGTTGAAAATAAAATGTAAAATCCTGCATATTATCAAACGGGTACCAAAATAATTAAGAGATTTGTAACAGAAAAATTTATGATGTTAATGGTGCTACTCCTCTATAAGTGGTTGTTGCTGTGTAGCAACTTATTTTCCGGCCCGGCTTCTCCTACCCCCGCTGCTGCTGTGGTGCACCCACTGTATGTGAGCGTATCGGAAATCAACTACAATGCTACTGATAAGAACCTGGAAATAAGCTGTAAGATCTTTACGGATGATTTCGAGAAGACCCTGTCTTCACTGTATAATAAAAAAGTAGATCTGTTCAGTCCAAAAGACAAGGCTGAGACCGACAAGCAGGTATCGGAGTATGTGCGTAAACGGCTGGTGGTAAAACTGGATGGTAAGGATGTGGCGCTCGAGTTTGTAGGTTTTGAGCGGGAGAATGATGCTATCTGGAGTTATTTTCAGGCTGCCGTGCCCGCAGCACCCAAAAAGGTGGATATCAGTAACAGTATTTTATATGAGGCTTATGATAAGCAGCTTAACCTGATGCATGTGTCGGTAGGTGGTACGCGGAAGAGTATGAGGCTGAACTATCCGGATAAGGAAGCTAAGTTCGAGTTTTAGATAACACGAATTTTGGCGAATTACACGAATCAAGCTTCGACAGGCTCAGCTTGACAAGCTAAAAAGAGGGCGCAGCGCTTTAATACATTATCAGAGCCTTAACAATATATCTTCGCGCCGCGCCATTATGTTTTTCAAGGTCGATTGATTAATCTTCTTATTGATGAATGGTTATAGGGTAACAAACTATTTTATTTGCTGTACTGTAGCATCCACTCATATATATTCTTTCCATTTTCTTTATAGTTCGGATCGGTGGCTTTTGTCCATGCATCGTGTCCACCGGTAGGCCATATCGTCAATTTAGCAGGGATGGCCGGGCTGTTGGCATTGATCCTGTTCACACTGGTCTTTGAATTATCGGGTGATACTGTTTTGTCGTCGTCGTTATGGAGTGCCCATACTGCTAATTTTGCAGTAGCTACCGTCTTTGCTTTAGCATCGCTCAGTGTTGCAGCGCCACAAATCGGTACGATAGCTGCCAATCGTTTTGCATATGCTGCTCCCACTTCCCAGGTATATCCTCCTCCCATGCTCAATCCACTTACATAAATACGGGTGGTATCGATGCGGTATTTGGATATGGCATAGTTGATCATGTCATTGATATCTTTTGCCATGGTAGCGTAATCCCATTTTCTGATCTGTGGGGATACCACAATGAATGAGAAGTTCTTGTCGCCTACTTTGAAGTTGGCAGGGAACTTTTTATTCTTAATCAATCCCGGAACGCCAGGTCCTGCTACTATCGGCAATTGATCGGCGCCGTTACCCAACTCTCCTACCCCATGTATAAATATCAGTAAGGGATAACGCTTAGTGGTGCTATCGTAGAGGTATGGCAAGGCCTGCATGTATCCTCCGATGTTGTTGTTTACATTGACGGTGATACCTTTCTGCACAGCCGGGTTTGTCTCTACTACGTTATTGTATTTATTTTCAACGGGTGGCTTTGTGCCGGTCCCAGTACCGTTTGCAGGGGTAGCGGGTTCATTTTCACTTACATCTTTTTTACAGGATGTAGCTACCATCACAGGCACTATGAGTACCATCAAGTACTTAATTGTGTTTTTCATAAGTTCAGACTTTTAATTGTTTTCTAACGGTTCGGATGAGTCAAAGATGGTGCCATTTTAGCAACAGGTCAAGCGTAGAAGTGAGCGAAATGTTAAAACCGTATTTTTACTGCCAAGTCTGGAAAACACACAATATTGTTATTGACGAATACGTTGCCGGCCAGCCACCGGACTGGGTTTCAGAGGAGTATACATTTGACAATCGTCAAAGGACTTTTACATCAAATAGATGAGCAGAAAGACCAGGCTTATGTATCCCCAGAACATGGAGAAGATGAGGTGGATGACTGTTTCAAATGGTTTGTTTTTCCAGAGCTTGGGCGAGTAGATAAAGAACTGAAAGATCAGGCGCGCTCCCCAAAAGATGCTTAATCCCAATGCCATGCTTCTACCTAATGGTGTATACAACAGATCGTTTGTACAACACAAGCACATCAATCCCATCAGTAATACGCCGAATGCAATAAAGAAGGTGTGCACATACATCATCTGCTTATTGATGAGGCTTAGTGTTTTAAATTCCTGCTTCCAATGGAAATACGTGGGAAAGGCTGCATGTACGAAGGACAGGAATATCAGTATTATTCCTATTATCTTTAGTTGTAGCTCCATTATTTAGTAAGGGTGTAGACTGCTATGAATGGGGTTAAGGAAAAATTGTTATCTACCTGCAAGCCTGCCTGTGCAAAGGTGTTGTGCCAGGTGTAGCGCGACAGAAAATGAAAGGCGCCTATGTTGTAGGCCAGGAAATTATTGACATCCCGCAGGTGCTCTACTACTGTAATGGCGCCATTGGACCGTAACGCATTTTTTAATTGCGTGAACAGTCTTGTGCGTTCTTCGTCGCTTCTGATCTCATGTGCTGCCAGTATCAGGTAGATGTGATCCACCGTGTTTGCCTCCAGCGGAATATGTGAAGTGTTGATGGCTTGTGTTCCCGGATATGGCAGATATGCTTTGCGTGCGCGGCGTATGGATACTTCGGTGTGCAGTTGTGGATCGTAAAAGTCGAAAACGGTCAGGGAGGCATCCGGGTATTTCCTGGCGAGTAATGCGCTTGTTTCATCGAACCCGGCATGTATGTTCACTATGTGTGCCTGTGGATGGGACAATGTAGCCGGCATCCAATTCAAGGTGTACAGGGCTGACCGGTCATATACGTACCAGGATACTGTCAGTGAAATGATCATCGAAAGCAGCATGCCAATAGCAATCGCTATCAGCAACGCCTGTAATATGGGCGACCCGTATTTTGCCAGCAGTAATAATGTAATTATTCCGCCGATGGCCATTACAAAGAAATGCCAGTTGAAACGGATAATATTATAAACGCCCTGCATGGGCTTCCTGCTTAGTGCATCCATTTATCTATTTTGCCTTTTTTCCAGTAGTAGGGTATGTTTTCTATCATAAATGCGTTGGCCAATATTATTCCGGGCAATTGCATGTTTTTGATAAATCCTATTGCGTGTTTTGTAACGTGTACCGGCCGGGGTGTCCAGTTTTCTCTCACTCCTTCGATGATCAATACTTCTTTCCGGGGTGCGTTGTAAGTAAATGTAAATGGCAGGGGGCCGGCAAAGCGTCGTGCTTCTTTCCAATCTGCAAAGGGTGATCCGGTGGGCAGGCTCGTTTCCTGCTGCGCAGTATCGACCGTTATTTCAATGCCTGACTTTTTCGACTGTATAGTTAGTTTGGCCAACATCGATGTGCTGGGCTATATCCGTGTGCACATAGTTGTAATGGGTAAAGGTGTTGCCAATTGCCACCATTTTACGTTTATCTGTTTCTGACCGCAGAATATAAAGGCCCCGCAGGTTTTTATTGGCAGAGGTACGATAGCGTACAAAGATCCTGAAGCCGATCAGGAAGAAATCATTGCCCATGAATGTGGGAAAGCCTTTGGGCCTGAGGTGTTTTGTTTGCACGAATGCTGCCGCCACAAAGCCCCACCGATCGTGCAACAGGTCCAGCTCCAGGCATTCGGGTAGCAGCTTTTGTATCGCCTCTTTCGGTACTGCATAGGTAAGAACCAGTGACCGTTCGAAAAAGGCTTCTACTGCGAAGGGGTGATTTTTGAGGAACTCCATCAGACAGGGTTTTGTACGAAATAAGCTGGCAGTATAAAGGTATTAAAGTAGATCAGGCCATTAAAGAGAATGGCTATGATGGCGTTGATCTTTCCAAATAAGAGCAGGTCGCGCGCCTTGAAATATTCTATGGTGTTCATGACTGCTACCAGTACTATCTGCAGCCAGGCGCAAATGACAGGGTAAAGGCCGCTCAGTACCCAGGCGCTCATGGCGATCTCAAGGAGACCAATGGTTTTAGTGAGGGCTCTGGCATAGATAGCGCCGAGTATACGGGCCACGATCTGCTGATGCCGTGGTACTCTGTTCAGTAGCTTACAGTATAAGCCATTGATCAGCCAGACCAATGCAATAAAAATAGTAAGTGCAGTATTGAGCAAACGTGCTTTAGGGTTGGTGTCTCATAAATATAACACCAGGTCACTAATAGTCCTAATCTTCTTCCAGTTCTTCTTTGATCTCGTCGGAGATATTGACCAGCACTTTGTCGATGCGCTGGGCATCCATGTCGATGATCTCGAACTGGAATCCCTGCCACTCGAGAGTATCGCCGGTGTGCGGTATGCGTTCGAGTTTGTGGAGTATGAATCCCGCGAGGGTATCAAATTCCTGTTCGCCTTCGTGCATGTATTCGGTCTTTTCGAACCGGGTGAGGAAATCGTAGAATGGTATTTGTGCGTCGATGAGGAACGAGCCGTCCTGGCGCTCCACGATCTCGTAATCGGCCTGATCTATTTCTGGCATCCCTCCTACTATCGCTTCGAGGATATCATTCAGCGTGATCATACCTTGTACGCTGCCGTATTCATCTACGATGAAGCAGGCATGGTTGCGGGTGGCTTTGAATTTCTCGAGTACGTTGTAAGCTGTTACATTTTCGGGAACGAAGAGGGCCGGCTTCATGATCTGCTTGAAAAGGGTAAGGTCATTGGTCACGTACATATCCTTGAGGGATAGCATGCCCTTGATGTTGTCCAGGTCGTCTTCGCAGATAGGATATACCGAATGTGGCTCTCTCAATATTTTATCTCTGATCGATTGCTCGTTGTCGTTCACATCAAACCAGATGATGTCGCTGCGGTGGGTCATCAGGGAGGTGATGTTGCGATCGCCAAGGTGGAAGATGCGCTCGATGATCTCCTGCTCCGCTTCTTCGATAGCACCTTGTTCGGTTCCTTCACTGATGATGGCCTTGATCTCTTCTTCCGTAACCTGATTGTCTTTGGTCTTGATGCGCAGGAGGCTAACGATAAGCTGGGTAGATTTGGTCAACAACCATATAAAGGGGTAGGTAATGATGCTCACGATGCGCATCGGTGCTGCCACAGCTTTGGCGATGGCTTCGGGCTTGCTAAGGCCTATGCGTTTGGGCACCAGTTCTCCCAATACTAATGAAAAGTAAGTGATGAGGATAACGAGGACCGTGGTTGCCAATCCGCTGCTGTATTCCCGGAGGGATTCATAGCGGTTGAAGTATTCCACCAGGTCGGTTTTCAACTGCTCACCAGAGTACACACCGGTCAGGATGCCGATGAGGGTGATGCCGATCTGTACGGTGGAAAGGAAGTGATCGGGGTGGTTGGCCAGCTTCAATGCTTCTTCCGCCCGTTTATCGCCCTTATTGGCTTGTGCTTCCAGCCTGGCTTTGCGTGATGAAACCAGTGCTATCTCTGCCATTGAAAATAATCCGTTCAGTAGTATTAATCCAAGTATTATAAAAATCTCTGCCATGAGGGCTATATATATAATTAATCTAAGCTAATCTAAGTATTCCGATCTTGTTATTAAATATTTTACCGGTTGCAAATCCGAGACCGCATCCAAGCAGACCGCCGCAAATTACATCAAATGGATAGTGTACGCCCACATATACTTGTGTATAGGCAATAATAAATGCCCAAACGAAGAACAGACCGGCCCATTTTCCTATCACATTGCGCAGGGTAAGGTAAAAGAACATGGCCTGGGCAAAATGGCTAAAGGAATGGGAAGAGGTGAAGCTGGAGCTTCCGGGGCAATAGTTGATAAAAAAGCGAATGTGCTGGGATACGGATGGATCCTGACAGGGTCGAACGCGCATCACATATTGCTTGATGAGCTGACTGCTGATGATATCGCTAAGTGCTGCCGTCAATATGATGCCCAACAGCCACCATAATCCTTTTGTTTTGAAGTTCATTATCACAAAAAGCACCAGGAAGAGGTAGAGGGGTATCCAGAACAGGGTTTCGCGCATGAAGGGTAGCACGGTGTCCAGAAAATTGCTGCTCCAGTCTTGGTTCATGTGCGTAAGTAGCCATGTATCAAAGGGTTGTATCTGATGCCAAAACGATAACAAATTGGTAGCAGGGTCAAATATCATAGTAACAAAAATAAAGAAAAGCGAGGATTCCCTTAATTTTAGCGCTTATTTCATTGTAATGAAGCGAATTGTACGATTGCCCGCACTCATCCGCTGGATGTTATGGACAGGTTTTATCTTGCTCCTGCTGTTCACGTTGATGCGTTTTGGCCTGTATCTCTTTTTCAATAAGCAAGGGAATTCAATGGCCGATCTCGGTAAGGCTTTCTTCCTGGGCCTGCGCTACGACCTGCGTACCATCTCATTGGTTTTGTTGGTAATGTTACTGATCGGCAGCCTCCGCCCACTGCACCCTTTTGCAAGTGCTGGCGGAAAGCGGTTCTGGACTGTTTTCTTGTATATCCTGGTTTTCTTGTTCCTGTTCCTGTTTGTGGTGGATTTTGCCCACTATGCTTACCTCGTACAGCGGCTGAACGCGAGTGTGCTGAATTACCTCGAAGATACCAGCATTTCCATGACTATGGCATGGCAGTCGTACCCTGTGATCCGGCTGATCCTGGGCCTCGCGGTGGCTACCTGGATGATCATGTGGTTTATCCGCCGCGCCTGGCGGCGGGTCAATAACCGCCCGCAGCCTGTAGGGAAAAAGACAAGGATCTTAAGTGCCGTTATCAGCTTTCTGATACTCGGCTTCTTTATTTTCGGCCGGTTCAATCAGTATCCCCTGCGCTGGAGTGATGCTTTTGCGCTCGGTAATGATTATAAGGCGAACCTGGCGCTGAACCCTTTTGAATCGTTTTTCAATACGCTCAAGTTTCGCAATAAGTATGATGAGAAGAAGGTGAAGGAACTGTACCCCGTGATCGCCCGGTATTATAATATACCCGACAGTAATCAGGTATTGAACTTTGAGAGGAAGGTTGTTCCTGCCGGTGGCAGCCTGTCCGCGCAGCCCAATATTGTGCTCGTGATCTGCGAATCGTTCAGTGCTTATAAAAGTTCCATGTGGGGTAATCCGTTGAATACAACGCCGTTTTTCGACAGTCTCAGCCGTAACGGATTGTTCTTCGAACGCTGTTTTACGCCTACTTATGGCACTGCCCGTGGTGTGTGGGCCACGATAACTGGTATTCCAGATGTGGAAATGCCTAAGACTGCCAGCCGTAACCCGGGTGCCGTAGATCAGCATAGTATCATCAATGATTTTGCCGGTTACGATAAGTTTTATTTCCTGGGTGGCAGTGCCAGCTGGGCCAATATCCGGGGGGTACTTACCAATAATATTACCGGTCTTCATTTGTATGAAGGAGAAGATTTCAAATCGCCTTCAGTCGATGTGTGGGGCATCAGTGATAAGAATCTTTTCCTGGAATCGAACAAGGTGCTGGCGCAGCAAAGCAAACCTTTTTTTGCCGTGATCCAAACGGCCGACAATCATCGTCCTTATACTATTCCGAAAGAAGATCAGGCCGAATTCAAGAAGGTAAACGTTCCGGTGGATACTTTACGCAAGTATGGGTTTGAAACTATCGAGGAGCTAAATGCTTTTCGCTATACTGATTTCAGCTATCGCAAATTCATAGAGGCTGCCCGCCAGGAAAAGTATTTCAACAATACCATTTTTGTATTCATTGGTGATCATGGTATTCCTGGTAATGCAGGGGATATGTTTCCGCAAGCGTGGACTGAACAGCGTCTAACGTCCATGCATGTTCCTTTACTGTTTTATGGTCCTTCTTTCATTCAGCCACGCCGCACTGATATGATCTGTTCGCAGGTGGATGTATTGCCTACCATTGCCGGGCTGTCACGCATTGCTTATACCAATACGACATTGGGTAAAGATCTGCTGGATTCAACCACGCATTCTTTTGCTTTCACTTTCGATCCTGACAATGATCTTAGTGGTGTGGTTAAAGGTGATTACTTTTATCGCCACCAGCCTAAGACTGGTAAGGAGGAGTTGTATTCCATCGTCAATAATACTTCACCGGGCAAGGATTCTGCTACTGTTGCTACCATGCGTGAGATGCGGAAGTTGACTGAAGCTTTGTATGAGTCGGGTAAATACCTGCTGTTGAATAATAAGAAGAAGCACTGAGGTCTATAACACGAATTTTAGCGAATTACACGAACAGAAAGGTACAAGGATATACGATAAGAACAGTGAGGAGGAAAAGCCACAGGTCTTCAAAGCAGCGAAGTAAGGCAGTTATGGGTCTATACAATAGGTTATCTACATAATGATTATGATACAAGTCATGCCGTTCTGTGGACAACCGTTGTCAGGATATCATTTTCCACAATTTGATCATATATCTGTTTCTTTCCTTAATTTCCCGGTCCCGATGCTTGTTCGCCTCATCCTGTTGTTGATGTGCTTTCAATTATTCAATGTACCGCAACAAACGATCTGGTCATCATATCCTGTAAAATACCCACAAGTGGTAATTACTGTGTAGTATCAAACACCCTATTTTTGTAACTGATAAAAACCCCTGGCACTGTGGCATTGATCAAAAGCATATCAGGTATTCGCGGCACTATTGGCGGTAAAAGCGGAGACAATTTAACCCCCTTGGATGTAGTTAAGTTTGCTGCCGCTTATGGCAGTTGGCTAATTGAAAAAGGATCCAATCGTAAAGTCGTTATTGGCCGTGATGGGCGTATCAGCGGCTCCATGGTACAGCAGCTGGTGGTGAATACACTCACCGGTCTGGGTATCGATGTAGTGGATGTAGGTTTGTCTACTACTCCTACTGTTGAGCTGGCGGTGGTATGGGAGAAAGCTGCCGGTGGTATCATCATTACTGCCAGCCATAATCCCAAAGAGTGGAATGCGCTGAAGTTACTGAACGAGCATGGCGAGTTCATCAGTGCTGCCGATGGCGCCATTGTACTGGAGAAGGCCAGCAAAGAAGATTTCAATTTCGTTTCTGTAGATAAATTAGGTTCTTATACTGTTCAGGAAACAAGCCTGCAACAGCATATCGATGCTATCATCAATTATCCGCTGGTAAATCCGGAGGATATCCGTAAAAAGAAATACAAGGCTGTCGTTGATGTGATCAACTCTACCGGTGCGCTGTTCGTTCCTCCCCTGCTGAAAGCGCTGGGCGTTGAAGTCATTTTACTGAATGGAGAACTGACCGGTAAGTTTGCGCATAACCCGGAGCCTTTGCCTGAAAATCTTACTGAACTCAGTAATGCCGTGCGCAAGCACAAAGCCGACTTCGGTATTGCGGTTGATCCGGATGTTGACCGTCTTTGTTTCGTGTGTGAAGACGGCAGCATGTTTGGCGAGGAATATACGCTGGTTGCTGTAGCTGATTATGTATTGAGCAAAAGGGTTGGCAACACAGTAAGCAATATGAGCAGCACCAAGGCGCTGAAGGAAGTAACGATCAAGCACGGCGGAGAATATTTCCCTTCTGCTGTTGGTGAAGTGAATGTAGTGACTAAAATGAAAGAGGTGAAAGCTGTTATTGGCGGCGAGGGCAACGGTGGTATAATCGTTCCCGATTTCCATTACGGCCGCGATGCATTGATCGGTATTGGTTTGTTCCTTAGCTCTCTTGCTACGCACAAGAATGGTATGAAATCATTCCGTGCCCGTTATCCGGATTACTTTATTTCCAAGAATAAGATCGAGCTGGAGAATGGTATCGACGTGAGGGCCGTTTTTGAGCGCATTCAAAAGAAATACAAGCACCAGCCTGTTAATACAGAGGATGGCTTGAAGATCGAATTCGACAGTGACTGGGTTCACCTGCGTACTTCCAACACGGAGCCGATCATCCGCATCTATGCTGAGAGCAACTTCGAAACAACAGCTAACAACATTGCGTTGCGTTTGATGCAGGACATCAAGGAGTCGTTGTAGGAAAACGGAAGTCGGAGGTAAGCGGTAAGATAATTCATTTATCATACAACAAGACCTGGCAGTAAAACTGCCGGGTCTTTGTCTTTTGTTACCTTTAGGGTATGAAATCCCTGTTTATAATTGCTTTTTTCTTATCTGGGTTTACGGCAGCCTTTGCTCAAAAAAAGACCGTAGCTCAGATCAAGTTGGAGCTGGAAAAGGCTACTAATGCCCCATTGTATGTCAAGGATGTATTGAAGAAGAAGTTTGTCATCGATACTATTGTGATCCGCAGTACCAGCCGGTTTGTTGGCTTGCCCGACAGCCTTTCTTATCATGGCAAGGTGGGTAAGGTGTATGGCCCTTATAACAACGGGAAAACGCTGGTACAGATCCTCGCTAAAGCACCTGCTGCGTTCAATCATCCCGGCCAGATATTCCTGGATACAGCTGTTTTTTCCAAACGTTTTGCCGACTCTCTTGCTACGAATATTATGACGCGTATAAAGCAGGGGACAGCCTCTTTCGAGGATATGGCGCAGACCTATTCTATGGGTGGAGAGGCTGCTACCAAAGGCGACCTGGGATGGATGTCGGTGGGCTCATTGATGCCTCAGATCGAGCAGGCGCTTGCTCAGTGCAAGAAAGGCGATATGTTCAAAATATGGACAGCCAATGGGGTTCACATCATCCGCAAACTGGATGACTCCAAAGAAGATAATGGCTTCGCCCTGCTGATGAGGGTATTCCTGTAATGATTATTTCCTGCTCAATAAGTATTGCAGTGCCAATTCATAGCCTTTCAGCCCCAGCCCAATGATGCTGCCGGCTGCCTTGGCGGATACATGGGATAATTTCCGGAACTCTTCGCGCGCGTGTACATTGGAAATGTGCACTTCCACAACGGGCGTCTTGATAGCCGCAATAGCATCACCTATGGCTACTGATGTGTGGGTATAGGCAGCAGGGTTCATGATGATGCCATCATAATCAAATCCCACACGCTGTATTTCATTCACCAGTTCTCCTTCTACATTACTTTGGTAATAATGCAGGTCTACCTGTGGGTATTGTTGTTTGAGTATTTCGAAGTATTCGTCAAATGACTGACTTCCATAAATACCCGGCTCTCTTTTTCCCAGCAGGTTCAAGTTGGGTCCATTGATGATTGCGATCTTCATACTGTAGTTTACCGGCTAAAAATACTGCTTTTACGCCAAAAGGAAAGGGTGAGCCTCCTTTGTAAGGAGACCCACCCTTGCTGTGTATGTGTACGTTATTATTTATGCTCTTTTACCAGGTTGATGAAGTCATCAAAGAGGTAGCGGCTATCGTGCGGGCCGGGGGTTGCTTCCGGGTGGTATTGCACGGAGAAAGCCGGTTTGTCTTTCAGCCGGATACCTTCGATGGAGTCATCATTGAGGTTCACATGTGTAATTTCCACGTTTTTCGCTTTTTTCACTGATTCCGGATTCACACCAAAACCGTGGTTCTGGGTAGTGATCTCACACTTACCTGTTTGCAGGTTTTTAACGGGGTGGTTCAATCCGCGGTGTCCGTGGTGCAGCTTGAAGGTCTCGATATCGCTGGCAAGGGCCAGCAGTTGGTGACCCAGGCAGATGCCGAAGGTAGGTTTGCTTTCTTTCAATATCTCCTTTACCGTGGCTACTGCGTAATCCATGGCAGAAGGGTCGCCAGGGCCGTTGGAGATAAAGTATCCATCGGGGTTGAATGCTTTCAGCTCAGCGATGGTGGTTTTGGCCGGGAACACTTTTACAAAAGCACCTCTGTCTACCATACACTGCAGGATGTTTCTCTTGGTGCCGTAGTCCATTACAGCCACTTTTACAGCAGCCGTAGCTTCATCACCCATGGTGTAAGGTTGTTGTGTGCTCACGAAGCTGGCCAGCTCCAATCCGTCCATACTGGGCACTTTTGCCAGTTCTTTCTTCAGTTCTTCAACATCCAGTATTTCGGAGGAGATGATGCAGTTCATAGCGCCTTGCTGGCGTACGTGGGTTACCAGGGCACGTGTGTCGATCTCTTCAATACAAACGATGTTGTTGTCCTGCAGGTACTTCTCCAGGGAGGCGTTGGCCTGCTTGCGGGAATATTGTTCTTCGAGGTTACGGCCGATCAGACCGCGGATCTTCACGCTGGTGGACTCTACATCGGTGTCTTTGGTACCATAGTTACCAACATGCACATTGTTCATGATAATGATCTGACCGTAGTAGCTGGGGTCAGTGAACACTTCCTGGTATCCGGTCATACCGGTATTAAAACAAATTTCCCCGGCAGTAGTACCAATTTTTCCAAAGGCTTTACCAAAGTGAACGGTACCATCCGCCAATAACAGAACAGCAGGTTTTTGTGATGTGGACATGTGTATCGAAAAATTTTGCAAAGAAAAGAATTATTAAATGTATTTGAAGTTAAAATTGTTCACAGTTTGGGCTTCAAGATGTTAGCTGCGAGCTAAAGCGGGCTTCGACAGGCTCAGCCTGACAGCGCATCCCGACGAGCCTAAAAAAAGCCCCGCAATCAATGTGCGGGGCTTTTGATATACAAAGAGTTCGAAATCATGCTTATTCAGCGGCTTTGTCTTCGGCCTTCGCTTCGTCCTTGGCATCTCCAGCTTTCTTAGTGGAGCGGCCACGGCGTGTTTTCTTAGCCGGTTCTTTCGCTTCAGTTTTACCCTTACCGTAGATCTCGTTGAAGTCTACCAGTTCGATTAACCCCATTTCAGCGTTGTCACCCTGACGGATGCCGAGCTTAATGATGCGGGTATAACCACCGGGACGACCACCTATTTTCTCAGCGATGGTGCTGAACAGTTCGGTGATGGCCTCTTTATCCTGCAGGTAGCTGAATACTACACGACGTTGGTGTGTGGTATTTTCTTTACCCTTGGTGATCAGGGGCTCGATATACGTACGCAACGCTTTGGCCTTGGCGAGGGTAGTAACGATTCTTTTGTGGGCAATCAGTTCGCAGGCTAAGTTGCTCAGCAACGCCTTTCTGTGCGACGCTGTCCTGCCCAGGTTGTTGATCTTGTCTCCGTGACGCATGACTTTTAAATTTTACCGACTGTACCGTGTCAGGAATTACAGTCTACTGTTATAGAAAATTACAATTCTTCTTTGTCCAATCCCAGTTTGCTCAGGTCCATACCGAAGTGCAAACCTCTTTCAGCCAGTACCTGCTCAATTTCAGCAAGTGACTTCTGACCGAAGTTGCGGAACTTCATCAGGTCTTCCTGCTCGTATTGTACCAGTTCGCTGAGGGAGTTGATCTTAGCAGCTTTCAGACAGTTGAAGGCACGTACTGACAGATCGAGATCTTCCAGCGGCGTCTTCAGTATCTTACGCAGTTGCAGCATTTGCTCATCAACCACATCTTCTTTCTTGTCTTCCTTGTTGTCGAAAGTGATGTTTTCGTCGGTGATGATCATGAGGTGCTGGATCAGGATACGGCTGGCTTGCTTCACCGCCTCTTCGGGGTGGATCGTGCCATCTGTAGTTACGTCCATGATCAGCTTCTCATAGTCCGTCCTTTGCTCCACACGCGTGTTCTCAATAGCGTATTTCACGTTCTTGATGGGTGTGAAGATGGCATCGGTTGGGATATAACCAAATGGAGCATCTTTTACTTTGTTGTCTT
Source organism: Niastella sp. (assembly GCA_017744515.1). Lineage (GTDB taxonomy): Bacteria > Bacteroidota > Bacteroidia > Chitinophagales > Chitinophagaceae > Paraflavitalea. Next base: position 48,504 of record JAGIBF010000030.1, read on the forward strand.
CAGCAGGAACGTATCCACGTCCTTTTGAAACAGACAGTTCGATGTCCAGTTTGGCAGAAGTATCTAAAGTGCAGATCAACAGATCGGGGTTCATGATCTCGAAGCTTTGTGTAGCTTCTCCGATCATACCGGCTGTGAATTCTGCTTTGTTCTTAATGCTCAGGGTGATCTTTTCCTGGCCTACTTCGTGGTCCACTTTCTTTTTGAAGCGAACTTGTTTCAGGTTCAGGATGATCTCCAGTACATCTTCGGTAATGCCTTTGATGGTAGCAAACTCGTGGTCTACTCCTTCAATGCGGATACCTACGATGGCGAAACCTTCCAGTGAGCTCAACAACACCCTGCGTAAGGCGTTACCAATGGTTACACCGAAACCGGGTTCCAACGGGCGAAACTCAAATTGTGCTTCGAATTCCGTTGCTTTCTGTAAAACGATCTTGTCTGGCTTTTGGAAATTTAAAATGGCCATATTTTAAAATTTCTGTTTTTACGTGTTTGAAGGCTTTGACGATGATGTCGCCTTAAACTATTGAACAATTTGGATTGCTGTCATTCAGAGTACCGGATCAGGCGACCGTTTGCCGGCCACAGTTCACGATTACTTAGAATACAATTCAACAATCAACTGCTCCTTAATGTTCTCAGGCACGCTTTCACGCTCAGGATAAGCAACGAAAGTACCTTTCATTTCTCCTTCGTTCCAGTCGAGCCAAGAGAACTTAGCGTTCTTACCACGGAACTGGCTGGTGATGGAGGTGTTGGCTTTGTCCTTTTCTTTAACGCTGATGATATCGCCTGGTTTCAGCTGGAATGAAGGGATGTTTACCACTTCATCGTTCACAGTGATGTGCTTGTGAGAAACCAATTGACGTGCACCGGGGCGTGAAGCTGCCAGACCTAAGCGGTATACGGCGTTGTCAAGACGTGCTTCGAGCAGCTTGATCAGGTTTTCACCGGTAACACCCTTGATACGGTTGGCTTCTTCGAAAGTTTTGCGGAATTGTTTTTCCAGTACGCCGTATGTGTATTTGGCCTTTTGTTTTTCTTTCAACTGCAGCGCGTATTCTCCTGGAGCCTTACGTTTCTTGGTAGGACCGTGTTGGCCGGGAGGATTGCTGTTTTTGCTCAGGTATTTACCATTACCTAAAATGGGTTCGCCGAATATGCGGCAAATTCTTGTCTTGGGACCAGTGTAACGTGCCATAATTGTTTGTTGATTTTTTGGTGTCGACGCCTGATCAATAAAAATCTTAAAAATAAATCGGGCGCCCTGTTATTAAAAAAAAGAAGTCAGAGGTATGAGGTCAGAAGTCCGATATGGCTAGTCCAATCCGACTTCTGACTTCCGACTTCAGATTATACGCGTCTTTTCTTGGGAGGACGGCAGCCATTGTGGGGCAGCGGGGTAACGTCCTTGATCTGCACTACTTCGATGTTGTTTTGAGACAGACCACGGATAGAGCTTTCGCGACCGGCGCCGGGGCCTTTCACGTAAACGTCTACTTTCTTAACGCCTGCATCGAAAGCGGTCTTAGCTGCGTCGGCAGATGCCATTTGAGCGGCATAGGGAGTGTTCTTTTTAGAACCCTTGAAGCCCATTTTACCGGCGCTGCTCCAGGAGATAACCTGGCCGTTCTTGTTGGTAATGCTGATGATGAGGTTGTTGAAGCTGGCTACGATGTGTGCATCGCCATAAGAATCAACTCTTACTACTCTTTTCTTCGCAGCAGCCTTTGCGCTGGGCTGCTGGTTTTTTGCTGCTTTTGCCATTGTTTAAACAGGTAATCTTTCGTTTTTTAAAATAATCCCGCTTTTTGTTTGCGGGACCGGGTCAATCCTCCTGCTGTGTAGCGATCCGGCACTGACCCAAATTCGTAGAGACGCAACATGTTGCGCCTCTTTCTGCCCGCTACCAGGGGTAACAGGCAAAATATGAAAACAGAGACACCATATAATAGTGTCTCTGTAGCATTATTTCTTAGCTGCTTTTTTCTTACCAGCCACTGTCTTACGCTTACCTTTCCGTGTACGGCTGTTTGTACGGGTACGCTGACCACGAACGGGTAAACCTTTACGGTGACGTAAGCCGCGGTAGCAGGCGATGTCCAACAGACGTTTGATGCTCATCTGAACTTCAGAACGGAGCTGACCTTCTACCTTAAACTCATTGGTAATGATGTTACGGATAGCGTTCAGTTCATCATCATTCCAGGTATTCACCTTCTTGCTGAAATCAATTCCTGCTTTGCCCAGGATATACTGAGCAGTAGAACGACCAATACCAAAAATATAGGTAAGACCAATCTCGCCCCTTTTATTCTTTGGTAAGTCTACACCGGCAATACGAGCCATATTCGATTTGAAATTTTAATTAACGATTCTAAATGGTCAATAAATATTAACCTTGTCTTTGCTTGAAGCGCGGATTCTTTTTGTTGATCACATACAGCCTGCCTTTTCTCCTCACGATCTTACAATCGGCGCTGCGCTTCTTGATGGATGCACGAACTTTCATGTTATTTCTTTTTTCTTATTTGTACCTGAAAATGATCCTTCCCCTGGACAAATCATACGGGCTCATCTCCACTCCCACTTTATCTCCCGGCAATATCCGGATGTAATTCATCCGCATTTTTCCAGAGATGGTGGCCAATATTTCGTGACCGTTTTCCAATTTCACCCTGAACATAGCATTTGACAATGCTTCCAGAATTACTCCATCTTGTTTAATCAGCGGTTGTTTTCCCATATTCGTTTAAGGAGGCGCAAAGATAGGATTATCACACGGAAATAAGAAATTATAACATAAATTTTTCGTTCTTTCCGCGCTTTGGCCTTCAAGTCGGCAAAGGTAACAATAAATTCATTGAAAATCAGGCCGGATTGAGCTCTACTTTCGTCATCTGATAGTAATGATTCTGAAGCTCATGTACATTTATGGCCTGCCGGAGGTGCCGGCGGTCTTCGCGCCACCAGATCTCGAGGTCACTGAAATCACCATTATGGGGCACTAATACGCGGAAAGAGTCTTTCTTATACTTTACAGAACCGTCGCCATTCTCAACTTTCTCAAAGCCAAGCTTTAGCAACTGTTCTTCCGATAAAGGGATCGGGAAAAGGTGCTCGGGTTTGAACCAGAATTCCTGAACGGCTGTTTCCACACATACTTCTTTATCTTCTTTGTTCAGTTCCTTCACGGTTCCTTCAACTACCTGGCCTTCAAATTCGGCCTTTACAATGTCTCCTGGTTGCAGTTCTGAAATCTTAAGCATACGACAGCAATTTTAGGTTATTAAAAAAAGCCGCAGGAAGGCAAAGTCGACAACGATCGGTGTTGTTACCTCACATCAGCGTCTTTGCATCCCCGCGGCGTATTCGTCAACCTAATTTACCAAAACCATGCCTTCCAAAAAAATTAAATATGGGGCCTTAACAAGGGGCTAACTACGTGGCCAGGGCCTCTCCTACAGGCTTGGCCTGTTTGCTGGCGCCCATTTTCTTTTGCACCTGCCTGTTTACAAAATACATAATCCCGGCAGCCACCACCATGGCCCCTACGGTCACATAACCTACTGTATCAAAATGAGATAGCGTCTTGTCGGGATTCTCCACAATGATGGAACCAGCCACCGCGGCGGCTATACCACCGGATACCTGTTGTACGGATGAGTTGACGCTCATAAAAGCGCCCCTGTCCTGTGGCTGCGGTATGGCGCTGGTGAGTGCTCCGGCCGGCACCATGCGCGACATGATACCGGTGAACATGATAATATTGATTAGGGTGAGCATCGCAAAGGTAGTATGGCCAAGCTGGGTATATACCACCACCATCAGCATGCTGAGGGCTGTTCCAGCCAAAAATACCATGTATTTATCCAGCTTATCGGCTACGCGGCCAATCAACGGCATCGTAATGAGTGAGCAAATCCCTGTAATAAAGTACAATTTGGGAAGCTCATCCTGGTGAATGCCCAGGTTGTTAATGGTAAAGGTGCTGGCAAAAGGCATCAACATAAAGCCCCCGGTAGCCAACAGCATGGTCCCTAAAAAGCCGATGATGTAGGGCTTGAAAGTAACTGTATGCAGCAGGTGATCCAGCGGATTCTTTTCCGTCTTCAGCTTCAGGTGCTCCGCAACCGGCTTCATATAGAACAATATGATGGCGCCAAGGATAATACCAAATAATACGATCAGCCAGAAGGCGTAATGCCAGCCCCAACTATTGGCCAGTTGAAGGCCGATAGGAATACCCAACACCTGACTACCGCCAAATGCCATGGTGATAAAGCCCATTACACGTCCGCGCATCTGTATCGGGAACAGGTCGGTAACGATGGCCATGCTTGCCGAACCTACCACGCCGGCAAACAAACCGGTCACGATCCTCGCTATGAGCAGGGTCTGAAAACTGGTTGCCATTGCACACAAGGCAGTACCTATCAGAAAGCCTATATAAAAGATCAGCAGCAATTTCTTACGGTCGTACTTATCAGCAAAACCCGCCGCCAGTACGCCAGAGATGCCGGCACTAAATGCATAGGCAGATACTACCCACCCAAACTCTTTGGGGGTAATGCTTAGTTCTTTGATCAGGATAACGCCCAGCGGCGAAAGGACCATAAAGTCCAGGATGATGGTAAACTGCAGCAGGGCCAGGATGGCTACTACCAGTTTTTGATAGGGTGTAAAGGATGGTTTTTGATTGACTTGTTGTGTCTGATTCATGGCTATAGTTTGATTGCTGTGTTGTGTTTACCGGACCACTCCGTTGCGGTAGACGGACGGGTCCGCGAAATATTTTATGGCTTCAGGCCTTTTAGTACCATTTCAAGGGTCGTCAGCATAATTTCCTCTGTGATCTTGAAATTTCTGTCTTTATGGCTGCCCTGCGAATGGAACTTGATCAATTGATAAAGCGGCGCAAATGCTACCGACCAGTACACTTCAAATGGTACCGGCTTTAATTCTCCATTGGCAATAGCTCTGTGTACAAAGGGACCTAATACATCGCCAAACTTGTGCGAGACGGTTTCATGGACTTTTTCATACATGGGCGAATACCGCACCTGTTCCATAAACTGCATTTCGACCGGATAGCGCCTGAAGTACTCTAAACGGTTGCGCCATTGCAGTCTCATGCCTTCGGCAAATGAAAGCTCCGGATGGAAGTCTTGCAGGCTGATAGCCAGCATTTCGTCGACCACAGTAAGGCTGACGCTGATCAACAGGTCTTCCCGGTCCTTATAATAGATGTATAAAGTGGCGGGGGAAATATTGGCTGCCTTGGCCAGCTTTTGCATGCTGAAGCCATCAAGTCCTTCTTTTACAATCATTTCGATGGCTTTCCGGCGTACCAGCCCCTCCTTATCCGTATCTCTGGTTCTCATTGATAGAACAAAGATAAATGAATGAACATTCACTTATGTTACGGAATTGTTAGCGACTGGTTAACGGTGTGTGACACTCATTGGCCTAATTCGCCCTGGTACGCGAGGGCAAGCGTTCTTTCGTCGATGGAATCTTTGAAAACATTGGAGTAAACAGCCTTCCCACCACGTTGGAAAGCCAACCGGAAATCGGTTATCATATTGCCGCGATATCTGCACATTTTAGCCAGGATTATTTCATCCGGTCGCAGGTTGATGGCCGGTAGCCCGGTACCACAGGCCAATACGATCCGTTTCCCCAATCGAAGCCATTGGCCCTGGTGGTTTTTGGCTTCCAGCCACATTAATAAAAGGGATTGAGAGATTCCCATAAACAAAGTACTGTCGCCGGTATTACGAATAGAAAAAATGTACGCATTGTAATTGATCGTGGAGTCTTCGTTTATTTTGTAACCTGTACCTGAGAGGTATAACGTCCGCAGATTACTATGTATCGCCGTATCTACTACTATCTGCAAATTTTCTTCGGCATAACGGAAGCTTGCAGCGTTAATAACGGCTTCATCCCACTTTTTTTTGTTTCCAAACCAATATTGCTCGCCTATGGCAATTGTGTCGGCGCGGGGACCCAGGTAGTGAATAGGGAAGTTATTATTGGGCTCATCGAAATGAAGCCAGGCGTTTGCGGGAATGGTAGTATCAACGATAACAAAAGCATGGCTGGCCATGATTTTCACAGGTATATGCTGCTTACACGCAAAGCAACAGAGCAGGATTAATAAAAAGGGACTGAAACGCATGTCTCTTTTACATGAGATTCAGCCCCGCTTAGTTTCCACAAACAATTATTACAATGCGGCTATCTGCTTATTGATAAATGCAATATCGTCTTTGGAGAGTTTTACTTCGATGGCCTTGGCATTTTGCACTGCCTGCTCCGCATTGCGCGCGCCTACAAGAGCCACGGTGATGGCTGGTTGCTCAATGGTCCAACGGATCACCAGCTGGGCCAGCGAGGCATTCTTCTCTGTCGCCAACGGACGTAAAGTATCCAGGAAGGCATTTACCTTCACAATGCTCTCTTCGGTATAAAAGCGATTACCCTCACGTGTATCGCCTTCACCAAACTTATAACCCGGTTTTATCTTGCCGGTGAGCAGGCCACGCTGCAAAGGACTGTAAGCAATGATCGACTTTTTATGTTCCAATGCGTAGGGCACCAGTTCTTTTTCAATATCGCGCAGCACCATGCTGTAAGGCACCTGGTCCGAAGCCAGCTTAATAGCCTGTTCGGCTTCTTTCATCTGTGCGGCAGAATAGTTACATACGCCCGCAGCCCTGATCTTTCCCTGCTGTTGCAGCAAGGCCAATGCTTCCATTGTTTCAGCGATGGGTGTAGTGCCATCTGCCCAATGGATCTGGAACAGGTCGATGTAATCTGTTTTTAGCCGGCGCAGGCAATCCTCACACTCTTTGATCACGCTGGCCTTGGAGGCCAGCTTGTAAATATCCAGGTCATTACCGGCAGCATCTTTGCTTTTGAAGAAAAACTCTCCTTCTTTTACATCCCAGCGCAAACCGAATTTGGTAAGCACCTGTACTTTATCTCTTGGTATACCCTGAATGGCTTCTGCCACAATCTCTTCGCTTAATCCCTGTCCATAAGCCGGCGCCGTATCGATAGAGGTAACGCCTTCTGCATAAGAAGCCTGGATCGCTTTTACTGCATCCTTCCTGTCGGCCCCACCCCACATCCAGCCACCAATGGCCCAGGCGCCAAAAGTGATAGCTGATAATTTGAGGTCTGTTTCGCCCAATTGTCTGTATTCCATAGTACGTGTTTTGAGCAGCAAATGTAAATAAGAGATGAATTACAGACAGGATAATTAATGAATGAGCAAGGCGAATTGTTGTCAATTGTCACCACCGGCATCCTGCCGTACAACAGGTGCTTTGACTTCTTTCCTGCCAAATTTCAAGGTAGCAGACAATGCAAAGTAGCGGCTTTGGTAACGTGTATCTGTGTATTGGGTAAAGTTCGGCATGTTGGTGGTTTGCCGCAAAGCAATGTTCGGTGACGCCAGGAAATTATCGGCGCGCAGGCTCATGGAAAACTTATCGCCCTTAAATTTCTTATTCAATACCAGTCCATAAAACTGCCACACTTCCCGCTTTCCCTGCAAAGTGATATCGCGAGAGCCGCCGGCACCCAAAGCTTCCACACTGTAGCCCTTGTTCAATAGGTAACTGCAGCTAAAGTTTCCACTGAACTGGTATCCTGTACGTGACAACTGCAATGCTTTGCTTTCCAACTCCAGCCGCCGCAAGTTGGTAGTAACTGTTAGCGACAGTTTTGTCCATTTGCCTGTGATACTGAAAGCACTTCCCCACACATCATTTTTCCCAAGGTTACGCCAGGTATTCAGAAATACTTTTCCATCCAGCGGCAGGCGCACCTGCTCGATTGCCTGGCGGGTAGCATTGTAGTAAAGGGAAGCCATCACCGTTATTTTTTTGCCTGCGTAGGTGTATCCCATTTCATAGCGGTTTGTTATTTCTGGTTGCAGATAAGGGTTGCCTGCCTGTATGTTGAGGGAGTCGCTGTAATTGGCCGCAGGATTGATAGCTCCGAGGAAAGGCCGTGTGATGCGTTTGCCATAACTCCATTTCAGGGTATGCTGACGATTGAATGTTTTGGATACAAGCACATTGGGTATAAGATTTTTAAAGTCGGGTACTGTTAAAGCCGTATCCTTGAAGTCGGCCTGTAGTAGTGTTTGTTCATAACGCGCTCCTACCCTCACCTGCCAGGTCTTGAGACGAATGACCATATTGCTGTATACAGCATGAATATCACGGCGATAATCAAATGCATTTGACCTATTGTTATCTTTTTCAAAAACATCAGTAGTGAAATCGTATACACTAAAGTTATTGAAGCTACCGTATCTCCTGAAAGCTGATCTGGCGCCTGCATCCCAGCTTATCCGGTCATTTACCTGCTGCTGGTAATCGGCCTGCAATAAAAACTCTTTATTGTTGATCGCGCCCCGGAATAATTCTCTGTAGTCTATGACCTCACTACGCAGCTGATCCAGGTCGTATTCATCACTGCCTGTTTGAAAGAACTGTGTTACCAACAAATTGTATTGCCGCTTGCGGTCACGCGACTTACCGCTGTAAGCAAGATTGAACGTATGCAGGTCATTACCCGAGGACGGTTTGGTGTTGCGCGTAAAACTATTGAGCAGAGAATTATTTACGAAGTAAAAATTGCCGGCTTGCCTGGAAGTATAATCCCGGTTGAAACGAAAGCGGTAGCCGCCACTGATGTTTTGCAGGTCGTTGAATACATAGATCATATTGCCGCCAATATAAAATATGCGTCCATGATTATCCCACCGGCTTTCCTGTTGCAATAGCTGTTTTTCATTTCCGCTCCTATCCTCCCGCCACAGAGCGCCGCTATTTTGATTATCGTAAATCTGAATGCCGCTATTAACAGTTCCAATCCAATTTCCTCTCCTGATATTGAGATCGGGATTGATGTTTTGCCTGCGATTGGCAAGCTGTACACGCAAGATGCCATTGGTTGCATTAAAGCGGCTGCGGCGCGTAATAATATTGATAACGCCATCTGTACCTTCCGCCTCGTACCGCGCAGAAGGATACAGGACCACTTCGATACGCTCAATATCCGCGGCCGGCACTTGCTGCAAAGCATCGGCTACAGAAGCTGCATAAACATCGGAAGGTTTATCATCGATAAATACACGGATATTGCTGCTGCCCCTCAACAAGGGCCCGCCCTGCTGGTTCACAGACACCATCGGTATTCTGCGCAACAGATCACCTGCTGTTGAGCCCGCGGGTATAATATCATTGGCAGCATTATAGGAAAAACCATCAACGGAAGGAGACACCAGCGGTTTGGCGCCTGTAATTGTTACAGCGGTTAACATACCTGTATCACGGGTCAGCCAATATACTGCAACACTATTGCCAGGAACGTCAGCAAGCACAGGTTGTGTCAATACGAACTTTCTGTACCCGACTGCATTGATGATCAGGAAATACCTGTCTGCCGGCATCTGCTCCAGGCGGAAAACTCCCAGGCTATCAGCTGTAACACTTTTAAAAGCAACCTGCCCCGGCGTAAAGGCCGACACGGAAGCAAAGGCAACTGGCTGCCGGGTGGCGGAATCCAATACCCTGCCCGAAAAACGGTAGCTACCCTGGGCGTTTACATGCCCAAACGCCAGCAGCCATACAACGATGATGAACAATGCTTTCATGCTACTGCAAATGAAAGCTGCATCGGGTTTCCTTGCAGATTTCTTTGACAACCTGCACCTGATCCATGACCAACTGCAAGGCGCCCGGACTAATTATCCCGGCCCGTTTCTCAAGGCTTACAGTCTTCGCCCTGCAATACGAGGTTGTAATTGCGGTAAAAACTCTTTTCCTGGCAATACACTTCCCGCTCCCCTATTATCAGGTAAAAAGTGGGATCGTCTTCTGATTTGTCCGACATCGTAATGTTGTCAAACACTACCCGTACAGTATCCTGACCTTTTATGCCATCATCAAGCATGCGCTTATACTTGTTATTGTCATAATTGACAAGTGTTACGGGCAACTTACCATTGTTGCTGCTTACCAGGTCCTTTAAGCAATCATTTACAGGAATAGATACTGTAATACTATTGTTTTGGTAAGCCGACTTGATAAACCCAATGGTTTTATTGATCTGCCAGCCGTATAGGCTGTCTTTGAGCGGGAACAAACTTAACAGCAAAAGTAAGCAGGCTACTCCTGTACGCCGGAGCCATCTCCTTATTACAGGATTATGTATCACATGGAGCGACAGCAATTCATTGAGGAGTTTATTGGGGGCAATGGGTTTGTTTTGGTTATTGATCGACCGCAACGGCGTTTCCCATTGTTTGTTCTCATTTTTCAGGTATATCACAGTAACCTGGTCCAATATCTTTTTTTTGTCCCACAGGGACATAAACATTCTTGCCTCATTTTCATACTGCTTGTACTTGTGGAGGTTATTGGCATACAGTACAAAGCTCTGCGTATATACCTGCACCATTTTTTCTTCGAAAGCGAAGCGCTTGTTATCGATCAACGGATCGGTTTCATTCAACAGGTGCAAGATAGCTTCACGGGCCTTGATCTCATCATCTAACGAAAGCTCCTTTAACAACATCAATCGTATATCAGCAGGAATACCTTCTTCTCTCAGCCAGTTGATCCTGCCTATTTTCAACAGGGTGCTATAATTAAGCTTATGGGCAGCTTTCCGGCTGCTTAGCAAAGCATGTCCCACAGCCAGCATTACTTGCCACTTCACGGATGGATATACCGCTAAGGCACAAACCCATTGCAACAGGTCATCGTCATTAAGATATTCCTGTAACTCTTTTATAGTAGTGAGATCAAGGTATTTACTTTCGTACACGTCCTGCGACCGGAAGTATGATGCTCCACTACCTTCCTCATTATTACTAAACAGCTGTATTAACCGGCGCAGGTTTACTGAATCAGCCGCCACTAATTCAAAGTCTTTTTTCAGGACTGATTCATTGCCCAGCCAGTCCATAGAAGGCACCGGTGTGATCAGTACTCTATCGGGCCAGGCTGCCAGTTCTGCAGACAAATTATCTTTCAGATCGCCTTTTCTGTAATCGATAAAATTATAGCCATCACCCATGATGATAAGACGGGCATTGCTATGCCGCTCCCTGAGGTCATACAACTTAGCTACACGCCTGCCATCTTCTGTATAAAAAGCATTGGGACCGTAGTAGAAATAATAATTGATCCTGACCGTATCTGACTGCAGTGTCTTGACGAAGTGGCGGAATAAGTTAAACAGGAATACATTCCCCGCGTCGATCAACACCAGGTATTCCGGCTTTCTTTGAATGCTGTTATAAACGGGCGATAATAAACCATGCAACCGAACAGTGTTCAGGACAGTTTTCTTTACATCAAGATTGTACGCCCCGGTATCGATTGGCCTGATCAGTGTTTCAGCAAGCGCTGTTTGAACTGGCAGCTTCTGAATAAAATGGTCTTTAGGCGTGAATGGCACTTGCATGGGAAGTTCCTCTCCCTTTGTCGTATCAGAATCTATCTCCGGCAGAAATTTTGATTTCTTCTGCGCAAACAGGGAGGTGGATATAGCCAATAAGCCAATGCCGATCAGCATAAGCCAGCCGATGGCGGTAGGATGAACATCGTTCTCTTTTTCTACCAGCGGACCAGCAGTCAATACCTGTGACGCAGCAACCTTTGCTTCCACACTCATGATAAGCCTTGCACAAAGCCATTTACGGTCCTTGTAATACAAGGCAACGGCATAGCTACCATACTTGCTGGCCACGAACGAAGAATCGTTAACATATTTTATTGTAGCCGAATCCCTATCGTTAATTACTTCCCAGAAAAAATCCTTTGGTGAATATCCATCTAACAGGTGCCTGGCACTGAGCCTGACTGTATCACCCAGTGCATAACGTTCCTTGTTCATCGCCACCTGAACAGGAGGAGGCAAAATAGCCAGGACTGTTGAATCACTGGCCAATATCCTGGGCTTTCCGTTCACCTCCGTCACTACATCCATTTTAACTTTATAGCTACCTGGCTCCTGCCAGGTAGTTGTAATGGCACTTCCCGACATTCGCCCACTGCGCGCTTCTACAGACCAGAAAAACCATGCCTTCACGTCTGTTAATTTCTTTTTGCGCAATACACTGGTGTCTATCTGCAAATGCACAGGCTTATCAACATATAATTTGTTCAGCCCCGCCCGTGAGATCAGCGGCTTCATCGTAGTATCAATAGAGCTGTAATGATTGACTATCGAATTCCTGTTTGTCCTGCCAATTAACCAATAAGAAATGGCGCTTGCTATGATGGACAATAATAACAACACAAAAAATATCCTATAGGAAAGCGCATAGGACTTTACTACTGCGTTTATTGTTCCGTAAACAGATTTCCGGATGAGCTTTTCCCTTTCTGCTATAGGTGTTTCACTGCTGGAATAAACGTGATCGTATATTGCGTAAAACTTTTCCTGCTCTTCTCTATTGCAGCAGACAATTGGCGCCAGGTAATACTTAAGCGTATCCCGGTCTACCTTAAATTGATTGAATACCGCCGTGAACTCAATGTAATCATTGACGCTCAGCACAAAGCCTTCCATCTTTAAGGCCACCAGCAGGTCTTCGAAAACAATACCAGGGGTTCGATTCATTCGTAACGCATAATTAAAGCTGCTATCGAAATGCTATTTGGCCAGTATCCTCATCTGGTCATCCTTATTTTTCATCAGGATCGGCAGGTACTTTAGCAACAGATCATCTTTGATCAATCCGCCTTCATTAAAGAAATTCCTGCTGAGCAAGCCGTCTTCCTGCAACACCCGCATCCAATCAATAAATTCCGATGTGGATGGCTTTTTGTTGATGTTGGGAAATTCGTGGAAATAGAAAAAATCACTGATTCTGTTCTGGATGGTCACATAATCTTCCTCCGACAGGTTAAGCCTTCTAAGGATGATCTCATATAGCCGCTGTTTCGACGGAAAGTCAATATGGTAATATATACACCTCCGTAGAAAGGCGTCCGGAAGGTTCTTTTCAAAATTACTGGTGAGAATAACAATGATATTTTGCTTTTGGGCAGCTTCTATGATCTTTACTTTTCTGTTGATCTCTTTGATCTCAAATTCGTAATTCTCTATTTCATTGAGCAAGTCGTTGGGAAAGTCCCGGGAAGCCTTGTCTATTTCATCGATCAGCACCACACTACCTTTCCCTTCTGCAGCTGTTATATTGCTTTTGTCCAGTATAGATTCACTGATCCCTACTCCATCCCTGCCAATGGCATGGGCTATTGCCAACCCTAATGCTTTGAGCTGAATAAAATCCTCCGCCTTTTTTCCTGAGTCTCCATGCGTTTCACGAAAATGAGCAATGGCATCATAGCTATAGAAGAGGTCCTGCGCTATGCTGCTTGTTTTGGTATTGTAGACAAATGGTAAAGGATGGAAGTTGTTTGTTTTTGATAAGTGATCAGCCACCCAATAGGCAAACTGGGTCTTACCGGTTCCTGGCTCCCCGGTTATCAACAGCGGCCTTTTAAGCGTGTAAGCAACCTCCATGGCATTTAATAGCGATGTAGACGGCAAATAATTTTCAGCCTTGTCATCAATAACAATATTCTTTAATTTAAGCATGGTAAGATATTATCGTTTAACTCCTTGGGGTTTTATTCTTATCAGCTACAAGCTGTCTTAAACGTGTTGCTACTTCACGCATATTCATTTCAAAATCCGGAATGTCATCCTCCACTTTAAGCAAATCAAGCACTGTTGACATAAGACCTTGTTGATGAAAATATTTCTTCAGATAGTAGTTGATCTCTGCAGGGTCCTGCACCTTCAATTCGTTGTGTATCCACCTCATGACATCCGTTTTGTTTATCAGCCCGGGTTTCTCCAGATCGAGTGTCCTTTCAAAAAGGTCAGCAAACAGACTATATACCTCCTTGTTTTCCTGAAAATTGCTTTTTCCCTGTATCTGGATCATCGAATGCACTATAACAGGATATTGCTTTAATCCTTCCCGAAGTTCTTTATTGAACAGGATCAACATTTCCTGTAGCTCTTTGCAAACCTGGTTATCTCTTAACTCTTCTATATCAAATTCGAAAACGATCAGGACATTGGGGATCTGGTGCTGGTGCAGACAGGCAAGCAAGTCTTTAAACGATTGCCAGTTATTTTCCGGTCGTGGTTTGTCGACCCTTGTAAATTCTTTCAGGCCCCGGGCCATATCATGCAGGATGCGCTTGACGGTCTTAGGCCGTTCAAGACTACTTCTCAGTGAGGCTGCTGTTAAGATTACCAGCGGACATGGATTATCCAGTTCCAGCCCGGCCATTCTTTCGGCAAAGCTCCTGGGCACATCGGATGCATTAGCATAGCAAATGCTCCAGATAATAGCACCTGTTGACTTGTCAATATTGCTGATGTGGGTAATGTATTTCTTTACCAGCTTTTTTCGATCACCTATATTTTGAAGGGCGAGGTCGGAAATAAGTCCATTATACATCAAGGGCAACTGTTTACCTGCTCAAGTTATTTTTTTTTCTTTATTTCCGTTAGTTTTTATGGTGCATCCTATTCCTAAATTGACTTAAAGCATATCCTTCTTTCGGCTATTGGTGCGCGCAGCACACACATATTAAAATTCACATATATCAATCCCCGCCTTTATAGCTATTTCCCGGGCTGTCGGTTTTGTTCTATTTCCCCGGAACAGGCGGAAATAGCTTTGTTGAAAATTAAACATCATGACAACAAGCAGCACAACAAACAGGATACTCGTACTCGGTAGCACAGGCAAAACCGGCAGCAGGGTTTTTCAACAATTAAAAGCAAAAGGCCTGAACCTGCGCCCCGGCTCACGGTCAGCAGCCATCCCCTTCGATTGGGAAGATGAATCGACCTGGGCGCCCGTATTAAAGGACATAGATGCAGTTTTTGTTTCTTATCAACCGGATCTGGCAGTACCTGCGGCCGTTACTGCGATTGAGAAGTTCAGCAAACTGGCAGTAGCAAATGGCGCTAAAAAGCTGGTATTACTCTCCGGCCGTGGCGAACCGGAAGCCCAGGCCTGCGAACAACAGATCATTAATGCCGGCGTGGACTATACCATCATCCGCGCAAGCTGGTTTTGCCAGAACTTCAGTGAGGGTTACCTGGTTGAATCTATCATAGCAGGTCATGTAGCATTGCCGGTGCCTCCAATGGGGGAACCCTTCATCGACATCGACGATATTGCAGAAATCGCAGTGGAAGCGTTGACGAACGACAAACACAATGGGCAGATCTATGAAGTAACCGGACCACAATTATTGACGTTTGAAGAAGCTGTAAACGAGATAGCACGCGCTACCGGCAAACCCATACAATACCAGCATATTCCCATGGAAGAATATAAAGCCTTGTTGAAGGAATTCAACATCCCCCAGGTGTATATAGGACTGCTCAGCTACCTGTTTAGCGAGATACTTGATGGAAGGAACGCTCACGTGAATGATGGTGTGCAACGTGCGCTTGGCCGCCCGGCAACTGACTTCGCTACGTTTATCAAGAAGTCTATAGCAGCTGGGGTATGGGGATAAGCACTGAGGTGTAGCCATGAAATAAAATTATAGAGCGGCTATTAGCAGTGCCAATAGCCGCTTTTTTATTAAACCATATTATTCCCTGATCCACGTCTCCAGGCTGATGCAGGTGTTTTTAAAGTAGAACCCATTCACTTTTACGATGCCTTTGAATTTCCCTTCAACCTGAAAAAGAAAGACATCACCGGCTTTCACGTCCGTGACCTTATTGCCAATGGCTGTACCTAATTCACAGGCTTTATCGATCATTTCAACCGTTACCGAATCTTTGTTCGTCTTGGACCATTCGTAAAAATCTTTCGCTTCGAAAGATGGCTTGATGAAAACAGTATTGTTTTTGGTACCCCATTTTTCCTGTCCGTACAATACAGGGTATTGAGTCGAAGCATACAGTCCGTTTGTTTTATCATCTTTATAATAACCGAAAAGCACTTTAGCTTCTATACTCTTATCAGCGACGATCTCTTTTAGCGAATTACGGCTGTTTTTGTGGGTAGTATACCACACCATGGTGTTGGCATTATCTTTATCTTTTTCGTAAGTGAAGATATCCATATTGGTATAAGATACTTTCGGTGCAGGGGGCGTATCATTGTTTTTTCGGCAAGCCGACAATGCTGCAATAGTCATCAACAGAAGTAAACTGGCTGTTTTCATTTTGAGCGGTTTTATTAATGACTCAAAATTAGCAGCTCCTCCTGTCGCAAAAAGAGCCATTGAACAAAACCGCTAATTGACTTAACGGATTATTCTATTTCCCTATGCCCTTTTCTTATAACTCAATATCGCCCAACTGTTCAATGCCACGGCAAAGCCCAATACGACCAGTAGCTGATTTTTGATATCGGCAAGACTACTTCCTTTCAGGATCACCATACGCATCACCTCTACAAAGTATGCCACAGGGTTAAACTTAGTGACCGTCTGGGCCCAGGCAGGCATACTGTCGATGGAAGTGTACAAGCCACCCAGCAGGATGAATACCATC
>JAGIBF010000030.1:65100-78770 GCA_017744515.1 Niastella sp.
AAGGACAACAACATAGCCTGCTGCTGGTTGGCTGTGTAAGTAGACAACAGCAAGCCCAACCCTAACACAGCCAGGAGGTACACACCTGCAAAAACATATATAGTCAGCAAACTTCCAGCAGGTATCACGTTGTACGCAAACCGGGCCAGTATCAACCCAAGGCTCAGTACCACCATACCCAATACCCAAAATGGTATCAGCTTGCCAAGGATGAAATGGTACTTATGAATGGGGGTTACATTGATCTGTTCAATAGTACCAATCTCTTTTTCTTTCACAATGTTGAGAGAGGTAAGGAATGCGCCTACCATTGTCACAAGTACCACCAGGATGCCAGGCACCATAAAATAACGGTAGTTGAGAGAAGGATTGAACCAGTTGGAAGAAGTAACCTGTATGTTCATTTCCGGATCGAAGCGAGGGAATTGCACCCACTCCATTCTTACTTCGCGGTTGAAGTCCTGTACGATGGTACGCAGGTAAGCAGCACCCAGGTTAGCCTTCACCCCATTAATGGCATTGACAGCCATGAACAATGGCGCTTCATCTTCTTTCACCAGGGTCTTCTCAAAAGAAGCTGGTATCTCCAATATCAGGTCGGCACGGTCGTGTTCCACTTCATGCATCGCTTCTTTGAATGAGCCGGAATAGTGATCCAGTTTAAAATAACCGGAAGCCGTGATCTTGGAAACCAACTGGCGTGAATAGTCGGAACGGTCATGGTCTACCACACTTAGTTTAATATTCTTAACCTCATAATCGGCTGCACGCGGCAATACCATCAACTGCACCAGTGGCATCACAAAGAGGATGCGGAGGATAGCCGGGTCGCGAAAGATCTGCCGGAACTCTTTTTGCAGCAGGAATTTCAGGGTTCTCATGCCAGTCTTATTTTAAATTTCTTAATGGCCAATGTCAGGAAGAACAGGGTCATACCCGCCAGGATAAGCGTTTCTTTCCAGATCGCTGTAATGCCCAGCCCTTTGATCATGACCGATTTCACGATGTCATAGTACCATTTGGAAGGCACTACGTTGGATATGATGCGCAATGGCAAAGGCATATTCTCGATCGGGAACATAAATCCACTCAGCATTACCGTAGGCAGGAACAAGCCCGTCAAGGAAATGAACATGGCCGTTTGCTGTGAATCGGTGGAAGAAGAGATCAGCAGCCCCAAAGCCAGGGAAGTAAGGATGAATAAAACACTTTCCGCGATCAGCAATAGCAGGCTGCCATTGATCGGCACATCCAGTACAAACACACTCAGCAGCAAGATGCTGGCAATATTGATCATCGACAACAGCAGGTAAGGAACCGCTTTTGCCATGACGATCTTCATCGGCCGCACCGGCGACACCAGCATGATCTCCATGGTGCCTGTCTCTTTCTCCCGTACAACTGTAATAGCCGTCATCATCGTACACACCAGCATCAACACCATCGCCATTACACCCGGCACAAAACTATAAGCGCCTTTCAGCTGCGGGTTATACAGCATCCGCATTTCTGTCTTGATGGTATAAGGAAGTTTGCGACCATTGGTTACCCTGTCCTGGTAATCCATAATAACAGCTGTGGCATAGTTGGTGAGTGTGGTAGCCACGTTGGGGTCAGAGGCATCGGCCACCAGTTGTATCTGGGCTGTATTAAAATGCTGCAGGTCATTGTTGAACTGCTGGGGGAATACTACCGCCAGTTTGATGGTGCCTTTCCTGAAAGCCGCTTCAATGTCTTTATAAGAATGCAGTTCGCTCACAATATCAAAATAGCGGCTGGCCTCCAGTTCACTGCTGATCGCAGCAGAAGCTACATCCTGCGCATTATCGAGAATGGCGATCTTGGAATTCTTTACCTCATTGGTCAATGCAAACCCAAAGATGATGATCTGCATGATGGGCATGCCGAGCAGGATGAACAGCGTTCGCCTGTCGCGCCCAATGTGGTAAAACTCTTTTTTTACAAACGATAGAAATTGTTTCATACGATTATATTAGTCCGAAAGTCCGCAAGACGGTAAGTCCGGAGGTAAATCAGCTATTTGTGTCTTTTCAGACTTTCGGTCTTACGGACTTACGGTCTTGCTTTAATCCGCATTCCGTTTTGCCTTCCGGGCCAGCTTCAAAAACACTTCATCCATAGAGGAGGCCTGTAGTGTTTTCTTCAGCTGCGCCGGTGTGTCCAACGCATCGATTCGTCCGTCCACCATGATGGACACCCGGTTGCAATACTCTGCTTCATCCATATAGTGGGTGGTAACGAAAATGGTAATGCCTTTGGCAGCAGCATTGTAGATCATGTTCCAAAACTCGCGCCGGGTAACGGGATCAACCCCACCGGTAGGTTCATCGAGGAATACGATGCCCGGCTCGTGGAAGATGGCTACCGAGAAGGCCAGCTTCTGTTTCCATCCCAATGGCAGGGAACGCACCAGCTTATTGGCTTCGCTTTCCATGTGCAGCTCCTGCAACAGGAATGCCGTCTTCTCTTTGATGAAAGCATCGCTCTTGCCATAGATACCGGCGTAGAAACGGATGTTCTCCTTCACGGTCAGGTCTTCATACAGGGAAAACTTCTGGCTCATGTAGCCGATGCTCCGCTTGATCTGTTCGGTTTGTTTGTATACATCATAACCAGCTACGGTAGCAGTGCCACCCGTGGGAATGGAAAGCCCGCACAGCATGCGCATTGCAGTTGTTTTACCGGCACCATTCGCTCCCAGGAACCCAAAGATCTCACCCTTGCGCACCTCGAAGGAGATACCATCCACGGCGGTGAAATCACCAAAGCGCTTGGTAAGCTGATCGGCCTTTATAGCTATTTGTTCATTCATGTTTACTTAATTTTTCATCAGGTCCATAAAACAGTCTTCGATATCCGGTTCGATGGCCTGTATATCCACGTGCTCATGTCCCAGCTGCAGCAGGTAGTGACGCAACTGTTCAACATCATAACTGCCGCGCATCACAGCATGGTGATATTCTCCAAACGGATAAGCATCGGCAATGGCTCCGGATTGTTTCAGGTGGTTCAGCAGGGCCAGCATGTTGGTGGCCCTTACTGCCAGCAGGGGTTTTCCAAAGGCTGTCCTTACGCCGGCAGGCGTATTGACAGACAATAGCTTTCCGTTTTGCACCAGTGCTACCCGGTCGCACAGACTGGCTTCGTCCATATAAGGCGTAGACACCAGGATAGTAATGCCTTGTTTTTTGAGGTTGCGCAGCATTTCCCAAAACTCTTTGCGCGATACGGAGTCCACACCGGTAGTAGGCTCATCGAGGAACAGCACAGAAGGCCGGTGAATGAGCGCACAACTTAATGCGAGCTTCTGCTTCATACCACCGGATAGTTTACCGGCACGCCTGTCTTTGAAAGGCTCGATCTGAGAATAGATATCTTTCACCAGATCATAATTCTCTTCGATGGTGGTATTGAAAATAGTGGCAAAGAATTCCATGTTCTCGGCCACGGTAAGGTCCTGGTAGAGCGAGAAACGGCCGGGCATATACCCTACTCTATTCCGAATCTCCTTGAAATCTTTCACTATGTCCAACCCATCAACCGTGGCGCTTCCGCCATCGGGCAGCAATAAAGTAGTGAGGATGCGGAACAAGGATGTTTTCCCTGCACCGTCGGGCCCGATGATACCAAACAGCTCTCCCTGCTCTGCCTCGAAGGAAATACCGTGCAGGGCTTCCACCACATCTTTCTTCTTGCCGTATTTCTTAACAATATTATTGGCTACTACTGCTGGCATGGTAATTATTGATTACTTATTATAAATTATTCCTGCGCTACGAAGTGTATACTTTACTCACAACTCACTGCTGACAACTCACAATTTTACTTCTCCATACATTCCGATCTTGATAAAGCCGTCATTCTTCACCCTGACTTTCACTGCATATACCAGGTTGGCGCGCTCTTCTTTTGTTTGAATGGTCTTAGGAGTAAACTCTGCTTTATCAGATATCCAGGTGATCACGCCAGGATATTCACGATAGGAATTAGCACCGTTATCGATCAATACTTTCACTGGCTGGTTCAGCTTCACCTGCGAGAGTTGTGTGCCACTGATGTAAGCGCGCAGGTTCATGGTAGAGAGGTCGGCGATCTTATATAAGGCTTTGCCGGCAGCAGTCATTTCTCCCGCCTCTGCATACTTGGTGATCACCGTGCCACTGATAGGGTTGGTAATGCTGGCGCGCTTTAACTGATCGTCCAATTGAGCCACCCGCTTTTCAAGTGGTTTGCCTTCGCTAAGAATGCTACGGTTCTGCGTGCCCACATTGCTGCGTTGTACATTGATCTGCTGTTGCGTTACCAGCATTTGTTTCTTCACCACATCGATCTCTGCATTGAGGTCGTCCAGCTGTTTGCCGGTAGCAGCATCTTGTTTCAACAGGTTCTCTGTACGTTGCTTTTCGCGCGTGAGCCTGTCCAGCTGCGATTGTTGAACAGCGAGCTGGTCCTGCAATAGCTTTACCTGTGGCGAGAGGTCGGAGGTTTTCTCTCTCAACGCTTCGATGCTGGCTTGTACCTGGTCTTTCTGGAGCGACAGGTTTTCTGCATCGATGGTTCCCACCGGTTTATCTTTAGCGATGGAATCACCTTCGCGTACATCGAATGATAAGAGCTTGCCGGTCAATTCAGCAGATACGATCACTTCATCTACTTCAAAAGTGCCGGAGGCATCATAATTCACCTTGTTGCCATTGCAGGCTGTAAGAAAAGTAGCTATGATGGCCATTCCTGTAATGATCTTTTTCATAAAACTGTATTTATTCCTGTTGCTTGTTATAAGTTATTGGTTACCCGATATGGTTTCGTGGTTGATCTGCGCCTGCAGCAATTGCAAGCGATGCGCTATCAGCGCCTGTCTTGCCTGGTCTTCCGCATTCACTTCCCGCAGGTAATCGTTGGCAGTGATCACGCCGTTCTCCAGTTGTGCATTGGCGGCATCTTTTACTTTGGCGCGGAGGTCGATGATCCGCTCATCAGAAGCAATCAATTGTGATAACTTATTCAGCTCTGACTCCTGTTGCTTCAATTGGGTATTGGTATTGAGCATGAACAAGTCTTTCTGTACATCCACCATGCGTTGGTTCACCGTCAGCAATTGCCGCTCCTTCTTTGTAGTATATAAGTTGCCCAAGGACCAGTTTAGCCGGGCACCCGCCACATAAAACCAATCGAACTCAGTCTTCAACATGTTGAGCCCGGGCCGGCCATAGCCACCTTGCACAAACAGGCTGGCACGTGGGCGGTTCTTCGCACTGATCAGCTGATTCTGCGTTTTGAATAAGCTATCCTGGTAAATGAATAATTTAAGTTCGGGACGATTGATACCGGGCGCCATAATGTAGGTTTTCACAACAGGCAGCTGCAGCGCCGTATTTTCCGGTAATTGTTTATTCAGGAATAAGGACAATACATCGAGCCATCCTTTTCGGGTGGTTTGTAATTCGATGGTGCGTTGCTCTGCTTTCAGCAGCTCAGCTTCCAGCACCAGTTGGTTAGACCGGAAGGCAGTACCATTGTTTACCTGGGCAGTCACCCTTTTAATACCCAGCTGGATATCTTTTTTCACCAACTCTGTTTGCTTCAGTTGCTCGTCCAGCAGCAAGATGCCAAGGTAAAACTGGTTGATGCGTTCTTTCACTTTGTACAGGTCCACTTCAGCACGTTGATCTTCTACCAGCGCATTTACCTGTTGCATATTCTTTTGAGCCGAGGTAGCCCCACCATCGTACAAAAGCTGCGAAGCTTCCGCCTGTATACGATACTGATCCTTTGCCAGTGTAGGAATATCGATGCCCGGCACCTTGATGGGCACACTGGTTACTGCCGACTGGTAAGTAGCCTGTCCCGATACCGTAACCTGCGGCAGAAAACCTTTGCTGAGGTTGTCGATGGTAAGCTCAGCTGTTTGCTTTACCAAGCCTTTTTGTTTGATGAGCGGATAATTTTGCCGCGATAGATCATAAGCCTGCTCCAACGTGAGCAGGGTGCTATCCTGCGCCAACACCGGCGATGCGCATAGCAGCAGGGCTGCCATTTTCCAATGTTTAACCATGTTATTTAACCATTTGGTCAACGTGTACATAAAAAAATATTATAGCTTAATTGAATTGATTATGAAATCGGCTACCAGGGTCTTCCGTTCTTCCATCAGCTTCATGAATTGGTCATTTTCCAGCTTGAACACCCCTTTTATGATCGGCCGTCCAACGAATGGGAATACACACATAGAGATCATGTTCATCATCAGGTGAAACGGGTTGACCGGTCTGATGTTCCCTGCCGCTATTTCACGCTGCACATGGGCAGCAAACTCGGCTACAGGCGGCGTGCGGCCGCCCCATAATCTGGTGATATAATCTGTCGGATTCTTATGGACCTCGTTCAGCACAAAAAGCGGAATAAAGGGATTATCTATCAGCATACTGATATAATTGTCTACAAACACCCTGATCTTGTCAAACAACGGCATCTCAGCTTCAAACAGCATCGTCACTTTAGGCAGGAATTTCATGGCCGCCTCATGGAATACCATCTCAAACAACTTATCCTTACTGCGGAAATAATAGTGCAGCAGCGCTTTGTTGATCCCGGCCTTATCGGCGATATCCTGCATCCGGGCCCCCGCCAGTCCCTGCTCAATAAACACCTCCTTGGCCGCTGCCAGAATCTTTTGCTCCGTACTTTGATCTTTATTTGACTCCTCAACCATATAGTTTAACCAAATAGTTAAACCAAAGGTATAACCAAGTGACCAATATCACCAAGCATTTGGCGGAATTTATTTCAAAAAATACTTAATCGCTTAACTGTCAATTACAGACGAGCAGATTTAAAGGTTATTGGAATGGTAATTCGCAGTATTGGATATGATTTACCAGGGGTGTACACTTTTCCGCTAATGAAATTTGACGGCCTGCTAAAAAGTTACTGCCGCCCTAATAAAATCATTTAAGTGCGTTGTTTTTCCATTCATTCTCCGTTCATCTTCCGTTGTAGAACGAAGAATCAACGGAGATACAATGGAAAAATTCCTTGCAGACAAAAAGGCAGATAAAATAAGGATTCAGCGTTTATTTATGAATATACCCGCCCTTGCTTCATCCTTGCAGTTAAAGCGCACTTTACCCCAATGTCGTTGACAATACCGTCTAATTAAGGAACGAATGTCAGGCTGAGCTCGTCGAAGCTCTTTAAAAGGTGTTTTTTCTTTCCTGAAAACCCTTCGACAAGCTCAGGGTGACAGTTTACTTCAACGACATTGATGCCGTGGAACTAAGGAACGAATGTCAGGCTGAGCTTGTCGAAGCCTCTTTAAAAGGCGATTTTACTTCCTTGAAAACCCTTCGACAAGCTCAGGGTGACAAGCTTAATTCAACAACACTACACTTTGATTAGAGGACACACAGATTAGAGAACGCTGAAAGTAATTGGCCATTACTGTTTGGGAGGTATATTGATGGCCGATGGGGTGTTTATGTTAATCGATGGGTTCCCGTTCAAGCTCCCGCAAGAGATGATCGATCGCATCATTGTAAGTAATCTTGTCAAATGACAATTGCTTTCTGTCGAAAGTCCACACTTCCATGGCAGTCCTGATAAACGTGAACTCAAACCTTACACATTTTTGTTCAGGCCGAAGACCATACCTGCGTGATCTCGACAATATCAAACTATACAAAGAAGTGCCGGCCCTCAGTGTTTTATCAAATCCTCTTGCCCGTATCTCCTTAATGAGACTGAGTATTTCGTCAACTTTTTCAGGCAGCACGTTTTTATAGAAATCTTCAACATGATCCCAACCTATAAAGAACTCTCCGGTTATTTCTTCACCCCGCTCATAATACGCAGCAGGGGGATCGAAGTGAACTTCGGGAAATTCTGGCTGCCTCTTCCATGGCAACCTTAAAAACCGGTATATGATTTTCCTTAAGCGCATAATAGGGGAATCAATACAAGCTTTGCAAAAACTGCTCTAAATTATCAGTTTGGTATACAATACCAAAGTCGCCATTATCAACACTGTAAATCTTGCCTTTGTGTGTTCCACTCATAGCCATACACACTACGCCTGTTCCTGACATAATAACGTACAGGTATTCGGATTCCACATAGCTGGCAGGATTTTCGAAGTGCTCCTGAAACTCTCTTAGGTATTCCCGGTATTGATTAGCCTGCCAGAAAGTATCGACGGATGTCACTTTTTCAATTATCCCATCTGTTTTCCAGCCATCTTGCAAAACCCTCGGATAAACCTTAAACATACACTGGCTATGGCCGGCTTCATCCAGGAGGAATTGTTTATAGTCCTCAGGCAGTTTAAAACCCAGTTTTTCTTCAATGCTTATTAGTTTATCGATGGGTTGCATGGAACTTGAATTAATAGTTTTGCGTAGCCCTGACATAGTGATTAAAAATAGCAATGGTTCTTTCCCTGATGAGGTTCAGGTATTCGGCAGATTCAGTCAGCTGCTGCATGGTGCCTCCACCGGAGTAATCGTCTTTACTGATAAGGTCCACCAGTTTCGATTCGCTGTCCCGGAAGGCGATCCATGTTTTTTGAGCCTGGATCAACACCTTTTTATCTTCGCCTTTTAAAGCAGCCAGTAATTTTTTGTAGTATTTATTCAGTAAGCTGTCATACAGTTTAGCGGTTTCATACCCTGCATCGCGCATGCTATAGTCTGAAAAGTTGACCTTTATGTATTCCTCCATAAACCTTTCCACACGGAAAGTATCAAGGATAAATTCGATCTGCGCGGCATTGACCTTATCCTTCTCCAGTTGTTGCTTCTTTTTAGGCACCTCCTTTTCAATCTCCAGTTTGAACTTCTTTTGCAGCTCCGGGGTTACCTCCGTCGATGCTTGCGCTGTTGAAGAAAAATAAAACAAGAGTCCTGCTACAATAACCAACGTTGACCTCATAAAATATTGTTGATGTTATGGCTACTCCTGGTACGAAATAAAATACTCATAGATCTTCAGCTTCTTATACTCTTCCGGAACATCTTTTATGATCTGTTCCTTTTTATCCGGATACGTGATCCTGGTAAAAGTATAGGGCTTTGCAACCACATCCAAACTATTAGCGACCAGCGTCGGATAAATAGACTCGACCAGTACCAAGTCCAACCCTTCCCAGCGGGATTTATCAATAACCAATTGACCGGGAGATGCATAATTGGTATTATACACCACCTTCTCAGCATCGTTGAATTCAGGATTAAAAAAGAAGGCTGGATAAAAGTCACCAGTTTGTTCGTTATACAAATAAGCTACCTTTTCATCACGCGGACAACAACCTGCTCCACTATAGGAACTGGCAACATAATCAATATGTCCATCCCAATTCACATCCCGTAACTCATCTCCTGCATAATCACGTAGAAGTGTATCCATTACCACCCTGTTAAACCGGCCACTACTGTTTAAGATATAAATATCCGAATACAGTATCCTATTGGCATGCCTTTTAACTAATAGATGTTTATAGTCTGATGAAAAGATATTACCAAACGAATAGGAAACATAAGCTTTTCCTGGTTCTCCAGTGCTATCTATTTGCCCCTGGAAAGCGGATTTACCTTTGTTTTGATCGGCCAACTTTAGTACTGCCTTAAGCAGGGAATCTACTTTCAGGCTATTGGTAAAGGGATCATTTTTCTCGGTAGGACGAGCTTCCCTGACAATAGCAGTCTTCGAGGCTGTATCACTACCTGGAGCAGCTTGCTTCGACTTAGGATCATCACCGCAGGAAGCCAAGCTTAAACACATTATTGAGCTAACTATGGAATACCGTAAGAACATCTGTCAGTATATTAATCAATTAGTTTACTCTCATCGTTTTTCTCTCCATTTTTTGCATCATCGCCCTTCAGGTAAGAAGGCAGGTTCAGGCCAGCCATGTTGAACAGGTCGTTGAGTGGTGGCACGGTCTTCATCATCCCGGAAACAAAGTTGGCAGTAGAGGAGTTACCGTTTTCGGTACCGTTACCGGAATCCCACACGGTGATCTTGTCTATCTTGATATTCTTCACTGCTTCCACCTGCGTGCGTACCAGTTCAGGCAGCTTTTCGATCAGCAATAACTGGAAGGCCTTGTTAGGATCACCACCGGCAGCAGCTACCACTTCTTTGTAACCTTCCGCCTGCTTGGTCAATATTTCATACAAACCTTTCGCTTCAGCCTGCATTTTTGCGAATATCGCATCAGCCTCACCTTTGGCATTTTCACGAATGGTCTCAGCAGCAGCCTGTGCTTCGATGATAGCCCGTTGTTTGGCAATCTCTGCCGGTACTACAATATTGGCCATTTGAGTAGAACGCTCTCTTTCTGCCCGTGCAACTTCCGCTTTCTGTTCCGCTACATACGATGCTTCGAGCGCCTTTGCAGCCTGTACTTTTTCGGCAGACATAGCAATACGCAAAGCTTCCGCTTCTTTTTCCCGGCGGGCAGCCTCTGAATTGGCGATAGAGATCTTGGCTTCATTCTCCCCCTGTATAGCAACGGCATTGGCTTCGGAAGTCTTTACACGGGTATCTCTTTGCGCCTCTGCTTTACCAATGGTTTCATCGCGCACCGCTGTAGCAATGCTGATCTCCCTATCCTTTTGTGTAATGGCAATCTTCACATCACGGTCGCGGTGGGTCTCTGCGATCTGCGTGTCCTTTTCCCGGTCGGCCATGGCCTTACCGGTTTCACCGATCTTCTCCTGTTCAGCCACACTGATCTTGGCTTCATTGATCGCCTTGGCAGCTGCTTCTTTACCCAGGGCAGCTATGTAACCAGACTCATCCTTGATATCGGTTACGTTTACGTTGATCAGCTTCAGGCCAATCTTCTTCAATTCACTATCCACGTTCTTGGAGATGTTCTCCAGGAATTTATCACGGTCGGAGTTGATCTCTTCAATGGTCATGGTGGCAATCACGAGGCGCAACTGACCAAACAGGATATCCTTCGCCAACTCCTGAATTTGCTCACCCGTCAAACCCAGCAGCCTTTCCGCAGCTGTGTTCATACTATCGGCTTCGGTAGAAATGGCAATGGTAAAGCGGCAGGGCACATCGATGCGGATGTTCTGGCGGCTAAGCGCATTCGTGAGGTTGGCCTCGATCGATAACGGCTTAAGATCAAGGAAAGCATAATCCTGTATCACCGGCCAGATGAAGGCGCCGCCTCCATGAATACACTTGGCGGAAGAGCCGCCGGTGCGACCGTAAATAACTAAAATCTTATCACTGGGGCATCGCTTATAGCGGGATACCAGGGCCAGGATGGTAACAAAAAGCACTACTGCTGCAACAACAATGATCGTAATCTGTGGCATAATCGAAGGGTTAAATGAGGGCTACAATTAAAATATTATCTGTATCTACCTGCGTAACTTTTACGATGGCGCCGGAAGGAATTTTGTTCTCCTGATCGGTCATGGCATCGAGCTCGCGCGTAGAACCATTGACGCTTATCATGATCTTTCCTTTTCCGGCCCGGCGGGCAGGGATCGTCAGGTACACTTCGGCTGTTTTATTAAGTGTTTGTGAAAACTTAAAAGAGTTGTCTTCACCCAGCTTTTGAATTTGCCGGATGACAAGAAAAAAAATGTACACGAATAAAATACCCACTACCAGTGAAATGGTAATGAGCAGTGTGGGATTGGGAATGGTATGGTAGAAAGAAATACCTGTCCAGCTAAAACCCAACAAAAAATTAATGAGGTTGCGCAAGGAGAAAAGCTGGAAAGGAGCATCAACATGGTGCAGGTCGCCATCCAAATCGGCATCGAGGCCATCCGATATATCGGCGCCCACAAAGGTCATGATGGTTTGTATCAGGAAGATAACGCTGGCTGGAATGGCGACAAACCAAAACATTCTCAGCAACGGCTCAAGGGAGTCGAGTATTTCCATAAACAAACAATTTAGGGGTTGACAATGCCAGGTATTACTACCTCTTAATTGCTTGGTCCATTGCGTATAATAGAGGCAATGACCTGCTTTCCCGGTGGCCGTAAGATAATACATTTAGAGCATTACCCATACCACCATAATATGTTACCCATTAGTCTGTATGGAAGGGGATTTGTTTCATCCCAGGGCTTTTTTTATTTCCGCGCAGCCCTTTCACCGGAAAACAGGACGACCGGATTCTTGCCCGGAAAATGCATACAGCATAGGCGGAGAGTAGTCTGGGAATCCTCTGGGTGTTCTCTACGTATTCACAGGGAGTTCTCTAAACACCCTGTTTTATGTGTATACCCGGTGGATACCTGAAGGATGCTCAGACTATTGTCAGAGCATCCCCCGCGTATTCACCTACAATTCCACTAACACTCCCAGGCTATAACGGTACCATCCACGTTGGAATGTGTACGTGTTATTCTGCCCAGCTCATCGTATAATGTGGATTTTCAATAGCCAGCGCCTCCACTGTTAGTTGCAGCGGATGGAAGGTATCCACCATCACGGCCAGCTCTTTGGTTTCTTTGGCGCCCAGGCTCTTTTCCACCGCACCGGGATGTGGTCCATGCGGAATGCCACCTGGATGCAGTGTTATCATGCCCCGGGTAACGTTCTTGCGGCTCATAAAATCGCCATCCACATAATACAATAGCTCATCGCTGTCGATATTGCTGTGGTTGTACGGGGCAGGGACCGCCTGCGGATGGTAATCGAACAGGCGTGGACAGAAGGAGCACACCACGAAGTTGTTGGCTTCGAAAGTTTGGTGTACCGGTGGCGGCTGGTGTACCCGGCCGGTGATCGGTTCAAAATCATGAATGCTGAAGGCAAACGGATAACAGCAACCGTCCCATCCTACCACATCAAAGGGATGGTGACCATAGTGGATGCCATACAGCATACCTCTCTTTTTGGTCTTGATCAGGAAGTCGCCCTTTTCATCAAAGGTCGGCAGGTTTTGCGGAGCGCGGATATCCCGTTCGCAATAGGGAGAATGTTCCAGCAGCTGTCCGTATTTGCTCAGGTATCTTTTAGGAAAACGGATGGGACTGAATGATTCTACGATGAACAACCGGTTATGGTTATCCCTGAAATGTATCTGGTAAATGGTGCCCCGGGGTATCACCAGGTAATCGCCATACGCAAAAGGCAGTTCGCCATACATGGTGCGCAATACGCCTTCTCCTTCATGTACAAAGATCATTTCGTCGGCATCGGCATTCTTGTAATAGTAAGCGTCCATGCTGTCCTGTGGCGCTGCCAGCACTACGTGGCAGTCATTGTTGACCAACACCGGCTTACGGCTTTGCAGGAAATCCTTTTCGGGCTTAATGCTGAATCCCTCGAAGCTGCGGTGCTTCAGCATTTTTTCCTCCGCTACTTTGGGCGCCACATTGATGGGCTCATCCGTATGAATGATCTGCGTAGGCGGATGATTATGGTACAGCAAAGAATAATCGTTGGAAAAACCTTCAGTGGAAAACAGCTGTTCTGAATACAAGCCGCCATCGGGCTTGCGGAACTGGGTATGACGTTTATGCGGGATCTGCCCGAGTTTATGATAGTAAGGCATGCAATTTAAATTTGAAGATCATAATTAAAATACGAGCTGCGAGCTATGAGCTGCGAGCAGCGAGCTTAAAGCAAAAAGCAAGTTGCAGGGCTATAAAGAACAGAGACTTGTAGCT
>JAGIBF010000031.1 GCA_017744515.1 Niastella sp.
GCTATAGTATGTACTTGTACATTACCGTTACAACCTAAACGGCTAAATTATAGCTATAGGTTGTAAGCTGTATTTATTCATTACAAACGCATTATTTTTTCGGCTGTATTTACAAATGAAGGAAAGCAATACATGGATGAAACGAAACCGGGAAGGGCTAAAAAACGAAACCCGGAAGTTTGATTGCTCAGGGACGACCGGGAATAGGACAGCACAAATATAGTACTTTTTTAGAATATCCAAAACATTAATTTAAAGATGAGGTATAAGGATTTCGAACACATAATAAGCACACCGCGTATTAATCGTTATCTGATAGCCTGTAATGGCAATTCCCGGAAAGCAATGACCTTATATCGTAAGAACTTACAACTTTCCCAAGAACTCTTTACTATTATTAGTTGTTTTGAAATTGCATTACGAAATGCAATTGATAATCATGTAATTCAAACCTTAGGTCGGGATTGGTTGAGAACTGCCTCATCGACTGGTGGAATATTTGATAATGCGAATTGTTTTATAACTGCGCAGACAATAAATGACGAAATATACAAGCTTAACCAACAGTACACACATGCTAAACTTGTGGCAGAATTAGGCTTCGGATTTTGGCGATACCTATTTTCAGCGCATCACTACAGAGCTACCGGACAAAATTTATTACAAATATTCAACAGCAAACCTCGTAGCAGTGCCACGATACAATACAATTCTTCTTACATTTTTAATGAGCTAGCCAAAATAAATAACTTAAGAAATCGTATCGCGCACCACGAGCCCGTCTGCTTCGTACCGGGATACCCGGTGAAAGATACCTCCTTCGTACGTCAGCATTATAACCTGATATTGCAACTATTCCGCTGGCTGAGCATTGACGAAGCCGCCCTTCTATATGGGTTGGATCACATATTAACCGTATGCAATGAGATTGACAGTCTGTAAAAGTGCCCTCTACCCTTCTCATTATTTAGTCATCCTCTTCCTCATCTTCGTCCTCGTCGAGCCAGCCCAGGTAATCCCTGTACCACTGGTCCAGCTCATCCAGCAATACCTGGAGTTGTAATTCTTCCTTTTGGAAAAAACCGGCAACATCGTCGATCTCTTCCACGATATCGATATGTCCGTTCTCATCATCATCCGCCACAAACTGTGCAATGAAGCGAGGCTCCTGCGTGTGAATGATGTATTCATTATCCGGATCAGTAACCGGATCATCTGCTATCATGAATTTGGGTAAAGCCATACTATTGGTATTATTGATTAGAATTCAAAGGTACTACGGAATTTGATTGGCCGTCTTTTTTAAGGATATTTTCAGTAGTACAAATCCCAACAACCCCGACAGCAATGAACCGATAATGATCGCAATTTTGGAACCTACGATCAGCGCTTCATCTGTAAAGGCAAGATGGGTGATAAAGATAGACATGGTAAAGCCTATGCCCGCCAGCAAACCCGTCCACAGCAGGTTAACTTTCTGTAAACCGGCAGGAATCTTCGACAACCCAAGCATTATACTGAGGATGGCAAACAGGAAAATGCCTACTGGCTTTCCCAGCAGCAGGCCGAGCATAATACCGAGACTATTGACAGAACCCAGGTCTTCCATCCAGGTATCCGGAATGGCGATAGCCGTATTGGCCAGTGCAAACAGGGGAAGAATGAAAAAGGCCACCGGCTTGTGCAATACATGCTGGAGGTGATAAGAAGGCGATTTTTGATCGCCATTGCCAAAAGGAATAGCAAAGGCGGTAAGTACGCCCGCAATGGTAGCATGCACGCCGGAGCGGTACATGAAATACCACAGCACCACGCCCAGCAGCAGGTATACCCACACCTTGTGCATGCGGAGCCTGTTCAGCAACAGCATAACGCCAAAGACGCCCAAGGCCAGCCCAAGGTACAGGCTGGCAATTCCTTTGGAATAAAAGAAAGCGATCACCAGAATAGCGCCCAGGTCGTCTATAATAGCCAATGCCGTAAGAAAAACCTTCAGGGATGGAGGTACCCGATTGCCCAGCAATGAAAGAACGCCGAGCGAAAAGGCTATATCGGTAGCCATAGGGATAGCAACTCCGTGCTGTGAAGGCGTGCCCTGGTTGAAAATAAAATGGATCAATGCAGGCACGGCCATACCGCCAATGGCAGCAAACACCGGCAGCAGGGATTTCCTGATATCGGCGAGTTCACCAATATACAGTTCACGCTCCAGCTCCAACCCCACCAGCAGGAAAAAGATGGCCATAAGCGCATCGTTGATCCAAAACTCAACGGGCTTGTTGGCAACGTCTGCATGCCAAAAGTGTATGTAATGATCCCCAACAGGCGTATTGGCTATTACAAGCGACACCGCCGTACAGGCTACCAGTATAAGGCCACCTGCTTTTTCACTGTTGAAGAATTCCGTAAACAGCCTGCTCAATCTCATAGCAGGCCAAAAGTACACTATTTAAAATCTTGCCATAAAGCGATTCTGAAAATCATTGATGAGTGCATACATGGATTTGAAACGGCCTTCGCCATCACCACAATCTTCCCCGTTGATCTCTTTACACTTCTCGTTCAACTCGGCAATGTAACTGATCAGGTGTTCGTTAAACTTTCTCCTCCTGTCATCTTTCGCTGCAACGTTTACTTCCTGCAGATGATGCTCCATTCTTTCTTCCGCAAACTGGCGTAACTCAAGAACTTCAGTTAGTGTGTGATTCATACATGTGCATTTTGTTATCAGGAATACATATTTATGCTTTTACCGGCGTAGAATTTTCAAAAGATCCGTTCATTACTGTCGGGTTTTGACTGCCATTGCCGATGATAAGGTTTTGTGTAGGATAGGCAAACCGGATAGACTCCTGTTCGAAGGCTTTTACCATCTCCAGGTTGATGGCCTGCTGCCTGTCCATGTACAGGTTATAATCCGGGCTCATTACATTATACACCACTTCAAAATTGAAACTGAAATCTCCAAAAGCCAGCAGGTGCGCCCTGTCGAATTGCGCATCTGGCTGCGCCTCGATGATCTTCTTGACAATGCCCGGAATGCGGCTCAACTTATCCGTGGGTGTATTATAGCTGATACGGAATGTGAAGACGATCCGCCTTTTCTCCATCCGTTTGTAATTATGCACGCGCGAATTGGTGAGGTCGGTATTGGAAAAAACCAATTGTTCGCCCCCCAGTGAACGCAAGCGGGTGGTTTTGATTCCTACATATTCAACCGCCCCCATTTTATCACCCACGATAATAAAGTCGCCAATTTCAAATGGTTTATCGAAAAAGATAACGAAGTAGCTGAAGAGATCGCCGAGAATAGCCTGGGTAGCCAACGCAATGGCAATACCGCCAATTCCCAATCCCGTTATAATGGTGGTAATATTATAGCCGAGGTTATCGATAAGAAACAACAAACCTATGACCCAAACTACGACATTGACCAGCACAATAATGCCACGCGCCTGTTTACGTCTGTTTTCCTGCTCATTCTGACTACCTACATAATTGTTGATAAGGTAGGAGATGGCAGCAATAATGAGCCTGACCACGAAAAAGGTGGCGGCAACAAGGATAGCTACATATGTTACCCGGGCCACTTTATCGGACAATTGCAATGATTGCACGCCCCAGTAAACGCCCAGCAGGTATAAAAAAGGAATTACAAAACGGTTAATAAGCGCAACGAGAAAGTCGTCAAATTGGGTATTGGTGCGCTGCGACCACAGTTTCAGGCGACTGAGGACAATCCGCCTGGCAATATTCAATGCAATGAATGTACAGATGATAATACCTATAGCGATCGCCCAGTCTTTCAAGGTATTACCCAGAAAAACCTGGCTCCAGAAATTGTTCATATAACAAAAATTATGTGGTTACTACCAGTGGCAAGCATTATCATCAGAGCCGTAACACAGTATCACCGGTAAAAACTATGCCATTAGCGTACATACAACACAGGCACTTTGGCATTTTGGATGATCCGTTGACAAAAAGGACCGATAAAGAATTGTTTGTTAATCACATCTAATGCAGAAGAAAGTACGATCAGGTCAGCCTGCATGCGATCGGCCCGCTCCAGGACTTCCCGCGAAATATGTTTGTGCTCACTGAACCTAACCGATAAGTTGATGGCGGATTTAGCACTCCCGGTATTGAGCCTTTTGCCAATGATCTCCATGGCATTACCTCCGGAAGGGTCTCTATCTACCGACAAGGCAAATACTTCGAGGTTGGCCGCATGTCCATTGCTCAAAGCTTTGACGAATTCGTAGCGTTTGAATGTTCCGAAGCTGGTACGCTGAGGGAATAGAATATTTTTGAAGTCGAGCCACTTGCTGCTTTCGGGAATGATCAGCACCGGGCAGTTGGCATATTTGGCAACATAATAAGCAGTAGACCCAATAAATCCTTCACGCATTCCGGAAGCTCCATGAGCGCCGAGCACGATGAGGTCTGCCTTCTTCTCAAAAGATGTTTGTACGATAGTCGGTCCGGCAAATCCTCTTTGGAAAATCGTTTCGGAACCAATGCCATGTTTTTTCAGGATACTGCCAGCCATTGCATCAACAACTTCGCGTGCATGGCCCTGCACAGGCGCCTGTGGCGGCGCCAGATATTCCCCATCAGTCTCTCCCACATGGAGTATCTGCAGGCGACAATTATTACGGTTCGCAATTACAGTGGCGCTTTCCAATGCATTGAGCGATGCTTCACTATAATCAGTCGGCACCAAAATTTTCTTTATCATACGCTCAGAGCTATAAAACCATTATAAATTATTTTGTCCATGCTGTAGACCGTTTACGTTTCGACTCAGTGCCCTTCTGCACCTTTTCCAGTTCCTGCTTCAATTCAATATTTACTGATATCAGTGAATCGTTTTCCAATATCAGCTCCCTGTTTTTCAACCTGAAAGAGGTGCTTTGTTTAAACAGGCAACCACTGAGGGCCAGTAACCCCATTACAAAGCATACCAGGAGGAGGGAAATGTTTATTTTCATTACTGCGGTCTTTCCATAGCAAAATGGGCCCTGCTGATTAGGCCGTGCTTAATTTGACATTATAATCTGATTAGAATTTGGATGTAGGGAGCACAATACGGAACAAAGTACCTTCCCCGGGGCGGGAATCGACAGCGATGTCCCCTTTGTGCAGTTTGATAATGCGGTGGGCCAATGACAGGCCAAGACCAAAACCATCCGCATTATCGGTCTCGTTGACCCGGTAGAAGGGTTGGAAAATGTACTTCAGTTCGTGTTCAGGTATACCAATACCTTTGTCTTCAATGGTAATGATAAACTGCTGAGCTTCTATATCGAGCTTCACGATGGCCTTGTGATCATCGGAATATTTACAGGCATTGACCACGATATTCCTGATAGCCGTAAACAATAGTTCAGTATTGCCAAAAACGATGAGGGCATGATCTTCCGAAGGCATGTTGCCAAAATTGAGCGCCACCACATAGTCAGGATTGAGCTTGTTCACATCGGCAGGCAATGCCATCAATACTTCATCGATGCGTACCGGCTGTATTTCCAGTCCACCCGGATTGCCGGATGCCTGCGCAAACTCCAGCAATGTTTGGGTAAGCTTTCCGAGGTGCCGTACATCCTGGTACACACTCTGCATAACGGCCCTGTATTTATCCGCTTCCCTGTCTTTTTGCAGGGACACTTCCAACTGGCTGGAAATAGAAGTGAGTGGCGTGGACAATTCATGGGAAGCATTGGCAATAAAACGCCGCTGCATATCGAAGCTTTCCTGCAGGCGGTTGAGCAGTTGGTTCAACGTTTCGGAAAGGTATTGCCATTCGTCGTGTACCTCACCAGCCTGTATACGCCGGTTGAGGTCCTGAGCGGAAATTACATTGATATCATCCGCGATCTTTTTAATGGGCCGCAGCAGTCGCCCCGAAAAGAAATAACCAGCAGCAAAAGCGATAATACTGCCAGAGAGAAAACTAACCCAGAGGATACGCCGGAGCTGTTGCAGTTTCATTAATCCCATCTCATCATAAGCCCCAGCCACCACCACAATACGTATATTAGGATCGACATGGTGATACGCTACCACCTCTTTTTTACCGATACGGAAATATATATTACCCTTCACACGCGCATCGTCGAGCACCTGGCTGTCGACAGTAAGTGTATCGGCAGGCTCATCGCTATAGGTGTATACTTTTTCACCGAGGTAATTATAGGCCTGCAGGGTTTTGTCTTTCAGGCTCATCATGGTAGCCGAGTCGATGGTGCGGAGCAAGCTCTGGTCAAAGTTGCGCTGCCCCATCAGCCGCGCCCGCGTAATGGCGCGGTTCATTAACCGGTCTTCCATTTCATTCCTGCGCTCAGTAACGGAAAAATAGTATACCGATCCGCATACCAATAGCAGGATCAGCAATACAATGCTTCCGAATAAAAGGGTGATTCTGAGTTTTACCGGCATCAGGCAGCATTTTCCTTTAAGATATACCCCATGCCTACCTGTGTTTGTATCAGCTTCTGCGGATACTGTTTGTCGATCTTGTTGCGCAGATAGTTGATGTATACGTCGATCACGTTGGTATTGGTGTCAAAGTCGATACCCCATACGTTCACGGCTATATCTGCGCGCGACACTACCCTGTTCTTATTGCGCAGCAGGTATTCCAGGAGCTGGAACTCTTTCATGGTGAGGGTGATCTTATTGTCTGCGCGCATCACTTCTTTTTTATCGAGGTCCATCGTAAGGTCAGCTGCGCTTAAGATACTACCCACCGGCAAGTGCTGGTTCATCGTACGCTTCAGCAATACACGCATCTTCACCAACAGCTCTTTGAATTCAAAAGGCTTTACGAGATAGTCGTCGGCGCCGGCATCATATCCTTCCATTTTATCATTCAGCCGGCCCAATGCAGTGAGCATGATAATGGGCACCATTGCATTACGGCGGCGTATGATCTTACAAAGATCATAACCATTGATACCTGGCAGGTTGATGTCCAGTATCACTAAGTTGAAATCATACGCCATAAACAGGCGTTCACCGATCTTGCCATCGTAGGCTACTTCTACATGATAGCCATGTTCGATAAGGCCGGCCTTCAACGTATCGGCAATCTTATGTTCGTCTTCTACGATCAGTATCTTTCTTTCTTCCATAGGCTGCTACAGATAAGTTTTCGATGTAAAGGTAAGTGCTTCCACGTCATTTTCAACCTGATAAGCGTGCAGCAGAATTCTAATCTTATTCTAATCCCGAACTAATATGCAGCTAATCGACCCGTATTAAGTTTGGCTAAAAGGCTCAAACTAATTTGATGATGAAGACAAAACTCATATTGATTGGTGGCCTCCTCAGTTCTACCGTGATGGTTGCACAGAGCGTACAGGATGCCACGCAGCTTATATACCATGAGCGCTATCAAAGCGCCAAAGCTACCCTGCAAAAAACACTGCAGGCCGACCCCAACAATGCGGAAGCATGGTACCGGTTGTCACAGGCTTACCTGCCGTTGAAAGAAAACCAACAATTGGGCGACACCTTACAGCTTGCCTCTGCTGATGTAAAGAACAGCGCGTGGTATAAAGTAGCGTATGGGCAGCTGTTGCTCACCCGCAATAGTACCGACAGTGCCCGCTGGTACTTTGACCAGGCTATTGGCGATGGCCGCAAAAAGGATCCGGCTATCCTGCTGGCAGTGGCCCATGCTTATATCAGTGAAAAGAATGGTGATGCCAATGCTGCCTTGCTGGTACTGAGCCAGGCAGGTAAAAAAGACACAGACGATCCTGCCTTCAATGTATTGCGCGGCAATGCTTACCGCAAACTGGCCAACGGCACAGAGGCTTATCGTGCTTACCAGTCGGCCCTCAATGCTGACGGCAAAAATGCGGAAGCATTATTCCAGATGGGTAAGATATTCGTGGCGCAACAAAATGCAGCTACTTACCTGGAGTATTTCAACAAAGCTGTTACGGCCGACCCATTGTACGCACCAGCCTGGTATGAGCTGTATTACGATGCTTATTTTAAAGACCCAAAGCAGGCGCTCGATTACTTCCGGCAATACCTGTCGGTGAGCGATTACAATCCGGACAATGAATACCAACATATCGACCTGGTATACCTGAATAAAAAATATGATTCTGCCATCGCCATGGCCAGCAACACCCTTGCCGGCTTACCTGCTGATTCCATGCCCCGCCTGCACAAGCTACTGGCTTATAGCTATCTTGGATTACAGGATACCGCTAAGGCGCTCAATAGCATGACCACTTACTTCGCAAAAGCCAATGACAGCAACTTTGTAGTAAAAGATTATGAAGTGATGGCCGACCTGTATAATGCCACGCCGGGTAAAGAAGACTCTGCATTGGTCTTCTACCAGACTGCCGTCACTAAAATAACCGACTCTGCTGCATTGTTCAATTATTACAAGAAACTGAGCGACCTGTACAAAGACAAGAAGGACAATGCCAACCAGGCTATATGGCTGGGTAAGTATTATACCAATAACGACAAGGCCACCAATATCGATCTATTCAACTGGGGTATTGCACATTTTAAAGCAGAACAATATGAACAGGCAGATACCGTCTTTGGCAAATACGTGGAAAAGTATCCTGAGCAAAGCTTTGGTTATTACTGGCGTGCACGGGCCAACTCGCTCAAAGACTCGGCTATGGAAAAAGGAATCGCTATTTCCCATTACGAAAAACTGATCGAGGTGTTGCAGAAAGACAGCGCCACGGCATCCGCTACCAACAAAAAATGGCTGGTGGAAGCCTATGGCTATCTCGCGGCTTACGAGACCAATGAAGAAAAGGATTACGACGACGCTATCGGGCACCTGCAAAAGATACTGGAAATAGACCCGGCCAATAAAGATGCCCAGCAATACATATCCATACTGGAAAAGAAAGTAAATGCTGGCAACAGCAACGCCAACGACAATAAGTAATGTATTTATAAATCGCTGGTCCGGCGATCAGCTTTCTTGACTGTTGATTTCTTGCTACAGGCCGGAAGATTCTTCTTCCGGCATTTTTATGGGCTTATGATCCCGTGGAGTTACTTACCATCACTTTACTATTTCCGGCAGGAATTTCTTTCTGTATGCTGTAGGACTCATTCCCTTTATCTTTTTGAAAGCCCGGTTAAGATGGCTTTCATCGGTGAAGCAGAGCTCAACAGCTATTTCACCGATCCGCATATCGGTATGCAACAACCTGTTTTCAACCATCCGTAGCTTATAACTGGCAATATACTGTTGCAATGTTTCGCCGGTTTGCTTTTTAAAATAACGACCAAGGTAATGCGGAGAAATATTCAGCTGCCTGCTGATGTGTGCAGTTTTCAGTTTCTCCGTTTCGAATATATGCTGCTGTATATACTGCAGGATATCCAGTACCGGCTCCCCTGTGTTTTCTTTTACATTTTTGGGCAGCTTCAAGGCAATGTTCCTGGCCACTATAATGATCAGGGCATTCACGATCTGCTGTATTACCTTATTATGATACAACTGCTGATCTGCATGTTCCTTAACAATGCTTTCGATCAGCGTTGCTACCAAAGGTTTATCTGCTTTGTTCTTCAATATGCATCCGGGTCTGTGACTGGCATTCTGCAGAATAAACTCCATACGCTGTACCCAATCATGATCCGCATTGGCCTTTGTTGTAACATAAGCATTATTGAAATGCAGCAGGAAGAATTGGGTAATTGTTTCTATCGTAAAGGAATAGCGGTCTTCCGGTGTTATTAAAAAGAGGTTGCCTTTTCTGTAATTAAAGCCATGATCGTTGGTGTATTGTTGCCCGGTCCCTTCGGCTATATAGATCAGTGTAAAATAGTTATTCCGGAAATCCCTGGCGGGAAACCGGTCCATCCGCTTGTATTCAATTTCAAAAGGCTGGTACAAATTCTCTCGCATGCATAAATCTACTGATTTAGCGCAAAAATGTACAGGAAGCTCCCCCACCCGTCCCTGTATTTTTACCGGCAAATCGACAATATGAAGAAAACATTCCTTTCGTTCCTTATTATAATTTCTTTTGCGACACATGCACAACAAAACGCTCAGACGACTG
Organism: Niastella sp.; assembly: GCA_017744515.1. Classification (GTDB taxonomy): domain Bacteria; phylum Bacteroidota; class Bacteroidia; order Chitinophagales; family Chitinophagaceae; genus Paraflavitalea. The sequence continues at coordinate 10,068 of JAGIBF010000031.1, forward strand.
CGGGCAAATTACCTGCACTGTCCGGCACCTGGATATTGATCTCAGTAGATAATATCTATCCCGACGGAAGCCGGATACATCCGTATGGAGAAAATCCCAAAGGATTACTGGTGTTTGATGAAAAAGGAAATTACGCCATACAGATATTAAAGGCCGTAAGACCCCAAGTTGCATCGGGCGATAAGAACAAATGTACCCCTGAAGAATATGCTGCCCTGGTACAGGGCAGTAATGCTCATTATGGCAAGTACATCGTTGACGAAGCAGGCAAAACCATCACTTTCATCATAGAAGGCGCCAGCTTTCCCAACTGGGAGGGCACACAGCAAAAACGCTCTTATGTGTATAATGGCCAGACGATTAAATATGTGGTAACGCAAACCACGCAAGGCGGCGTAGCTGTTATTGCTGAGGTGGCATGGAAACGACTGCAGGAATAAGTACCTTCGCGGCTTCTTAAGCAAGATCTACTATGGTTGATGGTCCGGAAAGCGTGTCCCCTGTAAGAGCCCGTATCGCTATTGCTGTTTTCTTTTTCGTGTCGGGTTTTGGCTTTGCCACCTGGGCTTCCCGCATCCCTACCATTCAACAAAAATTACACCTGAGTGAAGCCGAATTGGGGGCAGTACTGTTTGCCATGCCAGCCGGCCTGATGGCTACACTCCCGCTCACCGGCTTTTTATTGCGCCGCTTCAGCAGCCGGTATATCATGATGACCGGCGCCGTATTGTACAATATCATGCTGTGCCTGGTAGGCTTTATTACGCAGACATGGCAATTGGTGGTGCTGCTGTTTTTTTTCGGCTCATCGCGTAACCTCTTCAATATTTCAGCCAACGCCCAGTCTATCGGCGTACAGGCATTGTACAACCGGTCGATCATAGCTTCTCTGCATGGCATCTGGAGCATTGCCGGTTTTGCCGCAGGCAGTCTGGGAACTTTCATGGTATCTGTCAACATTGGTACTTCATGGCATTTTCTCGCAGTAAGCATTGTGCTCACCAGTCTTTGCTGCTACTTCTTCAAAGACAGCGTACACCAGCTTCCTTCACCGCATGAACGCAAAGGTGCGTTCGTATTGCCCAACAGGACCATGCTGAAGTTTGGATTGATCACTTTTGCGTCCATGGCCTGCGAAGGCACCATGACCGACTGGGCTGCTATTTATCTCCGCAAGGCCACCGGCGCCGCTGCCGGCATGGCTACCGCCGGTTATGCCATCTACATGGCATCTATGACACTCGGCCGCTTTACCGGCGACCGGCTTGCCAACAGGCTTGGCGTTAAAACACTGCTGAGGAGTTGCGGCGTATTGATGTTTAGCGGCCTGCTGCTCGCAGCCCTGTTTCCCTATACCTTATTTGGCTGGTTTTGCTTTGTATTGGTAGGCTTTGGCGTATCCTGTATAGTGCCCATGACCTTTAGCATGGCGGGCAAGGTGAAGGGCATGAGCGGCGGTCCTGCCATTGCTGCCGTATCTACTGTGGGCTACTTCGGCTTCCTCGTTGTGCCGCCGGCAGTAGGTTTTATTGCCGAAGCGCTCAACCTGCGCTGGTCTTTTGCACTGATGTCCCTCCTCGGTGGACTGATCATCTGGATGATGGGCAAATTGAACGACAACACGCCTCCTGCACCAACTACCTGAAACACTTTCACATCTCCTGGTGTGATCTGCATCACACTAAATTAGTGATCTGCCTCCTGTGCCGGGAAGCCGGCCGGATCGACCTTTGTGTTGTCAAATATCAATAACAACAATCATGAACCCATTTGTAAAGAAGATCATCACAGGAGTCAAGGTATTAGCCTGTTGCGCCCTCGCTCTTGTATCTAACCACGCAACAGCACAAACAAATCAATCCATCAAAATGAAACAGAAGATATTATTCGTGGTTACGAGCCACGACAAAAAAGGGAATACAGGCGAACCAACAGGCTACTACCTCGGTGAAGTAGCCCATCCATGGGAAGTATTGCATGAAGCTGGTTACGAAATAGATTTCGTGAGCCCACAGGGAGGTAAACCGCCGGTTGACGGCTTTAATCTTGGCGATGCTACCAACAAAAAGTTCTGGGAGAACAAGTATTACCACGACAAGATCGACCATTCTCTTAAACCAGCAGACATTGACCCTACAGCTTATGCAGCTATTTTCTATGCCGGTGGACATGGCGCCATGTGGGACTTTGCCGATAATGCATTGCTCTCCAACCTGGCAGCCAAGATCTATGAACAAGGTGGCATTGTGGCAGCCGTATGTCACGGGCCGGCCGGACTGGTCAACATACAACTCAGCAATGGCAAGTACCTCGTAGACGGGAAAAAGATCAATGCATTTACCAACGAAGAGGAAAGGGCTGTAAAACTGGACAATGTTGTCCCCTTCATGCTGGAAAGCAAACTGATCGAGCGGGGTGCTCAGTTTGAGAAATCAGGCTTATGGCAACCGCATACCACGGTAGATCAACGGGTCATTACCGGTCAGAATCCGCAAAGCGCCAAAGGTGTGGGAGAAGCTATGCTTAAGCAACTTAAAACAATAGCTGCAAAATAGGTCCCGACTCCTATTGGAGTTGTAGGCGAATGGGTGTGGGGTGCTCAGGGAGTGGCCTGAGAATGGTCAGGGAATGGTCTAAGAGTGGTCTATATGAGTAGGACTCCCTGAGCAGTCCCAGAGAAGTCGCAGAGCATACCCAGGCAAGTACACGCCCACTCCCCTACCACTACACTTCCATTCAGGTAGCATCCTATGCCAACCTGCTATTCCCTTTCCTGCGTAAGATGCAACAGAGCTTCTTCATTAATGATAGTGATATCCTTGTTGTCGACCGTGAGAATATTGGCCTGGGTGAGGTCGTTCACGATGCGGAATACCGTTTCATAAGTAGTGCCGGCATAGGAGGCAAGGTCCTGCCGGGTGAGTGAGATATTGATAAACCCTTCAGGCGTGAGGCCAAATTTCTCTTTCAGGATCAGCAGCGCATAAGCAATGCGTCCTTTCACCGGCATATGCGCCAGGTTGCGCATGCGTTTTTCCGACTCCTGCAGTTCCTCGGCATAAAACATCAGCAGGTCGTACGTGAAATCGGTATTTACTTTGAGGGTGGTTTTAAAAAATGCCAGGTCGATAAAGCAGACAGTGCAGGTTTCCAGTGCAGTGGCCGACACCGGGTAAACGGTGTCCTTACCCAATCCGCGGTGGCCAATGATGTCTCCCTTGTGGGCAAAACGTACGTTCAGTTCTTTTTCCTCGCCCCATTTCTTATGCACTTTGGCCTTACCGTCGTACAGGAAATAAATACCGGTTACAGGCTCGCCCTCACGGAAGATCGATTCGCCTTTCTTGAACTGATAGCTCTTCTTATTTGCCTCGATGGCAGGTATCCATTCTTTTAAACAACGCTTACACAAAAAACAATGCTGCTGATCGCAACTGGTTTTAACCGGTTTCATGTTCGCGAAAATACCACCTGTTTTTGGTTTATCACCCTTAATTAATCGCCTTTAATGCCGAAAACAATAAATATTCAGGATTCTAATATTAACAAAATAACCCTATAGGCCATGTACCATTATCCGCTCCTGCACTGTACGGGATAACGAAGGATGCAGCTTCACTACCTCACCTACTATAATAATAGCAGGATTGCCTAATTCTTCATATTGTGATTTATATACTATATCCTGCACCGTGCCCATAACCATCTTTTCCCGGCTGGTAGTACCATCCTGTATAATCGCAACCGGCGTCTCACTTTTGCCATAACCGGCAAAGATCTCCATGATCGCTTCCAGTTTACTCATGGCCATTAATATGATCACCGTGGCTGAGGATTGTGCCGCCAGTTTGATGTCGGCAGATATTTCGCCGGACTGGGTAGTGCCCGTGGTTACCCAAAAGCTTTCGTTGATACCGCGGCAGGTTAATGGTATCATTTGACTGGCAGGTACCGCCACTGCGCTGGAGATACCGGGAACAACCTGTACAGGTATGCCTGCTGTATGAGCTGCTTCTATTTCCTCCTGGGCACGGCCAAATACAAAGGGATCGCCGCCTTTCAGCCGCACTACATGACCATGGTTCATGGCCATATCTATAATAAGGTGATTGATCTCTTGCTGCGACAAGGCATGGCAGCCATAGCGTTTACCAACAAACTGCCTGATGGCCCCTGGCCGGGCATGTGCGAGCAACTCCTCATTAGCGAGCGCATCATATAAGATTGCATCAGCCTGCTGCAAGGCCCTGATGGCCTTTAGCGTGATCAGCTCCGGGTCGCCAGGCCCTGCTCCTACCAGCGATAATCGTGGTTTATTCATACATTGATTAATTATCTATATGAATTCTGTAATAATAATTCTTTGTTTGATACTTAAATTATTCCTAAATTTATGACACAAGTCACATAAATCATAATTTATCCTGACGATTACATGCCACTTTATTACATGTATTTATTTATAATGCTTGCTTGTCAGTTGCCATTAACACTTAAAATCAAGGCACTGCATGAAAATCGTCATTATTGGGAATGGAATGGTTGGCTACAAGTTTTGCGAAAAACTGTTGGCCAAACAACATCAACATCCACTTGAGCTGATCGTATTTGGAGAGGAGATGCGGCCCGCATATGACCGGGTTCACCTGAGCGAATACTTTGCCGGCAAAACAGCAGACGAACTGACACTCGCCCCTGCTACCTGGTACGCCGAAAAAGGAATTCGCTTACACCTCGGTGATCCGGTGCAAACCATTGACAGGGCCCACAAAACGGTGCATTGCTTTAGCGGTATCACCGAAAGCTATGATTATCTCATTATGGCTACGGGCTCCTCTGCCTTTGTGCCGCCCATCCCCGGCGTTGAAAAACAAGGCGTATTTATTTACCGCACTATTGAAGACCTCGAAATGATGGCCGCCTACGCACGGCATGTTAAAAAAGGCGCTGTAATCGGAGGTGGATTGCTGGGATTAGAAGCTGCCAAAGCTATGCTCGATCTCGGCATTGCCGATACCCAGGTAATAGAATTTGCTCCGCGATTGATGCCCCGGCAAATCGATGAGGCCGGCTCGCACACGCTGCGCACCAAGCTGGAAGCGTTGGGTCTTCATATTCGCACCAACACCAACACCACTGCTATCCTGGGCGACGACCACATCACAGGCATGCAGTTTGCCGACGACAGCACCATCGATGTAGATATGCTGGTGATCTCTGCGGGTATTAAGCCCCGTGATGAGGTGGCCAAACTTTGCGGACTGGAAACCGGCCACCGCGGCGGCATTGTGGTGAATGATCATTTACAAACCAACGATCCATCTATTTTCGCTATTGGTGAATGCGCCTTACACAAAGGCATGATCTATGGACTCGTGGCGCCCGGCTACGAGATGGCCGACGTGGTAGCTACCAATCTTACCGGCGGCGCTAAATCTTTTACCGGTTATGATATGAGCACCAAGCTCAAACTGATCGGTGTAGATGTAGCCAGCTTTGGCGAACCTTTCGTAAGTCCTAAAGATGGTCGCAGCATCGTTTGGGAAGACACGCTGAAGGGTGTCTACAAACGCATCAACATCAGCAACGACGGCAAACAGTTGTTGGGTGGAATACTGGTAGGTGATGCTGAACAGTACAATATGTTATTGCAGACCTGCAAGAACAAAGTCATCCTCCCTCCCAACCCGGAAGATATTATCCTTGGCGAACGTGGAGGCAGCGGTGATGCTGGCGCTGGCGTAACCAGTTTGCCCGATGAAGCACTGATCTGTAGCTGCGAAGGTATTTCCAAGAAGATGATCTGCGATGCAGTGAGCGAACAGGGACACGAAACAGTGGACGCCATAAAGAAATGCACGAAGGCCGGCACGGGCTGCGGCGGCTGCGTTCCCATGTTGAAAGACCTTGTGACGCATACCTTAAAAGCGCAAGGCAAATATGTACGCAACGTATTGTGCGAGCACTTTCAATATAGCCGCCAGGAATTGTTTGACCTGGTGAAGATACACGACCTGAAGAGTTATGATGCCGCATTGGATAAGCTGGGTAACGGTGATGGCTGTGAGGTATGCAAACCTGCTATTGCCTCTATCATTGCCAGCCTGTGGAATGAAATGATCCTGCAAAGGGGTAACGCCACTGCACAAGACTCCAATGACCGCTTCCTCGCCAATATTCAAAAGGGCGGCACTTACTCCGTAGTTCCCCGCATACCGGGCGGAGAGATCACTCCGGAGAAACTTATTGTAATTGGTCAGGTAGCACAAAAATACCATCTCTACACCAAGATCACCGGCGGTCAGCGCATCGATCTCTTTGGCGCACACGTGAGTGATCTTCCTGCTATCTGGGAGGCCCTCATTGCCGCCGGTTTTGAAAGCGGTCACGCCTACGGCAAAGCACTCCGCACTGTAAAAAGCTGCGTAGGCAGCACCTGGTGCCGATTTGGCCTGCACGACAGCGTGAGCTTCGCCATCCGCATCGAAGAAAGGTATCGCGGTTTGCGCGCACCGCACAAACTCAAATCGGCTGTATCGGGTTGTATCCGCGAATGCGCCGAAGCGCAATCAAAAGACTTTGGCATTATCGCTACCGAAAAGGGCTGGAACCTCTACGTGTGTGGCAATGGCGGTTCGAAACCTCAACACGCATTGCTGCTGGCTACCGACCTCGACAGCGAAACTTGTATCCGATACATCGATCGTTTTCTCATGTTCTATATAAAGACCGCCGATCCACTTACCAGAACAGCCACCTGGCTGAACAAGATGGAAGGCGGCATCAGCTACCTTAAAAATGTAGTGGTGCATGACAGCCTTGGCATTGCTGAACAACTGGAAGCCGAAATGCAGGTTCTGGTTGACAATTACAAATGTGAATGGAAGGAAGTAGTGGACAATCCGGAACTACGCAAGCGGTTCAATCACTTTGTCAATGCGCCCGAAGAGAAAGATCCTACTGTACAATTTGAACCCATGAGAAGTCAGAAGCGCGCTACGGAATGGAAGTAAAAGGTGTTAGCTTTTAGGTTTTAGCTATTAGCGCTAACTCCCGAATCCTGTTTTCTCTCCTCTAACGAATGTTTGACTTATCAACAAAGTCCCCCCCGCTGTAAAAGCGGGGCCGGGACGTAGACACTTATTGACCAAACTATATCAGCTATGTTAACGCTTGAACAAACACTTACCTGGTTTCCCGCTTGCCGCGTAGAAGATGTACCGGAGAATGGCGGTGTATGTGTAAAGTACAGGGACGAGCAAATTGCTTTGTTCCATTTTACGCGACGCAACGAATGGTACGCAACACAAAACGAGTGTCCGCACCGCCAGCAGATGGCGCTAAGTCGTGGCATGATCGGCTCACAGGACAATGAACCTAAGGTAGCCTGCCCCTTTCACAAGAAAACATTTTCACTGCGCTCCGGCGAATGCCTTAGTGGCGATGAATATGTGTTGAAGACTTATCCGGTGAAGGTGGAAGGAGGATTGGTGTATATTGGAGTAAGTACTGATTAAATAAATAAGCCCGTGGGGATTGGCGTCGCACACGGGCTCTGATCTTAAAATGGATTTCTTCACCTTAAAATCAACCCAAAGTAACATGAAAAAATGGTATTGTAAAACAGGGTTGCCTGTTCTTTTAAGTTGTGCCATGCTCACCACGGCAGAAGCACAACTTTCATTGACGGGCCAGTTGCGCACCCGTACAGAGTTCCGGGACGGACAAGGCGCTCCCCTAACTTCGGGAGCCAAGCCTGCTTTTTTCACTTCCCAGCGTAGCCGCTTGTCGGCCAGCTATGAAACCTACCGGCTAAAATTTGGCCTCACCGTACAGGACGTACGCGTATGGGGCCAGGATGCGTCTACCATCAACCGTACCACCACCCAGGACAACAACGGCTTTATGATGCATGAAGCCTGGGCAGAGATCATGCTTACCGACAGCACTTCCAAAAAGAATACGTTCAGCCTTAAACTGGGTCGCCAGGAGTTGGTCTATGATGATGTACGCCTGCTGGGCAATCTCGACTGGCTGCAACAGGCGCGCCGTCATGATGCGGCACTTTTGAAGTTCAACAGTGGCGCGTGGGTGTTACACGCGGGTGTTGCCTTCAACCAGAACAAGGAAAATGCCAGCGGCACTGTATACAACAGTACAGCACCCGGCTATGCCGGCAACACCAATGGTGGCACTAATTACAAAAGCATGCAATTCTTGTATGCAGGCAAAAAGGTAAATGGCGGAAACGCATCTTTCCTCTTCTTTGCCGACCAGTTTTCCAAATTCCACATGGAAAATACTACCAAAGTGTTTGAGACCGGCACCTGGAGCCGCTTCACCACCGGACTGTATTACACTAACACTTTCCAAAAGCTGAACCTCACAGCTTCGGCTTATTACCAGTTTGGCAAAAACGTCAATGGACAAAAACTGCAGGGAGAGTTGTTGTCTATTACTGGTTTGTATTCGCTGTCCAACAAGTTCAGTGCAGGAGCAGGTTATGATTATACCAGCGGTGGCAACTCCGGCACTACGAATCGCGCTTTTGACCCATTGTATGGTACGCCGCATAAGTTCTGGGGGTATATGGATTATTTCTATGTAGCCAGTGGGTTTGGCAATAAAGGTTTGCAGGATGCTTACATCAAAACAAAGTACAAAGCTTCGCAAAAGCTTGTACTCACCGCCGACGGGCACATATTCAACAGTGCATCAAAAGTACTGGCAGTTGATAATGTAACTGAACTTGACAAACACCTCGGCACTGAAATAGATGTGGTAGCTTCTTATGCGCTCACACCGGTGATCGGATTCGAGGCAGGCTACAGCCACTTCTTCAGCACCGGCACGCTTTCTGCTCCCGGCGTAAAGAATGTGGCGAATGCGAAAAACAACAGCAACTGGGCCTACTTAAGCATCAATATCAAACCCACCTTCCTCGTGAAATAACTCATCAACCTTCACCAGTCTTAAAAACACTGCTATGTCTACGATAAATAATCAGCCGCTCAACAAACTAAATATACTCTCACTGAAGGGCGTACAGATGCGTACCTTCCACATCACCTGGCTTACTTTCTTCTTTTGCTTCTTCGCCTGGTTTGGCATCGCTCCTCTTATGCCCCTGGTGAGTGAACAACTGCATTTAACCAAAGCTCAAAAAGGAAACATCGGCATTGCCTCTGTATCAGCCACCATCATTGCGCGTCTCATTGTAGGCCGCCTTTGCGACACCTGGGGTCCGCGCAGAACGTATACCTTATTGCTGATACTATGCGCCATTCCGGTTATGCTCATCGGGTTTAGCCAGAGCTATACCAGCTTCCTGATCTTTCGTCTCGCCATTGGCGTGATCGGTGCTTCTTTTGTATTGACACAGTTTCATACCTCTGTAATGTTTGCGCCCAATATCAAGGGTACAGCCAACGCTGTTGCAGGCGGCTGGGGTAATACTGGTGGCGGTGCCACACAGATCATCATGCCACTGATTGCCGCCGGCTTTGTAGGGCTGGGCTGGGTAAGTAAAGAAGATAGCTGGAGACTGGCCATGATCGTACCCGGCATCCTGTTGTTGATAATGGCCTTCCTGTATTTCCGGTACACCAAAGACACGCCACAAGGAAACTTCGAGGAGATAGAACGCAACAACGGCAAGAAAGAAAACACATTCCTGCTGGCCGCGAAAGATTACCGCACCTGGATCTTGACTATTGCGTATGCCGCCTGCTTTGGTGTAGAGATCACGGTTGACAACTTTGCCGCCTCTTATTTCCATGACGAATACAGCGCCAGCATCATCATGGCCGGTTTGATGGCCAGCATCTTTGGATGGCTCAACATATTTGCCCGCGCTGTAGGCGGTATAGTATCCGATAAAGTGGGCAATCGCTTTGGCTTCAATGGCAAGGTGAACCTGCTTACCATCTTGCTGTTGCTGGAAGGTATCGGCATCATCCTGTTTGCCAAAGCAGGCAGCCTGGGCGCCGCTATTGCCTTGTTGTTCTTCTTTGGCCTTTGTCTTAAAATGGCCAATGGAGCTACGTATAGTATTGTTCCATTTATCAATCCCAATGCAGTAGGTAGCGTGGCAGGCATTGTGGGCGCCGGGGGTAATGTGGGCGCTATGCTAATCGGATTCTTGTTCAAATCCATGCCTTATGCCGATGCATTCTTTTATCTCGGAGCAGGTGTGTTTGTAGTAGGTGTGATCATCTTAGCGTATAGATTGATCAGTAAGTCAGAACCCAAGTCCGAAGTAGCGCCAGCATTGCAAAAGGCGTGAGATGTGAGAAATTAAACGATTCTGTATCCTGTATTCTGAATTCTGTATTCTCATGAGTGAATCATTCAAATCGACTTGTTGTTATTGTGGCGTAGGCTGTGGCATCGTTGTGCACAAGGAAAAGAATGGCGGCCTGCGGGTAGAAGGTGATCCGGATCACCCGGTGAACAAAGGTATGCTATGCAGCAAGGGCATGAACCTGCATTACACGGTGATGGATACCAGCGATAGGTTATTGTATCCTGAAATGCGGTACAGCCGCCACCAGCCGCGTCAACGCGTTACCTGGGACGAGGCGCTGGACAGGACGGCGGCCGTATTTAAAACACTCATCCAAAAGTATGGTCCTGACAGTGTAGCGTTTTATGCTTCGGGCCAATGCCTCACGGAAGAGTATTATGTGATCAATAAGCTCATTAAAGGTTTTATTGGGAGTAACAATATCGACACCAACTCGCGGCTGTGTATGAGCAGTGCCGTGGTGGGCTATAAAATGTCACTCGGCGAAGACAGTGTACCTATCAGTTATGATGACATAGAATTGGCCGATTGTATTCTTGTAGCTGGCGCTAATCCCGCCTGGTGTCACCCGATCTTATGGCGACGCGTGGAAGCAGCGAGGGCCGCTAATCCCAACCTGAAGATCATTGTAAGTGATCCACGTAAAACGCAAACCTGTGCGCTGGCCAATGTGCACCTGCAGCTTAATCCGGGTACCGACGTAGTGCTGCATTATGCCATTGGCCGTTGTCTCATTGAAGAAGGCCAGGTGGATCATGAATTTATCAGTCAACATACAGAGGGTTTTGAGCAATACAGACTTACCGTATTTGAACGTAGTGTAGCGGAAGCAGCGATTGTCTGCGGTGTAGAGGAAGCAGCCATCCGTCAGGCTGCTTCCTATATTGGAAAAGCCAAAGGGTTTATCACCATGTGGACGATGGGGCTGAATCAAAGTGTGATCGGCGTGAATAAGAACCTCAGCCTTATCAACCTCAACCTCATCACGGGCCATATTGGTAAACCGGGCTCAGGGCCATTCTCTTTAACCGGTCAGCCCAATGCCATGGGTGGACGAGAAGTAGGCGGCCTGTCGAATTTGTTACCAGCCCATCGCGATCTATTGAATGCAGCTCACCGCGAGGAAGTAGAAGAGTTTTGGGGCGGCGGCAAGATATCGTCCAAGCCGGGGCTTACTGCTACAGAGATGTTCGAGGCGCTTAATGATGGGCGACTCAAAGCTATCTGGATACTGTGCACCAATCCACTCATCAGCCTGCCCGACGTGAGGCTGGCCGAAGAAGGATTGAAGAAGGCGAAGTTTGTAGTGGTCCAGGATATCAGCAACCGGCCAGAAACTTTGCAATATGCCGATGTAGTGTTGCCCGCTGCTGCCTGGACAGAGAAAGAAGGTACTATGACCAACTCCGAGCGGCGCATCAGCTACCTGCAAAAAGTAGTGGATGCCCCCGGTGAAGCGTTGCCCGACGCCAGCATCATTTGCCGCTTTGCACAAAAGATGGGATACAAAGGTTTTGATTACAATAGCTCTGCCGACATCTACAAGGAACACGCAGCGCTGACTGCAGGTACCCGCATCGATATCAGCGATCTCAACTATGACATTCTAAAAGCCAAACGCAGTGTGCAATGGCCTTATACTAAAGCGACCAGTGGCTATGGTACGCCGCGCCTGTTTACCGATAACCAGTTTTACACACCCTCACGCAAGGCCATCATCCATACCCTCCCCGATGTCAATGAATCGGAGATGCCTGATGATGATTACCCGCTTGTTCTCACTACCGGCCGAATACGCGACCAGTGGCATTCGATGAGCAAAACAGGCAAGGTCAATAAGCTGAAGCAACACATTGCAGAATCATTCCTCGAAATACATCCTGATGATGCCCTCGATCGTAATATCCGCGACAATGAGGTGGTGGTGATTAACAGCCGTCGGGGTGAAGTGAGGGTTAAGGCCCGGATAACAACTGATATTAAACCAGGCGTGGTGTTCCTGCCAATGCATTGGGGCAAGGTATTGAACAGCGATCTCAACCGTGCCAACAACCTCACCAATAACCTGGTAGACCCACGGAGTAAAGAACCCGACTTCAAGTTCAGCACCGTTCAGGTTATCCGTTACCAGAAACCCAAACAAAAGATAATTGTCATTGGTGCGGGAGCAGGGGCCTGCGGTTTTGTAAAAAGCTACCGGGCGCTGAACACCACTGATGAGATCGTAATATTCAGCAAAGAGAATTTCCCCTTTTACAACCGCGTCATGCTGCCCGATTATATCAGCGGTACACAGGAATGGAATCAGTTGGTGAAGATGACCGACCAGGAAGAATATGACTTCAACATCACCTTGCATCGTGGAGTAAGTGTAGAGCATATCGACCGTGCGGCCAAAACCGTCACCGACAGCAAGGGTCAAATACATCATTACGACTTGCTGCTGATGGCTACCGGCAGTCGGGCAGCTATGCTGCGCGATGTGCCTTCGCTGCAAGGCATTTTCACCATGCGCAGCCGGGTAGATGCCGACAACTTTAAACAACATGTAAAACCCGAGAACGGGAAAGTGGTCATTGTAGGCGGCGGGTTGCTGGGCATTGAACTGGCCGCATCATTACGCGAAGTGAATGTGGAGGTGATCGTAATACAACGTATTTCCCGCCTCATGGACCGGCAGCTTGATCCGCTGGGCAGCCAGTTATTGCATGAAGAACTGACCGATAAAGGCATCGACATCTACTACAATGATGAGATCGAACGCTTCCTGGGTACGCAACGCATAGAAGGCGTACGCATGAAGAGTGGGCTCATCATCCACTGCCAGGCCATCGTAATGGCAATCGGTACCGTGCCCAATATCGAATTGGCACGAGCAAGCGGCTTAAATTGCAAACGCGGTGTGGTGGTGGATGAATACCTGCGCACTGATGATCCCAATATTTTCGCCATTGGGGAAATTGCCGAGTTCAAGGGGTTCCTGTATGGCATTACTGCTGCCGCCGAGCAGCAGGCAGAGACCGTGGCACGCTACCTCGGTGGTGATATTTCGAAGTACTATGAAGGCTCATTACTCATGAACATTTTGAAGATGCATGGCACGGACCTCTGCTCACTGGGATTGGCTGAATGTCCGGTAGATCCGTCTTACGAAGAAGTAGTGTTCATCGACAAAGCAAAACGATATTACAAGAAGTGTATCATCCACAATGACCGGCTGGTAGGCGCCATCCTGATCGGTGACAAATCAGAGTTCCTGGAATTCCGCGACCTGATCCAAAACAAAATGGAGCTGAGTGAAAAGCGCCTGCAACTGCTGCGTTCCGGCAAGAAGGCAGAGACTGCCATAGGCAAACTGGTATGCAGCTGCGGCAATATCGGTGAAGGTAATATCGTGAACAAGATCAAAGAAGGCTGTAGTGAGCTGAAGGCTTTGTGCCAGGCCAGCGGTGCCGGATTGTGCTGCGGCAGTTGCAGACCAGAGGTGCAAGCCATTTTGGAAAAACAATTGCAAATTGAAAGCGTATTAGTGCCAGCATCATGAAGTACACTTATACCATCAAGATCAATTTTAAGGGAGGGATCATCTCACCCGGTGATTTGCTGAACATACTCATCGCAGCAGGTAAAGCCGGTATTACGGAAGTACGGTTTGGCCTGCGCCAGCAATTGCTGTTTGATGTGGTGAATGAGGATTATCCGGTATTGCAGGAACAGTTGCAGCAACTGGACGTGGATTATGAAATAAACGAAGAGCGTTATCCCAACATAGTCAGCTCCTACCCTGCTGAAGAGTTGTTCATCAAGCAGACCTGGCTTAGTGAAGGCGTATACAAAGACATTTTCGACCTTGTAGATTACCGGCCCCGGCTGAAGATCAATATATCTGACAGCAACCAGAGCTTTACCCCATTGCTGACCGGCAATATCAATTGGGTGGCATCTGCCCTGAGTCCACACTTCTGGCACCTGTTTATCCGCTTTCCCCGCACCAACGTTATTTACGAGTGGAAAGAGATGGTGTACACCAATGATGTTGCCCGTATGTCAAAACACATCGAGACGCTAATCTTTCAACATGCCGATCTATTCTATGACAACGCGCAAGCCAATGGCGACGATCTATTCCAACGTGTAAGACAAGAAAGCTATATCACCAAGGCCGCCGAAGCGCCGGCAAAGCTCCCTGCTTTTAACCTACCTTATTATGAAGGTCTAAACCGGTACCATGATAAATACTGGCTGGGCATTTACCGGCGGGATGAGTTGTTCCATGTTTCTTTCCTAAAAGACATTTGCCGCCTTTGCCTGGAAACTAAGATCGGGCAGGTATGTTCTACGCCCTGGAAGTCGCTCATCATTAAAAACATTACGGAGAAAGACCGCCACTTGTGGAACAACCTGCTGGCACGTCACCAAGTGAACGTTCGCCACGCCGCCAATGAACTCAACTTCCAGGTGGAAGACAATTGTCAGGAAGGATTGAAACTAAAGCGTTATCTGCTGCAACGACTGAATAATGAAGACACCCGTACATTCGGCATCTGCATCGGTATCAAAACAAGGCGCAAGAGCGAAGTATTCAGCAGCATCCTGGTGAGGCGCAGACCACTGTTTACTATTGGAGGTTTTGGGTTATTCTTTGTATATGATATTTTATGTGCGCAAGACTTCAACCCCAATGAGCGCACCGGCTTTGTATTCAGCAGCGGCAATCCCCGATTCCTGCTGGCAGAACAGCTGCGCAGGGCTATTCTGCTCTACTACAAGCAGCAGATCAATAACATCGTGGCGCAGGAAAAAGCCAATGTCCCCAAGAAGGAAACAGTCCATGTGAGAGAAAGTATTACCCAGGCATACCAGTGTAAGCATTGCCTCACTGTATACGATGAGTCTTTTGGCGAACCGGACAATGGGATACCTTTAGGAACAACATTCCAATCACTTCCTACCCATTATTGCTGTCCATTATGTGAGGCGGAGAAGAGTGAGTTTGTGGGGATAGAGCTAATTTATGCAGTTAACTAACGTTATCTTTGGGTCTCTATGCCCTTTTCAACATTGGTCGCCCACTTGGTGCAACGACCTGCCGTAGAACATACAGGTCTGTCCCGGGAAAATGCAAGATTCAACGCATTAACGGGGTTTCGCTGTCTGGCAGCCTGCCTGGTGTTCGTTTACCACAACCGTAAGTACTGGCGTTCTCAACTGCATCCTGAAATACTTCGCTTCATCAATGAGCTACATATTGGGGTATCGCTGTTCTTCGTCCTCAGTGGTTTTCTTATTGCTTATACTTACGGCGAAAAGCCTTTACGTTCATATGGCTCCTATGGCAAGTATATTCTTTTGCGCATTGCCCGGATCATGCCTTTATACTGGCTTATACTGACGTGCTATTACCTGGATCATCCGTATGGGAAAGGGGCCTTCACCTGGCTTACTTATTCACTGGCACACGCTTTCTCGAATGCCCATAATCTTGATGGGCTTGCACAAGCCTGGTCGTTGAATATGGAAATGATCTTTTACCTGCTGGCTCCCTTGTTATGTATGCTGCAACGGAAACACGTGATCTATCTACTTGCTTTTCTGGTTGCCTTATTTTTTCTTGCATGGGGTGTTGGTTACACCTGGTTTAAGATAAACGGGAATCCACAGAAATACCTTTATCCCATAAATTTCTTACTGCATTCAACCTTCTTTGGCCGCTGTTCCGAATTCCTGGCAGGCATGCTACTGGCATCAATCTGGAAAAGCGGGAGCCTGACACTATTGAAGCAACTGCCTCATAAAACACTGATCGGTTTCACGGGTATTTTTATTACCAGTTATGCCATTGGCCTATTTCAAAAAAACACCTACGTACATGGAACAGACACTATTCCCGGCCTGGTCACTTCTCTATTGGTGCTACCGGCATTTACTATCATAGTTTTTGCCGGGCTGATGCAAGAAAGAAACCTGGTACAACGCTTTTTTGCTTCACGGGTTATGGTATTGTTGGGAAATGCTTCTTTTGCTTTTTACCTTATTCACATCAGCTATGTAAATATGAAGATCAAATCGTGGGTATTACTCCCCGATAGGAACTTCATATTGCTTTGGATAGCAGCGATTATACTGTATTTGTTCGTGGAAAAACCCACCTATCAACTTTGTCGCCGATGGCTGAGCCGTGGCGCCAACCGTAGTAAGAATCAGACTCCCCTCCTTGCTACAACCCATTCAACTCCGCATGTGCATTAAAATTTCTGAAGTACTGTTCCTGACCAGGCTGCAGAGGTATGAAATGCACAGCTAAATGCTCAAGCATAAACTTCATGCTATGTCTTGTCAGCTCATTGTTGTGGTAGCTTTGTAAAGTAGCAGCTAATGCTTTTGTTTTGTAGATGGCGCATAAGGGTTCCGGCTCTCCCTGGTTGGTAAATACGTAAGCATCTTTATCTCCAAACTTACCGGCGGTCATCAGTTGTTCCAACACAGCGCTATCCATCAGCGGCATATCGCAGGCCAATACCAGTAAATCTTCTCCGGGGTAGCGCTCATGTACACTTAACACGCCAACCAGTGGGCCATGAATATCCAGCCTGTCGTTGTCCTTTACCAATTGCTCTACCGGGAAAACAGCCGGATAGGTTTCGTATTGAAGGGCATTGACTGAAAGGACGACTGGCAACTGTAAAGCCATCAGCTTATCCAGAGCTGTTTGCGCCCAGGATTTCGCCTCCAGCTTGATCAGACCTTTATCGGTTCCCATCCGGGAACTTTGTCCGCCGCATAATACAACTCCTACCATATCGCATAATTACCCCACAAAAATATCTTATATTCAATAAGATTAAGCCTTTTTAATGTGCTGAATAAATCAGCAAATCGTTCGTAAATTAGATAAACAACAGCCCACACTCAACGAAAACCGCTTGCAACCATTATGGGCATCAAAGAACGTAAAGAACGCTCCAAAGTCAAGGTCCACGCAGACATCCTCAAGGCTGCCTTGTGTATCATCAAACTGGAAGGATGTTCAGCGCTTAGTATGCGCAGGATCGCTGAAAGTATCGAATACGCAGTCCCGGTCATCTACGAACATTTTGAGAATAAAGAAGCCATTCTCGTCGAACTCTGCCGGCAAGGTTACGAAACACTGATCAGTCAGGTCAACAAGCATAGCAAAGGCATCGCTGCTCCCCGGGAAAGGCTGGAAATCATCCTCAATACGCTATGGGAATTCGCCAACAAAGAGCAGGAGCTTTATCAACTGATGTATTCCGTAGGCATCGGCTGTAACAATGTGAAACAAACATTCCCCGAAGTCATCACCTTCAACAGGATGGTGAAGGATGAGATCAGGACGCTGCCCGCAATCGCCAAAGGCAAATTAGCCGAAGACCGGTTGCAATGCAAATACCTCACCTGTGTATCTGTAGTGCACGGTCTTGTTTCGGTCAATTATTTTATGAAAGACATCGATCCTGCCATCAACCGGAAAGTGCTGAAAGATGCGATCGATCATATCGTGCATTAATATAAGCCCCAATCAACATTGAAGACACTAAAGCAGTTTAACGGCAGGATTAATCAATCATGCCGCATCCCTTCTGCCACACGGAAAACATGCAGGATATAAGGAAACAAGGCATCCATCGTTTCAGCCGCTCCACGGGTAGAGCCGGGCAATGTTATTACCAACGTGTTACCAATAAACCCCGCTACTCCCCTGCTCAACATAGCATACGGAGTGCGGTCCTGGCCATAACTGCGTGCAGCTTCCATGATGCCGGGAACAGCTCTGTCGAGTAACGGCGTGATGGCTTCGGGCGTCACATCGCGCGGGGAAAGGCCGGTGCCGCCGGTAAATAAAACAAGGTGATAATTTTCATTGCTGAGCTGACCGGCTTTCTCCTGTATCAATGCAAACTCATCGGGGATGATCTCGTACAAAGCGGTGGACAGCCCATGCTTCTCCAGCTTCTCCATGATAGCCTTTCCGGCGGAATCCTGCTTGCTGCCTGCCGAAACGCTATCAGAACAAACAATAACCGCACAACGCAACAAGGCAGCTTTGCCGGCATCTTTAAAATCAGTTTTGCCGCCTTTCTTCTGCTGCAGGCCGATCTCACTTACCACCACTCCCTTATCGATCGGCTTCAGCATATCATACATGGTCAATGCCGTAATGGCAGCACCGTGCATAGCTTCTACTTCCACGCCTGTTTTATAGATGGTGTGCACCTCTACTGAAATAATAACCGTAAGCTCTTCTATTGCATAGGTAATGGCCGTATACTCTACCGGCAGTGGATGACAATCGGGAATGACATCACTGGTCTTCTTCACCGCCAGCAGACCAGCTGCACGGGCAAACTCAAACACATCGCCTTTGGGTACTTTCCTGTCTTGGATAGCCTGGATGGTTTCAGGTTTCGATACCGTGAGGCGGGCCGTAGCGATAGCTGTACGCAGGCTGCTGACCTTGGGAGTGATGTTTACCATGCTTATTTATTTTCCTTCCACTGGTGTGTTTCGTTATCAAATATTTCCCGGCCCCAGATGGGCAGCTCGTTCTTGATGCGCTCCACCACTTCTTCGCAGGCCGCAATGGCTGCTTTGCGATGACCGGAAGAAGTGAAAACAAACAGGCATATATCGCCTGCTTTCACAGCTCCGAGGCTGTGGTGAATGTGCATGCAGGTAAGGGAATATTTACTGAAGATGTCCTCGCGGATAATGTGCATCTTTTCCAACGCCATTTCTTCGTAGGTGGTGTATTCGATCGCAGTTACCGTCTTGCCATCTATCCTGTCGCTACGTACCTGTCCCATGAAAATACTATGGGCGCCGATATCGGTTTTGGTGCTGTGCTTCTGTATACTCTCTGCTACAAAAGCCGGCGCAATGGCACCTTGCATAAATATGTTTTTGATCTTCTTTTCCATAGTTAAACGATAAAACCGGTTATCCACCTGAATAGGGAGGCAATAAGGCAATTACAGATGAGGGTTGTAATACTGTATTGCCTGTGGCCACATCTTTATCCACCGCTACCAGGTATGGAATACTTTGTAGGGAGGGGAACATGGTCTCCAGCTTACGCCGCAATGCGTCCGTGTCAGCCACCTGATCTACTTCGAGGGTTTGACTGCCCGCCATCTCTGCAAACTGGCCAAAAAGCCGGATAATTAGTGCCATGATGACAAAGTTACTTAGCTTTTGAATAGTAAATGAAAGATGGCTACCAGCAATACTGCCACCAGGATATACTTCAGCACGCTTTGTTTTAGTTTGGCAGCTCCCAGGTAAGAACCCGCCAGACCACCGGCAAAAGCTATTCCGATATAGGCGTACATGGCAGGCGTAAAGGATAGCGTGCCTGCATGGTATTGACCAATCAGTCCTGCCACTGAATTGAGGAAAATAAAAATGGCGCTGATGGCAGCTGTTTGTTTTTGATTGGTCCAGTGAAGCAATAACAGGATGGGAGAAAGAATAACACCACCGCCAATGCCAATAAGGCCCGATACAAAGCCAATCGATCCGCCGATAATGAACAAAGCGATCCGGTTGGCCGGACGTGCTTTTCCTGCGCCAGTCTTTTCCGGCAGCAGGAAACGGAGCACCGATAGCAGCAGCATGATGCCCAATATCTTTTTATAAATCCCGGTTTGTATAGTGATCAACGCGCCTACGTACGACATAGGAATGGAAGCTACCACCAGTGGCCAGCAGATCTCTTTTTTGAAATGCTGTGCCCTGTAATACTGCACAAAAGAAGCCCCCGCAACGAAAAGATTTAATACCAGTGCAGTAGGACGCATCACAGCTACCGACATGCCAAATAAAGCCATCAAAGCCAGGTATCCGCTGGCGCCACCATGTCCTACGGAAGCATATAAAAAAGCCACCAGCAATAAAAGACAGAAGAAGAGTATTTGCGTTATATCCATTGCTTATACGGGTAATAAATGTACTTCTACCATTTGTCCTTTCAGTATATCTCCCGTCTCTTCCGGCACAACGATCAAACAATTGCCCACCGCAAAGGAATGCATGCGGAATGATTCCTGCGCCTGCAATACCCGCACTCCTTCTTTATCCCAATAGCCTTTCAGGAACTGGGTAAGTCCCGGCTTCCTATGAAAATCATTGAGCAGGCGCATTTGCATCACAGGCAGGGCAGGTTGCGGATAACCCATCTGCTCGCGTATGCAAGGGTATACGTATTCGTAAAAGCAGGTCAATACAGAAGAAGGATTACCGGGCAGACCAAATACCAGCTGCTCATCTCTTTTACCAAAGTATAGTGGTTTGCCGGGCCTTTGCCGCAGCTTGTGAAAAATTTGTGTTACGCCGCAGGTTTCCAATGCCTGGGCTACGTAGTCGTAGTTACCAACACTAACTCCGCCGGTGATCAATACCATGTCTGAAGCAGATAAAGCAGCTGCAACAGTTTGCAGTAGTATATCGAAATCATCTTCTGCGGTCATCACCGCAACAGGACCTACCTGCATTTGCTGCAAGGCCGTGCGCAGGGTATAAGAGTTGGATTCATACACTTGCCCATATTCCAGGGAAGCACCGGGCTTTTGCAGTTCATCGCCTGTAACGATAATGGTAATAGATGGTGATGGATACACAGCCACTTTATGCATACCCATGCCTGCCAGGAAACCTATCGCGGCAGGCGTCAGCAAAGCGCCGTTGGGCAATGCCAGCTCACCAGCCCTTATTTCAGCACCGATACCTCTTACATTAAAGCCCGGTTGCAGTTCGACATCATCGATGATCAGTTCATTGCCATTTACACGCACTTTTTCCTGCATCACCACCGTATCGGCTCCGGCTGGTAATGGCGCTCCTGTAAAAATGCGGGCAGCCTGTCCGGCTGTGATGGTCAGCGGTGCCTTAGCGCCCGCTGCCATTTCCCCGGCAATCTGCAGAGGTTGTTGTTTCCAGGTATCATACCGGAATGCATAACCATCCATAGCGCTTTGTTCAAAAGCAGGAATGGATATGTCAGCATAGATGCTGGCAGCCAGTACCTTTCCCAAGGCATTTTCAAGGGGAATGGTTATCGGCAATCCCAAAGTGGTGTTGGCTGATATCAATACTTTCGCCTGCTCGACAGATAGCATAGTAGAATTTTCTTTCTTGTTGCTCATTATTTCTTATCGGAATGTCCAAGACTTTTGGTGGGATTTACTACATCACGCACCAGTTGTTTCAATTCTTTTATTTCGGGAAAGTGACCAGACTCTTTGCGGTCAAATACAATTTCGTCGTTGATATAGATCGTATAACGGCCACCTGTTTCGGAAGGCAGCAAGGTTACGCTCTTAATTTCTTCACTGAAGGTAGTCAGCAGTTCCTGGGCCATGTAAGCGGCCCTTAACATCCAGCCGCATTTGGGACAGTATTCAATCGTAATGGTTGGTTTCATGCAACAGTATAGGTAAAGGTTGGTATTGTTTGTAATCCTGTCACCCTGAGCTTGACGAAGGGCACTTTGAAAAGACTTCGACAGAGTTTATCCCATCATAGCGGGACTCAGTCTGACATTATATGTCAGCCACCAATGGCGATCATCGTTCTGTTCTGGATCGACTCAGGATCAGTGTGTGCAAAATCAGTAACAAACTGCCCGCCACGCTCCGCTGCTTTTGTCCATATGCACTCCCGGATCAATGGCTCCAGGTCTTCTCCCTTGCGCAAAGCCCCTAACAGGTCTGTTTCTGTTTTGGAAAAGAGGCAGTTTTTCATTTTGCCATCTGCAGTAAGCCGCATGCGGTTGCAATCGCCACAGAAAGGCTTTGTCATGGTACTGATCACGGCAAAGGTACCGGCATGACCTGTTACCTGGAAATTTTTAGCCGTATCATGCTTCTTATGGCGAATGGGTTCAAATGTGTAATCATGTGCTGCTATATCCAATATCTCCTGCAAGCCGATCACCTTTTCATGGTCCCAGTGGTTGCCGGTAAAGGGCATAAATTCAATAAAACGGATATGCAGTGGCAGCTCTTTTGTTAGTGCAATAAATTGGGATATCTCATTATCATTCACACCCTTCATAGCTACTACATTCACTTTTACCCGCATACCCAGCTGCGCCATGAGGTGGATGTTCTTGTATACTTGTTGAAAGTTATCTCGTTTGGTAAGGAACAGGAACTTCTCTTGCTCCAAAGTGTCGAGGCTGATGTTGATAGAGCGCATGCCAGCTTGCTGCAAATCGTCAGCAAACTCATGCAATCGTATCCCATTGGTGGTCATAGTGAGTTCCACCGGATAGTTGCCCAGCTGCCTGATGATCTCACCCGCCCCTTTACGTACCAACGGCTCACCACCAGTTAACCTGATCTTCTTTACACCCAACTTCACGAAAAGACCGGCAATGTGATCGATCTCATCCGGCTGCATGAGGTGCTTATTGGGAAGGCAGGCTATTTTTTCATCGGGCATGCAGTAGAAACAACGCAGGTTGCAGTTGTCGGTCAGCGAGATCCGCAAATAATCATGAACCCTGTTATAAGAATCAATCAGCATGCACTATTCAATTGATAATTAACCCATTATTAAGCCCATCACCTTATCCTGACCCAAGTCACAAAACAATGGGCTACCATCCATAAAGATACCGCAAAACCATGACTTTATGCTCTTTACTTTATGTAATCCGGTCCATCCTGGCATCAGTAAAAGAGAAAGCAATTTGTCAACAACAAAATGATAAGGTATGTTCAGGATCAGCTGTTCAATTTTACTGTAATCTCTTTGCTTCACCGGCCCCCGCGGGGCCAAAGCTTTGTAGAATGTACATTCTTATATTGCATTTGCCCCTTTAGGGACTACGCTCTATTCCTCCGCAGGCTCTGTAAAAATGTAACGCAGATCGTATTCCACAGCAAAACTCTTCAACATCTTCTGGTACTCGTCCAGAAATGTAACTTTCTTATGATGTTCCTGCTGATTATGTATGTATTTAACCACGGTATCAAGCTGTGATTTGGCATGACTAAATGCCCCATATCCATTTTGCCATTGAAATTTTTGTCTGGTCAATCTTTCCTGATTGATCCATTCTGAAGAATTTCCTTTAACCAGTTGCATCATATCAGCTATGGACTGTCCGGGATGTAATCCCACTAAAAAATGAAGGTGATCTTCCACGTTATTAATGGCCAGCATTTTGTGTTTGTGATTTTGGACAATGGCAGTAATGTATTGCCGTAAGCGCTCGTCCCAGGAGGTATGCAGCATGGCAGCTCTATATTTGACAGCAAAAACGCAATGGATATAAAGTTGTGTGTGGGTATTGGCCATTGGATTTTCTTTCCATATACGAACTTTTGTAGCAGGAGGATGTGAAATGCTTTTGATTGTTCCTTTGAGCGGTTTGTTGCGCACCTACGGCGCCCAATGCCTTGGGATGGATGTTTTCTACAAAGCTTTGGCCCCACTGGGGCCTCAAAAAGATGAGCTTCTTTGCCAGAAAAACGACTAAAACCCTCGATTTATCATCTCATCCCGCACATACCCGCAGAAGTCCTGTGGCTCAATAATTTATTTAACACTCCGTTAAACTTCCGGGGAAAGTAGCAGTCTCAGGTTAGGCTGGCTTGCTTCTGTGTGCATGGAAATGGAAGTCACTGATTTGTGGCAGCTTTTTTGCCGGTAGTATAATATCTCACCCCGAAGCAGCTGGCATATTCTGATAATCCTGCAATAAATCTTAATATGAAAAATTTCATCAGGATCTTCTACACCAGTTTTGCGGCACTGGTAGCCGGCGTACTGCTGTGCTCCTTTTTCCTGCACCCGTTTGATCATCCGTCTGCCCATATCAGTTTTCCGTATAAGAAGGCTAAGCTCACTGAAAGACAGGCAGCGGCCCACCTGCTCAACAGGTTCACCTTTGGCGCCCGTCCCGGTGACATAGATGCCGTGGTAAAGATGGGGCTGGAGAAATGGTTTCAACAACAACTGGAGGCCAGCCTGCCCAATGATACGCTTGCACAACTGCTCAGTGGATATGATGCCCTCAACCTGAGCAATGATGATGTGGTAGACATGTATCCCAAACCAGCAGTCCTGCTGCGCCAGGCTATCAAAGATGGCTACATCGATAAGGACTCCGTAAACAAAGGCGATCGCAAAGAATACCGCGATCAATTGCAACGTTACATGACCGACAAAGGCATGAAGCCGCTGCAGGAATTGTACCGTCAACTCTTCAACCAAAAGATATTAAGGGCTACTTACAGCGAAAACCAGTTGCAGGAAGTACTGACCGATTTCTGGTTTAACCATTTCAACGTTTCCCTTACCAAGAATGATTGCGCCCAGTTCATTCCTGCCTATGAGCGGGATGTAATACGCCCCAATGTATTGGGTGACTTTGAAAACATACTGGAAGCTACGGCCAAGTCGCCCGCTATGCTGTATTACCTGGACAATTTCACCAGTATGGGAGATGACATGGAAATGGGACAACGCATCGAGAAGATGAGAAAGCAATTGGGGGATAAAGCTGCCATAATGGAAGCAGACACTTCTACCGGCTATTCCAAACTGGTTAAAAGAGCGCAACAGCTTAAAAAAACACGCGGCCTGAATGAGAACTACGCCCGCGAAGTAATGGAATTGCATACGCTGGGTGTAGATGGTGGTTATACACAACAGGACGTAACACAAGCAGCCAAAGTGCTGACCGGCTGGACGGTGTACCCCATGAAAGACTATGGCGCCGCCGCCAGGAATCAATTCGAAAGAATGGGAGAAGAAAAGTTCAGGAAGCAGGGTAATGTGCGCGAAGGCGATTTTCTGTTTGCCGCCAATCGTCATGATAAAGGCGCCAAGACTGTATTGGGTAAACAATTCAGCGCAGGTGGTGGCTATGAAGAAGGTGTAGAGCTGTTGCACATGCTGGCGAAACATCCTTCTACGGCGAAGTTTATTTCCCGCAAGCTGGCTGTGCGTTTTGTCAATGACAATCCGCCGCAAAGCCTGATCGATAAAATGGCCAAGACATTTCAAGCAAAGAATGGTAATATCCGCGAAGTGCTGATCACGATGGTATCTGCCCCTGAGTTCTGGAGCAAGGAAGCGCTGCGTGAGAAGACCAAGTCGCCTTTCGAGCTGGCCATTAGCTCTGTGCGCAACCTCAACGCTACCATCACACAACCTTATCAACTGTATACCTGGATCAATAAAATGGGCCAGCGCCTGTATTACTACCAGGCGCCTACGGGCTTCCCGGATAATGGCAAGTACTGGATCAATACCGGATCTTTGCTCAATCGTATGAATTTCGGATTGGCGCTCGCCTCCAACCGCATACCTGGTGTAACGGTTGATCTTTATGCGCTGAACGATCACCATGAGCCCGAAAGTGCCGAAGCAGCGCTGGAAACCTATGGCAAGATGATCATGCCGGAACGCGACCTCGAAGCTTCTATCAAAAGGCTTACTCCCCTGCTCAATGATCCTGAACTGGGCAAGAAGGTGGATGAAGCTGCCGGCAAAACGGCTACCTCACAACAAGCCACCATGATGCAGAATAATGAAACCATGCAAAGCAATGAAGAATCGGATGTCATGGATGAAGCATCGGGACTAATGCCTAAAAAGAAAGGAGGCGGCAAAAAGAACCCTAACCCCAACAAGATACCTAAGAACCCAAATAAGAACAATTATGCAGCCATGCAATCTGCCAAAGGCAACAACAACATGTTGTCGCAGGTAGTAGGCATCATCATTGGTTCACCGGAGTTTCAGCGTAAATAGAATCGCTGATTTTAGGATTAAAAAGATTTCGTGGATAGCCTTATCAACTTTTCAACTTGTAAACTTATAAACTTAGAACCCATGTCTACAAGAAGAGCATTTATAAAATCAGGTGGTCTGGCCTTGTTTGGAATTGGTGTGGGAGGTGTTCCTACCTTCATTGCACGTGCCGCTGAAAGCAATAAGATCATTGGCCCTTATAAAAAGAACAAGATACTTGTTTGCATATTCCAGCGTGGCGCCATGGATGGCCTGATGGCGGTAACGCCTTTCACGGATGAATACCTGAAAGCCGCCCGCCCTACCCTGTTCATGACCGCTGCCAAAGAAAGCAACAATGGTCAGCTCATCGACCTGGATGGCCGTTTCGGGCTGCATCCTTCCATGGCAGTTTTCGAACCCTTATTCAGGGAGAAAAGACTCGCCATTGTGCATGGTATCGGTTCGCCCAACAACACCCGTTCACACTTCGATGCGCAGGATTATATGGAAAGCGGCACGCCTTTCAACAAAGGTACTGCCAGCGGCTGGCTCAACCGGGCTGTAGGATTGCTGGGGCATGATGCCTCTCCTTTCCGCGCAGTAAGCCTTACCTCTTCCATGCCGCGCTCGTTCTATGGCGACAATCCTTCTGTGGCTATCAGCAACCTGCAGGACTTCACCATCCAGATGCGTGGTAACCCGATGGGCACCAATGTAGCTGCTAAAAGTTTTGAAGACTTATACGATCAGACCTCTTCTTCCTTACTCAACAAAACAGGCAAAGAGAGCTTTGATGCCATTAAGATGCTACAAAAGGCCGATGTAAAGAATTACAAACCGGCCAACAACGTAGTATATCCTGCCAGCGCGCTGGGCAACTCACTGAAACAAATAGCCCAGCTGATCAAAATGGACGTAGGCATGGAAGTAGCTTTTGCCGAATCGGGCGGTTGGGATACGCACTTCAACCAGGGCGCTATGACCGGCATCTTCTCCCGCAATGTAATGGACCTGAGCACTTGCATCCAGGCATTCTGGAACGACCTCGAAGCCTACCAGGATGATGTAACTGTGATGACGATGACTGAGTTTGGTCGCACGGTAAAACAGAATGGAACCGGCGGCACCGATCACGGACGTGGTTCCTGCAACTTCATATTAGGTAATGGTGTGAGTGGAGGCAAGGTGCATGGGCTGGTGAATCCGCTGGCTGTAGAAAATCTTGAAGATGGCCGTGACCTGGCCGTTACTACCGACTTCCGTGCTGTGTTCAGTGAAGTAGCCGATAAACATTTACGCATCAATAACGATACTGTATTATTCCCCGATTGGAAGGGGCAAAAGATTGGCGTGATGAGTTAACCGTTAAATAAAACCTTTCCAACAGGGGCTGCCATAACCGGCAGCCCTTTCTGTTGTTCAAGAGTGCGACGTTCTCTCATAGCCGTCTCCGGTTCAGTGTGTAACAAAATTCGTTGTTCCCTACTAATAAGTTGCGTTGCTGATCGAGGAAGAAAAGCGTACTGTCGCCTCCTTTCATCATATACAGTGTGTATTTGTGATCAAAGGCATCGAGCTTATAAATGACAGCATTGGGATCGGCAGCCGCGCCTTTTACAACTGACCAGATACCTTCCATTTGGTTGCGCTCACGATAGACACGATTTAACTGGTAGGTAGTAGGCTTGAACGTTACCGGGTCCTGGTACAATTTAAGCGCCCATTTAAGCTTAAAACAATCGGAGGGTTTAGCCATATTCATCTCTTTCGAAACGGCTGCGCAGGGCGTTCTACCTATAAAATTTATTACTGTATCTTTTACACCGCTGGAGAAAGAAGCATTGGCCTGCGAAGTCTGGAATATGGACGTAGGTGGTATCGCTTTATCTGTGCGGCTCAACGTAAATCCTTGTCCCCCATCCCCATTCATCAGGCCCTTATCTGTATTCAGCAGGTGCAGCAGGTTATTATCCAATTGCAGGAAAGAAATAGTGTGTTCCCCTGCTGTTAGCCGGTACACCACAGCATCCGGGTTCGATTTTATCCCCCTGTCCTTTTCCCACCGGCCCTCAATAGTGGCTTTCCCCAACGTTTTGTTGGTACGGTTATCAGGATAATAACCATATTCCTGTTCCAGCTTAAATGTAGATGAAGTTCCAGCCTGCTTATCCGGTAAAAAAGTAAGCTTCCATTTGATGAAATCGCATTTGTCGGTGAGCGGGATTTGCAGAAAAGGCCGGGCATCTACAACACCGGGGCTGGTGCCTTCAAATACACCAAAAGCAACGGCGCCCGCGGTCGCATGGTGCGCCCGGAAAGCATGAACGCCCATCAGTAGTATGGCCCCCAAAGCTATGCTGTAAATCAACCTTATATACCGCATACAACAAGATTTAAAGTAAACCTACTTATCTGTACGGGTACAGGAAAAACATTTACGCCAACAAGGGCTTTTTCCTGACGAAAAGCTATATTTTCCTTTTCAGGATACCGATCAGCAAGTGTAGCTTTCTATGAGCAGCTATTAAACCGGAAGCCTTGCCAATCAAGCCCATTATCACAGCCAGGCCCAGCAGACGTACAAGGTAATAACCTATATTATCAATAACTACTGTCATGTTAAGCAGGAAATAGGCCAGTGAAAACAAAATAGCAGCCATAATGAAATAAGAGCCGGTATTACAACCACAAGCCTTGTATTCTTTCTGGACAAGTTTTGCCCACCGTTCATTTTCTTCTTTGGCGAAATGCGGCACATTCAGTTCTATACGACTATACTTTCTGCCCCTTCCCTGCAGTTTAAGCAGGTCAGCTTTATTGGTTATTACCAGTTCCTGTTTCATTTCTTTATTATAAAGCGATAAATGAATTTACTACCGGACATTTAATACGAATACTTTTAGACGTATACACAATGGCGGCTGGAACGGATTACCGACACCTGCCAGTTGGTAAGTGTTTGCGGCACAGACAAAACATTGGGAGACATAAGATTATTGGTATCACCAGTATGATGATAAAGCCAGCAGGCATGTCCTATTTCATGAGCAATTATGTTGTCTGCTGTGCCTGCTTCGGTAAGAATGTAATTCACTGAAAACGTCATACCGCAGCCATCGGATGGATCGGGCAGTACATCATCGACGACAAAAACGATGATCTCCGCGCCATAACCCACCACCCTTTTCCAGCCATCTTCAAACTTGCAGGTGTCCGATGCCAGTTGATAAAACGAGCCGTCTATCCACCAGTCCCGGAAAAACCCCTCTGCATTACAAACATAGGTAAATGGATCACCCGGAGGCGGAATGCTTGTATTACAAGTACCGGTAAAGATCAGGTTAATGTTACAAAGCCGGTTATAGTGCTCGATAGCAGCATCTATTTGTGGCTGTATAGCTGCCTGCGTTGTAATAGGTATTCCGTCATGAGCAGCGATAACAAGACCGAAATACATTTTCTTTCGAATCCTGAGACCAAGCAGCCCGCTGGCAAGATCAAAAACACTTCCAGCACGCCACACAACCTCCATAAGAAAATTTAATACAGTCCGGAAAATGCCCCCAAGGATGGGAATACTGAGCGCAAGTCCAACAAGAAAAGCAGCTACATCGACAACAAAGCTTACAAATTCACAATTTATACGTATAACCCATTTGCCTACAGTAACTAAAACTATGCGAATTACTTTCACGATTGTTAAAGCCAACCAACAGAATAACACGTTAAGACATAATTGCCACCAGTTGCACTCCTCTTCCCGGCAACGTTCCTCTTGCCGTTCTTCCCACGCTTCAATAGGCTGTTCAATTTGTTCTTCAATCCATTCGTGAACTTCACGACATACTCTTCCCATAAGTACAAGGTTTAGATAATTTAAATAATAGACAGGAGGTAAATACGCCAAATGGTGGCAGGAGTTGGCATGGGAGGATTGGGTACAAGTTATACAGACCAATAACTTGCGTCAATTACCTGTTAGTAGTATTTTTCAAATTATCGCTTCAGCAATCTTTGCTCCACCATCTGCATCAGCGCGTCGCGGTAGTTGCGGCTCACAGGAAGAGTTTTGTCTTTGATACGTATGGTATTGCCCTCGATGGCATCTATACGGGAACAGTTTACCAGGAACGACTGGTGTACCTTCATAAACTCAAGGGCAGGCAACTGTCCTTCCAATCCTTTCAAAGTAAGGTAAGCCAGTATCTTTTTGGTGTCGGTAAAGATGTTTACATAATTGCCGACACTTTCTATGTAGAGGATATCGCGCAATTCTATCTTTTCGATCCGCTTGTCGCTGCGTACGAATATCCAGGAAGGTATGGTGGGTGGAACAGTAGCATCACGCAGATCAGCATATTCTTTGGCTTTCTGCACAGCCTTCAGAAAACGGCTGAAGGCTACCGGCTTCAGCAGGTAATCGATAATATCCAGCTCATACCCTTCAAGGGCATATTGAGGAAAGGCAGTAGTGAGGATGACCAGCGGCTTCACAGCGGATTGTTTCAGGTAATCGAGGCCCGAACGCTTGGGCATCTCGATATCGAGGAACATGATATCTGCTTTATTGTATTGCAAGAAGGCTTCTGCTTTGAGCGAGTTCTCAAACTGACCGGCAGCTTCCAGGAAAGGCACCTGCTCCACAAACTCCTGCAAGATCTTGCGGGCAATAGGTTCATCATCCACTATGATACATCGTAATTTCTTCATACGAGCAGCGTTAAATGAACGGTATAAACAGCTTCATCTTTTTTGATATCGAGCGTATAACGGTCCTTGTACAATAGTTCCAACCGGCGCATCACATTGGTCAGGCCGATCCCTCCTTTTTCCTGCTCCTGTTGTTCATAGGTATTGGAGCAGGTAAATTCAATACGCCCGGCTGCCTGCTGCAAAGATATTTTAATAATGTTGCGTTGGGTATCATCGCGGGTACTGTATTTGAAAGCATTTTCCACAAACGCCAGGAAGATCAGCGGCGCTATTTTAACGGAGGGGTCGATCATGTTGATGTCAAGCTCTATCTGCATATTGCTGTCGCTGCGGGCCCTTTGGAGTGCTACATAGTTTTGCAGGTAAACAGCCTCTTTTTCCAGCTCCACCCAATCCACATCGGCCTCATAAAGATTGTAACGCAGCAGGTCGGAGAATTGCAACAGGATATCCCGCGCCTGCTGGTTCTGCCGGTCGATGGAACCATAAATGGTGTTGAGCCCGTTGAACAGGAAATGTGGGTTCACCTGCGCCCGCAGGTACTTCAGCTCTGTTTGCAGTTGCGATATCTGGATATTCTTTACCTGTTGCTGTTGCTCATTGGATTTCTGGGCATAATATAACATGGTAGACATAACGAGGAACCATAAGGCATTCAGGAAATTCCAGTGTATATAGTCTGTAATCTTCATGGGGTCCTTAGGCCACACCTGTGCATCCCAGTATTGCTGATTGAGGCTGCGCAGCCACGTGTACAGCATTACAATGGCAATAAGCCCCGTCACATACAAGGCGATCTTTTTCTTTTCCAGCAGTACCGGTATCAGGAAACGGATATTGCCATACAACAGCAGTGCAATCATTGCATAGAAAAGCAACAAGGGCTGCAGGGACCATACAAACCCTTTTAGCCTGATCCAGCTTCCGGAATCCATGATGCCATAAATGACATAGATACCCCAGAAGAGCCAGTGAAACAAATTGCTTTTTTGAAAGAAAGAACGCATGCGGTAACTATTAATCTGCTGAATACTCTTCAATTAACTTTATAATTTCTTTTCTGCCGAAATAATATGCCCAGCCCAGTGGAACACTATCGTGCTCTTTATCCTTCATGGAAATGTCCACGCCGGCATGGAGGGCAAGCTTCGCCAGCGCTGTATCCCCCCTTTGCGCAGCAATATGCAGCAGGTTACCTTCCCAATCGAAATAAGTGCGGTTCACTTCCCCGGGGTTTGAAGCCAGCAAAGCGGCTGCACGGTCTTTCCAGCCAAGGTCCCACATCACAAGAGCAGAACAGGTAGCACCATGCGCCATCAGCCATTCGGCAGCAGCCGGTTGTCCGCAATGAGCAGCAAGTTGTATAAGCGTCATACCATTGACAAGCGGCGTATCCAGTTCATCCGGCCTTAAAGATGTACCTGTTTGTTTTAAAACCTCCATATCGCCTAATCCGATTGCTTCTGCCAGTGCTACCATCTGCTGAGAAGAAGGATGAGTAATATAACGCTTACCCGTTATCCACCATGTGAGCCCATAACCAACAGTCTGGAAACCTACCTCCTCATAAGTACGAACACCGATATCGCTGGCATTCAGCATCACAT
This sequence comes from Niastella sp., assembly GCA_017744515.1. GTDB lineage: Bacteria > Bacteroidota > Bacteroidia > Chitinophagales > Chitinophagaceae > Paraflavitalea. Next base: position 42,462 of record JAGIBF010000031.1, read on the forward strand.
ATTGATAGCCGCGTTCCTGCGCATAACGGCAGGCGGCGATCACCAGCGCCTTACCAATACCTTTTCGCCGCATGGAAGGAATTACCCCTACATTATACATACCGGCAATGCCCATAGGCCCGGCGGTAAAGAACAGGGCGGTTTGCCCTACGATAGCACCGCCGAGGAAAGCAACGAACCGCTGTGCTTTATCAGGATACATACGCAGTAAAGCATCGGAATATATACCATCATTATTGCCATAGGGAAGCCCCTTTACTTCGTGAACAGGAATATCATTCGAAACACGTATCTCCAATGCCGGTGGTGTAGTAAAATTGGTTTTTACATCAGCAACGTCCAATGCCATCCAGCGTGGTTTCCAGCCCGGCTGAAAACCACGGGCCAGCAGGCGGGCATTCACATCGGCCGGCTCAGCAGGATCGAGAGACCAGTATCCTATGTGAGCAACTTCCTGTGTACGATAAAAATCCATCATCGCATCCAGTTGAACACCTGCCTTATCCGGGACCATAGCAGGAAACAACACAGACGAACCATTGCCAACTGAATACGTATAAGTAAGTCCGTCAATTACATGAACTACCCCACCCAACGCGGTAGCGCTGCAACAAAATAGTTGCCGGTGGTTTTCAGCCACGGCCTGCTCCAGTTGTGCAGTGCTGGCATTACGAAGAACAACCTGATCGTTTACTGACGCAGTTTCCATAATTGTCTTTCAATTCGTGTAATTCGACTAAAATTCGTGCTATCTGTCTTTTAGCCTTCGATCCAAATCTAACAGAAAAATAAGAGCGGCGGCCAACTATATTATCGGCCATCTCCCCTTTTCACGGTAAACTGTCGGGATGTGTAGTTTTTTGAACAGGGCGTCACAAATGTTTTTTCGCACTTGGAAATTGCATGAAATTCAGGTCCAAACCTGATGGAATAATCGATGCACGGGGGAAATGATGTTAAAGGGAAAGTATAGTCAAACAAAAACACTTTAACCACCAAAACAGCGCTTTATATGACATCATCTCCCCCACTTGCCGGCAACCTTGCCAATCCTTCCGGACGATTACAATCGATAGACCTGCTACGGGGCGCCATCATGATACTCATGATCATCGACCACGTACGATGCTATACGGGACAGCCTGCCGGCGGACCGGAGCCTGCTATCTTTTTCACCCGTTGGATCACGCATTACTGTGCGCCTGTCTTTTGCTTCTTTGCCGGCACCAGCGCCTTCTTTTATGGCAGAAAACAGCAAGACCGCGGAAAGCTATCACGCTTCCTCTTTACCCGTGGCCTGCTGCTCATTATATTGGAACTTACCGTTGTGCGTTTCTCCTGGGCCTTCAAGGTCAATTTCACTGAATTTATATTTATGGGCATCCTCTGGATGCTCGGCTGGAGCATGATACTAATGGCCTTGCTGGTACGGTTAAAACCGGTAACGGTAGCCATTATTGGCATGGCCATTATCCTGTTTCAGCAACTGTTTGCCCTGGCGCCAAAAGCATTGCCCGTCGCATGGCAGCAATCCTTTGGCAACTTTTGGGAATTCATCTATGCTTCCGGATTCGACTGGCCGCGCCCTTTTGCAATCCTGTATGTCATTGTTCCCTGGGTGGGCGTCATGGCCGCTGGTTATGGCTTTGGGCTGATCATGCTGATGGAGCCTGTGAGGCGCCGCCGCATTTGCCTTATCATTGGCCTGGGCGCCATCGCGGCATTCATCATCGGCGGCAGTACGCTGATCGCTTTGAATAAACCGGATGATAACAACGAGGTTCCCTTTCTTTTTAAGTTGCTCAACCAGCGCAAGTACCCCGCCTCCACCTGGTACCTGCTGATGACGCTGGGCCCTCCCATTGCCCTGATCCCATTTGCCGAAAAAGCCAGGGGCTGGCTGGCCGGTATACTTACTACCATTGGCCGGGTACCCCTGTTTTATTACCTCCTGCACATTCCCCTGATCCACCTCAGCGCGCTATTGGTTAACTTTATGCAGTACGACCTTTCAGGACAAGATTGGTATTGGTACGCACCTTTTGCCGAAGTGCCACCCCAATACAAATGGAGCCTTGGATTGCTGTACCTCGTATTTTTTATAGATGTAGTCATCCTGTATTATGCCAGTCGCTGGTATGGCGCCTATAAACAGGCACATCCCGATAAACGCTGGCTGACATATTTATAATCGCATAAATGTTATGAAATTGACGCACACCATCGGCCGCTTTATCATGGGACTGAAAAGGCCTTCCAAAACTACCAACATACGCAGGCTGCGTGAGTGGGGAGAGACCATGGAGTCATTTACGATCCGTGAAGTAACGGAAAGTGACTTGCCTGCATTGACAGCCTTGCATGTGCAGACCTGGAATGATACTTACTGGACGGTGCGCAACCCGCCCACTTATGAAACGCGTGAGCAGCAATGGAAGCAACAATTTAAAGTGAAAGACGGCAGCTGGTTTTGCTTTGTGGTGCAGAACCAGGCTGGCAGGCTGATTGGTTTTGCCAAAGGCCTGCGCTACAATCATGGCGATCTTCCCGACTACCGGGGTGAGCTCAATAAGATATACCTGTTGCTGGAATACCAGCGTCTTGGCCTTGGCCGCTTACTGATGGGTCACGTAGCACGTAAGTTTCTCGGCATGGGCGTCAACTCCATGGTGCTGTTTGGTATACCACAAAACCCATCGAACCGCTTCCACGAAGCGTTGCATGGAGAGCGCCTGTACGATAAGAAGGGAGAGTTTCATGGAGGCTATGGCTGGCGCGATCTGCAGAAGCTGGCAGATATATGCCCTGTTGATTAAATAGTTTGTTATTCATGATACAGCCCATTGAATTACGGCGCGAATTACCCATGCAGGTGCACAATGGTATGTCTACCACTACCAAAGTATGGGAGATATTAAGCGCCAGCAAGATCGGAGATCTGCAACGTGTGGAGGAACTTGTTGCCGCAGAACCGGGGCTGGTGTATGCTCAATACAATTATACCCCACCCATTCACTTTGCGGTGCGCGAAGGACATATTGACCTGGTGGAATATTTATTGCTGGAACAGGGTGCACTTGATCCTACCTACCGCATCTATCCTTTCCAGGAAAGCCTGCTGACCATTGCAAAGGACAGGAACGAGGACATGATTGCCGGCCTGCTTCAACAGTACCTCGAAGATCCATCCCTGCACAAATGCGGCAAAGACAATGGTGCCATCGAATACAACAGAACACAACAGGAGAAGGACTTTGAACAGGCAGTAGACAAGGAGGACCTGCAAGCTACGGCACAGCTGTTAAAAGAAAACCCTGCCCTGGCGTTGGATGAAACGTTCTTCTGGAGCGAAGGTATTTTAACGATGCCTGCCAAGGAAGCGAATTATCAACTAATGGAGCTATTGATGAGCTACGGCGCCAAAGTGCCTGGCGTGTTAAAATGGACGCAGTTCTATTATTTTGAACGGTACGACAGTGCTGTTTTCCTGATGGAGCATGGCATGAATCCTGATACCATGAGCTGGCACCACGTGACCCTGCTGCACGATATGGCACAGAAAGGCCATCTCGACAAAGCAGCGCTGCTGCTCAAACATGGCGCTCAGATCGATCCAATAGACGAAGAATACTGGTCAACACCACTGGGCCTGGCAGCCAAATGGGGACAGGAAGAAATGGTTGACTTCCTGCTTAGACAGGGGGCAGACCCAAATAAAGCAGGCGCTCCCTGGGCCACTCCATTGGCCTGGGCTACCCGCCGGGGCCATACAGCCATTATTGCGCTGCTGAAGCAATATAACGCTTACGAATAAATTCAGACGTCACATGGAAAATACAAAAGCCATATTTAAAACTGCCAAACCTTATCAAAAGGACGCCATGAACCTGCCGGTCAATGACGTCCATGCTGCCATCCCTTTTTACCAAACCATCATGGGCTTCAACCTGATATCGCGGGATAACCAGCCGCACCGGTCGGCCGTACTGGAGCGCGACGATGTACAGATCGGCCTTGCAGAAAATGGCGGCGATCCTACGCAGGATGGTTGTTTCTTTTCAGTAGACAATATAGAAGCCGCTTTTGCAGAGCTGAAAGCAAAGGGACTGCAAAAAGAACTGTCTGCTATCCAAACCCAAAAGTACGGAGAGACCTTCTGGAAGGTATTTTTTGTAGTAGCGCCCGATGGACTCTGTTATTGTCTTGGTGAGCGGCAACCTGATTAAATATTTATGAAACTAAAGCCACTACCCATACAGGCAGGACTGGCGCAATACCAGCAGCAGGCCGATGCGTTGTATGCAGCCTATACCGCAGGTGACATAACCGCTATGGGCCAAATGAAGGACGGTCATCCACAATGGTGGCGATTGGCCGTAGCGGAGTTCCGGCAACTGAACGCCACTCCATCAGATGCACAGGTAGTAGTAGCCTGGTATTATGCTTTCAACAGCTGGAATGAACTGGCTACGTGGGTAGCCGCAGTAGCACAACCAGGCTCTCTAACGGCACGATTTGAAACCGCCGTGGATGCGATCGTAGCAGGTGATATAAAAGTATTGAAGACATTACTACAGGAGGACCCTGCATTGATCAGTGCCCGCTCCATGCGTTCCCACCACTCCATGCTGCTACACTATACAGGTACCAATGGCGTGGAAGGTTACCGACAGCGCTATCCACCCAATGCAGTGGAAGTATTGCAGCTCTTGCTGGCTGCCGGCGCCGAAGTAAATGCAACAGCCGATATGTATGGCGGTGGCTCTACTACGTTTGGCTTGCTGGCTACCAGCATACATCCAGCCAAAGCAGGGATCATGAGCACCATGCTGGAGATACTGTTGAAAGCAGGCGCCTTTATCGATCAACCGGACGCTGCAGGCAACGATTCTCCTGCTATCAATGGTTGTCTGCACAACGGACGGCCCGAAGCAGCCGACTTCCTTATGCGGCATGGCGCTCTACTCGACCTCGAAGGAGCGGCTGGTACCGGCAGGCTGGATATAGTGCAAACTTACTTCAATGAAGATGGCAGCCTGAAAGACACCGCCACTACGCACAAGATGAATTATGGTTATATGTGGGCCTGTGAGTTTGGGCATGTAGCAGTCATTGATTTCCTGATCGGCAAAGGGCTTGATGTGAATGTGAATGTGGATGGCATGTATGGATTGCATTGGGCCCTCATAGGCGGGCACCTCGATGTGGTCAAATTACTGATCGCCCGTGGCGCTTCGCTGGAATTGCGGAATATGTATGGCGGCGATGCCATTGGCTGTTGCACATGGGCCATCGCAAACAGCAGCGAAGTATATCGCTGGCCGGAAAAAGAGGTTGACTATATAGCGATCATGGAAGAACTGCTTAAAACCGGCATCCCTGTTGAGCGGGGCATGCTGGCCTGGCTGGAAAAAGAAAGTGACATCCCCTCTCCTGCCAAAGAGCAACTGGATATTTTATTCCGGAAATACGGAGCTACTACCTGATCTCTTAAACATTCCTCTATGGCCAACGATCACCCTACCATTATCTCACCCGTGAGTCGTCATCTTGTAGTAAGCAATGTGGCACGCAGTGTAGCTTTTTACTGTGAAGTATTGGGTTTCGACATAGCACCTGATGCTATGAAAAGCAGTATACCCTCCCAGGCTGAAGTAGTGTATGGTCCTGCCCGCATCCAGTTTTACACGGAAGAGGGGCTGACGGTAGATAGTTCAGGTCCTATGAGCCCACGCGGATCGGCCATGCTATTCTTTGAAGTGGATAATGTGCCACTCATGCACGCCGTCATTGCCGCACGTGGCGGCCAACCTTCCCGTCCTGAAAAGATAAACTGGATCAAAATAGAAATGTTTGAAGTGCGCGACCCGGATGGGCATGCCTTGTGGTTTGGCAAATCGTACCACGAGTTTTACACCGATCTGCATATAGAAGATGGCAAAGGCCAGTTGCGAAAAGCATTACCCGAACTGCCTTTGCATGATGTAGCAGCAGGTATTGCTTATTACCGGGACGTATTGGGTTTTCGCATCAACTACCAACAATATGATCTTGGCGTTATGGACCGCGATAGCATCACCTTATTGCTGATAGTCCGCACAGCGAAGCACACAGGCATCGGAAGCTGTAGCTTTTACATCAATAATGCCGACGCTCTTTATACCGAATTATTAGCCAAAGGCGCCCACATTCCTGTCCAACCAGTCAGCCATCCCTGGGGCCTGCGCAGCTTCGAGGTCATAGACCCTGAGGGAAACAAGCTCAGCTTCTCTCAAACGTTTGAGTAACAATATTCTACAAAAGCTACCATCTCCTACCACACTTGCTCCATCCATGTGTGAGCCATGCACAAAGTGCGCTTTAACAAGCAAGGATGACACATGGCTGAGGCATCCTTCAGGCGGTTTAAGCCAGCCTCCAGCGCTCATTTTTGTAACAATCATTCAATCCCTCCCCGGCAGCTTCCCAAGCTAAAATTGCAGCTTCCACTTTCTTGTCATAGCACCGGCCCCAAAATCAGGCTTCCTTTGCCTGTAAATAAACGTTATGACAAACAAAACATTGATGTTGCTGGGCATATTGCTTACCTCGGCGATCATGGGCTTTTCACAATCCAAACTCACAGAAGAACAGAAAAAGGAATTTAAAGCAAAACAGGAGGCTTATAAAGCCAAACTCAACCTAACAGATGAGCAAGCTACCAAAATGGATGAGATCAATATGACTTATCTCGAAGGGCTATCCGGCTTGAAACAATCAAGCGGCTCCAAACTGTCCAAGCTCAAAAAGTTCAAAAGCCTCAGCAGTGAGCGCGACAGCAAAGTGAAGAAGATACTAACTGAAGAACAGTATAAGATTTACAAAGAACAACAGAAAGAAATGAAAGAAGATTTTAAGGAGCAAAGGTCCAGGAGTTAAGTTAGGTATTATCATCCCCGTGCGTGCCGTGGCTCCTTCGGCACGCTTTTTCAGCACTGATACATTTTGCCACCTGCTCCAGAGGAGCAACGGATTCACGTTCAATATACATACCATGACAAATGCATTCAATACAATTATTACAATAGTATGCTTATTCCTTTTTGCATCCTGTGACAAAGATGCAGATCAGGAAAAATCATACCGTATCAATGGCGCCATTTCAGTAGATGGCAGAAACCGTACGTTCCTGCTCAATTTGCCACCGGGCTATTATGAAGGCGATTCAACATTGCCATTGGTAATAGGTCTTCATGGTACAGGCGGCAGTGCCGCCCAGTTCGACCACGACTATGGGTTCACTACCAAAGCCAATAACAACAACTTCATCATTGTATATCCTGAAGGAGTCAGAAGCACCGGCATCCTGGGGCTACGCACCTGGAATGCGGGCACCTGTTGCGACTTTGCCCTTGAGCAACAGATCAACGATGTAAAATACATCGGAGCTTTGCTCGACAACCTCTTAAGCCGTTACCGCATCAATGCCAAGCGCGTGTATATAACCGGTATGTCCAATGGCGGCATGTTTACCTACCGGCTGGCCAATGAAATGGGCAACAGGATTGCAGCAGTGGCCGCAGTGAGCTCCACGATGGTATTACCGGCAGCACCACTCACACCTTCCCGACCCATGCCTATTTTGCATATTCACTCGATCAGGGATACCAAAATCCCTTATGTGGGCGGCATAGGTATAGGCGGTTATTATTTCCCGCCGGTCGATTCCACCCACCGCGTATGGGCGCAGCACAATGGTTACACCACCGAACCGGTTACCCTGCGCGACGATGCAAGCTATAAACTCACGGAATGGTCTGGCGGCAATGCAGGCAGCCTCATTCGCTGCTACCTTACACAGGACGGAGGCCATGCCTGGCCCGGTGGCCTGAAGCCCAACCGCCGTGGCGATGATCCCTCTACAGTGATCAACGCTACCGATCTCATCTGGGACTTTTTTAAAGGATATTCCCTGCCATAATTAAACCCATGCCATATAGACTTGTCGAAAGAATGCAATGTCACCCTGAGTATTGTCACCCTGAGCTTGTCGAAGGGCTGTCGAAGGGTCATCAACGAGGCTTCGATAAACTCAGCCTGACAACATAATCAAGCAAAGTTTGAAAACACTCAAGTCATACCACATCCCTGCAAAACCAAAGCTGGTGGCGCTTACCGCCATGACCATAGCTGTCTTGTTTACCCTGCCAAGACTGGCGGTATTGCGCCACCTGCAAAACGGCCCGAACATAGATGCCCGGTTGTTAGAGTTTCTGGTGAGGGCTATTTATACTTTTCTTGTAGCCGTCATCTTCCTGCTGCTCAACCTGCAACAGAAAAAAGTATCACTTGGCTTCATCACCTATAACCCGGCATCCATTTTTCAAAAGATCATCTACAATGTTCTCTTGTTGGGTATACTCGATATCGTATTGCTGCGCCTGCATCTTTCACTCTTCGAGCCCTGGCTGCGCGAAAGAGTATTCAGGTTCCTGTTCAATATGACGCTTATCCTCGAAGTAATGCTCACGGTGCTTATAGCACATATTTACCGGTTGCTGTTTTACAACCAGCAGGTAAGGCTCACCAATGAACACCTGTTGAAAGTAAATGCAGAAACAAGGTATGAGATGCTGATCAACCAGGTAAATCCGCATTTCCTGTTCAACTCCTTCAATACCGTGAATGCCCTCATCCATACCAACCAGCAGGAAGCCGTTCACTTCATCAACAATATGTCGGATGTATTTCGCTATGTACTGGAAAGCAGTAAGCGCAACCTCGTAACCTTACGGGAAGAAATGCAGTTCATGAACGCTTATACCGAAATGTTGAAAGGCAGGTACGGCAATAAGCTAATGGTTCATGTCAATACCAGCCGTGAAGCAGATCGTTTACTGCTACCGCCGGTAGCGATCCAGGTATTGGTGGAAAATGCCGTTAAGCACAACGTCATTTCTGCCAGCAAGCCATTGAGGATCGACATATTTATCGACGGCCAGGCAGGACTCACAGTAACCAATCCCATCCGGGAGAAGCAGGTAGCGCCTTATTCCACCGGCATTGGCCTGTCCAATCTAAACCAACGTTGCAGTTACCTCTGTGGTCGCGAGATCGCCGTACGCAGATCTGCACATGAATTTTCAGTCACCATACCATTAATAACACCCGATGAATATACTGATCATTGAAGACGAGGACAGCGCAGCTTCGCAGTTGACCACTATGGCAGCAGCCCATTTCGACAAGCCCCATTTTGTGCCTGTGATCGACAACATTGGTGAAGCAAGGGACTTCCTGATGGCTAAGCCGTCCATCGACCTGATCTTCCTGGACATCAATCTTTCGGATGGGCTCTCATTCGCCATCTTTAAAGACCTGGTCATCGACATACCCATCATCTTTACCACGGCCTATGATCAATATGCCATCCAGGCATTTGAACTCAACAGCATCGACTACCTGCTGAAGCCCATCCGCAGCGAAAAACTGGCACAGGCCATTACCAAGTTCAAACGACTGGATGGCCGCAACAGGATGATACCGGATATGCTGAGCATCGACAACGTGCGCAAGCTCATCAATGCGGAAGCTGCTTATAAGCGCAATTTCCTGGTGCCCTTCAAGGACCGGCTTATTCCACTCCACGTTTCAGACATTGCCTGGTTTGAACTGCAACATGGACTGGTGCGGGGCATGACGCACAGCAAAACCACCTACATCATGGAGGAGAAAAGCCTCGAAGAACTAAGCGAAACACTAAACCCCTGGGAGTTTTACCGTGCCAACAGACAATACCTCGTGAGCAGGAAAGCCATCAAAGATGTGCAACATCATTTTAACGGCAGGCTGTATGTGAATATATCGCCGGCACCGCAGGACAAGATACTTATCAGCAAGGCCCGGTCGGGCCACTTCAAGACCTGGATGAGATCCATGTAACCAGTTGATCGCACTTATACCAACACAGCACCACCATCCACTACAATCGTTTGACCGGTGCCAAATCCCTGTTTCAACAGGTACAGATAAGTTTGCGCAATATCCGTAGCTTCCCCTACCCGCTTTACCGGCAATGAATCACCAACAGTCTTATACAGTTGCTCACGGTCAGCAGCGCTCATATTGTTCCATAAATTGGTTCTTACCACGCCCGGTGAAACGATGTTTACCCGGATCGGCGCCAGTTCTACCGCCATGGCGCGGGCAAAGCCTTCCATAGCACTGCAAATGCTGGCGCCCAATGACCAACCTTTGCCCGGACGGGCGCCGGCAATACCACTGGTGAGCACAATGGAACCACCTGCATTGATATGCGACGCACCATACTTTACAGCAGCCAGCGCACCCCAGTAGCGGATATTGAAGAATTCGCGCGCTTTGGGAATATCTGTATGAGCAATCTCACTGAGTCGTAAATTTTCACCCGCCGTATATACGAGGTGATCGAAGGCCCCGGCCTTTTCAAAGAACAGCCGGATGTTTTCTTCTTTTCCCAGATCAACGGCATACCCCTCATGGCTGCCGGGCAATGTTGCCAGCGCCTGCTCTACCCTTTCCAGGTTGCCCGATACAATAACAAGGTGAGCGTCTTCAGCCGCCAGCGCTTGTGCTGTAGCCAATCCTATACCGGAACTTCCGCCCATTACGATGATCCTTTTGCCTGTCAATACACTTTGTTGTTTTTCCATAATTTGCTTTTTTGATACAGCAAATTTCCCCCGGCCTGCCGGGGAAGGACTTACCAAATGGTAAAAAGCAAAACCTTAGCGGATATTTCGGCGGATGCGGCTGAGCGACTGCGGTGTAATGCCGAGGTAAGAGGCGATGTCATTAAGTGGTACCCGAAGCGAAATATCTGGCTGCAGCTCCAGGAACAATTGATAACGCGCCGAAGCATCGGCGCCCGCATACGTGTTGCGAAGCTGTATTTTGCGCATGAGCGCTTCCCGGGTTATACCTTCCATCAGATCTTTAAAATAAGGGATAAGCGTATACAATTGCAGCAATTGTTCCCGCGTAAACACTACCAATGTGGCATCGCTGGCAGCAAGGATACTTTCATGGGCAGGCACATTGTTCTCAAAACTATTGAGGATCGTACATAAGTGATCTTCTTTTACAAAGAACAACACCACCTCATTGCCTTTATCGTTGACATGGGTGATCTTCAGAATACCATTGCTGATAAAGAACAGCTCCCGCGCTACTTTGCCTTCCTGAAGTAATACATCCCCTTCCTTCACCGTACGCAGGTGAATATGCTGGCCAATAACAGCCACATCTTCATCTGAAATATTTCTATGCCGCCTGAGAAAGTTGATCAACGATGCCAGCATCTCGTACAAGTTTGTGCGCGTCAAAATTAAGAACATAAAAAATAAGGATCATAACGTCAGCAGCCTTTTTAGAAAATCGTCCTTCCGCCGCGTAGACACTTCCAGTTCTGTATTATCGCTCATTACAACAGAACCTCCCTTACCTTTATTGTAGCTTTTTATACAGGCAAGGTTAACGAGATGAGAATTGTGAACCCGGAAAAAATTATAATCCGTAAGCATCTCATCGAACTCTTTTAATGTTTTGGCTACGACAATCTTCTGCTTGTCTTTAAGGAAAATAGTGGTATAGTTGATATCCGACTCACAACGAATGATCTCATCGACTTTCAAAATGATCATACCATTCATGACCGGTACACAGATTCTTTTGGAAGCGCTATAAAGATTGCCAAGCAATGTTTCAATTTTACGGCTGGCGTCTATTTTCGACACCTTTTGCAACAACTTGTTAACTGCCGCTACGAGTTCGTCCTCATCGACAGGCTTCAATAAATAATCAAGCGCACTGAATTTGAAAGCTTTTACGGCATATTTTTCGTAAGCCGTAGTAAAGATCACTTCAAAGTTGATGGAATCCAGTTTTTTCAGCACATCGAAACCTGTATCGTTGCCCAGCTGAACATCCATAAAAACCAGCTCTGGCTGATATTGTTCTATAGCCCGTGTAGCATCGGCTACAGAGGTAAAGCTATCCATTACATGGACCACACCAGGCAAAAATTCCGAGATCTGTTTATTAAGCCGGTCGATGCAGTGCTGCTCGTCATCGACAATAATGGTTCTTATCATAACTATATCAAAATTTCTGTTGCAATGGAATTTTCACATTCACTCTTGTACCCTGAGAAAGGCCAACCACCTGCACACTATCGCATGCCAGCTGCTTCTTATTAATCATAGCGATCCTGTCGGTCGTGATCTTTATCCCCAACGATTGCTTCTCCTGCTGTTCAGCCTCCTTTGTACCAATATCCTTACTTATGCCTACACCATTATCTTCCACCACACAGAGAATATGATCTCCTTCCCGTAAAATGCGGATATAGAGCTTTCCGTGACCTGTCTTTTGGCGCAAACCATGCCAGATACTGTTTTCCACAAAAGGCTGTAACAACAGCGGCGGCACCAGCGTATTATCCACATCGACAGACTCGTCGACAATGATCTCGTAATCGAACCGGTGGTCCATGCGAAGGGCCTCTAATTGCATGTACAACTCCAAAGCCTTCAGATCGTCGGATAAAGATACCTCCTTATGCCCCGAATGTTCGAGGATCATGCGCATGAGCCGCGCAAACTTGACCAGGTATTTATCGGCTGCCTGAATATTATTCTTACCGATGTAATCACTAATTGAATTCAGAGAATTGAATATAAAATGCGGGTTCATCTGTGCACGCAAGGCTTTCATTTCCGTACTTGTGATTTCCGCCTTCAGCTCTGCCTCATGCTGCCTCGTTACTGCATCCCGCCGGCGTTTATAGAACAGAAATGAGGTAGCGCCACCCAGCAAAAGGATAGCAGCAATACCGATCCAGGCATTCCTGATAATGCCCTGCCGATGCAGGGCCGCAGCATGGGCAGCCTGTAGCAGTGCCTCCTTTTTTTCCGCCTGGAATTGCATCTCCTTACGGACTACCTCCTGCCGCTTCTCATCATTGGTAACACTATCGCGCAGCAGTATGAACTGCTTGTAAGCAGCGAGTGCCTGCGCAAGCTTGTGCTGCTTTTCATAATTGGCGTACAAAGATTCCCAGGATTCATATTCCCACTGCACACTGCCCATTTCCTTTGCCAGCCTCAGCGACTCTTTGCTCAATTGCTCCGCTTTACCATACTCTGATAAATATACCAGGGCCCAGGCCCAATTGTTGAGCGCAGGAGCCTTTACATAAATATTGCCCGATGTTGTTGCCAGCTCAACGCTTTGTGCGGAAAAAAATACGGATTTCCTGTAATCCCCAGTTTCCTTAAACAATGACCCCAACACACAAAGAGCATTGCTTTCCAGCCGTTTATTGCCGGTTTCCCGGCTCAGGGCAAGCGACTTGTCATAATAGGACAAAGCTGAATCATACTTACCTAACTGCTGGTAAATGGTGCCTACATTACAATAAGACATGGTCAACTCTTCCCTGTTATCAAGCGCACGCACGATTACAAAATGACGCTTTTGATATTCCAATGCTTTATCGAACTGCTTCAGGCTAGAATAAACAATCGCCATATTGTTCAATACAGAAGCTTCAAATAATTGACTTTTACCATTATCTGCCGTCAACGCCTTTTGAAAATTATCCAACGCACCCACATAATCAGACTGTACCAGGCAAATCCCTCCCGTAGACCGGAAAGCCATTGCCTGCCCTTTCTGCCAATTGATCTTGCCAGAAATAGCAGCCGCTTCCCTGGCATATTGCATGGCTTCTGCAGGATCATAAGTAAAAGTGGCATTGGCCAGTTTGATCAATATCAAAACACGGTTGGAATCTTCAGCGGCATGAGTGCTTAATAAACGCTTCAATGAATCCGGAGTACCTACCTGTTGCTGGGAAAAACCCCGGAAGGCAACAAAAACGAATAAGAGGAAAAATACATTTCGCATAAGTGGGAGTAAGTGGGTTTTGGTTGGTTTCTAATCAGCTGTAATTTAAACAACTCCGGCATAACCTCATCAGGGAGTAATCCTGGTAATACTTTAAGAGCCTTTCCCCTACAGCTTTTGCGCAAATAATAAATCAACCGCCACAAAAAATAAATGGGGATTTATCCCTGAATAACCCGGCTGTATGTTCGCATCGACAAGCCAAAACCAATACCCGTGATCATCTCTATGTATTTCATCACTTTAAAAATAACTATCATGCGGGTATCAACAACACTGCAAGCCATGATGCTTGCACTCCTGATCGGAACAGGCGCCAGGGCGCAAATCATCAACAAGGTAAATGAAGCGGGAAACACAGTTACGGCGGCCACCAACACCATCTCCAGCACCACACAAAACATCAACACAGCTAAATCCGTTATCAATTCATTATTCGGGGGCAAAGGAAAAAACACACCAACAGTAGCATTCGCCATTGGCGGCATCGACTACAGTGATGCCAACCTCGACAACCTGAAAACGGCTATCAATAAAGTAAAAGGTGTAAAAAAGGTCATTACCAATTACAAAGACGGTACAGCTACCATCGTTGTTCCCTACAAAGGCTCCGTTACCGAATTATGGGATGCCGTCTCCGCCAAAGAGAAACAATTATTCAAATTAATGCTGGCCCAGGAGAATACCATTGTCCTCGAGTACCAGCTCAAAGCCAGCAATACCTCAACAACACAGGCCACCGCTTCCAAACCCGGCGGCAATTAATTACTCAACGAGCATACTGAATGAAGAAGATATTTATTGGCATTGCCTCCATGCTGTGGTTGTGCACAACGCTAATTGCCCAAACGCCTCCTGCCATTCAATGGCAAAAATGCTATGGAGGGCGAATGACTGAAAACGCAAAGACCGTAAAACAAACGCCGGATGGCGGATATATCGTAGCGGGATACACGAACACGCAGAACATAACCCGCGATTATAAAGGCCGAAAAGATGTATACGTGGTAAAAACAGATACCGGCGGCACCATACAGTGGCAAAAAGTATTGGGCGGCGCAATGGATGAAGAAATAAATGCACTGGCCCTTGCCAACGATGGAGGATACATTCTTGCAGGCTACACCACCTCCAACGACGGCGACGTTACTTACAATCACCTGGGCAGCGATTGCTGGGTGATCAAGCTAAACCAGCAGGGTGATGTAGAATGGCAAAAGACTTATGGAGGGAAAGGCAATGAGGAAGCCAATGCGATCATACCGACAAATGACGGCGGTTATATGATGGCTGGCGCTTCCACCTCCAAAGACGGAGATCTTACCAGCAACCGCGGAGGCAAAGATTGCTGGGTAGTAAAACTTAATAACCAGGGAAATATAATATGGCAAAAATCCTATGCAAGCAGGTATGGCCAGGACGAAATTATGGCGATACGCCAAACTACGGATGGGGCATATGTATTTGCCGCCGCCATTGGCAATGGAGGCAATGATGTAACAGAAGTAAAAGGCGGTTATGACTACTGGATCGTAAAGATCACAGACAATGGCCTCATACAATGGCAAAAAACCTACGGAGGCAGGGGCAGTGATATCCCGTATGATATCCAGATCACCCGCGATGGTGGTTACATTGTAGCGGGCAGTACATCTTCAGTCGATGGAGATGTGGCCAATAAGCGGGGACAATTGACAGATTACTGGGCCATCAAGCTCAACGCAAATGGCAGTCTCGAATGGCAAAAGACCTTTGGAGGGTCCAGGGCCGATGCAGCCTACGCCATACAAGTCGTGAACGACGGCTATCTCATACTCGGTGAAAGCCACTCAGCCGATGGAGACATTACGAATAGCAAAGGAGGAGGCGATTGCTGGATCGTCAAAACCGACAAAATGGGTAGCTTGATCTGGCAAAAAGCACTCGGCGGCTCCTACAGTGACGAATGCCATGCTGCCTGCATCACCACTGATGGAGCATTGGTGATAGCCGGAAATACAAGCTCAAATAATAGAGATATTTATTCCCGGGTCGGCGGCGCAGATATACTGCTGATCAAAATGAAATAAGAAAAAGGTAAGGAGGTGGCCATAATATGGAAAAAGGCAGCCATTACCGGCTGCCTTTCAGTTATTTGCAAACGATCACTATTAATGATTGTGTCCGTCGCCGGGTGCATGACCGGGAGGAGGAGCGCCGGGGCCACCAGGAGCAGGTGCATTATCAGCCACCTCTACCACCTCTACATCAAACATCAGGCTTTCGTGAGGCTTTTGACCAGGACCGGGCCTGTCGCCATAAGCCTGGAAGAAAGGAATGTACAAAGTACCCTTTCCACCTTTTTTGAAGAAAGCCAGCCCTTCATCCCATCCGGGAATTACAGAACCCGTACCCAGCACCAGCTCATAAGGAGGCCTGCTGCCATCCATATTGCTTTCAAATACAGTTCCGGAAGGGAACAGCTTACCAGTGTACTTAACGCTGATCTTTTTGCCGGCCGCAGCTTGCATGCCTGTGCCGGGATCTTTGATCTCTACATAAGTGCCACCAGCTGCTTTTTGAGCAACGATCTTATTCTTAGCCAGGTAATCTTCGATTTCTTTAATGGCAGGACCGCGCTTCTTTTGTCCTTCTTCAATCGCCTTTTGCTGCTCAGCTTGTTGACGTGCCTGCTCTTTCATACCCTCTGCCATTTTATCTTTTTCAGCGAGGCTATCAACAGTAAACAGGTCTACAACCTTAAAGGAAAGAACGATCTGGTCTTTACGGCTAATGAAAGGAGGCAATCCACCTGGATTCTTCTTCATCAAAGTATCAACCAGCACATATACGATAGCGCTATCACCCTTGCGCAGCAAAGGGAAAATTTCGGCTGGGTCATAGATCTGACCAACGCTGTCAACAGTAACGAACGCAGGCATTTTGCCGTAGTTGTCTCTCAGCAAGGTATCTTTTCCAGGACCTTTCAGGCGCTGGGCAAACATAATTTTCAGGGTATTACCGCGTTGCGCAGGCTTGCCCTTGCCATCTGAAATGATCTTGTATAACAGGCCACTTTTGGTTTTCTTTACACCGCCACCTTTACAGCCTGCTGCTATCAACAGTACTGCCAGACAGCCAAGAAGAATCGTTACTCTTTTCATTTGAATTAATTGTTTTTTATAGGTCACCTGCCACTGCGCCAGCGGCAAAAAGTTATGTGTATTTTACTATGAACCTTGTACGCTCGACTCTGAACTCTTAAACTAATCCTGTAGCTCCACAGCACTCTTCTTCATCGCTTCCATAAAGTCTTGTACAGTCTGGTCGAGCGAAGCGCTGCTACGTCCGCCGGCAGCATTGAAATGGCCTCCACCTTCAAAATATTTGCGGGCAAAGGTATTCACATCGAAGTCGCCTTTGCTCCGGAAGCTCCACTTACGCTCTTCATCACGGTCGATCACCAGCGCCGCCAGTTTGATACCCTGAATGCTGAGCGGGTAGTTGACCAGACCGTCCGTATCGCCGGTCTTGACCTCGTAACGCAACAGGTCTTTTTTGGAGATGGCAATCAACGCTGTATTGTACTCATAATAAATCTCCATACGGTGCAACAATACATGCCCGATAAGCCGCAAACGGTTCTCGAGGAAATTGTCGTAAATATTCTCATGCACCTGCGTATGGTTCAGGCCACGTCCTTTCAGGTCCGATACCATGGTGTGCACATGCGCGCTGGCAGCCGGGAAACGGAAAGAACCGGTGTCTGCTATCACGCCCGCATACAGGCATTCCGCGATATCGTTGTTGATCAAAGCCCCATGCCCCGACTCCATGATAAAGTCGTAGATCATTTCGCAGGTAGAGCTTTTGGCCGTATTGCTAACGCCATACGCAAAGCTCTCCACCTCAGGCTGTTGGTGATGATCGATAAGGATACGGGTATTGGAAATGGCCCTTATCTTGGGCGCCATATTCTTTGTACGCAATAACACATTGAAATCCAGGCAAAAAAGCCATTCTGCTTTTGCCAGCAGGGCTTCCGCCCTGTCCCGGTGCAGTTCGAAGTCCACCACCGTATTACAGCCCGGCATCCAATTGAGCCACCTGGCCCAGTTGGTAGGGGAAACCACGGTCACCTGGTGCCCCAACTGGCGCAGGAAATGATACAATCCAAGCGCAGACCCCATTGCATCGGCATCTGGTTTCTGGTGCATGGTGATCACCACTGTGCGGGGAGTAGAAAGTAAAGGGTATAAATCCTGGATAGGTTGCATAAAATGGTGGCAAAGTTGCACAAATAAAGTCCAATAGCCAAAAAACTATAAACATCATTATCTTGCGCCCAAAATAGAGTAAAAACATATGAGTAACCGCACGTTTACAATGATTAAGCCGGATGCAATGAAGAATGGTCATGCCGGAGCTATCCTGGACAGGATCATTAAAGAAGGTTTCCGCATTGTAGCCCTGAAGCAAACAAAGCTGAGTGCTGAGAAAGCCGGTGAGTTCTATGCAGTACACAAGGCACGTCCTTTCTACGGTGAACTGGTAGATTTTATGAGCAGTGGCATCATCATCGCTGCCATCCTTGAAAAAGCAGATGCAGTAGCTTCCTTCCGCAAACTGATCGGCGCTACCAACCCTGCCCAGGCAGATGAGGGTACCATCCGTAAATTATACGCTACTTCTTTAGGCGAGAATGCCATCCACGGCAGCGACAGCGATGAGAACGCAGCCATCGAAGGCAGCTTCTTCTTCAGCGGCCTGGAGCAGTTTTAATAGTGAATAGCCGTTAAATTTTAAAGAGGCTTATAAAATTGAACTGTTTCAATTTTATAAGCCTCTTCTTTTGCAGTAAAAACATTCCTCGCAGACCACCCTTTTTTCACCTTCCTCTTACACGCTTTTCCTCCAAAACTGCACAGTTATCGGTCAAAACTGCACACTTATAGGTTTGTCCTTTGCCGGTTAAAAATTTAATCATTATTTCAGGGAGAAAAACAACAATAAAGTTGCACTAACGCCAAACCTGACAGTCCATGAGAATGCCTATCGTTGTAGTCTATCTTACCTGCCTGCAAACAGCAGAAGCACAGGGCAAAACATCCGTTACGGATATGCCCATCGATCTTCCTGCCAGCTTTTACGAATACCATCTTAAGTTATTATACCCGCCTCCCTCAGGAATCCGGCGATAATTGTAACGATTTTAACAGGGACCTTTACATAACATATTTAAGACAACCAAAACTGCATTAATATGAAGCTATCTATTCTTTCTTTTTTCCTGTTGCTGGCAATGTCCGGCTTTGCCCAACAGTCATCAGTATATGATTTTAAAGTTACTTCCGTTTCAGGAGGTGAGATCGATTTTAATAATTTCCGAAGTAAGCTAATAATGACGATAAATATAGCCTCCGGCAGCGAACGGCGTACACAACTGCTGCAGCTGGATACGCTGTGCCGCACGTATGCTTCAAGCGGACTGGTAGTTATCGCCTTCCCTACCAATGATTTTAACAAAGAGCCTAAGAGTAATGAAGAGATCAGAACATGGGTGTCCGGTCTCCATCCTAACCTGCTGGTTGCGAATAAAACATCTGTAATAGGAGAAACAAGATCAGCTTTTTACAAGTGGTGTACTACTAAATCACAAAACGGAGTGATCGATACAGAAGTGCGGGGCGACTATCAGAAATTTTTAATTACTAAAGAAGGTAAATTCCTCGCTGTATTCTCAGGCGTTATCAATCCTTTGGCGGAACCTGTTATAAAAACAATTACCGCAAACCTGTAGGCACACATCAGATACCTCCCCCTTTTAAATAACAGACCAATCTAAACCAAGCTTTATGAGTAAAGCCTTACCGTGGCTGATTTTGGCGACACTGACGCCCGTCATAGTATTTTGCCAAAACCCTAACCCAACCCTCGAAGTAGCTAAAATGCAGTTTATGGCAAAGCAGGTAATCCCCCCTTCACCCGAAGCTGCATCGTTAGGTCAATACGGCAACGTACCGGTAAGCTTATTTACCGGCACACCAAACATTAGTGTCCCCCTGTATGAATTAAAAGGCAATTTCATTTCCCTGCCCGTCAGCCTGAGTTATAGTGCATCGGGATTCAAGCCCGAGGACGAAGCTACCTGGTGTGGCAGCAGTTGGTCGCTGAATGCAGGCGGCGTAATAACACGTGCAGCAAGAGGAAACCCCGACAATGCCAGCAATTACTTTGGAGTAGCAAATGTTTTAACACCCCCATCAAGCTCGAATTTTTTCGCGCAGGATACTTATCTGAAGAACATTGAGGATGGTACGATCGAGACCCAGCCAGATGTTTACTACTACAATTTTGCCGGGCATTCCGGTAAGTTCCTGGTGAAACCCGACAATACCATTTTCAAAAAAGAAAAAGACCTGAAAGTAATCAATTACGGCAGTGGTTTTACCATTGTGGATGAGCAGGGGATCACCTACATATTTGATGTGGATGAAACAACCATCATGACGCCCAGCGATGATTTTGGGCAACCTTCAACACTGACCTATACGTATCCTTCCGCATGGTACCTTCGCTCTATGACCTCACCAGCAGGTGATGAGGTCATAGAATTTGAATACCATACTAACCTGTCAGGATCCGTACAAAACGGAAACCGGTTAAATAACAGATCGGTAACATATTCGTATGGGGTAAAATCACCTTTCGGACCTTGCGCTATATCCGTTAATGAAGGAAGCATTTCTACGATGGCTCCTCCTGAAGTGTTGATACATAGAAAGTTTTTAAAGAAGATCACTTACAAAAGATCTAATACCACCATAGCCTACATAGACATACTTTCTGCTACCGGCCAAAGACTGGACACGGAAGATATTTACGCGAGAAGATTGAACCAGGTAAAAATATATAGTACTAATACTACTACAGACAAGCTGATAAAACAATATGATTTTACTTATGGCTATTTTTTCAACAATGCCAATGTGCTTAACAAAAGACGTTTGCGGCTGGAAAGCATGCAGGAAATTTCAGTAGATGGTATTACGCCATCGCCCCCACCTTATTCGTTTGAGTACGATGCAACTCTTATACCGGAGCGTTTCACAACTTCTCTCGATCACTGGGGATTCTATAATGCAGCCCTTAACACCAGCCTTGTACCCAATGTATATTTTCCGGGGAGGTTTGTTGACGACATGTGGTTCCTTCCAAGAAACGTTGGTGAAGGAGCAAACAGAGAAGCCAGTCTTAGCGGTTCTGCCGCCACCATACTGAATAAAATGACATACCCCACAGGCGGATATACAACATTTGAATACGAACTGAACGAGGCACAATTTGGTGATGGCCTTTATCATCCGGTTGGTGGGATAAGGGTTAAAACAATTACAGACTACTCTTTTAACGGCGTAGCGGCCAGGGCAAAAAAATACACCTATCTATCTGATAATGGTACCGGTAGCGGCAGGTCGGGTGTGTTTCCATTTTATCACACTTATTCCAGCTTCAGGCATCATCTGATGCCATATCATTTCGATCCCGAAGATTGTGAAATGCCTCAGCAAAATGACGATCACACATTATATACCATAAGTGTTTCTGCCAGCTCCATTTTCAGTTTGGGATCATTCCAGGGAAGTCATCTGGGGTATACCCAGGTCACCGAATCACAAGTAGACCTGGTAAACAACCAAACCCTTGGCAAAACAGTTTATAACTATAGTTATAGCGCCCCTTTTCCTGTTGACGAGAACATAGAAAATGGCGACCTGGTGCGCCAAAGAATTTATCGCAACGATGGAAAATTATTACAGGAGATTGCCAACACATACAATACAACGGATGGTGATGTTTTGAACACCGTGTCTGTCAAATCATTAGAAGAGCAGAGCAATAAGACATATTATTGCAAAACATCTGGAGGTGCGTATATCGCATATGGAATATGGGATATAATACCGCCCGGCTGCGTGGAATTAAGGACGATACCTACTGCACGTATTCCCGAAACCTTTCATTTTGTACAGCAAAATAAAAGGCTGACACAGACAATAACAAAAGTCTACGACGAGGTGAGAAAGGAATACTTGACCACTACACGATCTCTTTTTTATGACAATCCCTTACACAATTATGCAACACGAATTGAAGAAACGACCTCCAACGGATCTAAACTAAAAACTGACATTAAATATGTGGTAGACTATGCTGCCGCCCCAACTGCAACCACTGGCTCTGTTGCGTATAATATTGATTTGATGAGGCAAAAGAATATAATGGCCCTGCCGGTTGAAAAGCTGCAATACCGGGAAGATGCCGGTGGTGGCAATAAAAAATACATCAGCGGACAAATTACCGACCATATCGTGGGCAAGCCTTCAAAGGTATACTTCTTAGAGTCGCTGACTCCTTTAACCAGCGTAACCACCTCTTCAATTAGCTCCAACACTTTCAGTTACGACACCCATTACAGGCTGGCAGCTTCCATGAAATACAATGCCAATGAAAATTTAACGGAGCAGTCCAAAACAGACGATGTGCCAAAAGCATATCTCTGGGAGTACAATAACATGTACCCGGTTGCTGAAGCAACCGGCGCTCACGACAACGAGATCTGGTATACAAGCTTTGAAACACCCGGCAAAGGAGGGTTCAGCTTTACCGGCACCCCGGTAGCTGATGCAAGTTCACCTACAGGAAAGCAATGCTATGACCTTACCAGCAATTCGATTTCCGCAACAGTCGATCTGTCAAAAAAATATATCCTTTCTTACTGGCGTAAGAACGCCTCCGCCAGTTTTTCCGTTACGGGTAGTACAGGGGTAAAGCAGGGCTTTACTAAGAACGGTTGGACCTATTTTGAGCATACGGTTACAGGAACCACCACTACCGGCATAAGTGGCAGCGGTTACATAGACGAATTAAGGCTTTACCCGTCATCGGCATTAATGATAACGCGAACCTTTGATCCACTTGTGGGGGTATATAATGAATGTGATGCGAATAATAATATATCGTATTACATATATGACGGGCTATCCAGGCTTACGAGCATAAAAGATGACGATGGAAACATTGTGAAAAATTTCAGGTACAATTACGGCCTCGGTACAGCACCAACGACATCTACACAGACCCTGTTTTACAACGTAGCGGCACAGAACACCTTCACCAAACAAGGCTGTCCTTCCGGCCGCTATGGCGATGATGTGATTTATTCAGTCCCCTATGGAAAATATGCGGCTACAACCCAGACGGCAGCCAACAACCTGGCAGCGGCAGAAATTGCTGCCAATGGTCAGAATTATGCCAACAGCACAGGACAATGCACCTGGCGCAATGTGGTGACAAGCCAGCTGGTATATAAAAACAACTGTCTTCCTACAGAAGGACCAGGCTTGGCGGTCACCTACACCGTACCGGCCGGAAAATACAAATCGCTGACAAGCCAGGAAGATGCCGATGCACAGGCGGCCGCAGAGATTGTCGCGTTGGGGCAGGCCTACGCCAATACCTATGCCTCCTGCTCCTGCGTGGGAGAAGGAAAGAAATACATAAATGGAGTTTGTGAAACAGGCCAACAGATATTTGGCGGAGGTACTTATGAAAACGGCCAATGGCTGTGCCCGTACTTCTATTCGTTCAGCGACGGTTCAACGAGTGGTTATTATTATAGCTACCATTCAGAACCTTGCCCGATAGCCCCCTAATATGACATTTATTAACCTTCTACATCTTTGCTATGAAATATATTTTAACTGTTATCCTGCCTTGCTTATTGCTGATGCAGACTGGCTATGGCCAGGTAAGCACGGACCGGAACTATGTCCACAAGAGCGATATAAAAAAGCCCGGCATCACCAGCCAGACGATGGTAGACGCCTTGACATCCCCTGCTGACCGTATGCAGCAGGTCAGTTACTTTGACGGGCTCGGCAGGCCCGTACAATCCGTGGCTATCAAAGGAAGCCAGGGTACAAAAGATATCGTATCGCCGGTGGAGTATGACAACTACGGACGGGAGATAAAAAACTTCCTGCCTTATGTGGACGATGGAACCACCTATGGCAGTTTGCGTACCGGAGCGGTCACCAGCCAGGCTTATTATTACAATGCAGCTAATACTGCTTCAGATGCCCCCAAAGATATCCATCCATATAGCCAGAGCTTGCTGGAATTTTCTCCGCTTAACCGGGCACGGGAGGCGGGAGCGCCGGGTGCTACCTGGCAGCCAGGTACGGGACACGTCGTAAAAATGCTACACTTGTTGAACACAGCAGCAGATAGTGTGCGGATATGGAATGTAACAGTTAGCGGTACAATAGGCACCTATAGCAGCTATGCCAGTCCGGGCGCCTATGCAGCTGGAACTCTGTACAAAACAGTGACGGAAGACGAGCATGGAAAACAGGTGATCGAGTTCAAGGACCAGGAAGGCAAAGTGATCTTGAAGAAAATACAATTGACTGCTTCAGCCGATGACGGTACAGGTAAAGGGCACGTTGGTTGGTTATGTACGTATTATTTATATGATGACTGGAATAACCTGCGCTGTGTGATACAACCCAAAGGAGTAGAAGGAATTATAGCCAACTGGGTACTCACCAATAGTACAATACTGGGCGAGCTATGTTTTAGGTATGAGTACGATACCCGCAGCCGCATGATCATGAAAAAAGTACCGGGTGGCGGGGATGTGTGGATGGTCTACGACAACCGCGACCGGCTGGTGCTCTCCCAGGACCGCGCCATGCGCCTCGGTTACAAAGGCTGGATGTACACCCAATACGACCACCTCAACCGGCCTGTTTCCACCGGCTTTATTCCGGATATCATATACAATGAAAACCTCGCATACCATGTTAACGCGGCTGCGAATAGCAACAACTACCCCGACCTCGACAACTACACCGAAGATGAATATACCCGCACATTCTATGACAACTACGATTGGCTGGGTAGTTACACTACGGGGTTGAATGCCAATTACAATACGGCTTATGATACTTACCTGCTGTCACCTTCTGCCAGCTGGCCTTATCCGCAGGCCAATGTAAAGTCGACAGTCGTAAGTGGGCTTGCTACCGGTACCCGCGTTCGGGTGGTAGGCAATGTGGTTTCCTACCTTTATACCGTAAATATCTATGACGATATAGGTCGCGTCATTCAAACCAAGGCTACCAACATCACCACCGGCGAAGATGTGATCACCACTCAATATACGTGGAGTGGACAGCCATTAGTTGTCGTCCAAAAACAACAGAAAGCAGGCGTTAATCCGCAAACCCATACCATCGTTACCAAAATGACCTACGATGACCTGGGGCGCCTGCTCACCACTTCTAAATCGGTCAACAGCACGATAGGCAGCAAAACCATCAGCAAACCGGAGCAGGTGATTGCCAGCCATGAATACGATGCCTTGGGCCAACTCAAAACCAAAACACTTTCCCCCACAGGCGGTCCTGGCGGCGCGCCTCTGGAAACCCTAACCTATGACTACAACATCCGGGGCTGGATGCTGGGCGCCAATCGTACCTATGCCAAAGACACCAACAGCACTGCCAACCACTTTGGCTTTGAGCTGGCGTATGACAAAAATGACCTTAGCGTAAATGGGGTATCAGATCCTTATGCCGGTATGCTGTTCAATGGCAATATTGCCGGCATGCTCTGGAAAAGTGCGGGCGACAGCCGGGTAAGAAGGTACGATTACTCCTACGATGCCGCCAACCGCCTCACCAATGGCTATTTTAAACAGTTCACCGGCAGCAGTTTCAACCTGAATGCCGGTATGGACTTCAGCGCCACCGGCCTCAGCTACGATGCCAATGGCAATATCCTGCGTATGAACCAGAAAGGCTGGAAGCCGGGCGGCAGTGTGGTGATCGATAGCCTCTTTTACAATTATTATGCAAGCAGCAACAAACTGCTCAATGTAATAGACAGCGTCAATGACCCCACTACGAAACTGGGCGACTTCCGGGCTTCCCAGTTATATACGCAAAACTTACCGGGCGGTAAAAAAAGCAGCAGTACCGTAGACTATACTTATGAAAGCAATGGCAATTTATCTACGGACCGCAACAAGGATATGGAGAACGGTATCCTGTACAACCAGTTGCAACTGGTGCGCTATGTCTCGGTGAAAGGACCGGGCGGTGTGGAAAAAGGCGGCATTACTTACACCTACGACGCACTGGGCAATAAACTCAGTAAGTTGGTCCAGGAAACAGGCCAGCCCAACAAAACAACCCTGTACCTCGGTGGCGCCGTCTATGA
The DNA here is from genome assembly GCA_017744515.1 of Niastella sp. Taxonomy (GTDB): domain Bacteria; phylum Bacteroidota; class Bacteroidia; order Chitinophagales; family Chitinophagaceae; genus Paraflavitalea. The sequence continues at coordinate 68,655 of JAGIBF010000031.1, forward strand.
AAAAGATACTCTGCAGTTCATTGGCCATGAAGAAGGCAGGCTGCGCTATGTAAAAAGGTACTTCACCAATGGCGACAGCGCTTACCAGTACCAATACGATTACTTCCTGAAAGACCACCGGGGTAACGTACGCATGGTGTTGACGGAGCAAACCGATACCACGCAGTACCTCGCCTCGATGGAAACAGCTTACCGCACCAAAGAAGAGCAGCTTTTTTACAATATACCACTTACAGCCACCACCAAAAGTTCCATTGCCGGTTATCCTACCGATCCCAACCCGGTGACGGTTCCCAATGACTTGGTGGCAAAGGTGAACGGCAGCGGTAACAAGGTAGGGCCGGCGATCGTGCTGAAAGTAATGAGTGGCGATAAGGTGAATATTGGTGTTAAATCCTTTTACAAGAGTGGCGGCACGGCGGGTGTCTACAATGATCCGGTTGCGGATATCATCACTTTGCTGGCCAGTGGTATCGTAGGCATGGCCGGCGAAAGCAAAGGATCACTAACAGACTTGAATGGTGGCAGCAGCCCGCTGATAGGCGCGCTGAACAGCTTCCGCAGTGGAAATAACCCTAATCAACCGACTAAGCCTAAAGCCTACCTGAACTGGATATTGCTGGATGAGCAGTTGAAATACATAGCAGCAGGCAGTGGCGCCCAACCTTTACAGTCACCAGACGCGATCTACGCATTGGCCACACCCGGTGAACTTACAATGCCTAAGAACGGATTTTTGTATATTTATGTCAGCAACGAAACCCAGAGCTGGGATGTGTTCTTCGATAATCTGAGTATACAGCACAAAACCGGCCCCATAGTCGAAGATACACATTATTATCCGTTTGGTCTCACCATGGCTAGTATCAGTTCTAAAGCTGTTGGTAGACTTGACAATAGCTATAAGTATAATGGGATCGAACAAAATAAAGACCTGGATTTAAATACTTATGACGCCTTTTATCGTAATCTTGATCCTCAAATAGGTAGATGGTGGCAGATTGACCCTAAGATAGAAGATATGGAGATGTGGTCTCCGTATATTTCTAATTATGATAACCCTTTATTGTATAGTGATCCTAAAGGAGATTTCCCTATTTTGATACCTTTGATAGCCTATGCTATCGCTGTCGGGGAGGCCGCTGTAACAACCGGATTAGTTGTTACCACTGTTGCAGTTGCTGCTAATGCGGCAGAAAAGCATCACAGAGCGAACGAAGGATCAGGCCCTAGTTCTTATATGTCTGGAAGTCCTTTAGGACTTACCACAGGAGATGCATATCAGAAATTACATGCTAAACCTCAAGCAGCCCAAGAAACATCTGAATCTACAGGTACTTTTACACTTTATAAGCCAAAGGATGTAGTGTTAGCTAAAGGGGGGGCTGAATCCAATAAAAAAGGAAAAGAATGGGAAGAGCAAAATGGAGTTACCAGCAGAAAAAATAAGGAAACATATGTTGGGGAATCTGGTAAAAATCGGCGCGTAGATGATTCAAACGAAAAGGAAGTTAAGGAGATGAAAAAGAATGAAAGCTATGTACAACACCTTAGTGGACAAATTAAAGATGGAATTGAATATGCAATAAGGACAGGTAGAGATTATGTACTAAAACTAGCAAGACCCGATAAAATAACTAAGCCTTTAAAAGAAAAAGCAGAAAAGTCTGGAGGAAGGTTTAGAATTGAGTAGGATTATTAATAATGAAATTTATAATATTGTGACAGAAGCAAAAGAACAATTACTAAACGAAATAAACTCAAAGGGGCACAAACTCAGTAATATAAAGGATATATATAGTCAAGATATACTTGATAGTCATACTGTAGAAATAATATTGAAATGGCTGCCTCTGATTTATCAAGAAAGCTTGGGTAGTGGTGAACTTTTAGTGAGATCTTTATTCTCCGCTAAAACGCCATTTAATCCGACTGTTTTAATTGATTTGTTTATAAATAGCAGTTATAACCAGACGATTAAAAGCACTATCGGATTGGTTCTTGCAAAAGCGAATACTCTTGATATTTCCAATTGGCTTCTAGATCAGATTCTTAATAAAGATTACTCTTTTGAACGGGCTGCCTTGATAGATGGTTTAGAAAACAAGGCAAGAATTACGACTGTTGATTCTTTGATTGAGGTATTGCAAACAATATTCAATAAATACTGGTGGTTCGAGTCTTATCAGAAACTATTTAAAAAATATGGCAGAAAAGAAGATATTCAATTTTTGAAAAGCAAAATTGATAAATTGGATAAAAGAATGGTAAGAGAAATATCCAATGTAATAAATGCTATAGATAAAAGAGTAAGGATTCATAAATTCCCTACAAGTAACCCTTCTAAATTCTAAGTAAAAGATATAGCTAACTATGTACTCCCAGGTGCTTGTGCCTGACAGATTTTCAAAACCTTAGAATTGCTTTCTTTCGATCAAAAAAGGAGGAGCCTAATACAAATGTCTTTAACATTCATAGTAGGGGAGAGTGTTTCAAAAAGTGTGTCAGTAGAAAGTTAAGTAACTTTAAACTGATACAGTATGGAAAAGCAAAACTTTGATTTCGAAGCGTTCAAAAAGCAGGCCGCAGCCCGCTTAAAAAGCGGAGAGACCTTGCTTGGTAAAGACGGCGTCTTTACCCCCTTGTTGAAAGAGTTTCTGGAAGAAGCCCTGGAGGGCGAACTGGAAGCCCACATTGAGCAGACCGAAGATCCTAACCGCAAGAACGGTAAGGGCAAGAAGAAGGTCAAAACACCGGTAGGCGATGTTGATCTCAGCACTCCCAGAGATCGCAACAGCACTTTTGAGCCGGAGATTGTTCCCAAACGACAAAAGACCTTAGGTGTTGATTTAGACCGTCAAATTATCGCCTTGTATGCCCGTGGCTCCAGCTACAGTGATATCCGCGATCACCTCAGTGATATGTACGGGCTTGATATTTCACCTGCTACTATCAGTCGTGTAACAGACAAGATTTTACCCCTGATTCAGGAATGGCGAAGCCGGCCATTGGAGCGGGTTTATCCCTTTGTCTGGCTGGATGCTATTCATTACAAAGTTCGCCATGAAGGGCGGGTGGTTAATCGTGCTGTATACTGCATTATCGGGCTTAACCAGGAGGGATATAAAGAACTGCTGGGTATGTATATCGGCGAGCACGAAGGCTCTAAATTCTGGCTACAAGTACTTACTGACCTGCAGAACCGGGGCATTGAAGATATCTTCATTGCTTCCATTGATAACCTGCAGGGCTTTGCCGATGCCATAGAAAGCATCTTCCCTAAAACGGAAGTCCAGCTCTGTGTAGTTCACCAGATCAGGAACTCACACAAGTATTTATCTTACAAAGACGTAAAACCCTTTATGAAGGATTTACAAGGTGTTTACAAAGCCACTACCAAAGAGCAGGCTGAGCGCAACCTTGACCAGGTAGCTGCCAACTGGGGGCAGCGCTATCCTAAAGTGATTGAATCCTGGAGAAAGAACTGGGACCGTTTGAGCGGTTACTTCCAGTACAACAAGGATATACGCCGCATCATGTATACCACCAACATCATTGAAGGCTTCCATCGGCAACTCCGAACGGTCACCAAAACCAAAGGCGCCTTCCAGAGTGAAGATGCTTTAATGAAGCTATTGTTCTTAGTACAGGAGAATATCAGTGCAAAGTGGAATAAACCGGTACACAACTGGAACCAGACACTGGCGCAATTATCTATTATCTTTGGAGACAGGCTGAAACTAAATCTCTGAATAGTGAAGCCTCATCGTCACATGATGTCTTTTGCATCAACAGTAATACTAATCAACTCTATCAGAAAAGAACATCATATGCCGATGAGTACAAAATGTAATCCTACTGACACAGTTTATGGAATACTACCATGCACCGCCATAACCTGTGCTGGAATAAGTGATCCTGTTGCCCGTCCAGGAGAACCTGGTATAGTTCGGTAAATAGCCGTTGCCGGATACCGTGTCATAAAATATCACCGTCAGTAATTCCGACAAATTACCGGCGGCGTCATACCTGAAGAGGTAAGTGGGCTTTACCCTCTTCAGGGATGCAGGCGGTGAGATAGACTCCGGATTCCCCTGGGCATTGTACTTACAGTAAAGCGTGTTGGTGTCGGGCGTAGCATAGCCATAGGAAGTCAGCTTATGGAAGTTGGCTGAGTTTCTTTTGGATCACCTGTTGCTCTGCAGGTGTTTTGGCCAGCAGGAGTGCCTGTTGCAAATGTTGCTGTGCTTTGTGCGGATCGATGCCTGTGTATAGTTCACCCAGCAGCAGGTAATAGAAGTGATTGCCGGTCAGCTGCAGTTTTTCCGCTTCCGCTATTGCTGCGGCCTTGCCATTGGCTTTGGCCAGGGCATAGGTCCTGTTGAGGGCGGCAACAGGCGAGTATTCCATTTGCAACAGGTGATTGTACAATTGCAGGATGCTTTCCCATTTTTCGGGTGTATCCTGTTGTTGTGTATTCCACCAGGCAATGCCGGCTTCGAGGTGATAGCGCGACAGTGTTCGCCCGGTGCTGGCGCAGCGCAGGAAGTAACCGCCTTTACTGATGAGATCGGTATTCCACAGGCTGGCATCCTGTTCACCGTATAAGATCAATTCGCCGGCAGCATTGGTGCGGGCTTCCAGCCGCGAAGCATGAAAGCACATGAGTGCCAGCAGAGCATTCACAGCAGGTGTATTGGTATGGGGATTCTCGATCAGGATGGTACAGAGCCGCATGGCCTCAAAGCAAAGTTCCTTGCGTACAGTGGCCACCTGACTCACAGAATAGTATCCTTCGTTGAACAACAGGTAGATCGTTTTTAGCACAGTAGCCAACCGGCTGTCGATATCGGCAGGAGCGGGCAATGCTATCCGGATATTCTCTGCGCGCAGTTTTTCCTTTGCCCGCATCAGGCGTTTGTTGATCGTTTCTTTGTTGGAAAGGAATGCATCAGCTATTTCCCCAATACCAAAGCCGCACAGGATGCGCAGCGACAAACCGATTTGTGCTTCCACCGGAATGGCAGGATGACAAATAGCAAACATCATCTGCAGCTGGCTGTCGATGATGTTTTGCGTTGATAAGTCTATATCGTATGGATCAGCCTGCGGTGTGGTGTGGCTGATGATGGGCGCCACCTTGTTGTCAAACACGGCGTTGCGCTGCAGGAAATTTTTCGCCTTGTTCTTCGCCACCTCGTACAGCCAGGCCACCGGGTTTTGTGGAATGCCCTTGACGCCCCAGGTTTGTGCGGCCGTGAGGAAGGTGTCGCTGGCCAGGTCTTCGGCAGTTTCTATTTGCTCAAAGCCGAAACGCTTGCACAGGACCGACACGATCTTGCGGTACTCATCCCTGAACAGGTGTGGTATCAGTTCGCCGTGCTCCATACCGGCTTAACGGGTATTGCCTTTACCCATTACTTTTCTTACTTCCACGCTGTTACCTTCGCCTTTCAGTATAGGGCAGGCCCTGGCCATCGACACGGCTTCGTCGAAGCTTTCTGCTTTTACGATAATGAAGCCAGCGATCGATTCTTTGATCTCTGCGTAAGGGCCATCGGTGATCACATCATTGGGCCTGATCACTTTGCCTTCGGTAGAGAGGCCCGTGCCGCCGCCAAACTTGTTTTGTGCAGCAATGCCGCCTACCCAGTCCTGGTATTGCTTCATATATACCTGTAATTGTTCAGGCGAAGGCTGTTTGTCTTTGGTGATGAGATCCAGCCGCATTAAGATCAGATATTCATCCATGTTGTTGTTTTTGGAAGTACACAAATGTAATTTACTTTTTCATCGGCCGGTAGGAGAGTAGCACTACGCCGCTGCTGAAAACACGGTGACTGATGAGTTCAAGATCCAGCTTGTGGGTCAGGCCGCTTAGTACAGTGGAGCCGCTACCCAACGCCACCGGATCGATCATGAACTGGAATTGATCTACCAGGCCAGCTGCTGTCAACTGGGTTAAAATGCTGCCGCTGCCCAATATAGTCATGTCTTTGGGAGATTCTTTCTTCAGCTTTTTCACTTCGGCGGCTATATTATCGCTGATGATACGCGTATTGTTCCAGCCTGCTTTTTGCAGCGTGCGGGAGAACACGATCTTTTCAGACCGGTTCATGCCTTTGGCTACTTCCGGCATTGTTTGCTCCGCCTGCGGCGTGGGCCAGAAGCCGGCCATCATTTCATAAGTAATGCGGCCAAACAGCAGGATGCTATCGGATTGAGCGCCTGCTGCAGCAAAATCACTTTCTTCGCCTCCATGACGATGCCAGCTGATGTCGTTGTTATCTCCTTTGTAAAAACCATTGAGCGTCAGGAACTGGAAGGATGTTAATTTACCCATTGTTATATGTTTTATACTATAACAAGTGAGGCTTCTGCGATTGGACAGGCAGGGACATATTTTTTCAGGCGCTTATTACTGAGCCGTCAACACTGTAGGTGAGCCGGGAAAGGCAGGTGTTGGATTGTCTTCAGCAGTAATAAATATGCGGATGGGCTTGTATACGCTAACGGCATCCAAAGATCCACTGTATTTACGGGTAAAAAAGCCTTTGGTGCTTTTGAGCTGCCCGAGGTTCCTGGCCCTTTCATTTTCGGTGACCAGCCAGGCTATGTATACTTTTTTAGGCGGCGTGAGCCTGTCGGGCGGCGCCAGGTGGGTAACCTTGACGCTGATAGCATAATTACCGTTATTATCTTTTTTGATCTTCACCCTGCCTTCTGCTGTGGGGACGACTGTAGATGTTTGAAAGGCCATTTTCTTTGCGCAGGACGTTGTCAGTACAATAGCCATCAGCAGCATCAAACGCACGAAATAAGCAGGTGTCAAAAGTGTATAATTCTTCATATACGTGTCGGATTAAGCGTGATATAAAATAGTTTCGGTTGTGTAAGTTGCAACCAATCAATCTTTTACTAAGGTAGCAACTAATCTGATACAATAAAAGTTTAATGCCTGCCGCCGGTTATAAGGGGGGGGTATATGGGAACTGATCTACTCAATTTTACCGAAACTGCCTCTGTTCCCGTTTGGAAATAAGCTGCATTTTTGTTGGCGTTAAATAGAAGCATATGCAAACAGTGTATATCATTGGCGCCGGTGCTGTGGGTAAAGTGCTGGCTGTTGCGTTATCCCTCAATAACCGGAAAGTTGTGCTGCTGCGGGGCAGTGTGGATCATCAGCCTGCCCACGTGGAAAGGATACAGGTGGTTACCGCTAATAATACCCTGCTCGAAGCGGATATTGAAGTAGGCACGTTGAGTAATCACCCGGAATTAGACGGCATCATCGTGCTCACCAATAAATCGTATGGCAATGCGCAGCTGGCGCAGGCGCTTGCCGGCAAAACCGGTAGTTCGCCGCTGGTGATCCTGCAAAATGGGCTGGGCGTGGAGCAGGTATTTATCGATCATCATTTCCCGGAAGTGTACCGCTGTGTATTGTTTGTTACCAGCCAGGTTGCCAACAACCATACGGTGAGCTTTAAACCGGTGGCCATTTCTCCCATTGGAACGATTGCAGGCAATGGTCATAATCTCCCTGCTATTGTAGCATTATTAAACACTGCACAATTCAGCTTCCGGGAGGAGCCCAACATACAACCGGTGATCTGGAAGAAAGCGATCACCAACTGTGTGTTCAACTCTGTGTGCCCTTTACTGGAAATAGACAACGGTATCTTTCACCGGGATGAAAAGGCGCTTGCGCTGGCTACCCGTGTGATCAGGGAATGTGTGGCCATTGCACAAGCCAGGGGCATTGAGCTAACGGAGGAGGAAGTGGTGGAAAATCTTTTACTGATCAGTCGTCTGTCCGACGGTCAGCTTATTTCCACGTTGCAGGATATTAATAACAAACGCCCTACTGAGATCGACACCCTGAACTTTGCCATTGTGGAGATGGCCAGGTCATTGCAGCAGGAAGATGCAGTAAAAGAGACAAGGCTGTTGGGAGAATTAACCAGGTTGAAATCAACATTGACGCTTTAGCATAGCGCCCCCCAAAGAAATAGAAAGAAAGGGTACGGTTTAACTATCAAACTACGACGATGCCACCACTGTTTTGTGCGGACGAAAATAATACCCGGACATTGATCAGGTAAGTTCTTCCTTTTACGAGCGGGAGCCTGATGCGGGCGTTTTTGTCGGTGCCGCTATCGTCATCGCCTGCGAGGTGGATGACTTGTTTTTTTACCTGTTCGGATATTACCATTACGGTGTCCATTTCTCCAAATGTCTGAATGGTATACTTGCGGCTAATGGTGGGGGTAAAGGTGAAGTCGGCCTGCCCACCCGATAAAGCGGCAATGGGTACAGATTGTAAAACGCTCAGTTTGGTGATGGTGGCAGGCTTAATGGGTGGATAAATAGACCTGACGCCGGCAATGTCCTGCGGTGATAATACGCCGGGCGGGAAGATGCCTTGCTGATAAGGCGCAGGCGCCAGTATAAGGCCAGGGCCAAATTCATATTCCATGATAGAGGCGGGGTCCCACTGAGAACCATTCAGTCCGTTGGGCGATAGCTTGCTCAGGATATTCGATTGGATAGAGCTTACTGACCAGTTGTTGGGTGGTCCTGAAAATTCAGCGATCACGGCATCGGTATTCCAGGAGATGCCTGCAAAAGGGCTTTGGTGTTCGTGCTGAAAGCCAAGGGTATGGCCTATTTCATGTAAGGCGGTCGTTTTGCCATAGGTGGTGGTGAGGTCCCAGCCAAAGTTCATCGTGCGGTTGGGCCTGGCGATCGTCAATACATCCCTGCCTACATACGACCAGGAGCCATCGGTTTGGTCGAACCCGATCCTCACCATCGACTCTTCCACGTTGGTCACTTCGGTAAATGTAAGGCCGATGCCCAATGCTTTCCAGTCTTTGAACGATTGTCTCACTACATCACACTGTGCTTTGGCGCCTTCGATGAACATGTATTTGATGTCGGTGCCATTGACCCACTTTTTATTATTGCTCAGGATAAAGCCCGCCCTTGCCTCGGAAACGCCGGGATCAAAGGTTTGCACAATGGGCTGTGGTTGTGAGCAGAGTTTCTTTGTAGCATATTCGGGTGCAGCTGCTTTTTTCGCCGCTTTTTTCTTAGCCATACCTTAAACGTTTAGATTTTATCAAAATGGTTGTAAAGATGAGCTAAGGAGACAGGGCATTGCAATGTGATTTTCCTGCTTTTTCGGGCAGGTGTTTTCACGGGTGGCGCCGGCTCAAAAATAAAAGCGGCGCCCGTGGGCACCGCCTTATGAAGTGTCTATATCCTGGATCTAAAAACTCCTTTATTTCTTAGCTGATATTTCCAGCAGCTCCTTCAGGTACATATCCCACATGGGAGGATTGGAGTGTGTTCCATGACCTGTTGTTTTTTCGGAGGTAGGGATCAGGATATACCTGCCTTTAGGTATTCTTTTGATCACCGGCTCCATCAGGTTCAGCTCCGGAGGATTGCATTCGTCATCAGCAGAATTGACAGCAAAGATGGGCGCTATGATCTTTTCTGCCTGCGGCTCCGGATTATAGAAACGTGAGGCATCCATTGCATAGATCATATCGTTGGCATCGAGGGTAGAGAGGTACCGTGCTTTGGTGCGGGCCAGATTCTCTTCTGCTTTTTCACGGGTGGGAGCACTTCTTTGCATTTGCCAGGGGGCGCTTACCATGAAGATGAGGGAAGAGATAGCGCCGGTCAAGCCTACTTGGGGTTGACTGGTATACTCACCGCCTTTCCACTCGGGGTCCATCATGATGAGGTCGATGGCCATTTTACGCGTCATACGGTTTCTGCCGGCGATCTCTACAGGCAGACTGGCCAACGGGAAGAGGGCATCCATGAAGGTAGGATACATCTCGCCCCATACCCAGGTGTGCATGCCTCCCATGGAAGTACCCATCACCAGCCGGAGGTGGTTTACCTTCAGGTGCTCTGTCAGCAGCATGTAATCGGCCTTCACCATGTCGTTGTAGGTATACTTGGGAAACTTCATGTGCATACCATCGCTGGGCTTGCTCGATTTGCCGTGACCGATAGCGTCGGGGAAGATGATGTAATATTTCGTGGCATCCAGCAGCTGGCCGGGTCCGAACAGGTTGCCTGAAAAACGGTCGTTGAAGAACCCGTTGCCGGAACCGGTAGTGCCGTGCATCACGATCACCGCATTGGTGGTCTTACCGCTTTTGTCTTTCTGCGGTGTGCCCATGGTGTAATAGTGCAGGTTCATCTCGGGCAGCACTTCTTTGCTTTCAAATTCAAAGTTCTTCACTTTGTAATCGCCTTCCACCGCGGCCGGGTACCTGGCCTGCCCCGTGGCTTTCAAGGCGCATACAACAAGCAATACGAAAAGGGAACGTTTCATTGTCATCGTTTGTTTTTGTGCAGTTTATACCTTGTTGTCAGGCTGAGCCCGTCGAAGCCCTTCGACAGGGTTTATCCCGCTCTGCGGGACTCAGGGTGACAACGGAATTAAATTAAAATTTGTCCCACCACAATTTGGTCTCGAATTTATCTCCGCCAATGTCACTGGCTGCCTTGGTATAGTTGGCGCCATTGAGCTGCTGCTCGTTGCCAGGGTATGCCAGCCTGTTGGGGAATCCTGTTCTGGCTTGTAATGGTAAAGGCATTTGCGGATAATCGAGCCTTCTCAGCTCTACCCATCCGTCATAAGGACGGTTGTACAGGGCAATCCATTTCTGGAAGCCGATCTTTTGTCTCCAGGTACCCGTAGCGGTCGTATAGGCAACATCTGCTCTGCCAAGATACGTATCAGCCTCGGCATTGGTGCCGCCCCAGGCAATGATGGAAGCCCTGATGGCATTGTTATAATGTCCTTCAGCAGTGCCTGTCACCGTGTAGCCACGTTCGATGGCTTCTGCGCGGAGGAATTCTGTCTCTACATAATCGGCCATGGTATGAGGAAAATCGGGCGCATAAAATTTAGCGCCGGGTTTGGATACGGTAGCAAAGCTCACCACCTGACCTACTACGGCGCCTACATACTGGCCCACATTGTTGACACCAAAATACTGTGGCTTGCGTGGGTCGGACATATTGTTCAATACATCCATCAGGTCTTTGGCTGCAATGAAATCTGAACGTCCGGATGTTACCAACTGATCATACAACGGGTTGTTGTTGGGTGGGCTGGCGAGGTATTTGAATACGGTGTTATCCGCAGCGGCGCTGATCGCATTCGGGCTGGCGGCCTCGATTGCCGCTTTAGCGGTTGCATTGTCTACGTCGGCGATCACGATGGCCAACCGCATGTAGAGGGTATTGGCAAATTTGATCCATTGGCCTACGTTGCCTGAGTAAAAGAAATCTTCAGTAGCTACAAAACCTGCACTGGCCGTGTTCAACTTGCCGATATCGGCAGCGAGCCTTTTCAATATATCGGCATATACCGTTTTGGCATCATCGTATACCGGGAACAGCTTGGTGTCGTCCAGCGCATCCGTGTAGGGTACATTACCAAAGGTGTTGACCAGTACGCCCCAGGCGTATACTTCTATGATATCGAGCATGGCCAGTTGGTTGGCTTTTACGCCATCGGTAAGGGTCAGGTCGGCAGTCACCAGGCGTTTGGCATCCCTCAGGTCATTGATCACGTCGCGGTACATGCGTGTCCACCAGGCCGTATTGATCGCCCGGGTAAGAAAATCGTATTGTGCTTCTTCCTGGTTGGTGGCCTGGCCCCAATGTTTTACCACATGCCTGAATACGTTTGCATTCACACTGGCGGTAGCCATGCCATCGGAGAGCGTTTTTACGGCATTGTTGAACAAGGTGCCGGCAGGTACTGCGGATGGTCTTTTGGTCTCTGTATTAAACTGCTCGATATTCTTTGTACAGGAAGCCATCAGCAGCAACGCGGGCACCAATATCTTATATAATGTTTTCATAATTATAATTTAAGTTCTGTTGTCAGGTTGAGTCCCGCGGAGCGGGATAAACTTTGTCGAAACCCTTCTACAGGCTCAGGGTGACAAGGTCATTAGAATTTTACCTTAAGGTTTAAACCAATGGTGCGTGAAGTGGGATAGGCGCCGCTCTGGTTGCCCTGTACATTACCGGCAGACAGTGTTTCTTCCGGATCGGCATAAGGCACATTTTTGTGGATGAGCCAGAGGTTGCGGCCGATCAGTGATACATCGATTCCTTTGATGTATTTCTTCACACCACTCAGCACTTTGGAAGGAATGGTATAGGTAATATTGGCTTCCCTCAATTTTACGTAGCTGGCATCATATACAAACTCCGACTGAGGTAACAGCACCGTATTGTTGGCATACGCTATGCGGGTAGCATTCGGATGACCATCTGCAGTGACACCATCGAGGATCACACCGCCACCTTGTGCCAGCGTATTACGCTTGGGATTGCCCAGGTCGTTGTTGCCGGTTGTTTCACGCAGCACACCAGCCTGCGTACCATAATACATATCCAATGAGAAGATGTCGCTGCCTTTGCGCACATCTACGAGGAAGCTCAGGTTGAAATTCTTATACCTGAAGCTGTTCAATACGCCGCCAATCCAATCAGGGTTTACGTTACCGATGATGTTATTGGTAGTGGTAGACAGCACATAACCTCCGGCTGCGTTCACGAGCCTTTGGCCATTCACATACTGGAAGGTATTGCTTTGCAATTCTCCATATGGCCGTCCAAGCGTTGCATTCAGCGTTACACCGCCCTGGAAGGAAGCGATCTGGAGGTTTTTACTGTTGTCATACAGCTCAACCACCTTGTTCCTGTTGCGGGTGAAATTGACATTGACATTCCAGGAGAAGTTCTTGTTGCTGATGGGTGAACCGAACATAGACAGCTCGATACCTTTGTTCTCCACATTACCTGCATTGATGAACTTGCCTGTGTAGCCCGTGCTGGCAGATACTGCTACAGCAAAGATCTGGTCGATCGTGTTGGTCTTATAGTAAGTTACATCAAAGCCGATACGGTTGCGCAGGAAGGCCATTTCCAAACCGATCTCACGGCTGTTGGTCCTTTCCGATTTAAGGGCGATATTGTTTTTGGTGCTTGGCAACGAGAAAAGAATATAGCTGCCCATGGGGTTGGGTTGGTCATACACATCGCTGATAGATCCCCAGGGAGCATCGTTACCCACCGTAGCGTAGTTGGCCCTTAACTTACCAGAGGTGAGCCAGCTAATGTTCTCGAGGTGCTTGGAGAAAACCCAGCTACCTGAAACCGCATAATATAAATAGGAGTTAACTGTTTCTGGCAGGGTTGATGAACGGTCATTGCGAATGGTGGCATCCAGTGTCAGGAAATCCCGATAGGTGAGGGTGGCGCCGCCGAAGTAACCATCCACTGCTTTGGGTTGATAAGCTTCATTGGTAGCAGTGATGGTACCCCTTGAGTTACCAAGATAGTACAACTTGGGAATGATGAGTCCGCCGGAGGTAGATCCGGAAATGCTGCTCAATGAATTTCTGCGGAGGTTGATACCTGCGAGGCCGCTGAACTTAAAGTCATCGTTGATGTCTTTGGTCACGGTAGCCAGCAGGTCGTAGTTGGTTTCATTGAAAGCCCTGTTGGTCCTCGAGTAAGATGAAACACCGATGCTTCCAGCAGCTGTTCTTTCTTCCTGCAATTCATTGTAGTTGTCTACTGCAACGCGGCCCATGATATTGAGCCAGTCGGTAACCTGGTAGTTCAATGCCACGTTTCCAAATGTGCGGGTACGGGTATCTGTTTGATAGTTTTCATAGATGGTCCAGTACGTATTGTTGTAGAATGCTGGTACCAGGCCGCTGGCCACCCGGGGATCTTTCCAGTTCCAGGTCACGTTTTGTCCGGTACGAAAGTAGGCATCGCGCTGCTCCATCATATCAACAACAGAAGTGCCATACTGGCGGAGCGTAACGTTGATGTTGCGACCGCCGTCATAACCGGTCCCGTAGCGGCCCTTGCCATCTACTTTGGAATAGTTGACCATCGCGCTCGCAGTCAGTTTATCGGTTAATTTATAACTGGCAGCGAAGTTGATGATGTTCTTCAGGATACGGCTATTGGGCACGATACCTTTTTCTTCGTTGCGGGTGTAGCCCAGTTTGAAGAACCCTTTATCATTGGTGCCATCCATGAAGATGCTGTTGTTGGTAGACAGGGAGTTTTCAAATAGTGACACTGGTCCGTTCTTTGCAGCTACCCACGGCTTCATTTTTTTGTAGTAGGGAGAAGTAGGGTCGAAGGCGTCCCAATGGTATACCATCAGCGTAGGATCGTATTTAGGTCCCCAGGAGCGCACTGCTTCTGTAGGAGAGATAAGGTCTTTTACACCATCACCATCCACGTCGGCCAGGTAGAAACCATTCTGGTCGAGCGGGGTAGAACGGCCGCCACCATATTCTTCCTGCAATTTTACATAGGTCGTTTTATCAACAGTGCCTACTATCACACCTGAGTTGAGGGTGACGTTAAAGCCGGACTTCGCTTTTTTGGTGGTGATCATGATCACACCGTTGGCAGCACGGGAACCGTAGAGAGCTGTTGCGGCTGCGCCTTTCAATACGTTGATGGATGCAATATCGTCGGGGTTGATATCGCCTGCAGCATTGCCATAATCGTAACCACCACCGCCGCGTTGCTGGCCACCGGAATTATTGGTTGAGTTGTCGATAGGCACTCCATCGATCACAAACAGGGCCTGGTTATTACCCGACAAAGATTTGGAACCACGGATCACTACGTTCACCGACCCACCAATGCCGTTGCCCTGGGTGATCTGCAGACCGGATATTTTACCGGAAAGACCACTGGCCACGTTGGCAATCCTTGTTTTGTTTACATCATCGCCGCTGATCTGCTGCGCAGCATAGGGGAGTGTGTTCTTTTCACGGCGAATGCCATAAGCAGTTACCACTACACTCTCCAGTTGTTCATTGGATTTTTTCAGTGTAACATCTGCACGCTGAAGACCACTAAGACTGATTTCCTGTGTTACAAAACCTACGGCTGATACCACCAGTGTTCCACTACCTGAGGAAGTGATGATGAATTCGCCATTGTCTTTGGAAACAACGCCGCCGCTTTTTCCTTTTACATTAATAGAGGCGTTAGGAATAGGAGCGCCGGTTTCATCGACGACTTTTCCGGGGAGGCTTGTTGACTGCGCCATAGAAATGAGGCTGACGCAACATAAAATACCAAGCAGTGAAAGGATGGTGATTCTCCTTCTCATTGAGCAAGTTTTTGGTTAAACAAAAAATGGTTGATCACACCAACAGGGTCGGTATGTTTAGGCAAGTGTTACGCACACTAAAGCTGAAATTCCATAGTAAGGTGGTTACGGCCAGGCAATCTGCAAGTGATTATGAGATGGATGTCAAAGGATGAATAACTGTGGTAAACTTAGACACAACAGCCCAATATTACTAAATCATTATTGATTGGAAGTTACCAGATATTAACCCGGCGATGAAACAAGCGTATATATGAAATATTTTAATCTGCCTTTAATCGCCTGATAGGGTTAAGGTTAGCAGCTATTATTGATTATATGCGGCATGTTGCTAATGTAATAATTAGCAACATGCCGCTCAACTTTTCATGAGCGGGTATACAGGCTGGTTGGGGAGCAATTATCTTTTAGCGGCCACTTCATAGCAGCTTGCTTCGGTACCGTCTTCTTTCAGCATCAGCAGGGAAAGCTTTTGCTGGTTGGCCTGCACCCGCATGATGGTACGGTTGCCATCCCTGAAAAGCGGGCAAACGTTTGCGCTAACAATAAGTTCATATTGCAGCTTTCTGCGTGTAAGTGTGGAAAAGCATGGGCAGGCATAAAAGTAGTGCTGGCAGGGTTGTACCCATCAGATAAAAGGAAAATAAATGCACATGGTTCATACGGCGTTAATAATTAGCTGGCCAACTGGTACATCCGGCGACAGAGCCGGATCATTTCTTCAAACTGGTGAGGCTTCTGAAAATATTCTCTGGCCCCGTTCTTTTTACAGACTTCCTTATATAAATAAGCATTGGAAGTGCTCCAGATCACAGCAGGAATATGCTGGAAGCGTTCGTGCAGGCAAAGCTGGGAAAGCACCTGGGCGCCGTTCATATCGGGCATGTTGTAATCCAGCACGATCAGGCAGGGGAGGTTATCATCAGGGCATTTATGCAGGTAGTTCAATACATCTTTTCCAAAGGATACCGTCTCTACGCCAACAAGTGGTGCTGCCTGGCGAAAGGCTTCTTTCAGTAATTCCTGATCGTCCAGGTCATCATCGGCCAGTAAAATAAATTTGGGAGGGGTGGTGTCCATATAGAAATGGCCCTCAAGTTAAATTAAAAACCTTTTCCGTAACCAATTTACCTAACTTCCATTATCAATTTCTTTTCTCAATTCATATGGAACCTAAACAACCAACCTTGTCGCACATCGATGCCCGCAAAAAGGCAGAAGAGGCATTGAAACAGGTACGTGAAGAATCGGAGAGCAGCAGACGGTTGTTCGAGACCATCACCGCCAATACGCCCGACCTCATCTATGTATGGGACCTCCATTACCGTTTTACCTATGCCAATCAGGCGTTGCTCAATATGTGGGGCAAAAACTGGGAGCAGGCGATCGGGTGCACCTTATTGGAAAATGGTTATGAGCCCTGGCATGCCACCATGCACGAGCGGGAGATCGACCACATAATAGCTACGAAGGAATCTGTTCGTGGTGTTGTTTCCTTCCCGCATGCTACTTTGGGTAAACGTATCTATGATTATATCCTGGTGCCAGTATTAAATGACAAGGGAGAAGTGGAAGCGGTAGCCGGCACTACCCGCGATATTACAGAGATCAAGAAAGCTGAAGAGTCTTTAAAGCAAAGCGGCGAAATACTGGAAGCGCAGGTAGCGGAAAGAACGGAAGCATTGCGCCGTTCGAATGAAGACCTGCAACGGTTTGCCCACGTGGCGTCGCACGACCTCAAAGAACCGGTACGGAAAGTGAGGACCTTTACCAGTCGCCTGAAACAGGAGTTTGCTGCCGACCTGCCGGAAAAAGCGCAGGGCTATATCAGCAAGATCGAGAAAGCAGCAGAGCGCATGTATTCCATGATCGAAGGGGTGCTGTTGTATTCTTCGCTGAATGCGACAGAGCAGTCTTTTGAACCGGTTGCACTGAATGATACGTTGGTCAATATCGAGACAGACCTTGAAGTGGTGATACAGCAAAAACAGGCAACCATCCATTATAGCAACCTGCCGGTATTGAATGGCTCCTCCATTTTGCTTTACCAGCTGTTCTATAACCTGATCAATAATTCGCTGAAATTTGCCAGCACCAACAGATCGCTACAAATACATGTCGATGCAGAAGTGGGAGGGCAGGATGAGCTGCAAAAGGCAGGACTGACTATTGACAAGCCTTATGCCAGGGTCAAAGTACAAGACAACGGAATCGGTTTCGACCAGCAGGATGCCGACAAGATATTTCAATCTTTTTCGCGCCTGCATCCCAAAGACAGGTATGAAGGTACCGGGCTGGGACTGGCCTTGTGCAAAAACATCGTAGAGCGTCATGGCGGCACGATCACAGCTACCGGTGTAGCGAATGAAGGCGCCGTTTTCACCCTGCTACTTCCGCTGTCCGGTGCTGGTTCTTCCCTTGTACAAAGCATTCTGTGAGCCACCCAATCCCTGCGGCACAAAGCCGGTGTCGGTGGTCAGCAGTAACCTGTCGCAGCGTGCATAGTATTGAGACTGGTCAAAGAGCTCGATCTTATTGAAGCCGGCCGGCAGGTAAAACCGACCACCATTCTCCCAGGCATAGCCATTCGTTCCATGATCGCCAAACAAACGACTGGCAGGCACTCCGTTTATCAGTACTTTAAAGTTGCGTGTTCCCTGCGCCGTGGTAAAGTCGCGCGCCCTGACCCACAACGTATAGGTAGCAGCTGAATCAACTATAATATGTGTCACAGCTTTGAGCGCTGTACTGTCGCGCCCCGGTACATTGGCCGTAAATCCTTTGATCACCTGCGTACTGTTTTCCCATTCACGTGTCCAGTTGCCCAACTGTGTGAAATCTTCAGCTTCCATCCATAAGTCGCGCCCGGTCGAATGCGTTGTTCCCCGCAATGAATCGAGATAATGAATAAACGGAACTTTCCGTGTATTGTAATTGGCAGGAGATATTTCATAACAACGCAGGTAGTCGAAGAACACGCTGCCTGCTGAATCTGCGGCATCGGGCTTTTTGGCGATGGTGGTTAGCCATAAGTAGAAGTCGTGCGGGATCTGCCCACGCATATCGACTGTCTTTAGCAACGTTCCGTTGAAGAAATAATTGAGGTAGTCAGGCGTGTATTCGAAGCCAAACGTGTTGTAAGTAGTAGTGAGGTCGGGCACCGTGGTGTGGTAATCACGGTTGATATTACCCTGCACAGGCGCCCATTCGATAGCACCATAGCTAAAATAATGCGCATTGTGTTCCGAATAATGTTCAAAGCAATCTATTTCGATGCGGCCGGGCAATTGCTGATAACCGGAATTGGGGTTAGTGAGGCTATTGATGAAGGTAGTCCAGAAGGCCTCGTGCCAGCCGTACTTTCCGGATAGCTTTACGCTCACTTCATAATACCCAAAGCGGCGTGGTACTTTGGTGATGATGCCACCTCCTGTATAAGACTTATTCTGATAGTTTTCTTTTTTCAGGTCGATGCGCACTTTTCCATTATCCACCACCACATTCTCCGGTCGCTGGTAGCTGTTGCCACTACCATCGATCCGGTAGCGCCAGTTGGCGGTATCTAACGTTGTTGTATTGAATTCATCGGCCCAGGCAAGGGCATAATTAGCAGGCGCCTGTGGATAGCCATACAGGCTGATCAGCAACAAAGCAAGAGGCAAGCAATGTTTCATCGTTCAGCGGTTGTTGCCATAAAACTACCCATCCGTCTGCGGGGCTATACTGAATTGGATGAGAATATTTCGCTGGGAATGTTCCCGGTTAGCGGGAACATTCCCATGTTGTTTATCTTCTCTACGAAGTATCTGTGATACCTCTATCACAAAAAAGGTGTTTTTCCCATGTTGCAAATTCAGCGGCTCATCTACCTTGGGCCCGGATTATTATTGAACAGTAGATTGGAGTATGTATATTTAAATGCTTTTAAGACCCATAACACGAACTGCTCATGAAGGACCTTAACACGTTCGAAATAGTACTGATAATATTAGGCGGCCTCTATGTACTTGTTATCGCGGCCTATATTATAGCTTTTAAAACAGCGATCTTTATCAGCCGCTTCGTAAAACGACCGGTAGCTGCCGAAGCAGACCAGTATTATTACTTGCCTCGTGCTTATATGAAACTTACGGCAACTGCGAAGGTGCAGGTTGAACAATCCATCGAAGACAAGTCGATCATTGGCAGCCCAAAGTTGTTGGAGCTTCGCTTTACGCCAGCTGTTCAGTTCAGGCCCGATCCGGAAGCAATGATTGCCCTTTCGTATAAAGGCAACTGGTTTTCCAATGATGAAATACAGATCGTTTCTGCCGATGCCATGCTCGAAAATATCAAGGCTGTCACGGAAGACCGTCTTTCAAGTATCGTTGCTCAAATAACGCAGGCACCTGCACAACAGGCCGCTGTGGGCTTCGCCGCTAAACGGGCAATCACGCTGACGGCAGCCATAAAAACACAAACGGTCATCATCGAAGCAACCCGCGAATTCAGTATTGACAGTGAGGAAATAGAATCCGGCACGATCGACAGGATATGGCAGATACCGCTGGAAGGAATACATACCGGTACAACTATCAGAGCAGATGCTTCTTTTAAACTTACCACCATTCAGGTATTGGCCTCCACGGATTGGGGCAATTTAACGGTGGAAGGGCTTTTTACACGACCGCTGGTAGCACAGGAATGGAAGCTGGACAATGCCAATACCGACAATGCCGCTTTTGTGTGCATGGTACCCGATACCGGTTCGCTCATCAAAGTGCCGGTACGCCGTTCTTATTTCGTCAAAAAACAGCAGCTTCCCATTTTCAGGCAAGGCATATTGATTGAAAACTCCATTTCCAAACCCAGTGAAGCAGAAGGATTAATTTCTATTCCAATCAATCTGTTGAAAGCACTAATGACAATACCCGCTCAATTGCTGCAGTTCAAAATTACCAGGGTAACACAGGAAACGGAACATGAAAAAGCATTGGCAGAACTGGCTAAAGCCAAAGCCGGAAATACACAGTCGCCGCCTGACAATAACAATATCAAAAGACTGGAAGAGGAATTGGATGCCCTAAAGAAATCGGTTCAAAGCCAATTGGTGGCCGGCAGTGAGACAGACGATACCGACGATACAGAAGAACAGGACCCTGTACCACAGCTTGGCAAGCTGCCGCCCCTAAAATTCGAAGAGGATGAAGAGGATACCCGAAAGAGGAGGTCATTCAATATCGATTTCCCAACTGTT
>JAGIBF010000032.1 GCA_017744515.1 Niastella sp.
AGACAGGTGTGTGTGTGTAAATGAATTATGGTTCTTTGTCGTATTGTTCTACTTCTTTTAAGTAGGCTTTGAGGTCGGCATCGATCGTAGCGGCGTTGTAGTCTTTATCCCAATTGATCCCGATGGCTCCTGCGCCGGTCATCACACCTGCGGGCTTTAATGGATAAGGGCCTGCAATGCCAAGGTTAATTATCTTTTCGTCTTCGTAAGACATATCTATTTTGTACAGGTAAAACTTCTTGCGAACGCCTTTATACATTGCGGTCCGTTCTCCAATAAATGTCATTTTCTTCACTTCATTTTCTTCGCTGGCGGAGGCATATAATTCGCTTTCTGCCAATGCCTGCTGGGTAAGGTGCTGTTTGGGGAACAATGCCAGCTTATTTATTTTTTTAAGCTCATTGTACAGGTAAAAACGTTGTCCTTTATCTGCTGCCAGCTTCAACAACTCTACTGCCGGTACCGGCTGGCCCACCTTGAGTAAAGCAAGGGCAGCAGTATACTTCACATCGAGGTTGGCTTGTGACAGGAATTTACGCACCCACTGGTTAGCAGCAGGGTCTTTCATCTTTGCCAGTACCCTTATTAGCGAGTGGTAATTATAATACCAGGAGAAATTCTCTTCCTCGTTTGTATTATTAAGTGCCGTTCCCGCCATCTTAAACAGCCGCTCTTTGTGTTCCAGCACCACCTTACTCTCTATCAGATTGCTATCCAATAATTGCTCTACCAGGGATATCATGTTGGGGCCGGCCAGCGTGTCGCTCAACAAAGGCAATAGTTCCGGCAAGATGGTCGCCGTTAATTGTAATGTATCGCTCAATAAACCAAAAAATGCCCAGGCATTTTCAGCTTGTGGCGTATGCTGTAGCAGCAATTCTTTCGCCAGCTGGTATGATGAAGTTGTGGCATGGCTGGCCAGCATGCCCAACATATTATAACGCAATCTTTCTTTGTCAGATGGCAACTGTGCCCAGGCCTGCTTTACAGCCTCCGGCGTTGTCTCGTCTTTTAAATTGGTTATTGTCGTAAATAAAAGGTTGTTTGTATTGGCATATCCCAATGAGTCATCGAGGTACGTTTCAACCATGGCTTTGTGCAAGAGGGGCAGATCTGCTTTGGTGAAGTGCACACGGTCTACCAGACCTTTTGCTCCTGTGAAAATAGTGGAGTCTTTCGAGTTCAGGTCTTTTAGTAATGCTACTGCCTTCGATGTAAAGATGGTAGATTTAGTTTGATGGTTCACACTAAATTCTTCGAGCAGCTTGCGGGTATTTTCCTGTGACATGATCTCCGGTGGTCCAAAGCTATAGATCTCGAAGAGCGTATCACCTACGATCAGCAAACGCGTTTTTCTTACGTTGTGGTTATCGCCCAGGTCGATTGTTATTTCTGCTCCTTTGTAGCCGCTGTTGGTGACCCATTTAAAGCTGAGCAGGCTATCATCGTCATCCAGTATACCGTCGGCCGTGCGCCGTAATAAAGAGGTATCATTATCTGTCCAGTAGTTGGGTGAATAGGGTGTTTTGTTAACGTACCAGGTAGCGGGTGCAACGGAATCATATATCTCAAATATGATCCGTTTATCATTGGGCTCTTCGGGATCGGCATATCTGCTCACCGGACTGGCCGACCAAACCGAGAAGCTACCATCCGGTGCTGGCTGTTGTTTCCACTGGCTTTCCTTGTGTGGTAGCAGCTGAAACGAAGAAAAGAAGTTGTCGATGGCCTGCTTGTTCTTTACCGAATCTTCGAAAGTAGCAAAGAGGTAATATATACGATTGCCGCGGTGCAGGTTCAGCACTTTGTTGTAGTAGGTGGTTTTTCCTTGTGATGAACTAAACTTCAACCACATGGCCGGATAGTGCAATACTGTATCAAGGCGACTGCTCAGCAGGTGCATGTCTTCATTGCTGTCTATGAAATCTCTGTAGTAATTAAAAGTATTCGTGTCGCCTGTGAGATAAAATCCTTTCTTCATGTCCTGCACCATGCATTGGAGGTATATATTGTTCCTGAGGTCAATGGAAGAATACAGGGTAGTGATCGCA
This sequence comes from Niastella sp., assembly GCA_017744515.1. Lineage (GTDB taxonomy): Bacteria > Bacteroidota > Bacteroidia > Chitinophagales > Chitinophagaceae > Paraflavitalea. The sequence goes on from JAGIBF010000032.1 coordinate 2,052, forward strand.
TTGGGTACCTGATCCTCGTTTAATTTCACTGCTGGTTTTCCCGGGAACCGTGCGGAAAATGCATGTTGTTCGCTGGTGTATACGGACCAGGGAACATAGTTGGACAGTGCTTTTTTATGCATGACCAGCGAACTAAAGAAGCGTTCTGCACTTGCCGAACGGACAAGTGTATCTATCGAGGAGCTTACCATGGTCATGTATACCATCGGTGGTTGTACATAGCAACGTACACGATAGATTGCATCGGGTCCTTTGGCCAGCATTTCGGTTCCTTTGATACCGTCTATTTCAATCTTACGGTTTTCGGTAACGCGGGCCTGCTTACTCATGTTCTTTACCATCTGTACGATCATGGTATCTGTGTTCAGGTCTTCTGTTCCTTCAACACCCATGGCCAGGTATACCAGGTTGGCGCCAATGTCTACGTATACTTTCATGTCCATGTTACCGGTGAGCTTTCCGGCATCCTGTGGCTGTCCAGGCAGCTGGACAGTAAAGGCTTTGTTTTGAGAGGTAACTGTTACCCATGGTATATTTTTTACTGCAAACTGATAGGTGCTGGCAGCAATGCGTTTGGATGAAATTACCGGCTGGACCGTGAACCCCTGTCTACGCAGATAACTTACCACACCCGAATCGCCCGGCAGGTGACCGCTACCTACAGCGAAGAATGTACTTCTGATGTGTGCGAGGCTATCTATACGCCGCGCCATTTTACGGTTACGTCGCAGCAAGACCTTGTCAACGAAAGTCTCACCTACTCCTTCCGCTATATCTTCCAATCCACCGAGGTCTTCTGCCAGATAGATACTGATCATCTTTTCCAGCATGGCCTTGCTATACTTATAGTCATTGATAAAGTCTTCCACATATTCTGAAAGGGGCTCTACCTCTTCTGCCAATCCTTTTTGGTCGTCCACATCTTCAATGCCTCCTACCCACTTACCCTGGCGTTTAGCAGCATCATAAAACCAGGCGTCCATGAAAGACTGCATATGTTCTTTACCTGATCCTTTTGTGATCTTGTAGTAATAATTCCTAAACTCATTTACGGTGATGATTTCCGGATTTCTACCTAATTGTTCCTGCAATTTCTTTTTCATCCGCCCGAAATCTTTTGCACTCACCGATTTTTTCAGCAGGCCTTTGTTTTCCAGTCCGTCTCTGAGTACGGAGCTCATTATGGAATCCGGGTCTACCTCCATGGCGTATCCCTCACAGGCTTCCAGGGCTGCATATAGCGAATCGCTAAAGTTGAATACCCGCTTATCTGTCAAGTGTATCGTACCATACAACCAGGATGGTTTGGTGAGTCCATTGCCGGAAATACGCCATAATAGCTTGTTTTCTATCGGTTGTTGCGCAGAGAGCGCCAGCGGCAGCATGGCAAGAGCCAGCAGCAGGAAGTGGGTGAAGGGTGATCTTTTCATAACGGTAGTTGCTACAACGAAGAAACGAATTGATTAGTACAGGGGGAAATTAATTCGGGATGAAGTGGGCCTATAACACGAATTTCAGGCAATTAGACGAATTTAAAAGGCCCCACGCTTGTGCGTGAGGCCTTTTTGCAGGATAAATTCGTTGGTTCTGCTTCGGGGTTCGCCTACTCTTTAATTCCTGTTGTATTGACTGGTTTTTCAAATGTCCATTCGCTTCGTTCCAGCTTGCGTACAGTGGGATAAACCTCATCCAGTGTGCTGCCATTGTACAAACGGCCATTCTTCATTACCATGTTGATGGTATTGGTATTGCGAATGTTTTCGAGCGGATTCTTATCCATAATGATCAGGTCGGCCAACTTGCCAGCCTGAATGCTGCCGATGTCTCCATCGAGTCCTAATGCCTGAGCGCCCAGTATGGTAGCTGTTTTTAACGCATCGTGGGTGCTCATGCCACCGCTTTGCATAGACCACAGTTCCCAGTGGTAACCCAGCCCTTGCAATTGTCCGTGGCTACCGATACCCGCCAATGCTCCGCTTTCCACCATCGACTTCATAGATTTGGCATGTTTCTGAAACACGTGTTCTTCGGGCATAAACCAGCCACTGTTGCGGCGGCGGGTTTTGGGCGCCAGTTCATCGTAAGGGGTGAAGTTTTGCAGCTTCTTATCGTTGTAAGGCATTTCGGTCTCATAGTAAAAGTTCTCTGCCCAGGGACCGCCGTATGCTACCAGCAGCGTAGGTGTTACCGCCATCTTCGATTCGGCGATGGACTTGTATACATCTTTGTACAGCGGGAAAACCGGTATAGTATGCTCATGTCCGGGATAACCATCCAGCAGGTTGGTCATGTTGAGCTTGTAGTTCAACCCCCCTTCTGTGGTAGGCATCAATCCCTGTGCCTTCGCGGCTTTGATGATCCACTGTCTTACCTGGCGGGGACCAGTGAGGTACATTTTAATATACTTCGTGTTGTAGTATTTGCTGTATTGCTGGAGGATGCTGCTGGCATGTGCAGAGTCACGCACATTATACATCCAGAAGCCAACGCCGGGTCCGGTTGAGTAAACGCGTGGGCCTACTATTTTTCCGGCATCTACCATATCGCTATAAGTAAGTACATCGGTTGTGGCTGTTTGCGGATCGCGGGTAGCTGTTACGCCGTAAGCGAGGTTAGCAGCATATATCCATACCTGATTTTTCTGTATGCCCCATTGTGGCCACATGTGTGAGTGGGTATCGATAAAGCCCGGCACAATGGTCTTACCCGCCACATCTATCACCTTCGTGTTGGAAGGCACCTGCAATGTACCGCTTGCTCCTACTGCTTTGATACGGTTGTTCACCACCAGTATGTCGCCGTTCTCAATGACTTCATTACCATTCATGGTAACGATGCGGGCGCCTTTGAGTAGTACCGATGCTTTCGGGAAGTCCTTTTCGAAGTATAATTTAATGGCTACTTCTTCGGGTTTGTACTTGAATTCTTCTTTTTTCTCTACAGCCGTTTTAGCCAATGTATCGATCAGCTTTTTAGTAGTATCGGTTTTTACTTTCACTACATCGGTGATGGCTTTGGCCAGTGAATCAGCTTTTCTTTTGGCTTCTGCTTTTTTGGCCTGCTTCACACTGTCTTCCTGCGCCAATGCTTTGTCTACATCATATACAAAATGCGCATTGCCGAGTGACCAGTGAATCTTTTTTCCATCTGCTTCCCAGGTAGGAAACTCGCCACCCAACTCTGTGAGTTTACGGGCAGGGAATGACGCGCCGGCTGGATTTGCGAGGGATATCGATGCCGGACGGCCTGTGTTGGGCAAGGTGAACACGAAAATATCATTGTTCACCAGCGCCAGAGCACGATCACCTGCAGGAGATATATTTACCTGTGCTGCGCCTGAAGGCATCTGTACTTCCATTGCCTGTGCTACTTTTTCGGTAAGCAGGCAGAAGTCGGTAGCATTCAGGTCATGCAGGTGCTCAGGGTCTTTAAAGTTGCTGATACCGGAGGTAGTAATGCCCGTTACGTTGGCATGTGTTTTCTCATCAGTACCATCCCAACGGATAGATATGAGGCTACCACCTCTATTAAGGTAGATGCGGTCTTCTACATTTTTTACGAAGTGGGGGTTGCTTCTGAAGTTGGCCCGGTAGATCAGGTTGATGTCTCCTCCGTTAATGCCCATCCAACACAAGTCGTTTTCCGTATTGTCCGCACCCGGTCCAATGGCTTCTCTGTATCGCTCCAGCTTACCGCGAATAAAAACGATGCGATCGTTCTTTGGATTGAAAACAGCTGATGAGTAATAGCCGGGTTCTTTCGTAAGCTTTTGAACAGTAGCTTTTCCATTCACATTTACCTTGAACAAATTACCTCCCTGTGGCGTCCAGGTAGTGAATACGATGAAGTTGCCATCGGGCGACCAGGTTGGTTCTGCTTCTGTAAATTCATGGGTAGTCAGCCTTCTGGGAGTACCGCTTGGGAAATCCATTACGTATAAACGATTCAGTACGGTAAATGCCAGTTTCTTTCCATCGGGTGAAGGAACTGCATCACGTATCTGTGTAGCCAACGCATGGGAGGTATCGGACACCGGGTATTTGAATTCCAGCCTTGGTCCGAGCTCCAGTTCCATATTGGCGGTGAATGGTATTTCTGTTGGTTTGCCCCCGTCGATAGGAATGCGGTAGATCTTTCCGCCATAGGAAGCAACGATCGCTTTGCTATCGGGCGTAAAAGACATGCCGGGCAATACGCCCATAGTGGCCATGGATTCCTGGTCATCACGTTGTACGGGATATGCCAGCCACTTTTCGTCGCCGCTTGTAATGTTACGGATCACGAGGCCGGTCTTGTCTTCGAACCTTGAGCCATATACGAGCCATTTACCGTCTTTTGAAAGGACTGGTGTAAAGGCTGATCCGTAACGAGAGGTGATGATCGATGTACGTGCGTTCTCGCGATCATATACACCGATCTGGTATTGGGGCATCGGGGCATTGTAGGTCCAGAAGCCATTGCGGGAAGAGAAGTAGATATAACGGCCATCAGGGCTTACAGCAGGATCGATGGTCTTGAAACCCGGGGCATCGATTACCTGTACACCACTGCCTGCATCTTTGTGGACCATCCATAGTTTAATATCAAGGCGGCCCCGCGCCGTGATGACATAGTTGCCATCGGGCATCCAGGTGGCGCCGGGATAGTTCTGGTCGCCATCTTTGGTAAGCTGCACCGTGTCTTGTTTTTCGGTATCGATGTACCAGATATTTTCGGAGCCACTTCTATCGGATGTAAAGAGTATCTTTTTTCCATCGGGGCTATAGCGTGGATGGGTATCAAATGCCAATCCTTTGGTAACCGGCGTCGCCTTGCCTCCGGTGATGGGTATGGTATAGATATCTCCCATCAGGTCGAATGCAATCGATTGTCCATCCGGGCTTACATCTACCGACATCCATGTACCTTCGTTGGTAGCAAAGGCAATTTTACGTTCGGGCTTAAGGGGAAGGTTCTTGTATTCCGTGTATTTCACGGTGTCTTTACGGGTTGTGTCCGCTGGTATTTCATGCCGCCCTATCGTAACGGCAGTATTGTTGCCAGCAGCTGCCAATACTGCGCCCGCCAGCAATACAGCCGGCACTGCGATCAGGCCACGGTTGCGGTTTTTTAAGAAGGAGATACTCATAAGGCTTGTTTTTTTAGACTTTACGTGCAGGAAATTACAACACAGTCTGCATTCGGCTTTTTAATTATTTATGAGTGGTTGATCAAGTGATTTGTCAAGCATTTATTTTCTTATCTTTTACATTAAATAGATTGCATGTCTGCGAAATACATTCTCGCCCTCGACCAGGGCACTACCAGCTCCCGTGCCATCCTTTTTGATCATGCCGGCAGCATCGTTACCGTAGCCCAAAAAGAGTTCAAACAATGGTATCCCCAACCCGGCTGGGTAGAGCACGACCCTGAAGAGATATGGTCATCCCAGTTCAGCGTAATGGCCGAAGTGCTGGCCAGGAAAAGCATCACTACCGACCAGGTGGCGGCGATCGGCATTACTAATCAACGCGAAACAACCATCGTTTGGGATAAGCAAACGGGCAAGTCAATATGCAAAGCTATCGTGTGGCAGGACCGCAGAACGGCTGAGTATTGTGATCACCTGAAGGCGTCTGGTCATGGCCCTTCTGTACAACAGAAAACCGGCCTCATCATCGACGCTTATTTTTCCGCTACCAAGCTAAAGTGGATTCTCGACAATGTAGCTGGTGCGCGTGAGAAGGCCGATAAGGGTCAACTGGCTTTTGGTACGGTAGACAGCTGGCTGATCTGGAAGCTCACCGGCGGCAAATTGCACATTACCGATGTAACGAATGCTTCGCGCACCATGTTGCTGAATATTCATACCTGTGAGTGGGATGTCGAGTTGTTGAGATTGTTTGATATTCCAGCCAGTGTATTACCCGAAGTAAAACCTTCCAGTAAAATATATGGGGTAACCGAAACCGTGGTGAAGCATGCCAATATTCCTATTGCAGGTATTGCCGGCGATCAGCAGGCTGCTCTGTTTGGACAGATGTGCACGCAACCCGGCATGGTGAAGAACACTTATGGCACCGGTTGTTTCATGCTGATGAATACCGGCACAAAAGCGGTTGTATCGACCAATAATTTGTTGACCACGGTTGCGTGGAAGATCCATAATAAAGTGGAGTACGCGCTGGAAGGCAGCATCTTTATTGCCGGCGCTGTGGTGCAATGGCTACGTGATGGGTTGCATATCATTCGCCATTCGGCTGATGTAGAAGCATTGGCCGGCAGTGTTACCGATACTAATGGCGTATATATGGTGCCTGCTTTTGCTGGCCTGGGTGCACCACACTGGAACCAGCATGCCCGTGGTTCTTTATTTGGTGTTACCCGCGGTACTACCGACGCACATATTGCCCGCGCCGCTTTGGAAAGTATCGCTTATCAAACCAATGATGTGTTGAAAGCCATGGAATCCGATGCCGGTATTTCCATTATGGAACTGCGTGTGGATGGTGGCGCTACCATCAATAATGCGCTCATGCAATTTCAAAGTAATATGCTGCAGGTGCCCGTATTGCGTCCCAAAGTATATGAAACTACTGCGCTGGGTGCTGCTTATCTGGCAGGGCTGGCGGTGGGCTATTGGGATAGTGTGGAGGAATTACAAAAGCAATGGCAGGTGGATGCGAAGTTCAATCCCAATATGCCGGGTGAACAGGTTCAACAACTGTTGAAAGGATGGCATCGGGCGGTGAAGGCGGCTGTGGCGTGGGCGGAGGATAAGTGAGTTCAGAGTCGAGAGTTCAGAGTCTTGAGTCAGGAGTTTACAAGTTGAAAGGGAGATGATTTTATAAAAGAGAAAGCGTATCTGATGAATCGTATACAGTTAATAGAACAGCTTGAGGGTAATAAGGGCCAGTGGGATGTTATTATTATTGGCGGTGGAGCTACAGGGCTCGGGGCTGCGGTAGATGCAGCCGCCCGTGGCTACCGTACTATTCTTTTCGAGCAGGCTGATTTTGCCAAGGGTACTTCTTCGCGCTCTACCAAGCTGGTGCATGGGGGTGTTCGTTACCTGCAACAAGGCAATATAAAACTCGTGATGGATGCGCTGAAAGAAAGGGGCATTATGAAACAGAATGCCCCGCATCTTGTCAAGAATCAATCGTTCATCGTACCCAATTATAAATGGTGGGAAGGCCCTTATTATGGGCTGGGCTTAAAGGTATATGACTGGATGAGTGGCAGTCTGGGCCTCGGCACTTCCGAATGGCTATCGACTGAAGAAGTACTACAACTGGCGCCCACACTGGACGCTGAAGGCTTGCGTGGTGGCGTACTGTATCATGACGGTCAGTTTGATGATGCCCGGCTGGCCATCAATCTTGCGCAGACTGCTGTAGAACAAGGCGGCGTTGTACTCAATTATTTCAAGGTAACCGGCCTGCTGAAAGCGCAGGATAAAATGGCCGGTGTGCAGGTGAAGGATGAAATTTCCGGCAAAGTATATGAAGTGCAGGGTAAAGTGGTGATCAATGCCACCGGTGTTTTCTCAGATGGTGTGCAACAAATGGATGACCCGCAAAAGCCGTTGAGCATTTCACCCAGTCAGGGTATTCACGTGGTGCTCAATAAAGAATTCTTACCGGGAGAAGCTGCTATCATGATCCCGCATACAGATGACGGACGTGTATTGTTTGCCGTTCCCTGGCATCAAAAGATCATTGTAGGTACTACCGATACTTCGGTGGACCATATTTCCGATGAGCCGCTTGCCCAGGAGGATGAGATCCAATTCATCCTGGAACATGCGGCGCGGTATCTCACCAAAGACCCTTCACGTGCTGATGTGAAAAGTATTTTCGCCGGCCTGCGCCCTTTGGTGAAAAGTACTGCCAGGAAAACTGCTGAGATATCACGCGATCATTCCATCATCGTTTCCGACAGTGGCCTCGTAAGTATTCTTGGTGGTAAGTGGACTACCTACCGAAAAATGGCTGCCGACGTGATCAATATCGCTGCCGTACAAGGCGCGCTGGCTTACCAGGAGCCTGTGACGAAAGAGTTGGCCATCCACGGCGCTCAACCTACTTCGGATTATTCTACCGCCGATTATTATTATGGCACCGATAAAGTGGGGGTAGATGCACTGATAGCCAATAAGCCTGAGCTGGGTGCTTTACTGCATCCCGACCTGCCTTATACCAGGGCTACTATCATCTGGGCCGTGCAGCAGGAAATGTGTATGACTATTGAAGATGCGTTGAGCCGCCGTACCAGGGCCTTGTTGCTGGATGCCAAAGCTGCTATCGCGGCAGCACCCGTAGTAGCTCAACTGATGGCTGCTGAAATGAAGCAGGGACCGGAGTGGGTGGAGCAGCAGCTGGCAACGTTTAATGCAGTAGCGAAAGCGTACTTGCCTTTGTAAAGCTGCGAGCTACGTGTCGTTTGCTTCGAAATATTTAGTCTAATCTTCAAACCTTGCCAATATGAATTTATTTACCGGAGAGTTTATCGGCACTATGCTGCTCATCATTCTTGGAAGTGGTGTGGTAGCTAATGTATTGTTGAATAAAACCAAAGGCCATAATGGCGGCCTCATCGTGATCACTTTCGGCTGGGCCATGGCCGTATTTGTTGGTGTATATGCTTCTACCAAACTCGGTGGCGGCGGTCACCTCAATCCTGCTGTAACATTGGCACTGGCCTATCTCGGTGATTTCAAATGGGAAAACGTAGGCACTTTTATCGCAGCGCAATTGGCAGGCGCTATCGCAGGGGCCACCATTGCCTGGCTGGCCTATCGCCAACATTTTCAACAAACTGCCGATGGCGATCTCAAGCTGGCGGTATTCTGTACCGGTCCGGCTATCCGCAGCGCGCCCAACAACCTCATCACCGAGATCATTGGAACTTTTGTACTTATGCTGGGGGCATTGTTATTTATCAAACCTCAGAGTACGCTTGGCACACTCGACGCCTTGCCAGTAGCGTTGTTGGTGTTGGGTATCGGTGTTTCGCTGGGTGGCCCCACTGGTTATGCCATCAATCCTGCCCGCGACCTGGGTCCACGTATTGCCCATTTTATTTTACCTATTCCGCAAAAGAGAAACAGCGATTGGAGCTATGCCTGGATACCTGTTGTTGGGCCTATCGTTGGCGCACTGCTCGCCGCTATGGTATTCAAATATTTTTTATCTTGAGTGAATGAAAAAGCTTCTACTCATTTTAATCATCTCCTCTATAGTTATGGATATTCAGGCGCAGGAAATCGAGCAAAAGTTGAAAGAGAAAGGTATTGTTCTTACCACTCCTTCCGCGCCTATTGCCAATTATGTAAATGCCGTTCGGGTTGGCAATCTCCTCTACCTATCCGGCAAAGGCCCTACCAGGACTGATGGTTCCAACATCACCGGTAAAGTGGGCAAAGATCTTACTATCGAACAAGGCTACCAGGCTGCCCGCCTTGTGGGCATCAATCACCTGTCGGTACTTAAAGCAGAGTTGGGCAGCCTCAATAAAGTGAAGCGTATTGTGAAGGTACTGGGCATGGTGAATTGTGAGAATAGTTTTGGCGACCAGCCTAAGGTCATCAATGGTTATAGCGATCTTATGGTAGAAGTGTTTGGTGATAAGGGCAAGCATGCACGCTCGGCCGTAGGCATGGGTTCGCTGCCGTCGAATATTGCGGTAGAGGTTGAGGTCATTGTAGAGATTGAAAACTAAATTGGGCTAAAGCCCGGAAGGGTGTGGTGATTTTTTGGTCCCGGCCTAAAGGGACCGGGCAATTTGCGTTTGCTCCGATAGCAGATTTCTCACTCCGCTATCGCTCTGTTCGAAATGACAATCTGAATAAGTTATCCTTCAATTGCTTCAAGGATTATTTTGCAGGCTTTTTTGATCTCTTTTGGAGATATTGTAAGCGGGGGCACGATACGCATACAATTGGCGGCAAAGAGGAACCAGTCGGTCAATACCCCGTTTGCAATACAAGCATCTATGATCCGCTTATTGGTTTCGTAACTATCAAATTCCACGGCTATCATCAACCCGTTGGAGCGTACTGCTTTAATTGTTGGATGCTGCAACAGCTTCAGGAATAGTTCTTCTTTCTTTTTTACTTTCTGCACCAATGTTTCTTTGAGCAATACTTTCAATGCTGCCAGTCCGGCCGCACAGCATACCGGGTGCCCGCCAAAGGTGGTGATATGGCCCAGTACCGGGTTATCGGTCAACTGTCCCATGATGTTTTGACCGGCAATGAATGCTCCCAGTGGCATACCTCCGCCCAGCGCCTTGCCCAGCAGCAGGATGTCGGGCGTAACACTGAATTGTTCAAATCCCCATAGTGTACCGGTACGCCCAAACCCGGTTTGTATTTCATCCAGCACCAGCAGGGTGCCTGTTTCTGTACATTTCTTCCGCAGTGCCTGCATCCATTCTTTGGCAGGTGTATATACGCCGCGTTCGGCCTGCACCGGCTCGGCAATAACGCAGGCCGTGCGTTCGGTAATCATGTCGAGGGACGCCAAGGAATTATGCTCCAGGTGCAATATATCAGGCAGCAAAGGCCGGAATGCGCGTCGCCAGTATTCATCGCCAATAATGCTTAATGCGCCCTGGGTGGAACCGTGGTAGCTTTGGTTGAAGGCTATGACCTGCGTGCGGCCGGTAACCCGCTTGGCCAGCTTCATAGCACCTTCAACGGCTTCCGCGCCTGAATTGGTAAAATAAACGGAGTTGAGGGAGCCTGGCAGGTGGTCGGTGATCAGCCTGGCATATTGTACCTGGGGTGATTGGATGAACTCGCCATATACCAATAAATGCAGGTACTCATCCGCCTGCTTTTTAATGGCTTTTACCACCCGGGGATGGCGATGGCCCACATTGCACACGCTGATGCCGGCAATCAGGTCGATGTATTCCTTTCCGTCCGCGTCCCAGAGGCAGCTTCCTTCTGCTTTCACGATCTCCAATGCCAGGGGGGCTGTGGATGTTTGCGCCACATGGCGAAAAAATAACTCCCGTTGATTCATGGGGCAAAGATAGGGAGTTGAAGAGTTGACAGGTTGATAGGTTGAAAAGGGAAGGAGGTTCAGTATATTTGTATTGCCGCAGATCAGTAAACCAAATCTTCCACTTTAAACTTCAACTTATGCCTGTCATATTACATGTAGATGGTACATACCCTACTTTCGGTGATAATACTTTTATAGCTCCCAATGCTACTATTGTTGGTGATGTGGTCATGGGCAATGATTGCAGTATCTGGTTCAATACGGTTATCCGTGGTGATGTAAACAGCATCCGCATGGGCAACAAAGTGAATGTACAGGATGGCGCTGTTGTTCATTGTACATATAAAAAAACCAAGACGATCGTTGGCAATAATGTTTCCATCGGGCACAATGCCATCATTCATGGCTGCACTATTCACGACAATGTGCTCATTGGTATGGGTGCTATCATCATGGACAATGTAGAGATCGGCAGTCATACTATTATAGCCGCCGGCGCCGTCGTGTTGGAGGGTACCCAAATACCCGAGGGAACGATCTGGGCAGGTGTACCAGCCAAGCGTGTAAAAACAATTGACCAATCTCAAATTCATGGCGAAATCGACAGAATAGCAAACAATTATATCAGGTATGCCGACTGGTTTCGTGATCAGGTAGCAGAGGAAAAGTAGAACCACGCTTGCAACTACCGAATAATATATATAGTTTTAAAGAGCGTTTAAAATCCACTGCAATCCAGTTATGAAAATCCATCAATCAGTAATCGTTTTAGCCTGTTCAATGGTCATCTTGTGTGGCAGCTCCTGCAGTCTTTTCGGACCCAAAACCGGCTGTCCTTCGAATGGTAAAAATGTAGGCGCAGAACGAATACTGAGTGGAGAGAAAGTACCGAAGGCGAGAAAGTTCAGATCCTGATTTCCGTTACGAAGTTTCTGTTCGTACCCATTAGATAACTATAAATCCATACTGTATGAGCCTAACGCTACGTACTGACTTCGGCTGTACCGAAGCCATCATCGACGACGATTGCGGTCTAAAACGCTTTTATGAAGTGGCCAACATTCTCTCCGACAACCTGTCCATCCGCTTCACTCAAAAACAGGATGACTTTGATACTTTAACCTGGAACTTCCTGTACAAAGGCCACATTCTTACACTTCACTACAACATCTACACCGGCATTTCCATCTATCCTTTCAAGTTTCGCGAAGCGCCGCGCAAGGATAATGACGCTGTGATAGAGGTAGCTAATTTTCTCGAGAACAAATTGATGATCCATAAGGCGAAGAAATTCGTATCATAATACTACAGCTGGCAGAACTTCTTTATAACGATTGTTTACCATCTGGCACCTTAGTTGAAACCTGCCGGCGTTCATAGCCGGCAAGCGTTGGCTTACCATACAGTTTTACTTCTGAAACAAAACCAGGGACTGCTATTTTATGGCAGTCTCTTTTTGTTTTTAGAGGCATAAAGGCAGCGAGGCAACGACGTGCTTACACCAGGGTGAGCCGCCCTTCAAAGAGGTTTCGACAGGCTCAACCTGACAATCAGTAGTCGTTCTCTTCTATTGATTCGAGTATTTTGTAGTAGCTGAAGAAGCGATCTTCGGCGATGATGCCGTCTTCTACTGCTTTCTTTACAGCGCAGCCCGGCTCTTCGATGTGGAGGCAATTATTGAATTGACAGTCGTTGATCAGCTTAGCCATTTCAGGGAAGTAATGAGACAGTTCCTGCTTCGATATATCTACCAGTCCAAACTCCCGTACGCCGGGCGTATCGATGATCTTTCCGCCAAACGGCAGGTCGAACATTTCGGCAAAGGTGGTAGTATGCATTCCCTTTCCGCTCCAGCCGCTTACGTCTTTTGTTTTGAGGTTGAGCTCCGGGAAGATGGCATTGATAAAGGTGGATTTACCTACGCCTGAATGCCCGCTCATAAGTGTTACCTTATCTTTCAACAGGCTTTTCACTTCCTCTACGCCTTCTCCTTTGGGAACGGACATGGCTACCGTGGTATAGCCAATAGCATTGTACATTTCTTTTAATTCTTCGTATTGCTCCTGCTCTTTTTTTCTGTACAGGTCGGCCTTATTGAAGATGATCAATGCCGGTATATGGTAGGCTTCGCAGGAAACGAGGAACCGATCGATAAAACCCTGTGATGTCCTCGGGTCTTTAAGTGTAGCAAACAGCAGCGACTGGTCGAGGTTGGACGCCACGATGTGGTGCTGCTTTTTATGGGAGGGCGATTGACGGGCAACATAGTTCCTGCGCGGCAGAATATCTTTGATCATGGCGCTGCCTTCTACTTCATTCTCCATGTCGATCATCACTTCATCGCCTACCGCGATAGGGTTGGTAGAAGTAATGCCGTCGATCTTGAATATCCCTTTGATGCGGGCATTCAATACCTGTCCGGTTTCGGTTTTCACCACATACCAACTGCCTGTTGATTTATACACCAATGCTTTCATTTGTCTGAACCTGGATTTATAATACAGGAACACCCACATTAAAAAGACGCTTCGACAAGCTCAGCGTGACAGAAGATGACTGTCTATCCATTATGGAAACTTCCTGAATAGGGTATATCGCAATATTATTTCCAGCAAAAGTAAGGCAGCGGCGGCCAATGCAAATGGAAAGAAGCGCTCTGTAAAGCGTTTTAGGGTAGTTATTTCTATTTTGGACTTCTCCAGCTTGTCTATTTCACCATAAATATTCCTCAGGCTTTCATTGTCCCTGGCCCTGAAATAAAGGCCGCCTGTTTCTTCAGCGATGAGGCGCATGAGCTTTTCATCGATGTTCACTTTCTGCTGCCGCACCACCACGCCTCCTCGGCCATCGGAGGAGGGCACAGGTGCATATCCTTCAGTACCTACACCAATGCTGTACACGCGTATCTTATGGGCTTTGGCAAGGTCTTTCCCGGTGAGCGGATCGATCAACCCTCCCTGGTTCTCTCCATCGGTGAGCAGGATGATGATCTTCGATTTGGCAGGTGAGCTTTTCAGCCGGTCAACACTCACACCCAGTCCATCGCCTATGGCCGTACCATCTTCGAGGAGGCCGCGCTGGATGCTGTAGATCTGTGACTTCAATATATGCTTATCAGTAGTCAATGGCACGAGGGTAAAGCTTTCGCCCGAAAAGATCACTACCCCGATACGGTCGGTAGGGCGCCGGTCTACGAACTCTGCGGCTACTGCTTTACTCGCTTCCAGCCGGTTGGGCAACAGGTCTTGCGCCGACATGCTACCGCTTACATCCAGACACAGGATGATATCGATGCCCTCTCCCATTTTCAGCTCTTCGTCATTGCGTGTTTGTGGGCGCGCCAGGGCAATGATCAAACAGCTTAATGCCAGCAACCGCAGTACCAGCATCGAATGCCGGAAGGTTTGTTTCCAGGAACTGGTCTTTTTTATCAGCGTTACGGTAGAAACTGTGATGGTGGCCTGCTGTCTGGAATAGCGGGTAAAGTACCAATAGATCATCAGAGGCTGCAGCAGGAATAAGCTGAACGCCCAGGGATATGCAAAGTCAATATTTTTAAACCAATCGTATAGCAAAGCTTAAGCGATATTATTTAGTGTTTTAATAGCCGATTCAATAACTCCATAATTTTTTTCATTGTCGGCGGCGCCCGGTTCATAGCGGGCAAATTTTACAAAGTCAGCCATTCGAAGGGCATTCGACAATTCCTTGAAATACTCGTCGTTCATGCGTTGCTTCTTCAACTCTATGATCAGCTCTTCATTGGTCTTTTCCAGTGAAGCAATGTTCAGCTTACGCTGCACAAACACCCGGAGGATATCATTCAGCCCTGTATAGTATTTCTTAATCTCTCCTTTATTGGGCAAGTCTTTCTTCCGCAATTCTTCCAATGCCTGCAGGGCTTCATCGTACGGCGTAAGTTTAACCGCCACCGGTACAACAGCGGGTACAGCTTTCTTACGCCTAAAAAGCCATACTATAATGCCAAGGGCAACGAGGGTCACTGCGCCTAATACCCAAGGGATGTAATTAGTATCTGTATTCGGTACATCTTCTATTTCCTTAATGTCTTTATAATCCTGCGAGAGGTCTGCATTGGAATAGCTTACTGCTACACTCAGCGAGTCGGAGTAATATGTTTTATCTCCTATTTTGATAGCCAGCTGTGGAATTTGCCAGGAGCCGGAATCGTAGCTGGTAATGGTTAGCTGCTGCACCCATTTCTTACCATCTACGCCGTCGGCAGTATCTATCTTTCCTTTATTGATGAATTCGAAGTGTGGGATCGTGTCGAGGTTGAACCAGGTCATCTCCTGACCGAGTGGCGCACGAACGTCCAGTGTAAGTATAATGTTCTCACCAACGATTATTTTATCGCGGTCGATATCTGCTTTTACCAATACCTGTGCATTTACGTGCAGTGTACTGGCGAGTAAACAAATCCCTGCTATGATATATCGTACAAACCGGCTCATGTATGTTTTAAATCCATTACTTATTTCGGCCAACAAAGAATTTCTGTAACACTTTCACATAATCTTCATCTGTGCGGATATGCAACAGGTCGCTGCCGGCATGTGTAAACACACTCTTGCAATAGTTGGTATGCTGGAAGAATGCTGCCTGGTATTGCTGGCGCACGCTAAAATCGCTGGCATCTACCCATCTTCTTTCACCGGTCTCTGCATCCTGTATCTCCATCAACCCTGCATCCGGCAGCTGCATATCTATTTTATCATATACCTTAATGCCCACCAGGTCATGTTTTTTGCCGGCCACTTTCAGGTCATCATTGAAGTCATCATCCAGGAAATCGCTGAGCAGGAAGGCAATACATTTCTGTCTCGTCGTGTTGTTGAACCTTCGTAGTGCCTCTCCTATTTTTGTTGCTTTCCGGGGCGGCTCCATAGTGAGCAGCGTGCGCACCATGT
Organism: Niastella sp.; assembly: GCA_017744515.1. Lineage (GTDB taxonomy): Bacteria > Bacteroidota > Bacteroidia > Chitinophagales > Chitinophagaceae > Paraflavitalea. The sequence continues at coordinate 17,977 of JAGIBF010000032.1, forward strand.
ACAGCACATGATCTCGTCCCTTTTTAGGGGGAATGAATTTCTCTACCCCATCGCTAAAGAATATAAGCCCTACTTTATCATTGTTGCTGATGGCTGAAAATGCCAGTACGGCCGCCATCTCCGTGATCATATCTCTTTTGCGTGCATGGACGGTCCCTATCAATGAGCTGGCGCTTACATCCACCATCAGCATCACTGTCAGCTCACGCTCTTCTTCAAATACCTTGCTGTAAGGATGGTTAAAACGGGCTGATACATTCCAGTCGATAAACCGGATATCATCGCCTGCATGGTAATCGCGCACCTCTTTAAACAACATACCTCTTCCCTTAAAAGCGCTGTGGTACTCACCCGTAAATATGTGGCGGGTGAGCTTCTTGCTTTTAATCTCCAGCTCGCGAACTTTCTTTAATATTTCAGCTGTTGTTAATGTCATGGAACAGGTATTACGCGCAGTATATCATCGATAACAGCTTCTACATTTACGTTCTCGGCCTCGGCTTCATATGTCAATCCCAGACGGTGACGCAATACGTCTTTAGAAATACTGCGCACATCTTCCGGCACTACAAAGCCACGTTTACTGAGGAAAGCCTGTGCTTTGGCTGCCAGCGCCAGGTTGATGCTGGCACGGGGTGAGCCGCCATAGGCGATCAATGGTTTCAACTTATCCAGCCGGTAACGCTCAGGAAAACGGGTAGCGAAAACAATATCCAGGATATAGTTCTCCACTTTCTCGTCGAGGTATACCTGCCGTACGAGGTCGCGCGCCTGCAGTATTTCCTGCATGGATACTACCTGTCCTACTTCGGGTGGCCGAAGGCCTTGTACATTCTGACGTATGATGATCTGTTCTTCTTCTTTGGTGGGATAGTCAACGATCACCTTCATGATAAAACGGTCCTGCTGTGCTTCGGGCAGCGGATACGTTCCTTCCTGCTCCAACGGGTTTTGGGTGGCCAATACCAGGAAAGGCTCATCCAGTTTGTAGGTGGTATCGCCAATCGTTACCTGCCGCTCCTGCATGGCTTCCAGCAGGGCGCTCTGTACTTTTGCCGGGGCCCGGTTGATCTCATCAGCCAGAATGAAGTTGGCGAAAATGGGGCCTTTTCGCACCATAAATTCGTTCTTGGGCTGGTTGTAGATCATGGTGCCGATCAGATCAGCGGGCAACAGATCAGGGGTAAATTGTATACGACTGAACTTAGCATGAATGGCTTGTGCCAGCGATTTAATAGCCAGCGTTTTAGCCAGTCCCGGCACGCCTTCCAGCAATACGTGGCCATTGCTGAGCAGGCCGATCAACAGCCTGTCGAGCATGGTATGCTGACCAATAATCACCCGGGCTGTTTCATCGCGCAGGCGGTCAATAAACGTACTGTGGTATTGAATTTTATCATTAAGTTGACGAATGTCGTCGGCTGTAGCCACCATATTGAGCGTTTATTATGAACGATTGATAATCAGTATATGAACATGAAAATACGAACAAAGCCGATGCAAGTTACTTGCCAACTTATTAAAAGGCTTTAAAAAGATCAAATAAGGGCCTTGAAAAGCAATAAAATAGCCCCAATTTCGTTTACCGGAGACGATATTTTAACTCACCAAAATCCATCAAATGAAAAAGACCTCTATCCGCCTCGTATTAGCACTGGGATTATTCGCAACTACATTCGGTGCCTGTAAAAAAGACAAGGATGGCAACGGAGTAGAAATCACCAAGGAAAACCTCGTTGGTACTTATAAGCTTACCAAGGCCAAATATACCATGCCTATTGTTGGCGAAATGGATTACCTGGCGCTCATGGACGACTGTGAAAAAGATGACACTTATACACTGAAAGCCGACTTCTCTGCTACCAAAAATGATGTAGGCACTAAATGTAATCCCGTAGGTAATGCGTCCATCACCTGGACCTTGGCCGAACAGACAATTATGGTTGACACCTATGGAGGAAAGATCAAATCTTTTGATGGAACAACGCTTACCATCGAAGGTTCCGAGTCTCAACAAGGTATGACTGTATCTTATTCAATTGTATTTGTAAAGCAATAAGGTTACTTTCTATTGATAAGGGCTCATGCGCATGCATGGGCTTTTTTATTGCACCTATGTATGGCTGATATAAGCATAACATTTATGTAATCTTATATTATGGGCGCCAGCAAAAAATGAGTTTATTTGCATCACTTAAATGTATTCCACCAACATGAAAATCAAACTCGTACCCCAATTGCTGATGGCCCTATGCCTCCTATCCTTAGCAGCAGCCTGTAAAAAGGAAAAGAATCACGCAAAAACGCCTGTCGAACTACTGACGGAAAAGCCCTGGAATATTGTATTCTTTGGTACTGATGATAATCATAATGGTATACTGGAAGTTGATGGTCTCGAAAATAACTGGTCAGGATGCCAAACGGATGACACGTACGAATTTGATAAGAACGGCACCTTTATGATCCGTGTTCACGAAGACGACTGCAGTGGTGCTAACAGAGACGGCGGCCCTTTCCCCTGGAGCCTCGCCGCCAACGGCAAGGATTTCCAATTTAGCGGTCTCGCCACCACACTCGAGGTGCTCGATGAGCATAATTTCAAAACTTATGAGATGCTCAATGGCGAGAAATATTATCGTGTTTTCAAGCGCTAAACATAGCGGCAAACATATTGCTCCTACGAGTAAAACGCTCTTCACTTATACGCGAAGAGCGTTTTACTTTTTAAGAGACATTCTATGCGGATGCAGTAAAGTATTAAGAAAGGTATTTCCCTACAATGGGCACTCTTCTACCTACTCCAAAGGCTTTGCAGCTTACCCGGATGATGGGGCAAAACTGGTTGCGCTTATATTCATTCGTGTTGACCATCTTCAGTATCCTGCTCACCAGTGCTTCATCAATGCCTTTGGCAACGATCTCCTTCGGCCCCTGTCGTTTTTCAATGTACTGGTACAATACTTTATCCAGCAGGTGATACTCAGGTAGGCTGTCGCTGTCTTTCTGATCGGGACGTAACTCAGCAGAAGGTGCTTTGTAAATTATATTCTCCGGTATCACTATTCCATTGCGGTTAATGTACCTGGCCAATGCATACACTTGCATTTTATATACATCGCCCAACACACTCAAGCCCCCCGCCATATCGCCGTACAAGGTGCCATAGCCAGTAGCCAGTTCGCTCTTGTTGGAGGTATTGAGTAAGATATAACCAAACTTATTGGCTATTGCCATCAGCAGGTTGCCCCGTGTTCGGCTTTGGATGTTCTCTTCTGCCAGGTTGAAGGGAAGGTCTTTAAATACCGGCTTCAGCGTGGTAAGAAATGCGTCATATACATCTTTGATCGGGATAATATCATATGGATTGTCCAGCGTTTTGCTCAGCTGTTCTGCATCGCTCACCGAGTGGCCTGTAGAATATTGCGAAGGCATCAGGATAGCACGCACATTTTCTTTCCCCAGTGCTTCGCAAGCCAGTGCCAGGGTAACTGCGCTGTCGATACCTCCGGAAGAACCCAGTATGGCTTTGCTGAAGCCCATTTTACGGAAGTAGTCGCGAATGCCTAATATCAGCGCCTGGTGTATTTCTTTGATGTTCTTTTCGGCCGTGAGGTAATCGATGATCAGTTCGGGGTTGTTTATTTTTGATACCCGCATTTCTTTGTCGAAATCGGAGGCAAGAGGCCGGAGGCCGGAGGTCGGAGATGCAGCGTCTTCGGTCTTACTTCCGACCTCTGACTTCTTACCTCCATAATCAGCTTCATCGAAGGTGGCAAAGTCTTCTTCAAAATACTTCATCTCTTTCACGATCCTGCCATTAGCATCCATTACCAAACTACCGCCATCGAAAACGATCTCGGTCTGTGAACCTACCGCGTTGCAATAGAACATGGGGAGTTTATACTTCAATACATTGGCGCGGATGACCTCGATACGGTCTACATCGTGGTCATAATCGAAAGGGGAAGCAGAGATATTGATGATGAGGTCTGGCTGCTGTTTGATCAGCTCATCCATCGGCGCTATCCGGTACAGCGGGTTATCGCCAAGGTTCCAGATGTCCTCACAAATTACCAGGGCTATCTTTTTTCCTTTGAAAGGAATTACGTTGTGCTCGTAACCGGGTTCGAAGTACCGGTATTCATCAAACACATCATAGTTTGGCAATAAGGTCTTTTGGGCTACGCCATGTACTTTCTTCTGGTACAAAAACCAGGCTGCGTTGAACAGGTCTTTACCCGCTATTTCGGGATTGCGTTGCGGACAGCCTACGATAACGCCAATATCTTCTGTGTGTTCTTTGATAATGTCGAGGGCACGGTAGCACTCATTGATAAAATCATTGAATTCCAGGAAATCACGAGGTGCATATCCGCATACGCTCAGCTCAGAAAACACCACCAAGTCTGCCCCACGTAATTTAGCATGTTGTATAGCTCCTATTATTTTCCATGTATTGTCTTCGAAATTGCCGATATGATAATTCTGCTGGGCTAATGCGATCTTCATACAACAAATTTACAGAATGTAATGGTAGGCACAAGATTTTGAAGCCCCTTGTGCCTAAACACAAAAGGCTGCAAATTAATCATGTATAACAAAATTTTAGATTTATGTTTACAACATTATTCCTGCTGAAACGTTTGTTGCACATGAAAAGGACCCTCCTCATTGCCATCGTGTTATGCACTTTACTGGCCTGTGGCGACAAAAAGGCGCCCGATGTATCGGGCATTAAGGTAACGCTGACTGCACAACGTTTTGACAAGGATTTCTTTGCTATCGATACCAATAACCTGATGCCCTCGCTGCAACAGTTGGGCCAGCAATACCCCCACTTTATTACCGACTATTTCCAGCATATACTGGGTCTTCCCCCTTTTACCGGTGGTGGCGATGAAGCCACTCAATTGGCTAAACAGTTCTTGAGGGACTACCGGCCTGTAAAAGAAGCGGTAGACAAAACCTTCCCCTCCACCAGTGCTTACGAAGCGGATATAAAGAGAGGTTTGCAGTTTGTAAAGTATTATTTCCCGGAATACAAGGCGCCGGAACGCGTCATTTTCTATATCGGCCCCATGGATGCGTTGTACCAGGCATCTCTCGGCAGTTATGGTGATGCGATAACTACCGGAGGATTGGCTGTAGGGTTACAATTGCACCTGGGCAAAGATTTCAGTCTTTACAATAGTGAAATGGGACGCTCCCTGTACCCTGCTTATATTTCCCGGCGCTTTGCGCCGGAATACATCCCGGTGAATTGCATGAAGAATGTGATCGATGATATTTATCCTGAAAAACTGGCCGGTAAAACGCTCGTAGAACAGATGGTAGAAAAAGGCAAACGCCTGTATGTGCTGGATAACCTGATGCCTGGAACTCCCGATACACTTAAAATAGGATACACCGATCTACAGCTTAAAGGATGTTATAGTAATGAAGGCAGGATCTGGAACTTCTTCCTCGTGAACAGCCTGCTGCTGAACAACGATCCCGATATTCTTAAAAATTATATGGGTGAAGCGCCTCAAACGCAGGAGCTGGGAGCAGGCTCTCCGGGCTATATCGGTCTTTTCACCGGCTGGCAGATCGTAAAGAAGTATATGGATAAGCATTCTGACATGAAGCTATCTGCCTTACTGCAAGTGCCTGCAATGGAAATTTATCAGGAGAGTAAATACAAGCCGAAATAGAATACAGAAGCCAGCATCTTTTGACGTAGCAGGCTGACGAAAACAACCTTACTTCTTGCCCATTTTCTGCCGGAACATTTCTCTTACCTGCTGCAGTTCGGTAATGTCCTTGAAGGCATCTTTGGGCACCAGGAAGAAGGAACGCGCATCGAAGTACAGGTGAAAAAAGTAATGGCTTTCTACAAAATGGCTGAATACATTCCAGGGCCATCCTTTGGAGCCGCGCTCCGTTTCCAGCACCACCATATCGTCCTGAAAATGCATAATGAATTGATCTTTGAAGGTGGCAGAACGCCGGTAAATGCTGCCGGGCAGGATGCGCCAAATGACCAGCATGAGGATAAACCACAGAATAGAAAATAGCAGGAAGGACACAGCCTGAATGTATTTGAGATAGAACATGACAGCCGAAAGGATCGCAAACAGGTTTACCAAAACCAGCAGTATTTTGATCTCGGGTCGGGAAAGAAAATGATACCGCAACGCCTGCACCACCTCTTTTTTATCATAGCCAAAGTGAATCGTCATTCCTTACAAGGTTAAGGCGTAAAAATAAGGAATAGCCGTATACCACAGTTCCTATAATTTTGACGGGCATGAAAAACAGGATTAAATGGGGGTTAATATTTTCTTTGTTCCTCGCTGCCTGCCAGCGGCCGCATGAACCTACTGCTATTACACGCGGATTTTATTACTGGAAATCAATGCTGACTTTATCAGCAACAGAAAAGCAGGCGCTCGACACGTTGCAGGTAAAAAAACTGTACGTCAAGTTTTTCGATGTAGTGTGGGATGCCAATCATCAACGGCCGCTGCCGGTAGCCAAAGTACAGCTTGCTGATAGCGTAGCCACCTGGCTGTCGCACCACCCTATCGACATCATCCCCACTATATTTATTACCAACGAATGCATGCAATCCATCGATAGCAGCGCTATTCCGGAGCTGGCTGGCCGTATGCATGAATTGCTCACTGGTATTGCCGGCCTGTTTCCCGGCACAGCTTCTATCCGGGAAATACAAATGGATTGCGACTGGACGGCCACCAGTAAGAATAATTATTTCTCTTTATTGAAGCAGCTTCAAACATTGTCTTTTTTTCAACAGAAAACGCTTTCTGCCACCATCCGCCTGTACCAATGCAAGTACAAAGAGCGGACCGGTGTGCCACCTGTAAACCGGGGGTTGCTGATGTGCTACAATATGGGTAATCTAAAGAATCAGCAAACACGTAACTCTATTCTTGAAGCGGCTGAACTGGAAAAGTACATCGGCAACCTGCAAGCGTATCCACTGCCGCTGGACATTGCCCTGCCCTTGTTTGACTGGAAGGTGCTGTACCGCGGCCAGGCTTATGCCGGATTGATACAAGGCTTGCCCGATTCTTTACTGGACCAACCAAACATATCCCGGAAAACCAGTAGCAATACCTTCACCGTTTTGCAGGATACTTTATTGAATGGTTATGCGTTGAAAAAAGGAGATCATATACGGCAGGAAGATGCTAATTTTGAGGAGGTCATTCAAGCCACCCGGTTACTCAGATCAAAACTGGTTACTCCATCGATCACTGTAGCACTTTATCATCTTGATTCATTAACCCTTCATAAGTATTCAACCTATGAGCTGGAAGAAGTTTTTAATAGTCTGCATTAATATCACCTGCCTTGCTTTGCCTTATAATATCATTGGCTGTGCCGGTGGTGAGCCCGATCCTTATGATTATTTCGTTTCTTTCTTCAACAGGAACAATGCAGATGCTAAAGGTTACGAACCTTTCTATTATACCAATTACCAATTTCTCTACCAGGAGAAGGAACCCGTGGAAACGGCCGATCTTACTTCTGCCGAATGGGCGGGTTATGGCAACAACAGCTTTACCGTCAATGACGCCCGCGCCTTTGTGGTGGACTATACGCGTAAGGACCTTTCCAGCCTGTATTATCACCTCGAAAAGAACCAACCTTTACAGGTGCCCGATTCTGTGAAGAACAATGGCATGACCAAATGGTTTATGAATAGTAAAGACCTGGAAGCATTGGGTTATATCCTGTATGCCAAACAAGTGGAGCCCAACGTTACCGGCGGCTGGACCACCTGGGACCCTATCGAGCGGGATACTGCGAAGATGGGCAAGCTCATCAAGAATGGTCAGCAGTTGTATGCAGTAGCCAAGAACAATGCCATCAAATTAAGATTCGCTTACCAGGTGATCAGGCTGGCCCATTATAGCCAACGCTACGAGGATTGCCTGCGCTGGTATGAAGAGCTGGTGAAGCCCAATACTACGCCCAGCGTACTGCACGACCTCAGCCTTGGCCTGAAAGCCGGCGCACTGATGCGTACAAACCGGAAAGCAGAGGCTGCTGTTATGTTCAGCCAGCTATTTAGTAAAAGTGAATTGAAGCGTGTATCGAACTATATGAGTTTCGACTGGTGTGTAAAGCGCTTCGATGAAAAGAACCGCAATGACTTACAGGCACTTTGCAAGACCAATGAAGACAAAGCCAACCTGCTGGGCCTCTTTGCCCTGGGCAGCAACCGCAATGAACTCAATACCCTCAAAAAGATATACCAGTTATCACCCAATGCTGCCCTGCTGGAAATCCTCGCCACCCGCGAGGTGAACAAGCTGGAGGAATATTACTTTACACCTGCCCTTCAATTTCAGCAAGGCAAAAAAGAAAGCAACATCGGCTATACAAGCATCAATCCTACCGATAGCGCATTTATTGTTTACCGCAATGAAACGAAAGACCTGTCTGCTTTTTGCCAGCAGGTAGCCGCCAACAAAACCGTGAACAACCAAGGGCTCTATGCACTTGTAGCTGCCCACACCTCCATTATTGCCGGCGACTATGCCAATGCCCGCAAGCTGCTGGATGAAAGCAAAAAGCTCAAACTATCTTCCAAACTGCAGGACCAGTGGGCTATGAGCAATCTCCTGCTCACCATCAATACGCAGGCAACCATCGATGCCGCTTTTGAAAAGCAGTTGTTGCCTTCCTTGCAATGGCTGGAAAAGAAAGCTGCCGCGGATGGAGAATATGCCAGGTTCTATCGCCGCATCTTCAGCGATATTATCAGCACCCGGTATCAAAAGACCAACAATACCAAACGTGTTCTCAGCATCGGCGTGGCCAACTGGATCAGCAAGGAGTTTATTAAAGATGGCTGGGGTGGCTATTACGATCCCAACGCCCTGCGTATGCTGCGTTATGAAATGACGGCCGAGCAGGTAGAACAGTTGATCCAGTTGATGGAATCCAGGAACCTGACCGACTTTGAAAAATACCTCGTAAGTCACAACGCCTTTTCCAAAGACGATGTAAATGATGTAGCAGGCACTGCCTGGCTACGCCAGTTCAATTTTGCAGCGGCAGAAAAGTGGTTTGCCAAAGTAAGCCCTGCTTATTATCAATCGGAACCTTATACCACTTACCTCGCCGCCAATCCCTTTGCCGATCTGATCCTCGATACGCATGCGCCTACCAAGCAGGATACGGAGAAGTATACCAAACTCAGCTTCTGCCGCAAGATGTTGAAGCTGGAACAGGAAACTAAAACCCTGAAAGACCCTGAGCAACAGGCCAGGGCTTATTATGAGATTGCCAAAGGTTTATACCATATGAGCTATTGGGGCAATAGCTGGATGCTCGTCCATTATGACTGGAGTGGCAACGATGGCTTGCGTGGCGCCAACGAGACACAACCCGGCGATAAGGAATACTATGGTGTTTATAGAGCGGAGGAGTACTATGTGAAGGCTTTCAACACTTCCCGCGACAGGAACTTCAAGGCCCGCTGCCTGTTTATGGTCACAAAGTGCGACCAGAAGCAAGTTCCAGTACCTTCCTGGTCACAGTACAAGGAGTATGATGATTATAATAAAGCGCAACAGCGATATAGCAAAGACATCATGGAGAATCAGCGCTTTACCATGCTGGCGATCTCTTACAGTGCTACTCCTTTTTATAAGGAAGCATTTAATACCTGCAGCTACCTGAAGGACTTTGTGACGAAGAAGAAGTAACGCGAATTACAAACACGAATCAAGACGAATTACACGAATTAAGAAGCCCCGGCATACCACCGGGGCTTCTTTTTTTGGCATATTCCGTTTGAAAGTATCCCCCAATCTGCGGATATGCCTTAGTAACATTGATACCTGTAACTGTAAACTTGTAACTGTAAAAATGTAATGATATAGCAACCTCTTTTTAGCGTAAACCACGTCCACATTTAGCTTTTCCGTTAGCCGCCTGAAAAGGAGTAATAAAACGGCTGCAAGAAGATGCGAAGATCATGGTAACGATAGCGATCGAAAGAATAGTTTTAAGTTTCATAAACGTCCAGATTGAAATTTTTAACAAGGGTTAAACGAACAATTAAACCGTAACTGTATACCGGATATCGTAAAACAATGCCAATTTTTAGCTCACCCTTTTCGGCATGCCTAAATACCTGGCAATCTTACAGTTCGACCGTCCTCTTTGATATACGTCAATCATGCCAATCCGGATTTTATTCCCACTGAGGGAAGCGTCTGGGAAAAATTGCTTTTCGAAAGGGTACAAGACTACTTAAAGTAACAAAACGGACTTCTTGAGCTGTGAAGCAAGGGCAAGCCAGAGGCTTGCAAATAGCCGTCACCAGCGAGACGCTGGCGACAGGAAGCTGGAAGCAGCATAAAAAAAGAATCCGCCCATGGAAATGAGCGGATGAAGTTTATGTTTAATAAACCGTCCAATATGTTTAGGTGATCCCGCGGAGCGGGACAGGCTCCACCGGCTTTGGTAAGCCATAACCAGTTCTGCTTCCAAAGCCAGTCAGATCAGGTCGATTGTTTTTAGTTTAGCTACAACCCATGCTGTTGCCACAGTTCAGACATTTGTAGCAAGTACCGCTACGGATGGTGATATGACCACAGGTATTACAAGCCGGTGCATCGCTTTGCATGCTCTTGGCAGCTGCATTCACCGCATCCAGGCTTGCTTCGGCCTTCACCGGGCGGTAAGATGACTTTACCGGCTCGGAATCCGCAGGCTTGGTATTCTTGGGCCCTGCTACAATGCGCACATCACTCAGTTCGGGCTTTTGATCGTATTCCAGTGAAGTAGGAATTTCATCCCAGTCATCCGTTCCGGTGTTCATCACTTCCGGTTTGTCCAGCACATGCACCAGGTCGGTGCGACCGAGGTACTCATACGCCAGCGCGCGGAAGATGAAGTCAACAATAGAGGTAGTGCTCTTGATATTCGGGTGGTCCACCATGCCGGCGGGCTCAAAACGGGTGAACACGAATTTCTCTACAAACTCTTCCAGCGGCACACCATATTGTAAACCGATAGAGATCGAAATAGCAAAGCAGTTCAACATGCTGCGCATGGTAGCGCCTTCTTTCGCCATATCGATAAAGATCTCTCCTACTGTTCCATCGGAATATTCACCGGTACGCAGGAACATCGCCTGGCCGTTGATCTTGGCCTTCTGGGTAAATCCTCTGCGTTTGGCCGGTAAGGTCCTACGCTCCACAATGCTTGCAAGCTTACGCTTCAGCTTGGTATCGGGAGATGCCTGAACGCGTTTTTGCACTTCTTCCAGCAACTCGTCGATAGTGAGCTTGCTCATATCTACAATATGTGACTCTACAGTAGTTGAAGCACTTGCAACAGCTGTTTCTTCGGACTTTCCGTCTTCCTGACTTTCGGACTTTTTCTTCTTATCGCTCTTGTTGCTCAGCGGCTGGCTCAGTTTAGAACCATCGCGGTACAGGGCGCAGGCTTTCAGGCCCAGCTGCCAGCTCATCATGTAAGAATCGGAGATCTCTTCTACGCTCGCCTCATTGGGCAGGTTGATGGTCTTGGAAATGGCGCCACTCAGGAAAGGCTGTGTACCGGCCATCATGCGGATGTGGCCATGTGCATGGATGTAGCGTACACCTTTCTGACCGCACTTATTAGCGCAATCAAATACAGACAGGTGCTCATTCTTTAAATAAGGCGCGCCTTCCACTGTCATGGTACCGCATACATAATCGTTGGCGGCTTCGATTTGCTCATCGGAGAAGCCCAGTGCTTCCAGCAGGCTCCATTCGAAGTTGAAATATTGCTCGGGTTTGAAACCAAGACGTTGTAAACATTCTTCGCCGAGGGTATATACGTTGAATACAAAACCGACCTCGAAAGCAGAACCTACAGCGGCATCCAGCTTCCTGATCTCTTCTGCAATAAATCCTTTTTCGCTCAGTGTCTGGTGATTGATGTGCGGTGCTCCGGCAAATGTTCCGGCGCCTACTGCATACTTTACAATAGTATCAATCTCTTTGGCTTTGTAACCGAGGTTCTTCAGCGCGGTGGGAACTGACTGGTTGATGATCTTGAAGTAACCACCACCACTCAGTTTTTTGAATTTCACCAGCGCAAAGTCGGGCTCTACACCAGTGGTATCGCAATCCATTACCAGACCGATGGTGCCGGTAGGTGCGATCACGGTTGTTTGCGCATTGCGGTAGCCGTATTGCTCACCCAGCTTCACTGCATCATCCCAGGCTTTGGTAGCAGCCTTCAGCAGGTAAGCGGGGCAATACTGTGCTTTAATACCCACGGGCTTAATGCTTAACGCTTCATACTCACCGGCATCATAAGCAGCCAGGCGGTGGTTGCGCATCACACGCAGCATGTCCTGCTTATTCTCTTCATACTTCGCAAAGGGCCCTAAGATAGAAGCCAGCTCTGCGGAAGTTTTGTAAGCAATACCCGTCATGATTGCCGTGATAGCGCCGGCAATTCCACGGGCTTCTTCGCTGTCATAGGCAATTCCCATTACCATCAACATAGAGCCAAGGTTGGCATAGCCAAGCCCCAGCGTTCTGTAATCGTAGCTAAGCTGTGCTACTTCTTTGGAGGGGAATTGTGCCATCAGTACGGACACTTCCAACACCACTGTCCACAGGCGACAAGTGTACTCGAAGCCTTCTACATCGAAGGTGTTGGTAGCTTCATCATAGAACTTACGGAGGTTTGCGGAGGCAAGGTTACAGGCCGTATTATCGAGAAACATATACTCGCTGCACGGATTGGAAGCATTGATGCGACCACCCTGCGGGCAGGTATGCCATTCATTGATCGTAGTGTCATATTGAGTGCCGGGGTCGGCGCAACGCCAGGCGGCATAAGAGATCTGGTTCCATACTTCTTTGGCAGGAATGCGCTTCATCACACGACCATCGGTCCTTGCCTTCAGTTCCCAATCAGCACCAGCTTCCAGTTTCTCAAAAAACTCGTTGGGTATACGTACAGAGTTGTTAGAGTTTTGACCGCTCACAGTACGGTAAGCTTCTCCTTCATAATCACTGGCATATCCTGCAGCAATGAGGGCGCCTACTTTCTTTTCTTCTTCTACTTTCCAGTTGATGAAGTCCATGATCTCGGGGTGATCGAGGTCGAGGCACACCATCTTGGCAGCCCGGCGGGTAGTGCCACCGCTCTTAATAGCCCCTGCTGCACGGTCGCCTATTTTCAGGAAGCTCATGAGGCCGCTGGAAGTGCCGCCACCGCTCAGCTTCTCCCCTTCTCCACGCACCTGGGAGAAGTTGGTACCTACGCCACTACCATATTTGAAGATACGTGCTTCACGTACCCACAGGTCCATCAAACCACCATCGTTCACAAGGTCATCGCTAACGCTTAATATAAAGCAGGCATGTGGCTGGGGGCGTTCGTAGGCTGAAGTGGATTTTTTTAATTGTCCGTCTACAGGATCTACATAATAGTGTCCCTGTGGCTTTCCGGTGATGCCATAGCTTTCATGCAAACCGGTATTGAACCATTGTGGGCTATTGGGAGTACAAGCTTGATTAATAATGCAGTATACTAACTCTTCATAGAAGACCTGAGCATCTTTGGCAGAAGCAAAATAACCATAGCGTTCGCCCCATACCCTCCAGCAATTGGCCATACGGTGAGCGACTTGCTTAACGGAAGTCTCACGGCCTAAAGAACCGTCAGCCTGGGGAACACCCGCTTTGCGGAAATATTTTTGTGCAAGGATATCGGTAGCAATCTGGCTCCACTGTTTGGGTACTTCTACATTGGTCATTTCGAAGACAACCTCTCCGCTTGGATTCCGGATCACCGACGAGCGATAATCATACTCAAACTGGTCAAACACACTTACATCATCTTTGGTGAAACGCCGGCTAAACTGCAAGCCTTTTGGAGATTGCTTCTTATTAGTCATAAGGTTAGTAATTAATAAGTTTACAATTAATAAAAATGATTGCTATCGAAGTCTTCAGATAGGGGGTAGGAGGAGACGAAAATATCTTCCCGCTACGAAATTCCAATGGTGTAAATATTAACATCAACATGCCTTAATGTGGATAAGATACTGGTTTCCGCACTGGCATTATCTTTCTCGATTCATTGAATTTTTGACGCAGGTTTTGGGGCAAATTTTATTTGGTTTTCACTGATAAAAAAAGTATGTTGAAAGTGGCCACAGACCGTAATTTCACCATCTTTCAAGCGTACCTTTTCTATCATGATTTTACGATAAGAATTATCAAAGTCTATGAGTAACAACAACCTCTGTAAAACATAGTTTGATACATCTACATGTATATTTCGCGTGTTTTTCTAACCTCGTTTTAATCTTGTGTTTTAAATTCATGGCATTGCTTTAGTGCTTTTATTGTTTTTTTGTAAGCATGAACTACAGGAACATCGTTATCATCATCGGATTGCTATTGCCTTTTATGAACCGCGCTATGGCGCAAACTCAATTTGTGGGTTGGTTTGCGAGCTTCAATACATTCAAAATCAATACCAGGTTCAGTATACATGGTGAGGTGCAATTGAGGAGCACCGATCAGCTGGATCATTTACAAACATTATTATTAAGAACAGGTCTCAATTATCATGTGAACAGCAGGCTTATGATTACAGCTGGCTATGGGTATATTCCTAATCGCCGGGTGCTGGCAGGCATAGCTGGTTATGCGCCTGAGAGTCGTATTTTTGAACAACTACAATACACGCATCCATTAGCGCTGGGTCAGAGCAAAGGCACACTGGCACACCGATTGCGCATAGAACAGCGGTTTATACCGAAATCATACATTCAAAACAATGAGTTTAAGAACGATGGGAATGTATATTCCAACCGGGTACGGTATTTCATCCGGAATATAATGCCCCTCCATGCCTGGTCGGATAAGGGTACAGCTCCCTTCCTGGCGCTCCAAAATGAGGTATTTGTGAATGTGGGCGATAAATCGGGCGTTAACGGGGAGTTCTTTGACCAGAATCGGGCATATATAGCCTTTGGATACCGCTTTCACAAGAAATTCGACGCAGAACTTGGCTATATGAACCAATATGTTAACGGGCGTGACAAAGCTTTTACGAATAACCACATCGTACAAGTAGCAACTTACGTACGTTTATAAGGCGATTATCCACATCGTTAATTAACTGCGTGAAAGCCAAAAACTTTTCGCATTTTTGTAACCGATCCAATAGCTAAGGCATGACGAATCGTATATACCAATCTCTGCTACTACAGAAAGCGAAAGGACATAAGTCGTTTGCCGTACTCATTGATCCCGACAAGGTAAATGCGGCGAAAATAGATGAACTGACGGCCCTCGCGGTAGATGCAAGGGTGGATTACCTGTTTATTGGCGGCAGCCTGGTTATTTCGAACCAGTTGGACGAAGTGGTGCAACAGGTTAAAAAGAATTGTGATATTCCCGTGATCCTCTTTCCCGGCAGCCCTTCCCAGGTTTCCCGTTATGCCGATGCTTTATTATACCTCTCCGTCATATCAGGCAGAAATCCAGAATTGTTGATCGGTCAGCATGTGATATCCGCCCCATTTGTCAAGCAAAGCGGGCTGGAGATCATTTCCACCGGTTATATGGTGATCGATGGTGGCGCCCCTACTACGGTTTCTTATATCAGCAATACGGCCCCCATTCCGGCCGACAAGAACGAAATAGCCATGTGTACCGCCATGGCCGGCGAAATGCTGGGCATGAAGTTGATCTACATGGATGCTGGCAGCGGCGCCCGCCGGGCCATCACAGAAAGTATGATCGAGAAAGTATCACAGGTCATTGAAGCGCCCCTCGTTATCGGCGGCGGCATCACCGACCCCGAAAAGGCCTACCGCAACTGCAAGGCCGGCGCCGACGTGATCGTTATTGGTAATGCCATTGAAAAGGACGCTTCGCTGATCAAGGAGATGAGCGCAGCTATTCATTCAGTGCCGGTGAAGGCGTCGTAATATCAATAAGCCAGCTTAAAAGTTTTTCCTTCTACAAACTGTCCTTTGGAGTATGTTATCTTAATTCTCTGTTCGGCTGAGAAGCCACAGGTTTGTCCGTCTTTAAATTCTACATCATTTGTTACCACATAATCTGCTATAGACATTAAAAATCCTCCAACGTTTCTAATACTATTTAGTGGAATTGAGTATCTCCATCTCTGCTTTACCAAATGCTTTCAGCCCATACGTATAGGCGGAGTTTTTTCCATCAACACTTCTAAACCCTACATATATCCATATATCGAGCGGAATTGAGTCTTTCTGCAAGGAAGCGGCCTGCTCCAGGTAATCGTCTTTAGGTATTAATAACGATTGGCTTCCCTGATAAATACCTATAGCATTCGTAGTTCGAAGCAGTGCACAAATGGCCTTTGTGAAAACGGTGAAACGTTTTACAGGACCGCCATCGCCATTAAGAATGGAGACAATGATATGCCCTTTATGATCCTTCAGGTCTTCAACAGCCGTTCTCCAGTTGTAAGCATATTGAGCGGTTCCTTCAATATCTCCGGCTGGAACCGGCATGGGCATAAAGCTGAGCGCTACCATTTGCCCGTCCACGTCAAAGACAACAACCTCCTCTGCTCCTGAGGTCTCTCCTATTTGTGAATTATAATTCTCCCGCAGGTCTTGTACAACACTGCTAAAGCTAAATGGCTGTGCATCATGCAATAACACCATTCCGAGGATGACCTGGTCAGTTGCAGGTGTTTCTTTTTTCTTCTTTTTCCAGAACATATGGGGTTGGGGGGGTAACAAACGCTGCCTTAGATCGCTTTCGGTAACTGCTTACGCGTATTCATCACACTGGCATCTTTCAGGTGAGCATTTAAGGGTGAAACAAGTTTATACGGTTTATTAAATATTTCCTGTGATAATTTAAAGTGATCTGCCAGCTTACAAATGATCTCCTTCGACAATCCTCGTCTGTAATTGAGAATATCAGATACAAGACTTTTACTAACACTTAATATACCCGCAAGCTCAATAGCTTTTAGCTTATTTTCAGTCATTAGGTACTTAAGCATTTCTATTGGGTCTGCCTCACTAAAAGTATTGTGCTCTTCATCCCACTTCTCTATCAGTAAGGTCAGTAATTCAATAGTATCCTGTTGAAACCGGCTTTTCTTTTTAAGACTGACCAGTTCCTTTAATATACGGCAATAGTCGTAATACTGTTTCTCGCTTTTAACCACCTTATATAGTAAAGAATCCATATTTTAGTTTTAATAACTGCTTATACTATACTGCTTGTTTTCTCTGCATAATCTGTCATACTCTGCATGAGTACCAATCCTAGGATGTTGTATAAAGTTAATAAAAGGTACGCAATTTGCGTACTTCCAACAATATCAATTGACTTTCAGCTCTTAATAAACAAATTAGGCGTCTTTTTGGATTTCACCGGAGGAACCTGGTTTCCGGTGCTTCTGTCAAAATGTTTGAATTTTGCAATAGACGGTTTGATTAGCGTAATTTTCAGGATAGCCGGAGGCGCTAATTTTGTACTTCACACTGGTTATTCCGCATCGTATAACTGCTAATACCCGGGATTATGGAAAAGACAGAAACACTTGAAGATTTCTACCAGAAGAAAATGAATTACCTGCCACAGAACCTCAAGCAGGATATCGGCCACTTTAACGTGTTCAGGACAGAAGACTGTTCCGGCCCCGGCTCTACGCCCGTCAAATACAGCCGGCGCGACTTTTACAAAGTAAGCCTCATGCGCGGTGAGTTTATTTTTCACTACGCTGATAAAAGCATTCCTGTTTCCGGTTCTACCCTGGTATTCTTCAATCCCAAAGTACCCTATACCTGGGAAGGTACCTATGAAGATTACACCGGCTACTTCTGCATTTTCAAAGAAGGTTTCTTCAGCGAAAAAATGCGCGGCAGCCTCAGTGAGTTTCCCATGTTTACACCCGGTGGCAAGCCAGCCTACTCACTCACCAAAGAGCAGGACAAAGAGATAAGTCAGATCTTCCTGAAGATGCTGGAAGAGATCGGCTCCGATTATGTATACAAGTATGATCTGTTGAGGAACTATGTTACGGAAATGATCCATTATGCATTGAAGATGCAGCCTTCCGAAAGTATTCACCAGCACACCAATGCCAAATCTCGTATCACCTCGGTGTTTACGGAATTGCTCGAACGGCAGTTCCCTATCGACTCACCTGCACAACGCTTTTCCCTGCGCTCGGCCAACGACTTTGCCAAAGAGCTGGCCATTCATGTGAACCACCTCAACAGGGCCATCAAAGAAACTACCGGCAAAACCACTACCGAGCACATCATGGAAAGGATCACCAGTGAAGCCAAAGCATTGCTGAAGCATACCAACTGGAACATATCAGAGATCAGCTATTGCCTCGGCTTTGAAGAACCTTCCCATTTCAATAACTTCTTCAAGAAGCAGGTGGCGCTTACACCTTCTGCTTTCAGGAATATTTAAGGCCGCACAGTTACTTCAGCACCTTCGTTCCAGTGCTTGTCTTCCGGTGTATAATACAAATAGATATTGCTTGCTTTGGCTCTATAAGTGCCTGGTATATCCGCTTTCAGATCAAGGTTGATCTTTTTGGTTTCATTAGGCGCAAAGCCCATCCAGTAGAACACCAGCCAGTTGTCGAATATTTCATAATACGCTACCTGGTTCTTATCCATCAGTTCTTTCAATTGCCAGGGCTGAACAGATAAGCCTGCGGGGATACCGATCTTTGCAATGCTCATAGGTTGCAGAATACCCTGCGTATTGGTAGCTTCTATTTCCATTCGAACGGTTTCACCGATGGCAGGGTTAGCATTCTTTACGCGGGTAGCCAGTTGCAAT
Source organism: Niastella sp. (assembly GCA_017744515.1). Lineage (GTDB taxonomy): Bacteria > Bacteroidota > Bacteroidia > Chitinophagales > Chitinophagaceae > Paraflavitalea. The sequence goes on from JAGIBF010000032.1 coordinate 36,837, forward strand.
ACCGCTTTCTCACTATTCGGTGGTGTGAAAGTGTTGTAGGAGATTTCCAGATTGTAGGGCACTCCTTTTCTTCCATCGTCGTATGTAACAGAGAAGGTATTTTTACCTTCCTGCAAGGTAGCTTCCACTTCACTATTGCTCGTTGCCTTTTTATCATTGATGGCAAACAATACATCTGCATCTTTTACATTGCTGTTAGCCAGTTGCGCATATTCTACTATTGCTTTCAATGCCAGTACGGTACCCTGTGTAGAGCCATATCCGTAATAACTCTTGTTGGCCATCAATTGCGACAGCATGCCTGCTATCTGTTCCAGATCCGGCTGTGGCCTGCGCATCAATGCCAGCGCATACAATGCTTTCGTTTCTATTTGCAGCGATACGCCTCTTGAGTTAACCACACTTGTTTCAGAAGTAAGCTCCTTTTTATTGAAATGCGTATTGAGGGCATCCATCAGTTGTGCATAATCCTGGTCGCTCTTCATATTGCTGGCAGCCAACGCCATCATGGCCATCAGGTAAGCGTCTTTACTTTCCAGGGCTTGCTTTACAGCAGCCTCATATTCGGGCCTGATCTCATTTCCTATACCGGCCTGTGATAAAGCATATACGATATAAAGATGTGCAATCTTATTGGGCACAGCAGCAAACTGATCATATCCCTTAGTGGCCAGCTTAAACCCGCCTTTTCCATCACGGCGGCTCAGCAGGAAGTCTTTGGTACGCTGCAACATTTGCTTATCCACCTCGACAAACTCGGCCATATCGGTAAACTCCAGCAGGCCATAAGCCGTAAGCGCCTCATGTGGCGGCGTTTTACCAAACCATTCAAAGCCACGCTGTATGGTTTCAAAACCGATCAATCGCTTGTATCCGTTACGGATATATCCTAATGCCCTTTTCTCTACTTCAGGATTCGATTTGCCAGCGCTTTTCAGGTACTTCAGAATATAAATATTGGGATACAGGGATGAAGAAGTTTGTTCAAAACAACCGCCCGGTTCCCGCAACATGGACTCGATGCCATTCAACAATTGTCCTTCAATGCTTTTCAACAACTTCAATTCACTATGCATGCTGCCAGGAATAGCTGACCGGATATTGAAATCATACTTAACAGACCTGTTACCAGCGAATGTTTCCACTACCGGGAAACCCTTTTCACTGGCAATGATAGGAAGCGCAAGTTTTACAGGATGAGAGCCGCCGACAATACTAAAACGTATGGTATCGCGCAACGGCTTCATAGCCTCCAGCGGCACCAGTATCTGCCTCGAACTATCCGGCGCCAACTGAAACTGGCCCTGGAACTGACCCGGTTTCAAATATGCAGGCGCCTGAAGTTGTATAGATAAAGACAACGCACGCACGCTGTTGTTTTTGATCACCAGCGGTATCAGCGCTTTATCGCCCACCGTTAAGTAAGGAGGTATTTTTGCATCCACCGTCAGCATGTCCTGAGCAGCATACGTTGCTTCCGCCCTTCCTAATTTGCCATTATATCCTATGCCCTCAGCAATGGCCCTGAAAGTGGTAGTAGCATCTGAATTGTAAAACTCAACAGTTGCTTTACCATTTTTATCCGTTTGCACCACAGGGTTCCAATAGATCGTTTCCCGGAAATCCGTCTTCTCACTCACTTCCGTCGTTTCGTAGCGTGGCGCATAAAACTTTCTCGCCACCGAATAGTTTTCCCCAAGCGCTCGCACCGTTTGTATGCTGTAATAATATTGCGTGGACAGATCGAATGATATCTTATCGGTAGTGAATCGCTTTGTTTCAATAATAATGACGCCATTGACAGCTTTGACACCATACAAAGCTGTTGCTGCTGCATCTTTAAGAATAGTAATGGATTCAATGTCGTTGGGATTCAGGGAATGCAGTTTGAACTGCTCCACCGGTGAGCCATCTACAATATACAACGGAGCATGTGTGCCGCTTATTGAACGCGAGCCTCTTATTGTGACTGCAGATTTATCGAAGGGGTTGGTATTTTCTACTACTGTAAGCCCTGCTACCCTGCCCTGTAAGGCGGTGAGCAATGGAGCAGACAGATCCCGGGATTGTATATGTGATATGGCACCAGTTATGTCTTTCTTTTTTGCGGTGCCATAACCAACCACTACAACATCATTTAAATTATTAGCTTCGAAATTAAAATAGCCGTTCTGAAGATTTATCAGCTCCTTTTGCCTGTTCTCTTTAGCCAGTTCTTTTTTCTTCAATTCTACTCCTTTTGCCAATAACATCTCGGCCGGATACTTTTCCCTTTCAGCACGCAGCATGATCTTTTCGGACTGCAAAGGATTATAGCCGATACCATTTTGTATGATCCTGATATGAGCCTTCTTTCTTTTATTGATCGCTTTTGCCAATAAATAATAGTTGGTAGTGGGTGCAAGCTGTGAAAAAAAGAATACACCATCTTCTCCCGTTTTAAAATGAATAGCATTGCGCTGGTCGAGCATGTTTACAAGGAAGATATCTGATTGAAGAGGATTCCCCCTATCATCGTTCACTACACCACTCAATATATTACCCTGATCAAAATAGAACTGCAGCTTCCCTTCTCTTTGTACATAATCGATAAAATCAAAATAGCGATAGCCATGCGTAAGCATTACCAGGTCAAGGGCAGGAACAGCTTTGGGCTCTTCTTTTTTGAAATAAAACGTGGGCTCCTCTATCTTTCCTTTTAATTCCGAGCTCATCAACAGCCACGATAAGATATGATCCTGCTTATCATCTGCAAACGTCCATAACTTATCATCGACTACAGACAGGGAGAAGTTGGATGGAATGGGCTTATCCTGCTCGTCCAATGTTTGCAACGTCATCGTCACCTTCTCACGCGGCAAGTATTTGTCCTTATCGGTAGAGACGGACACTTTCAGGTTTTTGTTTTCGTGCAAAAACACGAGCCGCTCTGCTACAGGCACTTCTTTCAAATCATACACCGCATATACTGTAAAGCTACTAATGCCCGGCGGGAACAAGCTATCTGCCGCAGCAATCATGGTCGGACTTTTAAGTACCATCTTTTTTGAATAGTAAGTCACACCTCTCGAACACCCATGTATCCGTACAGTTACCTCTCCGGAGGATTCAAGCATCATCAAAACTTTATGATCTTCTTTAATCACATTCATTACAAGGCCTGACAGCTTGGCTTCAGGCAAAGCAAACTGCTGTTTGATATTAGCCGGCGAAGTGATCACCGCTTTATAAGCTACACCAGCCTTCGGTGTAAAGGCAAACTTGCCCATACCAAAATGATAGCTTTCAAAAGAAGCCACTTTCTTTCCCTGCTCATCCCGTATTTCACCTTTCACATCTGCTGCCTTACCATTTTCATTCAATGCTTTAAAAGCAATGTGTGTAGGAATACCTGCCACCAGGGTTCCCCCTTCGGGCATAAACTGCAGGTCGATCTTATTCAATAAAATAGGAATGCTCCTTGATATCGATTCAGTATAAGAATCATATTGTAAAGTCACATTCAGCAGTCCATCATTAGTATTCAGTGTGGCAGGTAGCCGGAACTTTATCTGAGCTTTGCCTTCATTGTTGGTAGAGAAGCCTGCTGTAGTGACGACGTTTCCACCCAATGAAACGGTGAAGGTGCCGCCATAATTCCCGATAGGTTGATCGACCAGGCTACGCATGGAAAAATCAGCCATTACTTCATCACCTGCTCCGAAACCTTTGCCAGGGATATCGAGCTTCAGCAATATCCGCGGCGCAATTACTTTTTGCAGCGTCACTTCTTTAGTGATGAAGGATGCTTCCTGTTCGTTACGCATCCAGGTGGTATAGGCCCGGAACTTATACACACCTCCCTTCGCCTCTTCCCTGAAATCCCAGGAGCCTTCTGCATAACCATGCTCCACCTGGTAGCTCATTTTTTGCAAAACATTACCCGAAGGATCTATCACATCCACATATACTACCTTGCTCACCATGGAAGGTTTTTGGCTATTGGCTTCCACTACATATATCTTAAAGAAGACATGCTCCCCCTGTTTAAAAAATACGTGATTGGTGTGCAGGTATACTTTCTCCTTCGTAGCGGCATAATCACTCACCTGTGCAAAGCTGGCCGGCGATAATAGGCTCATGCACACGATGATCAATAAAAGGGTATATGTATTGATGGTTCTTTGCATAATGTTAGAATTGAAGGGAAACGTTTACACCCAGGTTCTTTACAGAAGGCAGATTGAAAAAGTCTAACCCGTCCGTATTAGGTTGGTCATACAACAGCTGACTGGGATCGCCTCCTTTGTAAGGTGTCCAGATAAGGATATTACCCGCAAAGGCAGAAACAGTGATCATCTGTGGATACTTTCTGCACTTGATCTTGCATCCAAGGCTGATATTATTTATTCGTATATAATCTCCCCGCTGAATATAATCCTCTGCTACACCAGAGTGGCCATATCTCACCCACCGGTTATTCTCCAATGGTTGTGCAGGATCATAAAATTTAACGGGTATATCATTCACATGATTGTTGGCCAACACACCAGGGAAGACATAATTCGTTACCGTACGCAATGCACCAGAATTGGCCGAGCGGCCATAGTAATCCAGTACCGCTTGTGTGCCATTCCATACATCGCCTCCTTTCTTCCACTCCACATCAACTGTAGCAAAGAATTTCTTCCAGACCAGGTTATTATTCAATTTGATCACAAAATCGGGAATAGGATTACCGATCACCGCCGGCGTGGGATTCTCCAACGGATATCCATCATTACCGATCATGACGTTATTATTGGCATCGCGCTGGTAACTGCTACCCATAATAGCGCCCAATACGGATCCCTTCACAAGGGCTTTATGTACATTGCTGAATCCGGCGATAGATGTACCATTGTATCCATCACGCACTTGCGTCACCACATTGTTGTAGGTAAAGAAGGAAAGATCATGGATGATAGAGAAGTTCTTGCTTTTCCATAACCCTTGCCCCAGCCTCAGCGACAGTTCAACGCCCTCGTTGCGATGATCGGCCATATTGGCCAATTGCATTTGTCCATTGTTGAATATGGGGAAGACATCATTCCGGTTATTCCGCACAAAAAATTCTCCCTGAAAAGAGATCAGGCCCTGGTAATCCAACTCCATCCTGGCAGTCCATTCCTCGTGCCTCACAGGCTGCAGTCCATCGAAGCCGGCAATCTCTCGTACCGGAAGATATCCCAACGCCTGTTCCGTAGAATATTGCAGTAAGTTCAAAGCAGCAAATGATTTGTCGATGGGTAATTCACTCACCAGGCGATTATAGGCACCCACTACCTTCAATCGCAACGATTGCACATCGAACAGGTCATCAATGGTCACAAAGGCCATAATATTGGGAAGAAAAAAATTATCCTTTGTGCTTGTATTGGAAGCATACATCTTATTCAGCAGGTTCACACCATAGTTTATATTATAGCTCTCTTTCTTTAACTGATAATACAACGATATGTCGTGTGAAGAACGCTGATAATGATACCATATGCCAGGCTGGTAACCTATATCGGTTTTATTGGCGCCATAGTAATAGACCATGCCTGCTGTGCCATCGAAGGGATAAAAATGATGGGTCATACTTGCTTCAGCAGTCAACTGATAATTGGCGTCATTCTTTTTACGGGCAACAGCCCGACCATCCGGAAAACCGGCTGTACCAACTTTATATACCTCATCACCATTCTGCCGCAACGACTCGATAGAGTGCAACATTTTAAACCTCAGATTCCCATACTTTTTTTCTACGCCTACGCTGCCGGTTTGATGTAATTGTCCGAATGAATTATTATCATCTTTCAACAGGAACAAGGGATTATCACCCATCACACTATAGCTTCTTTGCCCCATGCCCAATACGTAGCCCTGTCCATTGTCGAAACTGACAGGCGTAAGCAACGATTGTTGGTAAGTCCTGTTCAAAAACCCATAACGGTTATTATTAGATATTCTATCCCTGATCGTTGTGTAGCCGCCGGTAAATGTCAGATTGCTGGCGTAGGCTTCGAGAGACGTTGAGAAGTTATGCGTTGTATTCTTATTATTGCTGATCACCAGGTTTTCAGTGCTCTGGCCCAGCCGTACAGTGGCAGTCAATACTCTTGCACCATTCACCAGGTATCTGGCCTTTGCGGTGAGGCCCTGTTCAAAGAAAGAACCGGTACGGATAATATCATTATCATAGGCATTGGCTTTTTTACCACTACCTGTTCCTGCCGGCACCAGCCTGCCATTCACATCATAAACATAATTGCTATTATCAAACTCAAGATCGCTTATTGCTGGTCCATAACTAAACAGTTCATTCGTTTCAGGCCCGCGCCATTGCAGCATTCCATTTTGAGACCGCCCCTGTACATAACCCGATTGCAAGCGGGGCATCCGGTTGGCATGTTTGATAGCAGCAGTACTGCTGATACTGCCACCAATCACCAATCTCCTGGCATAAGCAGGCTTCAGGTACACGCCATCTTTTCTGATGATCACTTTCTGAACACGGGAAAACCCATCATAGAAATTGATTTTTCGAAAAAGAGATTTCCGAATGCTATTGGTAGTATCTGTAATAATGGATTTACTCCAGGGAAGGCTGTCCTTGCTGATGAGGTCCAGGTAATCTTTCGACAGCACAGGCTTCACTTCCTGCGCTACAGCGAATACCGGCAATAAAAATGATACGAGTAGCAATCGTCTCATGCACTTCGATTTGGTGGAAAAGGGATATTCTATAGTATGGATGCCGCAGCAAAACACATTACACACGAGCCCTGAAAATAAATTTTCTTGTCACCCTGAGCCTGTCGAAGGGCCGTCGAAGGCTGCCTTAAACGCTTCGACAAGCTCAGCGTGATATTCAGGTTTGAATTTCGTAAGTATTGCTTTGGATAGCGTAATAGCAAGGGCTCCACGGCATCGTAGCTTTGTTCTATCAAAACAAAACAGATCATGAAACAGAAAAAAGTATGGTTTATTACAGGCGCTTCCAAGGGACTCGGCCTGGCACTCGTTCAACAATTACTGGCCAAAGGTTATACCGTAGCGGCCACTTCCAGGGATAAGTCAGCATTACAAATAGCAGTGGGCGACAATGACAATTTTCTGCCCCTCGGTGTTGACCTCAACAGCGAATCAAGCGTTCAAAAAGGAATCGATGAAACCGTTAACCAGTTTGGTCAGATAGACGTGGTGGTAAACAATGCAGGTTATGGACTCATCGGTGGACTGGAAGAACTGTCGGATGCAGAAGCAAGAAAGAACTTCGACATCAACGTATTTGGCACGTTGAATGTGATCCGCAAAGTGCTGCCTTATTTACGTGCACAGCAGTCGGGCCATATCTTCAATATCTCTTCTATTGGTGGATTCCTCGGCACCTTCCCCGGCTTTGGCATTTATTGCGCTACCAAGTTTGCTGTAGAAGGATTGACAGAATCTTTATCGACAGAGATCAAATCGTTTGGCCTCAAAGCTACCATCGTTTCTCCCGGTTACTTCAGAACACAGTTCCTTTCATCCGATTCACTGGGGCTTCCTCAAAATCCAATCGAGGCATATAAGGAAGTAAGAGAATCACAAGCGCTGCACCAGAGTACGATCAATGGCAATCAACTGGGCGATCCCGACAAGGCAGCGCTTGCAATGATTCAGGTAGCAGAATCTCAAAATCCCCCCTTGCATTTGTTCCTCGGCAGTGATGCATACAACATGGCGTACAACAAGATCAACTCCGTTCGCCAGGAACTGGAAGACTGGAAATCTGTGACCGTGTCAACAGCTTTTGAACCCCAGGCAGCTGAGGCATGAGCCCCGCAAGACAATTCTATGTGTGCAGGTTGGAAGAGATAGACAATGCAGTCCTTCACCAGCAGAGAACGGGATACCATGCCATCAGCCTGATTGCAGGTAATACACCGGGAGCAGTGAGCACATTACGCTTTTGCAATCCGCAGGGGCCATTAGCAGGCGAACCATTGCCGAAAAAACAAGCCGGGTTCGCCTGCTATTTTAACCCGGCTTTTCTTTCTGCCGGTATGCACGATATGCTGCAATCACTGCCCATGTTCAAGAAAGGGACCAGCCCGGTATATTTTTTAAATCCAGCCCAGGGGAGTCATATCCGCCGGTTATTCGAAAAGATGCTGGAAGAAGTAAACAACAACTACATCTATAAGTATGAACTGTTGGGCAATTACCTCGCTACCATCATTCATCAGGTGCTGAAAATACAACCGTCGATCAGAGAATAGAAACCAGTATGGTAATCAACCTGTCACACTGAGCCCGTCGAAGTGTTTCTCAAACGGCTTCGTCAAAGTCTATCCCGCTTTGCGGGACTCAGCCTGACACAATACGGCAGGCATTGTTTTTTTAGAAATACTTAATCACCCGATCAACGGAAGCCAGTCACATTTGTTTAGATTTGAATGATGGCATCTGCGAAATACATTTTCATACTGCTAACAGCCTGGCTATTTTGCTCGGGCTGTTTTCGCCGTTGGGTGATGACCGACAAGCAGGTTAAAAAATACTACGCCAACAAGCCCGTCAAGCCTACCTTCTTTACCATACAAAATGATTCGGCCTCGTTGTTTTGCGCCACTACCGGCGCCGACACCCTGCCGCCCCTGCTGATGATCCATGGAGCACCCGGTGCCTGGTATGGCAGCCGCATCCTGCTCGACGATCCTGTTCTCCAAAAGAAATTTCACCTCATAGCCGTCGACCGGCCCGGTTACCATAAGTCCCGCTTCAGGAACAAGCGCAAGTCTGTTACCTCCATCACTACCCAGGCTACCATCATTCATGAAGCCCTTCGACTCAACCGGTCGCATCAGCCGGGCGTAGTGATGGGCAGCTCCTATGGCGCTCCAATCGCCGCCAAGGTGGCGCTGCTATACCCTGGCGAGTTCAACCACCTGGTGATGCTGGCTGCCGCCATAGACCCTGACATAGAAAAATTCTGGTGGTTTCACCCCTGGGTCCAAAGTGGTTTTCCTTACATCTTCTTCCCCCGCTTCCTCAAAAGCGCTACCGACGAGAAGTTCTCCCATGCCGATGAACTGAGACTGCTGGCGCCCGAATGGCAAAAACTCTCCATCCCGGTGACGGTGGTGCAAGGCGGTGCAGACGATATCATCGAGCCTGCCAACATCGACTATGCTAAAAAGGTATTGCAGGGCAAGCCGGCCAACTTCATCTTTCTGCCCAATGCCGGCCACCTCATCCGCATGCAACGGCCTGACGTTGTGCGCTCTATCTTGCTAAATCCTCTTCCAGGCACGCCTATTACCATCGGAACCGGTAAATGAATCTACCCAAGTCCGTTAAAAGGGGCTTCAAAGCCTCCTCCAACCTTCATCCTGGGGTCATCTTAGGGTCATCCTGGGGTTTTCTTAGGGTTTTTGTAGGGTTAAAAGCCTATAATACCCCCAGGGTGACCCTATCATAATGAGAAGATTACCAATAAAAGTAGCTACTCAACCCGCTTGAATGAGCCCAGGAGTACCTACCAGGTGTTCACGAACGCTTGTTCCCTGGTTTTTACGTATTTAGCGAAAATTTTACAGTAAAAATCCCCCCACATTGTAAAAAATGTTTTTCTTTGCGGTGTCAAAAGCATTTGAATCAACAGCATATTCACATTTGAAATGCAAAAAAATCTCACCATAATACTCGCTGATGTAGTAGCGCAAAGCGTTATTACTATAGTGCGTGGGGTTTTTGCTGTACAGCTCCGTACAGTTTTTGTTAGTCGTCCTGTTCCCGTCAGGGTACGACGTTGATACTCATTTACCATAGTATCCCCTATTTTTTTCGGAACTATGCCCCAACCGGGGATTCGTGTCTCTCGCAGTGTCGTCCGCTGCATTTGTTCACATTCTTATAGTCTTGTCAAAAACAATGGAAACGCAACATCAATTCCAGATACTTGTAGCCAATGAAAGTCATCTCGACTTCGCACAGATTATTGTCGACGAGATGGAATCTTCTGCCAAAGCACGTGGCACCGGCATCGCCAAGCGCTCGCCGGATTATATCAAACAGAAAATGCGCGAAGGGAAAGCGGTGATCGCCTTCAACCAGGATGGCATATGGGCAGGCTTTTGCTATATCGAAACCTGGAGCCATGGCGAATATGTAGCCAATTCCGGCCTCATCGTATCGCCTGTTTTCAGAAAGGGCGGTGTAGCCAAAATGATCAAGAAGAAGATCTTCGAACTGAGCCGCAAGCTATACCCTGAAGCCAAGATATTCGGGCTTACCACTGGTCTGGCAGTTATGAAGATCAACAGCGAGTTGGGCTATGAGCCAGTTACCTATTCCGAGCTTACACAGGACGAGGCCTTCTGGGCCGGCTGCAAAAGCTGTGTGAACTACGAGATCCTGATGAGCAAGGAAAGGAAGAACTGTATGTGTACCGCCATGCTCTATGATCCCAAAGATCACTACGAGCCGGAAGAAACCAAACAATTCTTCGAAGAGAAGAAGGGCATGCTGGAGCGCTTACTGCGCATCAAGCAATGGAAACTCCTGCAACCTTTCCTGAAGAAAGACCACAAGGATGATCACAATCCTAAAATGATAACCGTGAGCAGGAAGCGTTCATTACTGCACTACTTTTTCAACTTATAATCATCAATCATAACTTCCATACATCAGCAATGAAAAAAATAGTTTTAGGATTCAGCGGCGGACTTGATACCTCGTTTTGTGTAAAGTACCTGGGTGAAGACAAAGGTTATGAAGTACATAGCATCATCGTTAACACCGGTGGCTTCAGTGAAGAAGAATTAAAGCAGATCGAAGCCCATGCTTACAAACTGGGTGTTAAAACACATACGACTGTTAATGCCGTTCAATCCTACTACGACCGTATCATCAAGTACCTGATCTATGGGAATGTGTTGAAGAACAATACGTATCCTCTGAGCGTGAGCGCCGAAAGGTTGAGCCAGGCCGTACATATTGCCGAGCACGTGCAAAAGCTGAAAGCAGATGCCGTAGCACACGGTAGCACCGGCGCCGGCAACGACCAGGTACGTTTCGATATGATCTTCCACATCATGATCCCCGGCGTGGAGATCATCACCCCCATCCGCGACCTGAAGCTGAGCCGTGAAGCAGAGATCGAATACCTGAAAGGAAAAGGCGTGGATATGAATTTCGCCAAAGCGATGTATTCTATCAACAAGGGATTGTGGGGAACGAGTGTAGGAGGTAAAGAGACCCTTTCATCCAAAGGCATGTTGCCCGAAGAAGCATGGCCTACACAGGTTACCAAAACCGGTAGCGAAGAAGTAAAACTGAGCTTTGTAAAAGGAGAACTGAAAGCTGTCAACGGCAAATCATTTGGCCATCCTACAGAAGCCATTCAATACCTGCAAACCATTGCAGGCCCATACGGTGTAGGCCGCGACATTCACGTAGGCGACACCATCATTGGTATTAAAGGACGTGTAGGCTTTGAAGCCGCCGCTCCTATGGTGATCCTGAAAGCACATCATGCCCTCGAAAAGCACGTGCTCACCAAATGGCAATTGAACTGGAAAGACCAGTTGGCTCAGTTCTATGGCAACTGGTTGCACGAAGGACAGATCATGGATCCCGTGATGCGTGACATCGAGGCATACCTGGAAAATGCACAACAAAATGTAACAGGCGAAGTATTTGTACAACTGTTACCTTATCGCTTCCAGGTGATTGGTATCGAATCACCCTACGATCTGATGAGCAGCAAGTTTGGCAAATACGGAGAGATGAATACCGGCTTTACCGGCGAAGATGTTCGCGGGTTCAGCAAGATATTCGGCAACCAGACTTCGATCTGGACCTCAGTGAAGGAGGAAAACAAGAAGTAAGAAGTAGGAGGTCAGCCCTTCTTTTCGACACTCGCTCGCCTCTGGCGAGTAAGGTTATTCCCGGGCCTCTGGCCCAAAATGTAACATTATGAGTAAAAACATTAAAGTTGGTATCGTTGGAGGAGCAGGTTATACCGGTGGTGAACTGATCCGTTTGTTGGTTAATCACCCGTATGTAGCTGTTTCTTTTATTCATAGCCGCAGCAATGCCGGAAAGCCCGTTTATTCCGTACATGAAGACCTCGTAGGCGAAACCGATTGGCAATTCACCGGCGAACTGAGCCAGGATGTAGATGTAATATTCCTGTGCGTAGGCCATGGCGAAGCCAAAAAGTTCCTCGCAGAGAATCCCATCGATGAGAAGATCAAGGTGATCGATCTGTCACAAGACTTCCGTCTTTCTCGCAGCTCGCAGCTCGAAGCTCGTAGCTTCGTATACGGTCTGCCCGAGCTGAACAGGGATAAGATCAGAACGGCATCCAATGTAGCTAACCCTGGTTGTTTTGCCACTGCTATCCAGCTTGGCTTATTGCCACTGGCCAAAGCAGGTTTGCTGAACCATGTGTATACCACTGGCATCACTGGTTCTACCGGCGCAGGACAAAGCCTTTCATCTACTTCTCATTTCAGCTGGAGGGCCAACAACATCCAGGCCTACAAAACACTGAACCATCAGCACCTGAATGAAATTGGTGAATCGCTCCTGCAACTGCAACCCCAAGGCCAGATCGATGTGAGCTTCGTTCCCTGGAGAGGTGACTTTACCCGCGGTATCTTCATCAGCTCACAACTGGATTGTGACCTTACCGAACAAGAATTGAATGACCTGTACAGGGATTTTTACAGCGGTCATCCATTTACCGTAGTAAGCAGTCAACCTATCTTTTTAAAGCAGGCGGTGAACACTAACAAGTGTATCATTCAGCTGGAAAAAGTAGGTAGCAAGCTGGTGGTGCATTCTATCATCGACAACCTGCTGAAAGGCGCATCAGGACAGGCCGTGCAGAACATGAACCTGCTGTTTGGCCTCGATGAATGCGCCGGGCTCAAACTCAAGGCTAATTATTTTTAAAATAGCTACGAGCCGCGAGCTATGAGCTTCGAGCCTTTTGCTCGCAGCTCGCGGCTCACAGCTCGCAGCACCAAAAGTAGACCATGAAGTTATTTGACGTTTATCCTATCAACGACATCACCATCGTAAAAGCCCAGGGCTCCAACGTATGGGATGCAAACGGCGAACAATACCTTGACCTGTATGGCGGTCATGCGGTAATATCTATTGGCCATACCCATCCTCACTACGTTAAGCGACTTACCGAGCAACTCAATAAAGTAGGTTTCTATTCCAACTCTATACGAATACCCTTGCAGGAAGAACTGGCCACTAAGCTGGGCAAGGTTTCCGGTAAGGAAGATTATCAACTCTTCCTGTGCAACTCAGGCGCTGAAGCCAATGAAAATGCACTGAAGCTGGCCTCCTTCTACAATGGCCGCAAAAAGATCATTGCTTTCAAGAAAGCATTCCACGGAAGGACTTCGCTCGCTGTAGCTGCCACCGACAACCCGTCGATTGTAGCACCGGTGAACCAAACAAACAATGTAATCTTCCTGCCTTTCAATGATGAGGCTTCACTGGAAGCCTGCTTCAAAGCACAAGGCAATGAAATATCTTCTGTGATCATCGAGGGCATACAAGGCGTAGGCGGTATCAACGTAGCCTCCGTTTCCTTCCTGCAAAAGATCAGGCAACTGTGTGATCAGTATAACGCTGTGTTTATTGCCGACAGCGTACAATGTGGTTATGGCAGAAGTGGTAAATTCTTCTCCCAGGATTACGCTGGTGTAAATGCAGATATCTATTCCATGGCCAAAGGCATGGGAAATGGTTTCCCTGTTGCAGGTATCATCATCGCGCCGAAAATACAAGCCAAACACTTCATGCTGGGCACCACCTTCGGTGGTAACCACCTCGCTTGCGCTGCAGCACTGGCAGTATTGGAAGTAATAGAAAAAGAGAACCTGATCGCCAATGCGGCTGAAGTAGGCAACTACCTCATGGAGCAGCTGAAAGCTATCCCCGAGCTGAAGAACGTAAGAGGTTATGGCCTGATGATCGGATTCGATGTGCCGGAAGAACTGAAGGACCTGAAAAAAAACCTGCTGTGGAAGCACAAGATATTTACTGGTGAAGCAAAGCCCAATGTGATACGCTTGCTGCCTTCACTGGCACTGACGAAGAAAGATGCCGATCAGTTCCTCGAAGCCGTAAAAGAAGAAGTAGCAGTATTGGCGCCCGCACACTAAACATACAGCCGTTAACACTTAAAAATCGCAGACTGGGATGAGAAACTTTATTTCGGTACAGGATGTTGACAACATCAAAGACCTCGTAGCAAAGGCATTAAGTTACAAAGCAGATCCGTTAAAAGACAAATCGCTTGGCGCTCATAAACGCATCGGTTTGTTGTTCCTCAATCCCAGTATGCGTACCCGCCTTAGTACCCAGATCGCTGCACAAAACCTGGGCATGGAAGCCATCGTGTTCAACGTAGGCCAGGAAGGCTGGGCATTGGAGTTCGAAGAAGAAGCCATCATGAGCGGCAGCACCGTAGAGCATGTGAAAGACGCTGCGCCTATCATGGGCAAGTACTTTGACATCCTCGCCATCCGTACCTTCCCCTCCTTGAAGAATCGTGAAGATGATTACAGCGAGCTGTTCATTAAACAATTCATCAAATACGCCGGCATACCGGTAGTAAGTCTGGAAAGCGCTACCCTGCACCCCTTGCAGAGCCTCACAGATGTTATAACCATCAATGAAATACTCGCCAGTCAGCAGGCAATTCCTAAACGCCCCAAGATCGTGCTCACCTGGGCGCCCCACGTAAAGCCGTTACCACAATGCGTGGCCAACAGCTTTTCACAGTGGATCAATGCCTGGGGACAAGCCGACTTCGTGATCACCCATCCCGAAGATTATGAGCTGGACACCCAGTTCACCAACGGCGCTACCATCACACACAACCAGGACGAGGCACTCAAAGGCGCCGACTTTGTATACGTGAAGAACTGGAGCACCTTCAACAATGAATATGGCCGCATCTATACCAATGATCCGGCCTGGATGCTCACCAACCAGAAGCTGGCCCTTACCAACAACGCCAAAGTAATGCACTGTTTGCCGGTAAGAAGAAACGTGGAACTGAGCGATGAGATCCTCGATGGTCCCAACAGCATCGTTACACAGGAAGCTTCCAACCGCGTGTGGGCAGCACAAGCCGTACTTAGTGAAATCCTCAAAGCAAACTATTAAACAACGCTTTTGGAAAAGTTATTCGTTGTCAAGATTGGTGGTAACATTATAGATGATGAAGCAAAGCTGGCTGCATTCCTTACTTCCTTTGCAGCCCTGCCGGGAAAGAAAATCCTGATCCACGGTGGTGGCAAACTGGCTACCCGCCTGGCAGAAGAGATGAAAGTTCCCCAGCAAATGGTCGATGGCCGCCGCATTACCGACGCAGAGACACTGAAGATCGTGACGATGGTATATGCCGGCTACATCAATAAAAACGTGGTGGCCCAATTACAGGCCCGTGGCGCCAACGCCATTGGTCTCAGCGGCGCCGATGGCAACGTGATCCAGGCACATAAAAGAGTGCACCCCACGCTCGACTACGGCTTTGTTGGCGATGTGGACAGTGTGAATGCCCCACTGCTCAAAGCCCTGCTCGATCAAAACCTCGCCATCGTATTGGCGCCCATTACCCACGATAAACAAGGATTATTGCTGAACACCAATGCCGACACCATTGCCCAGGAAACTGCCAAGGGATTGAGCGGCCACTTCGATGTCCAGCTGATCTATTCCTTTGAGAAAAGCGGCGTACTGCTTGATGCCAACGATGACAGCACGGTGATCGGTTCTATCAACCCATCCTATTATCGGCAATTGAAAGCTGAACAAAAGATATTTGCAGGCATGATCCCCAAGCTGGACAATGCCTTTGCTGCCCTGAACAGTGGCGTAAAGAAAGTGATCATCGGAAAAGCAGAGCAGCTACAACAATTAATAACCGGTTCAGCCGGTACAACCATTATCAATGAGCAGTGACCGTATAACCATATTACAGGAGAACGCGATCGCTTTACTCAAACAATTGATCGCTACTTCCTCATTCAGTAAAGAAGAAGACCAAACGGCTGCTATACTGGAGCAATTCCTGCAGCAACATAACATAAAGTCCAACAGGTACCTCAACAATGTATGGGCCGTTAATCAGCACTTCGATCCTGCCAAGCGTACCATCATTCTCAACTCACACCACGATACGGTAAAGCCCAATAAAGGCTATACCCTTGATCCGTTTACTCCTATTGAAAAAGACGGTAAATTATTTGGCCTCGGCAGTAATGACGCAGGCGGACCACTGGTATCACTCATCAGTACCTTCCTGTATTACAACGACCGCACCGATCTGAAATACAACCTGCTGCTGGCCGCTTCTGCCGAAGAAGAAATCTCCGGCAAGAATGGCATTGAAGCACTGTTGCCTGCCTTACAGGAAACACAAAGCCATATTGTGATCGACAGTGGTATCGTAGGCGAACCCACTCAAATGCAGATGGCAGTGGCCGAACGAGGCCTGATGGTGCTGGATTGCCTCTCGCATGGCAAGGCTGGTCATGCCGCCCGCAATGAAGGCGAAAATGCCATCTACAAAGCCCTGGCCGATATAGAATGGTTCCGCAATTACCAGTTCCCCAAAGTATCTGACCTACTGGGGCCGGTGAAAATGACGGTGACTGTTATCGAAACCGACAACAAAGCACACAACGTAGTGCCCGCCCAGTGCAAGTTTGTAGTAGACGTGCGGGTAAATGAACTATATACATTCGAAGAAGTATTGGAAGTGATCCGAGCCAACGTACAGTGCGAAGTACAGCCCCGTAGCACACGTCTACGCTCTACTTCTATTGCGCTCGACCACCCGCTTACCAAAGCAGGTATCGCGCTCAACAGGTCATACTACGGTTCGCCCACCACATCCGATAAAGCCCTGATGCCTTTCCCAACACTTAAGATGGGTCCTGGCGATTCCGCCCGCAGCCACACGGCAGATGAATTTATTTATGTAGACGAGATCAAAGAAGGCATTGAATTGTACATCCAACTTTTAAACCAGGTATTATGAAGCTCTGGCAAAAAGAAAACACTGCTGTCTCAGCACAGATTGAAAAGTTCACAGTAGGAAGAGATAAGGAATTTGATATTCTGCTGGCGAAGTATGATGTAGAAGGTTCTATTGCCCATGTAACCATGCTGGGAGAAGTAGGCCTGATGAGCAAAGAAGATGCAGCCAAAGCCGTAAAAGGCTTGCAAACGATACAACAGGAAATTGCTGAAGGCAAGTTTATTATCGAAGACGGCGTGGAAGATGTGCATTCACAGGTAGAGCTGCTGCTCACCCAGCGCATTGGAGAAGCCGGCAAAATGATACATAGTGGCCGCAGCCGTAATGACCAGGTGGCGGTAGACATCAAACTGTACCTGCGTGCAGAAGTACTGGCAGTGAAGGAAGAAGTAAAACAACTGTTCGACCTGCTCATTGCACAAAGCGAAAAATTCAAACATCACTTATTACCGGGATATACCCATCTCCAGATTGCCATGCCCTCATCGTTTGGTCTGTGGTTAGGCGCCTACGCTGAAGGTTTGGTAGACGACCTGGAACTGTTGGCCGCCGCCTACGCAGTGGCCAATAAAAACCCATTAGGCAGTGGTGCCGGTTATGGTTCTTCCTTCCCCCTGAATCGTACCCGCACCACCGAACTGCTGCATTTTGGCGCCCTGAATGCCAATTCCGTATACGCCCAGATGAGCCGTGGCAAAACAGAACGTGTAGTGGCTACCGGCATCAGCGCCGTGGCTGCCACCCTCAGCCGCCTGGCAATGGACTGTTGCCTGTATATAAACCAGAATTTCGGGTTTATCTCCTTCCCGTCGGAGCTGACTACCGGCAGCAGCATTATGCCCCATAAAAAGAATCCTGACGTGTTTGAGCTCATCCGCGCCAAATGCAACCGCATACAAGGTACCCCCAACGAGCTGACCCTGTTGGTCAACAACCTGCCCTCCGGCTACCACCGCGATCTGCAGCTCACCAAAGAGATCCTGTTCCCGGCTATCGAAACATTGAAAGATTGCCTGCAGATGACGGGCCTCATGCTGTCGAACATGACGGTAACAGAAAACATCCTCGATGATGCGAAATACAAATACCTGTTCAGCGTGGAAGCTGTGAACGAGTTGGTGAACAAAGGCATCCCCTTCCGCGATGCTTACAAGCAGGTAGGCAACGACATTGAAAAAGGCACATTCACATTCGACTATAAGAAACAACTGCATCACACCCATGAAGGAAGCATCGGCAACCTGTACAACGATTACATTGTGCAGGCGATGGACAAGGTGATCGGCAAGTTCAAATAGGGCCATTTTGCTTTACTACCCTGATACGTACAGCAATCAATTTGATCTTTTAGGCAAATAAAAGTTCTGCGAAAAAAGGTACATTTAGAGAAATGAACCTCCATGATCATCGATCTATACGAAACCATCAGGGAGCATCCTCAGTATTTTAAACAACTCCAGGGAAAACATTTCCTTTTTACCCAATACGATTGTCCGCAGGAAGCCATCAAACAGGACCTGTTCAGCACCCATTGCTACATTGCTTATGTATTACAGGGGAAACGCATATTCCACCTTCCCGGTGAAAGCTATGACATGACAGCCGGCAAATGTGTGTTTGCCAAAAAAGGTGGGTGGATAGCAGAAAAAGAACCGGCAGAAGGTTGGTGCGTACTGGTATTTTTCATGACCGAAGACTTCCTGAAAACATTCCTGAAAGAGTACCGCAGCAATATGGCAATGAAAGCAGGTGAGGCATTACCCGGCACCCAAATGATTGCCCTCGATGTGAACGATACTACACGCAGCTTTTTTCACTCCATGCTACCCTACTTTGTACAGAGCCCGCCCCCTCCGGAATCACTTGTAGAGCTAAAGTTCAAGGAATTGTTGTTTAACCTTCTTATCAATCCTACCAATCATTCGCTACTTACGTGGGTTGGCCATATCACAGACTGTAGCAAACAACCTTTACAGGAAATAATGGAGGCCAATTACACGTACAACCTATCCTTATCAGATTATGCAAAGATAGCGGGGCGCAGCATCGCTTCTTTTAAAAGAGAGTTTTCCGCTATCTATAAAACTACGCCCGGCAAATGGCTCATACAGAAAAGGCTTGATTATGCCGGCCTGCTGCTCAACAGCACAAATAAGCCCGTTAACGAAATCGCCTTTGAAAGCGGATTCGGCAACACTACGCATTTCAGCAAAGTATTTAAGGAAAAATTCGGCAACTCGCCGCTGCATTTCAGGCAGGCAGCAAAAACTACTTGATGACTACTGTTAGTTCCCTCAGCAATATAATTGAACACCACAGCAAACCCTCCTTCCCGCCACAAGGGTACTTTTATGAGGAGAACAACATGTATAATCACAAAAAACAATTGTATGAAATAGCTTTCACTCACGATCACTATTATGCTGTGCCTGGGATCGTTTGCTACCCATGCACAAACCAGCAAGGTATTGCTGGACAACGATAAGGTAAAGATCACAGAATACATCAGTAAACCAGGGCAAGATGTATGCGGTACAGGTAACCATACACACGGCAATCATGCAACCATTCTATTAACCGATGCCAAAGTAAAAACCATTGAGTCTGACAAAACCGTTGTAATAGAAACCTATCAGGCAGATAAACACCTGTACACAGCAGTAAAAAACGGAAAAACAGAAAAAATGACCACAGATGGTACTTTCTGGGCAAAGGGAGCAACCCACAGCGTTACCAATGTCGGGGACAAAATTTTAAGATTCTACATTATCGAAACAAAATAACCGGGCATACTGTCTTGGCCTGTGCTTAGAATAAAAATCCCCCCAGTCAATAGCTGAGGGGGATTTTTATTCTAAGTATTATTAAGGATATCTTTTCACGTTCTATATATCCAGCTTCGCGTACTTCGCGTGGCTTTCGATGAATTCGCGGCGGGGCGCTACTTCATCTCCCATCAGCATGCTGAAAATACGATCAGCTTCGGCAGCACTCTCGATCGTTACCTGCTTCAGGGTGCGTGAATCAGGATTCATGGTGGTATCCCACAGCTGGGTTGCATTCATTTCACCCAAACCTTTGTAACGCTGAATGTTTACGCTGTCTTCTTTACCGGCCCCGAATTTCGTTACCCATCCTTTACGTTGCTCTTCATTCCAGGCATAAGCCTGATCCTTTCCTTTCTTCACGAGGTACAGTGGTGGCTGGGCAATGTATACATAGCCTTGCTCTACCAGCGGAGCCATGTAGCGGTAAATAAAGGTCAGGATCAACGTAGCAATGTGGCTACCGTCCACGTCGGCATCGGTCATGATGATGAGCTTGTGGTAGCGGAGCTTGGCCAGGTTCAGCGCCTTGGGGTCTTCAGGCGTACCCACCGTAACACCCAGGGCGGTGTACATATTGCGGATTTCCTCGTTCTCGTAAATCTTGTGCTCCATCGCCTTCTCCACGTTCAGGATCTTACCACGCAGTGGCAGGATGGCCTGGAACGAGCGGTCGCGGCCCTGCTTGGCAGTACCACCCGCTGAGTCACCTTCGACAAGGAACAACTCACAGCGCTCAGGATCACGATCAGAACAGTCGGCCAGTTTACCCGGCAGGCCACCACCGCTCAGTACGCTCTTACGCTGTACCAGCTCACGGGCCTTGCGGGCCGCAGCACGGGCCTGTGCCGCCAGGATTACCTTGGATATTATATTCTTGGCTTCCTTGGGATTTTCTTCCAGGTATTTCTCCAGCACTTTGGATACTGTGCTGTCCACAACGCCCATTACATCACTGTTGCCCAGTTTGGTCTTCGTCTGACCCTCAAACTGCGGCTCAGGCACCTTCACAGAAATGATGGCGCTAAGACCTTCACGGAAGTCATCACCTTCGATCTCTACCTTGGCCTTCTCGAAGAGGTTCTCCCGGTCGCCGTATGATTTGAACATACGCGTCAACGCACGGCGGAAGCCGGAAACGTGGGTACCACCTTCGATGGTATTGATGTTGTTTACGTATGAGTAAATATGCTCGTTGTAGCTGTCGTTGTAAGTAAGTGCCACTTCTACCGCTACATTGCTCTTTTCATCGCGGCCTTCCACGTAGATGATCTGTGGGATGAGGTTGTTCCTGCCGGCGTTCTTGTCCAGCATGGCAACAAACTCGGTGATACCACCTTCGCTATAAAAGGTTTTGGAATAAGTACCACCCTCAACACCTTCCACTGTTTCTTCCATCTCACGCAGGTCATTCAGGGTGATGCGGATTCCCTTGTTCAGGTAAGCCAGCTCACGCAAACGGCCTTCAAGAATATCTTTCTTATAAACGCCTACCGTGAAAATGCTGGTATCGGGCCAGAAGTGAACAGTAGTACCGGTTTTATCTGATTCACCAATCTCACGTACAGGATACTGGGGAACGCCGATACGGTATTCCTGCTCGAATATCTTTCCTTCACGTTGCACTGTTACATGCAGGAGGGTACTCAATGCGTTTACGCAACTCACACCCACACCGTGCAAACCACCGGAAACCTTGTAAGTATCTTTATCGAACTTACCACCGGCATGTAACACCGTCATTACAATCTCAAGCGCACTTTTCTTTTCCTTTGTATTGATACCTGTCGGGATACCACGACCATCATCTATTACAGAAATAGAGTTGTCCTCATGAATCGTTACAACAATATTTTTACAATATCCGGCAAGCGCCTCGTCAATCGAGTTGTCCACGACCTCATATACCAGGTGGTGCAGGCCCTTTTCGCCAATATCTCCGATATACATGGCAGGACGCTTACGTACCGCTTCCAAACCCTCCAGCACCTGTATACTATCTGCTCCATATCCATTGGTGGCGGGGGTAAGAATTTCATTGGTTTCTGTAGCCATAAATGCTTGTGAAAATGCTTGTGTAAGTTAAGAATGTTGATTCCGGCAAATGTACGAAAATTAAGGCTTTTGGCCGCTTTTGGAGGCCCATTTTATGCACCTTTTTTCACCGTTTAACACCTTGTTTTTGAACCACTGAAACACCCATTTTTGGCCACCTTTTCGACCCGGTTTTTACCACTCTTTAAACCTTCGTAGTTTTACTGCACGATATTTGTTATGAAATAACCGCGACCCATTCAATAACTATGGATTCAAAAAACCTCTCCCAGATAACCTTTGATTTTTCCGAAGGACAACCGCAGGAAAATGCCTCTGTAGGCGTAAGGGTAAAGTCCCTGAAGTCTGCAGAAACACCCGTAGAAGAGCAGGCGCCAGCGCCAATACCAGAGCCGGAGGTGGCTGTTGCCACACCCGCCAAACCGGTAGTAAAAAAATCTACCCGTGGCCGGAAATCCCTCAAGGCATTGGATGCAGAAGCAGACCTGGTCAACATTCCAGCCGACGAAAAGCTCTTCCAACGTCAGTACTACTCCATTGGTGAAGTAGCCGAAATGTTCGGCGTCAACCAATCCTTATTACGCTTTTGGGAAAACGAGTTCGACATTATCCAACCGCGCAAGAACAGGAAAGGCGACCGTCATTTCAGGCCGGTAGACATCAAGAACCTCGAACTCATCTACGACCTGTTACGCCGACGCAAGCTCACCATCGAAGGCGCCAAAGACTTCCTGAAGAAGAACAAACAAGGCCGCGAAAGCTTTGAAATGATCCAGTCGCTGCAAAAAGTAAAAGAATTTTTACTGGAGATAAAAGCGTCTTTATAAGCTGCGAGCTTAATACAGCTTGCGGCCTAAGTCTTTATACTTTCAACTCACCTGAAATCCCAGAAAAAATTGCGATACCCAAAACAGCATTTTTTAGCTCGAAGCTCGCAGCTCAAAGCTCACAGCTTCCTTCGAAGCCAGCTTGATCTTCATTTCCCGCATCAGCGCTATGATAGCGAGGTTCGTATCCTGCCGTAAAGCATTGAAATCAGCAACAGGTATAGTAGCCGTGAAGAACTCGACATTTATGAGATAAGTATCCTTAACAATATCAGATAGAAACACAGTATAATTTTCCACCACAGGACTACGCCCCTGCAAAAGATGCTGAATACGCATGATAAACTGATCTATTGCATCATGCGGCGTGTCATTACTCAACTCCAGCTGAACAAAAGCCCGGCGCTGCGTACGCAGCGAAAGGTTATCCATGATGCTATCTACCATCTGCTTATTGGGCATGGTCACGTACGTCTTCTGGTCAGTACGGATGCGCGTGCTGCGCAAACCGATCTTCTCCACGGTGCCAGTAATGGATTGCACCTTTACCAGGTCGCCCACCATAAAAGGCTTATCGAAAAATATAATGAACGAAGCGATCAGGTTTTCCAGGCTTTCCCGGGTAGCCAGTGCAATGGCGGCGCCACCGATACTCAGGGCCGTGATCAGGTTGGTAATAGGATAGTGAAAAGCCAGCTTCAACACCATCAGCACACCGATGATCACCAGCAACGCCTTGAAGAAATCCTTGAAAAACACCACCAGCTGATTATCGGTCTGATCAGGTGTCAGATCGGCTTTGTGTTGCAGGATCATCGCCACAAAATCAATAATGCGCAGCAATAACCAGATGAAAGTTAGAATAAGCACGATGATGGCCACTCCATCGATCATACCGTGCAGCCTTATCTTGTACAAGCCAATATCAAACAGCTTCGGGAAAGTGAGCTTATCCAGCGAAACAATACATACGAGCAACAGGAGGAAAGTTTCAAGCGGAGAAACGACCAGGTTCACAAAAGACTTCTTGTCGACACCACTGGCAAGCCGGTGAATAATACGGTATATCAAACCGGCAATGTAGCGGGAAAGATAACGTTTGAATAAAAGAGCTAACAGTATAGAACCACCTACCAGCAAATAGCTTCGGATCGTATTATCGAGAAAAACGCCATCCAGAAATCTGTCCATGCTGCAAATTTAAACAAGCTAACGGAATAACAATGTCACCCTGGGTTAACTGTCACCCTGAGCTTGTCGAAGGGTCGTCACAAGAGCCTTCGATAAATTTTAACGATAAGTATATATCTCCAACTGCTTGTCGCGCAGCAGATATAAGTTCGCAGGCATGATTTTGATCTTCCGGGCACTTTGCATACTGGCGGGGATAGGATATTGCTGCCAGTTCAATGTGCCGATCTCATAGCGGTGCAACATACTGGCATCCCTGCCAAAGATGGTGTTATTGATAACAGAGAAGTCCGTCCATCCGGTCAACTGGATACGATTTTTAAATGCGCCATAATAATCAAACAGGTAAACACCTTTCGCAGCATCATAGAGATAGACGAGCTTATTCTGATCTACAATAAAAGAAGGCGAAGGCGTGGAATCGAAAATGAGCCTGAAATCACTGCTCTGGTCAATGATCCGGCCATCCTCCCCCACCCGTTTCAGTTTGCTTTCCAACTCATCAAAAGCCCAGATATTATTGTCATACGCCTGGGCGATAGACTTTACCTGAAACAATTGCTGGCGGCGCAAATCGAGCGTGGACCTTGTATTCAGGAAGCGGTCGAGGATGACCACCGTACCAAAATCCTTAAAATACAACAACACCTTCAGCGGGTTGGTAACATCGATAAAATGCACCTTGCCATATTGCCGTACGTTGTTGAATACAGCAATAGAATCACCTGCAGGACCCATCTTCTTCAGCTGCCCCGTCTGGTTCAACACATAAATATTACCGAGATTGTCAACGGTGAAGTCTGTGAATTCGCCGGGTATCTTACGTTGCAGCACAAAAAAAGAATCCTGCACGCGGCCCCGGTTCGTGTCTTCACGAACCGGAACTATACCGGTTTGCGCAGCACACGCCACACACGCCATTACAAAAATAAACCCTATCGTAGATCGTATAAACATTAACTGGCCGATTGACCACGGATGATCTTATGTTCTAAATCGTGATACCTCGATTGAAGCGTCAACCCTTCACCATCAAACACCGCATACGTATAATAACGGATCCAGTCACCCAAATTGATATACCGGCTATCCTTATTGAGCGTAAAATCGATAGGCAGGTGCCGGTGACCGAAAATAAGGTATTTATAAGCCTTCTTTTGCAGCACTTCCTTGCTGTAAATGATCAGCCATTCGTTCTCCTCACCAAAGAATTTTTCATCCGTTTGGCCAGTCATCGCCCTGCTGCGGCGGCTCATATAATTGGCAATCCCCATTCCGATAGAGGGAGGCAGAACACCAAACAGCCAGCGGCACACGGGGTTCCTGAATAACTTCTTGATGAACTTGTAACCATGATCGCCAGGCCCCAGACCATCACCATGCCCCACCAGGAAATGCTGCCCGTTAAATTCAAATTCTTTGGGTTCAAAATATACCGGGATATTCAGCTCCTTTTGAAAATAGTCCGTCATCCACATATCATGATTTCCTACAAAAAAATGTACGGGAATACCAGCATCAGTGATCTCGGCCAGCTTACCCAGCAAGCGCACATAACCCTTGGGCACTACGATACGGTATTCATACCAGAAATCAAACATATCCCCCACGATAAAGATCACCGCGGCATCCTGCTTTATCTCATCGAGAAAAGCCACGATCTGTTTTTCCCGTATTAAACTCGCAGCCGCATCCGGCGCACCAAGATGAAAATCGGAGAGAAAATATACCTTTTTACCAGCGGGAATATTCATAACGATAGTCGATGATGTCAGAGTTTATCCCGCTCCGCGGGACTGAAGCTTGTTGAAGCCACCATCAAAAAATATTGTTTTACTAACACCCTTCGACAGGCTCAGGGTGACAGTTTGTTAATGCTAAAAAAAACCGGACTGACCATTGCTTTCCTTATGCTCACGATACTCCAGCACACTGCCGGAAGCGATGAACGGCTTATTAGCCACATCCTGGTTGTACCAGTAGATCCAGGCAAGCGTATCCTTTTCATTGATCACCACGTTTACAGGCTCCCTTCTGTACAAAGGCGTTCCACCATCTTCAGGGAAAACACCTTCATAATCGTCCAGCTGGTGGAAAGCCCAGTCAAATTCCTCTTTATTATTCAACTGGTACAGTTCGCCGGTTATCCATGCATCCTCATTTACAGGTATGGCCGCCGGGTACTCACCCATGTCAAACAATTTGCCCTGTACTTTGGCAGGACCGATCAACGTAAAATAGCGACTTATATAGCCGTAAGCAGGATGGTGGAACCCGCTGAGCAGGGAACCATAAACAAAGAGTTGATATATTTCAGAAGACATTATACTTGAGTTATCCCGTAAAGATAACAGCTATTAAATAAATTATTGATCTACCAGAAATACGTATACTTCCTTAGGGCCGTGTACCCCAACCACGAGCGTTTTCTCGATGTCGGCCGTACGGCTGGGGCCGGTAGCAAAAGTGATCAGGGAAGGCAGGTTGGCGCCATACTTTTCTTTAGCCTGCTGCAGGCCGTCGCGGATATCATACACCAACTGATTGGTATACGCAATACAGATGTGCACAGGCGCATAAACACTCACCGTACGCCCACTTTGCTGTCCGGCACTCATGACGATAGAGCCCGTTCGCGCCACCAGCCACTCACAGGTGGTAATAGCCGCATCACAACTGGCCACATCACCATGATTGAAATGAGTAAAACCACCGGCCGAGAGATCACTTCTCAGTTTATCTTCCCGGCAATAGATCTTATCCCATTTATTATGCGCCAATACCTGTTGCAACTGCACTGCCAGCTCCTGTTGGTTTAGACAAAAAACAAACTTGCCCTGGAGCCTGGAGAACTGCTCGGCAAACTGCACTTCCAGTTCCTGCTGCGAAGGCTGGAACACAGAACTGTTGCCCTCACTTTGCGGAAAAGGAAGAGGCGTTGACTGGGTCAACGCCTTCCGTATTTTCTTTAGAATACTTTCCCTTGCAGGAGAAATCTTCATAATTACATTTAAGAGGTAGCAGGATGATTGGTCACATTACTGTCGTAGGGCGGTACGCCTTCGCTGATGGTACCACCTTCGGCGCCATGATCAGGATTACCATCCACATCCAGCAATTTCTTTTCACCATATGGACGCTTACCGATCAGCGACTCTACATCACTTTGGAACAATACTTCCTTATCCAGTAATGCTTCAGCCAGCTTTTCTACCTGTGCTTTCTTTTCAGTCAGCAACTCCTTGGTCTTAACATAAGCATCTTCGATCAGCTTTCTTACCTCATCATCGATCAGGCGGGAAGTCTCTTCAGAATAAGGCTTGGTGAAAGAGTTCTCAGCAGCAGGATCATAGAAACTTACATTACCCACTTTCTCATTCATACCATAAACGGTGATCATGGAGTAAGCAATGCGGGTAACCTGCTGCAGGTCATTCTGCGCACCGGTAGAAATTTTACCGAAGAAGATCTCTTCACTGGCGCGACCACCCAGTGTCATGCAGATCTGGTCAGTCAGCTGGTCAGTATTATACAGGTATTGCTCTTTAGGCGTGTATTGTGCGTAACCCAATGCAGCTACCCCCCTTGGAACGATCGTTACTTTCAGCAGAGGATAAGCATGCTCCAGGAACCAACCGCAAATAGCGTGGCCAGCTTCGTGGTAAGCAATGATCTTCTTCTCATCGGGAGAAATGATCTTGTTCTTCTTTTCCAAACCACCGATCACCCTGTCCACTGCATCCTGGAAGTCTTCCATTTCTACCGACTGCTTGCCTTTACGGGCAGCGATCAGGGCAGCTTCATTACAGATGTTGGCGATATCAGCACCGGCAAAACCAGGCGTCTGCTCAGCCAGCTTATGAATATCTACTTTTTCGGAGATCTTGATAGGTTTCAGGTGCACTTTAAAGATGTGCTCACGGCCTTTCAGATCGGGTTTGTCGATAGAGATCTGGCGGTCGAAACGGCCTGGACGCAACAATGCGGAGTCCAATACGTCAGGACGGTTGGTAGCAGCCAGCACAATGATACCGCTTTCGCCACTGAAACCATCCATTTCCACCAGCAATTGGTTCAGCGTGCTTTCCCGCTCGTCATTACTCATCATGGCATTTTTACCACGGGCACGACCAATAGCATCAATTTCATCGATGAATATGATACAAGGAGCTTTTTCACGCGCCTGTTTGAACAGGTCACGTAC
This sequence comes from Niastella sp., assembly GCA_017744515.1. GTDB lineage: Bacteria > Bacteroidota > Bacteroidia > Chitinophagales > Chitinophagaceae > Paraflavitalea. The sequence continues at coordinate 65,010 of JAGIBF010000032.1, forward strand.
ACGGCTGGCGCCCACCCCTACAAACAGTTCCACGAAATCGGAACCACTCATAGAGAAGAAAGGAACCTGCGCTTCACCGGCCATAGCTTTGGCCAGCAGGGTTTTACCAGTGCCCGGAGGGCCAACCAGCAAAGCTCCCTTGGGTATCTTACCACCCAGAGAAGTATATTTCTTGGGATTCTTTAAGAAGTCCACGATCTCCATTACTTCCACTTTCGCTTCGTCGAGACCAGCTACATCGGAGAAGTTGATGTTTACCTTGGTGCCTTTATCAAAAAGAGTAGCCCTTGATTTACCAATGTTGAAAATACCGCCGGGACCGCTGCCACCACCTGCACCACCACCCATCTTGCGCATCAGCATTACCCAGATAAGGATAATAATTACCAACGGCAGCAGGAATTGGATAACACCTGTGAACCATTCTCCTTCCGTAGCGGGTCTATTGGGAACCTCCGGGATAGAGGTGTGATCCTTATACCAAACGTTCAACTCCTTTTTGAACTCTTCGGCTTTGATAACCTTAAATTCAAAGTGAGGTCCTTTTTCAGATACACCAGGCCATTTTTGAGACAGCCGCTCTTTGTATTTCTGAAAACCGGCCTGGGTGAGGGTGATCCTGATAAGGTTCTTATTGGTGACCGTGGTTATGCTTTTAATCTCCCCTTTTTCCAGCATCTGATAAAACTCCAGTTCATCGATCTCTTTGGCATCAGGTGTAAAAGAACCGAATAACTGAAAAGCTACCAGTACAGCAAATATGATTGCCCAAACCCAGTAGATATTGAATTTCGGACCTTTGCGCTGGCCATTGTCATCACCTCTCGGGCGTAGGCGGGGAAAACCGCGTTCATTCTGTCTTGAATCGTCCTGTGACATATAGTACTTACTTCAGCTTGTTTTTCTAATTAAGGATTATAGAAGGCAAATTGTTCGAAAAACCTGTAGAAATGGCAGGGTTTCTGACAACTCCCGGTACACAATATCAAACATCCGGCCTTAAGAATCAAATTATTTATGCTCTTCGGCCTCAGCGTCACTCCACATTTCTTCCAATTTGTAGAATTTGCGGGTCTCGGGCAACATCACGTGAACCACGATATTAACGTAATCTACCAGAACCCATTGTGCTTCCCGGTGACCTTCGTGGTGATACGGCGCCTCATTGGTTACATCTTTGACATGTGCTTCCACAAAATCGGCGATGGCTTTTACCTGCGTAGTGCTGCCAGCCTCACAAACAATAAAAAAATCAGCAATAGCTTCGGGGATTTTCCGGAGATCAAGCGATGTGATATGACTACCTTTCTTCTCCTGGATAGCGTGGATGATAGCCTTGTAGATCTTTGAGTTCTTAGTTAACCTCGCTACACTGCTTCGTTTACGACGGGTAGTAGCTAACATTGACAATTGTTCCAATAATCAAAACATTTTAAATGGTCAAATTGGGTATCCTGAATAGCGGAAAGGCTGCTTTATTTAGGATCTGTATCCCGTTTTACCTGCACGCTATGCACTTACTTTAACAATAACAGCACAGTAGCTTAAACGTTCAACAGTTATATCTATTTTCGTACAATTCAAAAATAGTGATCTTTTGCCACATCCCACTATCGGCCAGCGGCTTATTATATTACCAACCGTAGACAGCACCAACAACTATGCCATCGGGCAGGCAACGGCAGGCGAGGCCGGCCACGGAACAGTGTATTTTGCCCTGGAACAGACGGCCGGCAAGGGTCAGCGGGGTAAAACCTGGCTCACCACCACTGGCGAAAATATCATGATGAGCGTTGTGCTCCATCCTCACCCACTGAAAACCAGCCAGCAATTCCTGCTCTCAGCAGCCATAGCCCTCGGCTGTTATGATTTCTTTAAAAATTATGCCGGGGAGGAGACCAGCATCAAATGGCCCAATGACCTCTACTGGCGTGACAGAAAGGCAGGGGGCATTCTAATCGAGTCCAGGATCAGGAGTTCAGAGTCAGGAGTTCAGAGTTCAGAGCCTAAAGCCTCAACGGCCAGCTACCAATCCTCGACTCAGAACTCTGAACTCACGACTCACGACTGGATTATAGCCATCGCCGGCATGGGCATCAACATCAACCAAACAAAATTTGCCCCGGAAGCCCTGCGCCCCGTTTCCCTAAAACAGATAACCGGTAAAACCTACGATATCAACGCCTTGGCCAGGGAACTTTGCCACCACCTCGAAAAACGCTACCAGGCCATCCGAAATCCTGAACAGCTACTGGCCGATTACCACCAGGCACTCTACAAAAAAGGCAAATCTGTAAAACTAAAAAAAGGGACCAGCGTATTCGAAACTACCATACAGGGAGTTACCCAGACTGGAGAACTTATCACCCAGGACACACTTGAAAGATATTTCCAGGTGGGAGAGATAGAATGGATAATATAAGTTTTTCGGTTAAACGTCAAATTCATAGGGTGCGTGCAACGTTTGACACGACTATGCTATCAGGCAAAATATGAAGATAACCCTTACAACTTTGGTAGCCGCCATGCTGCTGGGCGCCTGCATAGGTCGCGTCGATGCACCTCCCGGCGAAAACGTAGAAGCCTATGTACCAATATATGCCAGCGCCACTGCTCTGGAAAATATAGAGGTTACCACCGTGCGCTCTACCACAAAAGCAGGAAAGATATATGCCTATGGCAATTACATCTTTCAAAATGAATTGTACGAGGGCATACATATTATAGACCGCTCACAGGCGCAACCGAAAAAAATAGCTTTCCTGAAAGTGCCCTTCAGCACGGAAGTAGCCGTAAAAGGCAATTACCTGTACACCAACAGCGTCAGCGACATAGTGGTATTCGATATTGCCAATCCTTTGCAACCCACAGTAGTAAAGAGATTAAAAAACGCATTCCCTGCAGTCAACCAGGAATATCCTCCCTTTTCCAATGTTTTCTTTGAATGCGTCGACCCCTCCAAAGGCATTGTAGTGGATTGGGTGCTCAAAACAATACCTAAAGCCAACTGCAGGCGATAACCAATAAAAATAACCACTTGAAAAAATATATCTACCCCATACTTTTCCTGAGCATTTGCATCGCTTCGCTGCAATGCACAAAAAACTCAGACAGCTCTTTCATGGCTACCACAGGTCAGGGCGGATCATTGGCCCGCTTTGCTATCGCAGGCAATTACCTGTATACAGTAGACCATGAAAAACTACATGTATTCAACATCAGCGATCCGGCCAATCCGGTGGCGAAAGCAACAGTGCCCATAGGATTTGAAATAGAGACCATTTATCCGTTCAAAGACAAACTGTTTATAGGGTCTACCAGCGTAGTACACATCTTCTCCATCACAAACCCCGAGCAGCCGCAGAAATTAAGTACAGCCATTTCACCCGCGGTATTAAGGCGGTGCGATCCGGTGGTAGCAAAAGACACTGTAGCATTTGCCACCTTACGCACCAATACAGACTGTGGAGGTTTACAAAGCATATTGGCAGTATATGATATCAAGGATATCACCAATCCGGTACAAAAATTCGCTTACCGCGTTGCCGAACCTTATGGCCTGGGCTATAAGGACGACGCACTATACGTTTGCGACAAGGACGGTCTACTGGTATTTGATATCAAAAAACCTTATGAACTTAAGCAGGTAGGTAGCCTGAAAGACGGCAGTTATGTAGATGTGATCCCTTACAACAATACCCTTATCTGCTGGGTCAGGGCAGGCGTAATCCTGTATGATATTTCCAATCCCTTCACACCACAGCTTATTACAAAAATCAATTGATGCAGCTTAAAGCTCTCGCACTCATCTGCGGCCTCATTGGCTGCACAGGCCAACTGTGGGCACAGCAGAAACAGAAAAACATCGCCGTAATACCCCCGAAGACATTGTTGCTAAGGGTCAACCCACTCGGGTTACTGGACTTCAATGATAACAACCTTTCCATTGGAGCAGAATACCGTTTTAAGCCTGCCTGGTCCGTATCGGCTGATATAGCCTATATATTCGATAACTATACCGAAGACCTGAAGCGCACAAGAGGATTCATCTTCAGGCCGGCAGTCAGGAAATATTATGGCAGGCAATTAAATAGTTTCTTCGAAGCAGAACTCCATTACAAATACGTATCATACACCCTTGAAGGATGGGTGAATAGGAATGTGGTGAACGGCACACCTTCTTTTGAACAATACACCCGCTACCACCTTATCAAAAAAGTAGCTGGCCTGCAGATCAAAACAGGAGCACAGGAACGCCTGGTAAAAGATCGGCTATGGATTGAAATATATGCCGGGGTGGGTATCAGAGCCAAATGGCAGGATACCGACCTGCCACCCAACAGCGAAGTTCAGGTGCTCAGGTCTTTTGGTAGCGACTTAAATAAGAAATCTTTGATTGTACCCGCTATCCCTTCAGGCATAAGATTCCTGTTCAGACTTCCATAATACGGGAAGATCAGTCTCTACTCCTTTTTCTTCCGGATGGTAAACACCCGCGAAAGGTTGAATCCAAACCGGATCTCTCCTTTCCAGAAATCTGAAGTAGTAGAGGTGAGGAAAGCCTTTTCATTCATACCGGTAGCATTGGTGAAATGCAATTGGAATACGTGGCCACCAGTCTCGATATCGAAACCTACCGCCAGCGGATCTTTTGTACCTGGCTGCCGGCCGGAAAGAATAGGCGTATAATCCACCACAAAAGCAGTACGCTTGGTCAGCTTCATCCTGCCGCCAACGCCCAAAGCCCAGATATTATTATCATCATTAGTACCCGGCACCAGGTTACGATGCAGGTAAATGGGATTCAATTGTAAACTGAACGCTTCGCTGAACTTACGCCCAATGATCACTTCCTGGTAGAAAGCCAACCGGTGCTTGAACTTATATACATCCTGCGGTTCGGGAAAATCCTGCGTTCTTAAGGACATACCTGTGATCAACACCACTGAAAAAGGAACACTGCCCGGTCCTTGGGATTGCCATACCGGTCGGAACTTGATAAATCCATCCAGCTCCTTATTCAGGTTGCTCCGGCCAATACCAACAGTTAGATTATTTCCCAATCCATAATCAAAACCAAAACGCATATTGGCCTCATCCAGGCCAAACAGATCTTTTATTCCATTGTCTACGGTTCCAAAACGGTGCAGAATGCGCACATCCAACACCCCCTTGCCAAGAAACTCCATGGAATGACTATGGATCACCCTCGACGATTTAAAAGCATTCTTTACGTGCTCCTTCTTTACCGAGTCAGAACCCAGTTCCTTCAACAAGTCCTGGTCCTGGGCATAAGTAACATTACCGGTCAGCACTACAGCCAAAACCAATAAACAACCAACCAATATCTTTTTCATAACAGCAGTATTAAAACAATTAATTCTTTAACGGTTCCAGGGCACAGTCCACCGTAATAGACACGGTGTTTGAAATATTCTCCTTTACCAGCGATGGTATCTTGATATTATAATCCGACAACAGGATCGTGAAATCCGCACTCAGCTGAGGCTTTCCACCCTTCACGGTGATCTTGCCCGGCACTTCGATCTCTTTGGTCACGCCATGCAACGTAAGCGTGCCTTTGGTTTTCGTGTTATAAACTCCATCCTGACCATACTTCACATCACCATTATTCACCACCTGGCCTTTAAAATCAGCCTTGGGATATTTATCACTCTCTACATAATTCTCATTGAAATGCTCCTGCATCAGGGCCTTGGGAAATTCAAACCCCTTCATCAATACAGCAAACTGTATCGCGCCGCTCTTGGAGTCAACCACACAAGTAATGCCTTTATGCTTGGCAGAGATGGTTTCCACATTGCCCTTGGATACAAAAGATATCCTGCCATTCTTGGTAAAAAACTTATCCTGCGCAGAAGCCAGTACGGATAACAATACCAATACACCTGTCAGACTGATAACCCGCTTTTTCATTCCTATTATATTTTTACTTTTTTTCTTCCACTACACACCTCGTCAACTCCACATCCGAACCCAACAAACCCGTATCATCCTTTTTAAACCCTGTTATAGCCCCTTTGATCGTCACCCGGTTGCCACGCCTGAAAGCACTGCCGGCAGCCACATGCGCACTATCAAGCAGGCACCGCACAGAAGAGGACATTTCCACGGTATCGCCCAACACCACTGTACAGTCGCCATCTACCCTATCCACCCCTTTCACTATTCCCTGCACCACCAATATTTTATTGCGGTACTTATTATAAGCCACCGAATCATTTGCCAAAAACTCATCCACCAGTGCAGTAGCCTCCACGGTAAAATCAGGAGCTACCTCCACCAGGTTTACATTGGTACGGTTATATTCGCGGTAAGCATATATACCAGCCGCACCAAGCACCAGCACGATACCAGTAATAATTAACGGTTTCTTTCGCATGAATTAATTATTGGGAGTTCCGGAATCAACCCAGCACCTGATCTTCCTGATCTCGGCAGCAGGCAGAGGTCCTGCATCTTTAGGCATATAGCCGGAAACAACTGCATTCTTGATCCGCGCAGCAGCATTCTTGATCTGGTCATAATTGGTCAATGCACCGGGACCGTTGGTAGAGCCAGCGCCATGACATCCCTGGCAATTAGCCTGGATGATCGGTAATACATCGTTCGCAAAACTGGCATTAACACCCGTACAATCACCATTGAAAGGATTCAACAATTCGTCTTTATCATTGGTACAGCCTATAAACACGGCCAGGCACACAAACAAAGTGATAAGAACTTTTTTCATCATATAAATGCATTTCCTGTGATAACTCTTACGCGCATTTAATAATGAAGGTTGCCTCAAAAAAAATCCCTGTCCTGGAAAGGACAGGGAACCAAACCCTTAGAACTTATGATAACCCATGAAAGAAGTCATCCGCTGCAACGACCGGAAACCACCACCTTCTTCCAGGTTCATATTATCGATACGTCAATAAGGGAATGAGGGTTTCCTTAATCACCCGAAACAGGGATCGGCTTTCAAAAAATTAATATTTCCTTGAAGAAACAATCGTAACACCGGCATATTGCCAGGCCCGCTCAAACCGGTCCTTTACAACAGCTGCCTCAGCCGTCTTTTGTTGCCCCTGCAAACTATTATACAGCCCCATCAACCCCCATCCATTCTCTGGCAGCGTCACCAGGTCTTCCCGGAACACCTTTTCAGCATCAACAAACTGCTGCGCCCGCAACAATACATCACCCAGCGTATGACGTACCGAGAAAAACCAATCCGGTGGCTCCTGGTAATTCAGTTTATCCTCTATAACAACCGCTTGCCTCAACAAAGCCGTAGCTTCGTTATATTGCTGCACACCGGCCAGTATCTCCCCTTCCAGCGTGAGCGCTGCGATAGTGATGAGATCAAGAGAACTATTCGTTTCCCATACCAGGTGAGAACGTAAAGATTCATCGGCAGCATACCCCTGCAAAGCCTTCAACTCCCGCTGAGCCTCCTGCGAATTCCCCTTTGCATTGAAAGCCATGCCTCGCGCATAATGCCAGATGGCGCGTGGATACTTTAACGATTCACCGGGAACAGGCAATTGTAAAATATCATCCCACTTGCCCAGATGCACCAACACATAAAAAGGAATAATATAATAATGCTGCACAGTGCCCGAAGAAGCGAGGTATTTTCTGTCGGCATTGCGCGATACACCCCAGGCAGCCTCGACCGCCTTCTTACTATTGCCTTCCAGGAAAGCGCAGGCAGCCAGGAAATGAATATTATGCGGATAAAGCAACAACGGATAAGTACCCGAAGCCTTACATTGATCGATATAACTACTATCGGAAAGCCTTGCCTTCTCAGTAGCCAGTACACCCTCATGATAATAGCCGGTGCGGATATAAATATGTGCAGGCATATGCACCAGGTGACCGGCGGCTGGCAACATATTCAGCAGTTTACCAGCTGCAGACAAACCTCGGTCTGCTGTACGCGAAGCCTCTACAGCATGCAGGTATAAATGCAAAGAACCAGGATGATCTGGAAAAGCAGCAATAGTCTTTTCAAGCAATTCCTCGATAGCCTTTGTCCACGGCTGAGGCGTACCATCCTTCAGATACAGGTTCCAGGGATGCTCGTTCATCAACGCGTCTGCATACAACGTAGCAACCTCAGCATCACCCGGAAACCGTTCATAAACATCTTTCATCGCAGCTGCATAAGCAGCATTATAAGGCGACATATCAGCCACCGGCTCTTTGGGAAAACGTTTAGCCAATGCAGCAATCAACGCCTTCTCCCTCGGCGATACATTAGCAGAATACTTTACAGCCTTCGCCATCGCATCATTGATCTCTCCCAGACTGGTAGGATTCAAAGCTGCATTATAATTAGGCCCCAGCACCATGCCCATCCCCCACCAGGCCATAGCACAGGTAGAATCAAGCTGAAGGACATGCAGGAATGAACGCCCTGCTTCGCCATGATTAAAAGCATACACCAGCGTAAGCCCCTGATCAAAATATTGCTGCCCCTCTTTCGACCGGGTAGTAATACGATAATGCAGCTTGCCCAAACCCTTTATCAAAGGCGCTTTGCCAGCTTTCAATTTCGCAGCATCGAAAGAAGGAGCGCAAAAGATCACACGCCCGCTCTTTTGCCATTCAGGGTTGGGAGACGGCGCTAACTTGAAAGCAACCAGCATCACCGCCACAGATACAATGCTGACAGCAAAACCAACCAATAAATTACTTTTCATAAAAAACTATTTTCAGGTTAAAGTTGGGGTAGGTAAATCATTCAAATGTACAATCACCAAAACCAGAGAAAGAGTAACCGTATGTGGGGAGAAAGGAAAGGGATCAGACAATAGGAATAAGCCATTAGCATGTTGATTCGCTAACAGCCAAAACCAAAAGCTAACACCTTTGCATTCACACAATCCTCTGATTGATCGCCTTGGCAACAGCCTCTGTAAGAGAAGCAACATGAAGCTTCTCATAGATTTTCTTTACATGGCTGCGCACAGTTTCATAACTGATCGACAGCCGGTCGGCGATCATCTTATAACTAAGGCCCTCAACGATACAGGCCAGCACTTCTTTTTCACGGGGAGTAAGATGGTAGTCCGGAGCTTCTTCCGGTTTGATATGTTGAGGGATTTGTTGAAGTTTACCCAATACCTTGCGCGCAATGGAAGGCGACATAGGTGAGCCGCCATACTGCAGCTCCATAATAGCTTCCACCAATTTGGTGTTCAGGTGGTTCTTGAGAATATAACCCGAGGCGCCGGCACAAATGGAATCGAAAACGCGGTCATCGTCTTCAAAAACAGTTTGCATCAGGATCTGAATATGAGGATATTCCTTCCGGATAGCAATCACAGCCTCGATGCCGGTCATACCCGGCATTTCTATGTCCATCAGCACAATGTCAGGCTTACAGTCCCGTACATCTTCCACACAGTCGAGCACATGAGAAAAAGAGCCTACCACCTCAAAAGACGGCACGGTCTTAAGTAATAAACTGATACTTTCACGGATATTCTTATTATCATCAAATATGGCGATACGGAGACTCATATGAATGTATTACTCAAAATTCGCATTTTTGCCGTTACTCACCTATCCCCACTTCCGGTGAGTACCTACCCGGCAGGAAACCGCAAATAAACTTCCGTTCCCTCACCCGGTTTACTGCTGATCTTCCACATTCCCTTCATCTCGGCAGCGCGCATCTCCATGTTACGCAGGCCATTACCCGATAATGACTGCGAAGCATACAACTCGATCTTCTCCATATCGAAACCCACCCCGTCATCCTTTACCGATAGCTCAATGTGGTGATGCTTCAAGCCGATAGAGACCCAAAGGTTTTTACATTGCGAATATTTCAGAGCGTTATTAACGGCCTCTTTGAAGATCAGGTAAAAGTTCTTGCGGGGCGTCATCTCCAGGTTCACCTGCCCGATGGCAGGCTCCACATTGAAATGAAACACGATACCTTTAGAAGCCAGCAAGGGCCGGGCAAAAGATTCCATACGTTGCAGGATCGTCTCCATACTATCGTGCCGTGGATTGATGGCCCATACGATATCATTCATTTCCGAGATCATCTCACCCGACGTATCACTGATCTTTTCCAGCGTTTGCTTCAGATCACCCTGCCGTTCCTGCTCATTATAGATCTTGGCCACCTGACTATATACAGAAATACTACTCAGCGTAGACCCCACATTGTCATGCAGGTCCTGCGCAATCTTGTTCCGGATAGCCTGTTGCTTCAACAACTGATCGATCCGGTACCGGTAGATAGTATAAATAATAAGACCGATCAACAACGCGCATAATCCATAAAACCACCAGCGCTGCCAGAAAGGAGGAATGATGGTAATATGAATGGTCGCTACTTTTTCATTCCATATACCGGCATTGTTAGTTGCCCTTACTTTCAATACATAATCTTTAGCTTCCAGGTTCGAGAACTCCTGCGAAATATTAGACCCGATGTCTATCCAAACCTTATCCCTTCCTTCCAGCATATAAGAATACCGGATATCATGATTACCAGTCGAAAAATAGGGCGCCGCAAACGCCACCGTAAAATAATTCTGATCATATTGCAACAAGATCCTGTCTTTCAGCAGCAGGTCGCTGAACGATTCATTGAATATCTTGAAATCCGTGAAAAATACTTGTGGCAGATCATGCGCCTCTTTGATAGCACCGGGATTAAAGGCAATGAAATAATTAGCCCCCGCCACATACAAATATCCGTTCCTGCCCTTATGGATATCTCCCTTCACCCCACCCGCCTTTTCAATGTCAGGTAACCCGAAAGAAGTATAAGACTTTCGCAGTGTATCGTACTTATGCAGATTGCCATTACTGATCATCCACACATTACCCCGGATATCTACC
>JAGIBF010000033.1 GCA_017744515.1 Niastella sp.
CGTCCAGTATTTCAGGGGTGCTACGTACAACAGCCTTGCTTGTAAACGCTTCTCTCGGCTGACGGATGACCAATCCCACGAGCGTAGACACATCACAGATGTCCGAGGGATAGGGAAGTGTTTCAACAAGCCCTAATGCCCATAAGAGTACTTGCAGGCTTTCATATCGCCAGGTAGCATTGGCTTTTTGCTGGTCGGTAAGTTCAGGAGCAGCATAAATGCGAGCCTCTTCTGGCGACAGCCCGTTGATGGACAGGTCGGTTTTAACTTTCTCCAAATGTTCAGTGGGAACTCCTTCGCCTTTGGCCGCCAACAGCGTAAGCGCATACACCCGTTCGATAATATCCTGTTTGTTCCTGACCCTTGCTGAATCCTGAGCATCTACAAAAGGCAAATGAGTGTTGATTAAAATAGCATGTTCAGTAAGGAAATCCTCTGAACGTTTTTTCCTTTCCTGTTGCTCAGGAGAAGCAGGCTGCTGATCATCAAAATACTGGGCGTTGATGGTTACGTTCACCTTTCCATTGCCGGTATGACCTTGAATATCGAGGATCAAATTACCTTCCTTGTCGAGAAAATGCTGTACAGGCGACTTGCTGATGGAGGCAGCAGCTTGTGCAAAGATAAAAGCGTCATAGGTTTGGGCAAGTTCAAACAATAGCGTCCTGAAATCTTCAGTCAATTTTGGCGTAGCCATCAATGACAGTTCTGCATTGATCGTTTCAATTTTATTCAGCAGCAGCGATTGCAGTTTTGCATCGCCAGCCGGTAACGAAGCTACATAATTGTGCATCCCCCGTAATTGCTGTCCTACCGGGCAATTGGCATCACGCAAATGGTAAGACGGCTTTTCTCTTTCCCGGTAACTCACTTTCAGGCTCTCTTTGCGTGAAAGAAAGCCGCTCTTCAGTTCTACGAGCATGCCTCGGGAGCCGTTTTCCTGAAATGGGCCCAAGGTAGCTTTGGGAAAAGCCTGTTTTACCCTGGCCATAATACCATCATAATCCGGCGTATGAAAATAGAGCGTAAAAATTTGCATGCAAGGCGATTAAGGAGCGCCAAGATAGCGAAAAGTTTACTCCGTCCTTAAGCTCTTCACCGGGTTGTTCCTGGCCACGCGAATGGCCTGGAAGCTGATGGTGAGTATGGCGATCACAATAGCCGCCATACCTGCCGCCACAAACACCAGCGGATGAATAGTGATCCTGTATTGATATTGCTGCAACCAGTCGTGCAGATAATAGTAAGTAACAGGCGCCGCAATCAGACAGCTCAATAACACCAGCACGATAAAGTCTTTCGATAACAACAACCACAGCTGAGGTATGGATGCACCCAGCACTTTGCGGATGCCGATCTCTTTGGTCCGCTGCTCGGCCATGTAGGCGGCCAGTCCAAATAACCCAAGACAGCTGATCAAAATGGCCAGCCCGGCAAACAGTGCCGACAGTTGACCGATCAATACTTCCAGTTTAAATTTAAAGGCATAAGACTCATCCGTAAACTCATACTTGTAGGGATAAGCAGGATTGTATTTATTGAAAATAGCAGTCAGTTGGGTTACAGCATCAGCTGTTTTCACATTGGGGGCAAGACGATACAGGATATGATCCTGTACACCCGGATCGATCACGAACATCGTAGGATCGGCAGCACCGAAAGGAGATGTCATCAACGCATCCTTTACCACACCGGCCACCTGCCGTGCACGGCCCCCCCAGCGGATGGTTTGATTCACCGGGTCTTTCAGGCGCAGGCGGTCAACAGCCGCTTCATTGAAGATAACACGGTTGCTATCAGCAAGGCCAATAAAATCACGACCCTCTTTTATCTGCATGCCCATCGTTTTGAAATAGTCTTCCGATACCATCACGATGCCCATCTCTACCGTTTCATCTGCCCGCTTGCCGGGCCATTGCGCCAAATTAGAATGCCAGTATACATCGGTGGCCGGACTGCTGGCTGTAGTCATGCCCGTGATGAGCCCCTTGTTGGTCAGCTCCACTTTCAATGCCTCGTAATTACGGTTCAGGTCATTGCTGGAGTTGGTCATCAGCAAGCGGTCGAGGTCAAAACCATTGGGCCGGCTCTTGGCATGCTGCACCTGCTGGTATACGATCACGGTGCTTACGATCAATGCAATGGAACAGCTGAACTGCGCTACAACCAGCACCTTCCGGAAAGGGGAGTTGCTTTTGCCGGCGCCCAGGCTGCTCTTGAGCACTTTCACCGGTTGAAAAGAGGAGAGATAGAAGGCCGGTCTGCTGCCTGCAATAAGCGCTGTAATGACGATGCCTGCCAGCAATATACCCCAGAAGCCTGCACTGCCAATGGGCAAAGAAAGCTGGCCACCGGTAAGCGTATTGAAGGCCGGGAGTGCGATTTGCACAAAGAGCAGTGAAAATGCTCCGGCGATCAGCGTGAGCAGGAACGATTCGGCCAGGAATTGAATGATCAGGTGTTTACGGCGTGAGCCGATCGCTTTCCGTACGCCCACTTCACGCGCCCTCTTTTCAGAGCGGGCGGTGGTGAGGTTGATGAAGTTGATACAGGCGATCAGCAATACCAGTATGCCGATCAGTGTAAACGTTTTTACATATTCAAGAAAGCCCGGGGTATCCTGTCCATTCACATAATTGGAATACAGGTGCCAGCGTGCCAGCGGTTGCAGCGTAACGTAAGAGTTCATGGCATTGTTGTTCTCTTTTTCGCTGTGCTCGATGACCTTGATCTTGCCGGCTATCTGCGCAAGCGTAACGCCAGGCTTCAGTTGTACAAATATTTGATACCCATTATTGTCGTAACTGTTTTGATTTTCTTTGAAATTGGGATTGTTTGCCTCGATATAACTAAAGGGCACCAGGAAATTGAATTGCAACGTAGAGTTGGCAGGCACATCTTTCAGCAGGCCGGTTACTTTCAGGTCGTGCTGGTTGTTGAAGCGCACCATTTTGTTCATCGGGTCTGCATCCCCAAACAGCGCCTTAGCCGTACTTTCCGTCAGTACGATAGAGTAGGGGTCATTCATGGCTGTTTGCGCGTTACCTTTCACCAGCGGGTATTGAAACATCTTCAGGAAGTCGCCACCGGCCTGCCCGCCACTCAGGAATAGCTTTTTATCGCCCACCATCAGGCCGCGTGGGGTGAACCAATCACTGATCGCCACATGTTCTACCTCGGGAATGTCCTGTTTCAACGCAAGCGCCAGTCGCGGCGAAACAGAGCGGAAAGTGAGCGTATCCCCATTGCTGTTGAAATTGCGTTGCACGCGGTACAGTTGCTGGTAACCCGGTAAGAACCGGTCGTACGAATATTCATTGTATACCCACAAGCCAATAAGCAGGGCAACGGCCATGCCGGCTGCCAGGCCCAGGATATTGATAGCGCTGTATACTTTGTTCTTGCGAAGGTTCCGCCAGGCGGTTTTCAGGTAGTTGCGCAGCATAGCTGTATCGGTTGATAGATGAATGAATGGTTGTGTTCTAAAAGTGCACAAAGGATACCATTTTCTGGCGGCTATGAAAATCAGTTATTTATGAGGAGGTTGCCAGTTGTTGATGTGCGGTTTTGATACAGTTTCCGTACGCTTATACAACGCAGGTAACAAAATAAGCAGGTGGTTATATATGGAAAAAATGATAATTATTATCTTTTTTCTAACATTTTGGGTATATGTTCTTTCTAACATGTACGTATATTTGATTTACATAGGATATTGATTTTACGCTTTTCGTTCGTTGATCATTCCTTTTCCTTTTTATTCGTCTTCGGTTAATAATTATACGGGCAGTCAGCTTCTTTCTACTGGTTAGTAACGTTTCCCAACCAACCACGCTAAGCCGGTCATTTATTTGGCCGGGCATACAAGTACTATCCTTGCAAACATAGGGTGTGCTTTGTACTCCCTTTTTCTAAACCATAAAAACTCCTTTATGCCTTCTATCCAATCGAACTTTGAAAAACTGATTACGACGTTATTTCAACGCCTGCAAGAAGCCGAAAACATGGAATCCGATCTGCCTACCCGGCTCGATACATGCATCCGTATCTGTGAGGAAAGCCTGCAAATATTGAGGCAATGGGTCATTGAGCATTCCTTCCCTGATAACGATACGGAAATTTATTTTTTCAAGAAGATCAAACCTGAAGTAGTTGGCCACTATCTTTTTTACCGTAAACAATTTAGCTTTCATCTTTCTTCCTGCTCATTGAGCACGGAAATGCGCATGTCTTTATATGAAATGAAGCTGAATGAAACACAACAGTTCTTTACCGCGCATCAGTTTGATTATGTTTATCACATAATGGGTGATACCTGCCATGATGAGCTCTATTTCCTGAGGTCGAACTATGACTGGAAATTGTGCCAGAGCGACCACTATCCTGCAGAACCTGGTTTTGCTACCAATGGAGATGGGATACTGGCCAACATACTGGCCAATAAATTGTGGGGTGCTTACCTGTTGCAACAGGTGGAGCAAGCGGATGGCATGAGAAACATGACCGGGAAGGCTGGACAGGAAATCCGCCTGAACTGGACCGGCCCTTCAACTGCGTTGATCGAAAGCATTTATGCCTGGCATTCGCTCGGCTGGTGTGGCAACGATTCGATCAAAAAAGTGATGGAAGGAATATCCGGTTTGTTCAGCAAGGACCTGGGCGATTATTATCGTAAGATCCAACACATCGACCACCGCAAGATAAATCCGACGAAGGGCCTTGACCAGATGAAGACCGCACTGCTCAACAGGTTCCGTCAACTCGACGACCAGCGGGATTGAAATGGCTCAATAATTTCTATCCTGTGATACAAACAGGATAAATTGTGCGCTATAAATTTTGTATAAGTCTGGCCTGCCGGGCGCCTGAGCAAGCGCCCGGCAGGCTTTTTTTTACTCTTTCAATTCTCCTTTTACAGCACAGAAAAATATTTATCACAGGATAGTTCCTGTATAGTTTGGCCGTGGCCGATGCCGCAGCTTTGTGGTCATAAAACTGATCACGATGTCAAACTCATACAACATAGCCGAGGCAGATGGTAGCGGACTGGTACCGGTATTGGACCAAACTGGTAGCGTACTTGCCTACCTATTGTCTAAGGATGCTCTGGATATGCTACAGGGATGCTACTCTTCCATGACCACCCTCAGGCAACTCCCAGACCATTCTCAGGCAATTCCCAGGCAAGTAGGCACCCATACAGGGACCACCCGGTGCGGTACTTTATGCCAGGGTGTGCCCTTTATCCATAAAAAAGCTTTTGGCTGTACCGGTCAGCCAATTATTCAATCATCAAAAATTAAAAAAATGGCAACAACACCTTCATCCAATGGAGTATCAGGCGACAGGATCAAGAATGATCCACTGTTTGAACGTACGCGGGAGAATATGGCGGAGTTTACGCGTGCCGGCAAGGCGGCCAAACTCCTACGTACTATTTTCCGTGAAGTCACCATCAATGCGAAAGACAAGATCACGCAGGCGCGTTTGCTGAAAGTCTTCTCCCGCATTATTGCTACGGACCTGGTCAATGAAAGAGGCGAACGCACGGTGAACAACGGCGATCTGTTGCAACTGCAGAACTTTCATTTCAACGTGCGGGCGGGTATCTCAGATTCTTTCTTTGTCCGTTGTCCGATCAGTTTCAACCGTACTTCGGGGCAGGCAACGGTAACCATTCCTGCTTTTGTGCCGCGTCTCATGGTAGAGAATGCGCCCGGCACTACGCACTTCAGGATTGTGGCAGCAGCAGGGGCCATCAATTTCGATACTGAGCGGTATGAAAGCGCTATACAGGGCACCACTGAACTGCCTTACACGAGCGATCCTACTACACCTGCCACGCTCACGCTGGCATTGCCGCCCAACAGTACGGATACGGTGGTGGTATCACTGGGTATCGAGTATTATCAACGGGTGAATTCCCGCAGCTATGCACTCAAAACCGGTGAGCACAACGCTGCCAGTGTGGTCCTGGTGGATAAGCCTGTAGCAGAAGAGGTTTAAGCATACAGGTACCCGGCCAACGGCAACCATGAACAGCTTACCTCCATCACCTGGAATCGCTGTCTGTTGTTACAGCAGCCTGATCAACGAAGCTCGTATTCATCTGTTGCCGGTAGCGGGCATCCTGCAATCCTTATCCTTTGCGCTTGTTTGCTGAAGGCAGGTATGCATATACAGAAGCTTCCATACCTGCAGGAAGGCGAACCTTACCGCCAATGCCCTGTGCGCAGGGGCTGCGGTGGTAAGTGGCGCAAACATGGTGAAGGCGGCGGTTGGTAGCAGGGATGTTTATTTTTTAACCAGTCAATCATTCTTTATGAGCAATATCATCAACCGTGCGCAGGAGCCTACACCGAAGTTCTTTAAAGTGTTGCGCAACATCGGTGTTACCCTGGCTGCCGTCAGCGCTGCTGTTTTTGCGGCGCCCATAGAACTGCCAGCCATCATTACCAAAATAGCGGGCTATCTCGCTGTAGCCGGTAGTGTGATGGGAGCTGTGAGCCAAACGGCCGTACTGCACGAAGACAAGTAGCTATTGTCTTAAAACAAGTGGCCGCCCAAAAGCGGCCACTTGTTTTACCCTCACAAATCAGGGAATGAATTACATGTAGGTAAATATTGACAAAAAGCAAATACAACTTTCGTGGTATTCTTTGTTCAGAAAAGAAGGTTAATTTACTCATTAGTCCTCGATTCTTTTTGATCACTATCTGCGATTTAGTGATGCTATAATTGCGTTGGCCATTTCAGTTTGGGAATGATAGTCCTAAACCCAGGCAAGGTATCATCATTAAACAAATGCGATAAGTGAAATATTGACAATGTTAACTTATAAATAACGATAACTATGGCAACAAATAATGACGCAACAACGCCTGCAACCTCCGGAGAGATCCGTATTGATTGGCTGAATTTTATTGAGGCTTTGAAGTCTTTGCTGGTTCCTCAGCAAGATGACAGGCCATTAGACCAATATCTGCAATTTCGTGACGCTGTAATTGCGTTGGTTACTTCTGAAAATTTTCTGGCTGAATTACACAACGTATGGAGTAATCACAATGATAATAATAAGCTTTTAGATCACAAAGTAAAGGAACTATTGCTGCTTGAACTCCGAGCCTTTGCCCCGGCAGTAGCAGTAGCAAACTTAGCCAGTAATCCACCTGAGAAAAAATCATGGTGGCGCTCTTTATTAGGTAAAGCTGGTACTACAGTAGGCAGTGTAAAGGACTTGATTCCGGACATCCCTTTATTGAAAGGAGGGCTGACAGTGTTGAACGAGTTGATCGACATCTTTAAAGGATAAGTATGATTCACTTAATTCTGATAATCATGAACTCAATACCACACATGTTTATTGGCTCGTCCGGCGAAACGTTGAACGTTGCAACAGCTTTAGAAAGAGAGTTGGCTGGCGAAATAAGTGTCGAAGTATGGGATAAATCCTTCCGGCCGGGATATTATACGCTTAGTGAACTGGAAAGAAAAGCCCGGGAGGTAAATTTTGCGGCTTTTATTATTGGGCAGGATGATCTTACGGAGTCGAGAGGTGAAATAAAACTTTCACCCAGAGACAATGTGATCTATGAGGCAGGACTTTTCGCTGGCCACATCGGCGTGCCGAATGTTTTCCTGCTGATCGATGACCAGGGTATAAAAATTCCTACAGACTGGAAGGGGCTTGGCTATATAACCTACAGTTCTCAAAAGGAATACGCTGCTATGAGTATCGGGAGTGCAGCCCAAAAGATCCGGAAAGCAGTGGCAGACTGGAAGAAGGAGGCAGAAAATGATTTCAAAAATGAGATTATAGGTAGCTGGTGGCAGTTTGTGATCAACCGGGATGAAAAATCGGTGTTAAGCCGGATGGAAATAATACGCCTCCGCAACAGTGTTAGGATAAGAGGGCGTTCGTGGACGAATGAAGGGAAACTTGTTGCCAAGTACGAAAGCAGGGCGCTGGCGCTGGATGAGGACAACAGGAAGATCTTTTACTACTGGGAAGGGGAATACCCCCATTATGAAAAAGCAAGTAATTTCTTTGGGTGTGGTGAAATAGAGTTTTCACAGGATGATGCCAACGGACAATGGCAGGCTGAAGGATGGTATTCTGAATCCCCACTCTCTAATTTAGATGGAACAACCAGAAACTCGGTGCTATACAAGCGGGCCTCGGATGAACAGGTAGAAATAGCGCGATCAGAAGATAATCAGCATTTCAAAAAATTGATTGCAGGACTACTAAAGGAACGGGAAAAGTTGATAAAGAACAGGAAATCCTGACAGGTATTCAAAACTGCAATCTGTACTCCCTAACAAAACACGTTATATAATTTGGGGGATTTTCGTATATTGGTTTTTGTTTATCTTCTGCATTATTTTCTTTATCCTTTTTAGTAGCATAGTTAAGGTTGCTGACGATGTTGTCAATTACATGCTTGCCCGCTTGTAGCATGCCTCTAATTTATAAACCTAAAAAATGCTTAACTATGAGCATCGTTACCGCAAAACACTTCTGGGATTGGTTTCAGCTGAAAAACAATGAATCGCATATTGTCGATTGTAAAACGAAAGAGGAGAGTAGCAAGTGGTTTAGAGAGCTTTGTAATCACTTGCAGTTGTATTATGACGCCGACTTTCGCCCCTTATTGATCACCATTGAAGAACTTGGTAAGGCGGCCATCATTTTTACTGCCGAGGGTGAGCATAATTATTTTAATAAAATTGAAGAGTTGGTGCAAACTGCTCCTCAGTTAGAAAGGTGGAGGTTTGTGGCGCTGATGCCTCCGATGCCTCCGAACGCAACACTCGAAAAAGATTTCCCTTCTATTGACCTGGAGCCCGATGAGTTATTTTTTGCACCGGATTACTTAGAGCCTGTTGATGGCCGGTATAACCTTCAGGTGTTTGTTAAGGAAGAGACGGGTATTAATGCAGATGAGATGTTGTGTGGTTTTGCGGCCCAAATAGTTTATAACGTGCTGGGCGAAAAAACAACAGGCCTGAATATAAATGAGATCCGGGTCAGTTACCTCGATGATGTGCCGATAGAGATACGGTATACAGTAGTGCCGCTTCCTCAATTGCCCCAATACCTACCGATCGAAATACTTACGTCCTATACAATCAATGATCAAGGCGAACTGACGCAAAAACCGTGGGTAGTTAATAAATGATGTAGTTGCTGGTAATAGTTAACCCCGACAGCATGCACAAATTGCCGGTAGTATGGACCTGACTTAAATGGTGAATGGAATAGAGCCGTGTTTATAATGATGTATCATTCAAAATTAATCAAGCCACTTGGCGTATGCGGACGAACTGGCATCTTCTTTCAGAGGATTGACAGAGGTTCCTTTTGTTTTTAACTTAAAACATGCAAGGTATGTTAAGGCAAAGTGGACCATAAGCGACGACTTGTCAGGCGTGCAACAACTATGGCTTGATATAGCCTTTTTCCTATTCCCAGGGATTTTTGGGAAATCCCAGTAGGATTGTACGTAGACGAAGAAATTAAAAAAGCACTTCAAAAAGCAAAAATCACTGGTATCGGATTCTTAAAAGCAGAAGTTGTATAATTTTTTAACCTGCTTTTATATACCGTGTACTTACAGATAATAATCAATCCTCAACATCGCCATCCGTCCACGGATGAAATACTGATCGAGCACAGCCTGATTAGCCGACAGGGAATACCGCGTGTAAGTAGCTACATTAAACAAGTTGGTGAGCTGCAGCTTGCAATCGATCCCTTTGGGAGAAAGCCGGTAACGGAGTTCGCTGTCGAGAAAGAAGTATTGTACAGGATCGCCTTGTGAAGCCCGGCTGTAACTGTGTCGTGCCGTTGCTTCTACTACACATTTCTTCAATACCGTTAAGCCAATGGTGCCATACTGGTCAAATCGAAAAGTACGCTGTGTAAAAGACCGCTGACCTTCTTTCAATGCTTTCATCCTGGTATAGCTCCATTGCACGTTGGGCTGATAGGAGAGATGGATCTTGTTCAAGGGTTTCTTGAGCAGGTTGCCGGTAAGCAAAACAGTATTGCTGTAAAACGGTTGCAGCGCGTCGTTGATGAACTGTACATACTGCATGCGGCTGAACCGGGCTTTGAGCGAAGCGGTGGTTTTCAGGGCAAACAGGTATTGACTGAGACCGCCCTGTATGCCAAAACGGGTAAGCCTGTTTTCATAAGGCAGGTACACGATCTGTTGAATATTGTCGGTAATGCGCGTCGATAATACGGTTTGGGAAAGCGTACGGTCATACGTGATCCCCACATTGGAAAAAAACATTTTGATGGATTGCTGATAACTGTAGTCGAGGTTGAAGGCATCCGTACTTCTTTGAAGGAGTCCGGCTGCATTGGCCTGTAGCATACGGTAATTGGATAACAGCGCCCCGCGGTACACATGACTCAGGTCGCCAAAATTATTCCTGCGTTCATAACCTGCAGAAAAGAACTGTTCCGTGCTGATGGTATACCGTGCCTGGAACGAAGGCGTAAACAATAACCTCGTGGTTCGTTCACGCAGGTTGTAGGCAGGATCGCTGTACCTGATATGTTGCCAGGTGAGTGGCAGTTGTAACGTAAGTCGCCAGGGATCACGGTTGTATTGCCAGTTGCCTGAAACATACACATCCTGTTTGTTCCAGTGCAGGTCATTGCCGTCATCGCCCGCATACGGAATGAATTGCCCGTCTTTCTCCATGTGCAGTGCAGTGGCCAACGGCTGCCGTGATAGCATAAAGCCAATTTTGTATTCCTGGTTTAGCCGGTCGCCGGTAAGCTTGTAGCCGGCATAAGCATGAGAGGAAAATGTAGGTGTGGTGAGCTGCTGTTGCACTGCGTCGTAATATCCTTCCTGTCCCGGCAGCGTTGCATAGTAATCTTTACCGATAGACAACAACTGCCGGTCACGGCGATAGCTGGTTTGCCAGCCGAATTCACCGATACCTTTGCCACGTAGGGCGGGCATCCACCGCAGGTCGTTGGAAAACTGGCGTACGTTTTTGCGCAATTGTTGCGTAAAAGATTGTTCGTTGAAGTCCATGGCGCTTGATCCCGTTTCCTTGCTCCATTGCAGCCGGGTCACATTGTTGAAGAACCCACGGGTACGGTTGGCCATTACGGTAAAAGCAGCATTCAATATTGCCGGCTTATTAATGTACGATTGGCGCTCGAGGTAAGTGATGGTATCGTTTTGCGTGTAATTGTCCAGCCGGTGAAAATAACTTAGGCTGTTCCGGTCGATATATCCCTGTATATTGGCTTTGAGTTGTAAGCCCTTCGAAGTGTTGTACAGATTGTTCAGGTGAATAATGCCCGAGCGATTGAAATAGTAATTGGCCAATGGCAAGTCGGGTGGACCGATAGTAGCCATCGATAAGGAAACATCGGCGGGAGAGCTGGCCAATGGGGTAGAAAAGGGAGCAGCGCCCTGCGACGCCAGCTCATTGCGGTAATCGACACCGCTGTTGTTGACGGCCAGTGTTTGCAGCATCTTGATGCGCTTGTTGAGCAACACCGGCGACATGCCTGCTTCATACAATCCCGGCAGCCCGGCGCCACCCTGCAGGCGGGCCGTTAGCTTCAGGCTGTTCTCATCTTTCAGTACGAGGTTGATGGCCGTTTTATCCGTAAACACTTTATCCTGCAACACCCGTATAGGCTGGTGATGGCTGATCACATCCACCCGCTCGATCATTTCTTTCCGGATCACTTTGGTGGCAAGGCTATAGCGGCCATCCATCAGGTCATCACCATGGATGTACAGGTTTTCCACTTTTTGACCGTTGAAGTAGATGGTGCCATCGGCCATTATTTCAATGCCGGGCATGCGGCGCAATACATCGCCAATGCTGCGGTCGTCCTTATCGGCAAAGCCGGCAACATAATACTTCAGCGTATCGCCGGATAACCTGATAGAAGGTTGCAGCCTTACCGTCACGGTATCGAGCTGTGTACCATCGGGCTGAAGAATAAAGTCGTATTCACTACGTGCTGCTGTTATTGCCAGCCTTGCTTTTTTATAACCTACATAACTTACTTCCAGCCAAAGCGGGGAAGCAGGCGCAGGAATAGTCAGCGTATACTTGCCCTGTTGATTGGTAAGCGCAAACCGGATTATAGTAGCAGAATCATCGATCAGCTTTACGCTGGCCGGGTATAGAGGTTCTTGCGCTTTATTTTTCACTTGCCCGGTAAGCGTTCGTTGCTGTGCAAGCACGCCGGAAAATGAAAAAGAAAACAACAGGAGGCTACACAGTAGCCGCAGGTCTTTAATCCACATGTTCCAACGGATTGTATTGCTTGATGCGGGTGACCTGAGTAGCCTGTGGATCATCTACATTCCTTACAGCCAGTTTGGCATTCGGCGCCCAGGCTGCCATCACGGCTTCAGGATCTTTCTCAAAAGCTGTTTTAGCGCGGCTGTAATCCTTCCAGTCGGTCAGGATACTGCGGTCACGGTCCAGAAAAGATTTCAGGGCGCCTTCTGTGTTATCTGCTGTTTTCGCAGACACGAAAACAAAACTCACTTCCCGCTTGCTATCCTGCGCTTCGAGTATCAGGCCAGGCAGTCCCGTCAGTTTCCAGGGACCATCCTGGTAAGCCAGATCAGGAGCAAACCACACTTCCCACTTACGGCCGCCATAATCCCCGGTTGCTTTTTGACAAGTATATTGACCGATCGTTTTTTTATCTGATAGTATTTTCCAGTCGATACGTGGCAAGGCCGTATCGATGCGGTAATACTTGAACCCCATGTGCGCGCGGATCGTTAATCGTTGACCGGCCATATCCTTCATCAGTTCTTCATTGATGATGGCGCCATACTTATTGACCCGCAGCAAGGGCCCCCCTGCAACTACTGTGGCCGGTTGTGCGGATAGCGCTTTTTGTTCCGCCTGAACCTGGGCCTGCCTGAGCCGTTGTTGCTCCTGTTCTTCGTACAGCTTTTGCGTGCAATAGCGGCTGACCTGTGGGCTCAGAGACAATATCATATTGGCGGTGTATGGATTATCAGGCTGCGCAAGGTCGCGCACATATTTGAACTCATACACGACTTGCAACGACGAATTGGTTTGTCCCGGAGCTACAAGCGCAGATAGCAAAAACAGGGTACAGATCGTTAATGGTAAAAGTTGTTTCATATTGTTATAATTGAAGTGAGGCGATCTCTATGGATTGTGAAGATGGATGATAAGTATAGAGGATAGCATCATCGGATGTTACAGCAAAGTCCACGGCATAGCTGCTCAGCGTGATCTTTTGTACCGGGGTGCCTTTCCAGTCGTATACAAACAGGTATTTGCCATAATACAGGTGGCTCGATTCACTGTTGTTGCCCGAGTACAGCAGATAAATATACTTGTTGGTTACTTTTCCCCTCACAAAAGCATAGCGGGTGCTTTCATTACGGGCGCTGAGCTCCTTGCCGTCGTTGCCGGTCATTTCCATCACGTCGGGCTTATAATTTTCAGGACCGTTCACAATGATCGATTGACGGGTAGTCAGATCGGTCACTTCTATCTGGTCGGCATAGCGGCAGGCAAGTACACACTTGTCGGCAGTGGGCTTCAGGAATAAAAAACTTTCATAAGCACTTTTTCTGGCTCTTGACCAGGCAGGGTCGTAGGGCGTCAGCGGGGTGGTGGATTTACTGTTTGTAACATTTACCAATGACAATTTATAGGGAGAATCGTAATCACCACTCGCCAGCAACGTACTGTCATTGATCATCTGTGCAGAATAATAAAAGACAGGCACACTGATTTCTCTAACGGCGCGGGCCTTCTCAGCCGTCGTGTTATTGAAGTTGTACACAACGATCTTGTCTTGCATGAGATCGTACACCCACAGGTTGTTGCGCTGCAGGCCGTAAGAAATGAAGCCGGCAGACTGTCCATATTGATTACCCACCGGTGCAGCAGAGGTAACATAGGTGGCCCGCTTTACACTCATCACGGAAAAATGATGAGGATGCCCGCTCTTATGGCGCATCAGCAATAATGAATCGGCATATAGGTCCAGCCCATCTATAGTGGGATCTTTGCTTTTCCACCAGAGCTTGCCGGTCAGTTGCCGTTCTGTGGGGAAGTTGGTAAATGTGGTATGGGTGGCCTGCTGACCAATAGCCGGCAGATCATATGTCAATAAAAGCACTGTCAGTGCAGTCAGGATGTGGGTTCTCATGTGTGCAATATAAGTATCTCAGCCAGGGATATAGAAGGTACCCTGTCAAGGAGAGGCCGGAAGTTGCAAAAGGTTGGAACGCAGAAGGAGATTTTTTTAAGAAAATAGGGTATTGTGATAAATTAGCAGGATCGAAGCATTATACCTGTGGCAGGTTGCCGTTTCACAAGCCTGTTGGCGTAAAAAAGAAGCAGTTCATGTTTACAGTAGTCTGGAATACACACGCAATAGGTTCGCTCGATATCACAGGAAGAGACATGTGGTATCTGGACGGAGTCTGGACCTCTTTTAATACACCGGAATCGATCAGGTTCGAAAAAATGCTGAAGGCGTTTGACTTCCAGGCCTTTCTCAAAAATCCTGCAACGGCATTGCGCATCCATCTTGTACCGGCAGACAACCCGCAAAAAAAGATGTATTGTCTGGCAATGATACTCAAAGATCAGGACATGGTATTGCGCCAGGTGGTTGCGCCTGAGGCACTGGATATGTTTTTCCCTGATCGCTGACACGCCTTTTCTGCCCCTCAAAAACAGCTGCCCCGTCAATACTTTTTTTCTGTAGATTCGTAGCAAAATCGTGTTAGCATAAGCCTTGTCACGTTTGCCAAAAGGAAATAACCATATTAAAATGAGATTAACAGGAACGTTATTGTTTTGCCTTGCCACCACGGCTGCTGCCTTCAGCCAGACCACGTATACCAAACAAGTCAACACTTTTATAGGTACCGCGCCCATGACCGACCCCAGGATACTGGGCTATGAACTACCCCAGGGCTGGCGCTCCTGGGCCGGGCTCACGTTTCCCGGCAGCTCCCTCCCCAATGCCATGGTACAATTAAGCCCCATGACGGCCTATGGTTCCGGTGCAGGATACCAGTATGAGGATTCTACAATCCTCGGGTTCACCCACACCAATAAAGGACACTGGAACCTATGTAATATTCCGATCCTGCCTTTGTCACACACTGCTACATATCCCTTCAGCTCCCGCTTCTCGCACAAGAAAGAAAGCGCTGCACCTGGTTATTACCAGGTGTACCTGGATGATTATCAGGTGAACGTGGAACTGACTTCCACACTGCGTTGTGGTTATCATAAATACGCCTTTAAAGACAATTCCAGCCGCAGGCTGTTGTTCGATCTGGGCAAGGCCAACAGCCG
Source organism: Niastella sp. (assembly GCA_017744515.1). Classification (GTDB taxonomy): domain Bacteria; phylum Bacteroidota; class Bacteroidia; order Chitinophagales; family Chitinophagaceae; genus Paraflavitalea. Next base: position 15,367 of record JAGIBF010000033.1, read on the forward strand.
GGTAAATACCTGGCGCATCGAGCAGGCCGGCACCAACGTAGTGCAGGGTTTCCAGGGCGGTGAGAACGTTTACTTCTATGCGGTGATCAGTGCACCCATCGAAAAGCTCGACAAGATCGAAGAAGGGCAGCGCTCGGGTTATGCGTTGATCAACCTGGCCAATGGCAGTGCCGCACCGGTGGAGGTGAAAATAGGCTTGTCGTTCGTGAGTATGGACAATGCCCGTAAAAATCTGGAACAGGAGATCGGTAATAAAACGTTTGAAGATATCCGCAAAGCGGCCAATACTACCTGGGAAACTTTACTGTCATCCATCCAGGTAAAAGGCGGCACGCCTAAGCAAAAACAACTGTTCTACAGCTGTCTGTACCGCTCATTTCTGTGGCCTGCCCTGCGCAGTGATGTGAATGGAGAATATACCGATGCAAAGAGAAATGTGATCAAAGGAGATTTTGCTTATTATACAGAACCTTCCCTGTGGGATACCTACCGCAATAAAGATGTGCTATTGGGATTGATCTCTCCACAGGTAACACTCGATGTGGTGAAATCGATGAAAGACGTGGGCGACAAGCGTGGTTTTATTCCTACTTTCTTCCATGGAGATCACGGCGCTTCTTCCATTGCCGGCGCTTACCTGCGCGGCATCGATCAGTTCGATATCAATGGCACCTACCAGTTGCTGCTGCGCAATGCCAATGTAGAAGGACCATCACGTCCGCGCCTGAAAGAATACATTGAAAAAGGTTACATCGCCGAGCCGGAGATCGCCAACCCGCATGTGGAAACAAAAGCAGCTGCCGGCGTGTCCAAAACGGTGGAGTATGCTTATGATGATTACTCCGTGGCGCAGATCGCCAAAAAGCTGGGAGATACGGCCAACTACCGCATCCTGATGGAGCGTTCGAAGAACTATAAAAACATGTTCGACCCCTCCACCCGCTTCATGCGTGGCCGCCTGGCCAATGGTGATTGGGTAACTCCTTTCGATCCGCAATACCCTTACTACGAATACATGTACCGCGAAGCCAACGCCTGGCAGGTATCGTTCTTTGCGCCCCATGATATGCCCGGCCTCGTAGCCCTGTATGGCGGCAACAAAGGTTTTGAATCCAAGCTCGATTCCTTGTTCACGCTGCCCTGGAATCCCAAACACATTGCGCGCAACGTGGAAACGATGATCGGCCAATATTGCCATGGCAACCAGCCCGATCATGAAGCACCCTTTGCGTATTACTTCATCAATAAACCCGAGAAGTCGCAGAAGATCATCGATACCATCCTGAATACGTTGTACGGTATCGGAGATGACGGCCTGGCACTCTGCGGCATGGATGATGCAGGCGAGATGTCGGCCTGGTACGTGTTCTGTGCACTGGGGTTGTACACTTTTTCAGCTACTGATCCTGAGTACCTGGTCACCGTACCTTTGTTCGACGAAGTGAAATGGAAAACCAGCACCGGCAAATGGCTCACCATCACCAAAACCGGCAAGGGCCGTAAGCTGCGCTCCATCAAAGTGAATGGCCGTGAAAATAAAGGCTACTTTGTACCCCATGACTTGTTTAAGAATGGCGGACAGGTTAATATCGCTACAGCGCCTTAGATTGAGACGTTCCGGAGAAAAAAGGAGACAGATTGGTGAAGAGAAGCTATGCGGCAATTTTAATTTACCGGCTTTAACCGGCGATTGTTGATATGAAGCGATACAAACTCTACTCAGGTATACTGCTGGCGGCTGTTGGCATTGCTGCATTGGCGGCATGGAAACAGCAACCGCAAAAAGTTACTGCGGTGAAAGCAACAGCACCCAAGGCCGCACGGCCCAACATCATTGTGATCATGGCCGATGACCTGGGCTTCTCTGATCTCGGTTGTTACGGTGGTGAAATAAAAACACCGAATATAGATTTCCTTGCGCAGCAAGGCATTCGCTACCGCCAATTTTATAATACTTCGCGTTGCTGTCCTACAAGGGCTTCATTATTGACCGGTTTGTACAATCACCAGGCAGGCATTGGTAAGATGACGGAAGATGAAGGCGAAGCAGGTTACTATGGACGCATCACCGAGAATACGGTGACCATTGCAGAAGTGCTGAAAGCTGTGGGTTACAACACGGCCATGTCGGGCAAATGGCATGTGTCCAATACCACCGTACAGTCTACACCGCAGGAGCAGCTCGACTGGCTCAACCATCGTAAGCAGTATGATTCATTCTCTCCCTTGTCTCAATATCCTACCAACCGTGGCTTCGATAAGTTCTTTGGAACGATCTGGGGCGTGGTGGATTTTTATGATCCTTTTAGCCTGGTAAGTGGCACGACGCCGATCAATAATGTGCCATCGAATTATTACCACACCGATGCCATCAACGATACAGCCGTTGCATACATCCGGGAGTATGCAAGATCAAAAGACCCTTTCTTCCTGTACGTATCCGAGAATGCGCCACATTGGCCATTGCAGGCAGGGCCGCAGGATATTGCCAAATACAAAGACACCTACAAAGGTGGATGGGATGCTATTCGCAAAGCGCGCTACGAGAAAATGATACAGCTGGGTCTCATCGACCCGAAGCAGACACCACTCTCCAAAAGATGGAACGACAACCTGAACTGGGAGAACAATCCCGATACGGCCTGGGACGCCATGGCGATGGCGGTACATGCTGCCATGATCGATCGCATGGACCAGGGCATTGGCCGCATCATACAGGCATTGAAAGAAACCAATCAGTTGGATAACACACTTATTCTCTTCCTGTCCGACAACGGCGCCAGTGGTGAGAATGCCGCTAACTATGGGCCGGGCTTCGATCGTCCCAGTGCCACGCGCGATGGACGCAAGATCATCTATGCTACCAAAAAGGAGGCAGCACCCGGTCCGCAAACAACCTATTCATCCATTGGTCCACGCTGGGCCAATGTGTCCAATACGCCGTACGCATTATGGAAAGCAGATTCGTATGAAGGCGGCTTGCACACACCCATGATCGCGTACTGGCCAAAAGGTATTAAAGCGAAGAAAGGCAGCTACTCCAATCATGTAGGCCATGTCATGGATTTCATGGCCACCTTCATGGAGCTATCTGGCGCCACTTATCCCACTACTTACAAGGGACATGCTATTCCGGCTACAACTGGTCTCAGCCTGGTGTCTTCTTTCAGTGGTAAACCATCTGCTGGTCATGCCACCTTATTCAACGAACATTTTGGTGCCCGCTACGCCCGTCAGGGCGACTGGAAGATCGTGTCCGGCGCAGGCAAAGACAGCACATGGAAACTCTTCAACCTGGCTGCCGACAGAACAGAAACTATTGATCTTGCTACACAACATCCTGCCAAAGTTCAACAACTCGAGATCCTCTGGCGCCAATGGGCCAATACCCACAACGTGTTTCCCAAGCCGGGGAGGAAGTAGTTACAGTTAAAACGAATAATTTATTGCGGGTACACCTGTCGTTGCAAGGTAAAGACAGATGTAGCCTTATTATTATAATACGATAAATTCATATATTTATTGTTTTAAATGTATGACGTGCTATTAGTGAGAATATGGTCCAATACAAATCAAAACCGCAATGAGTAATATTGATAAGTCTTATTTTATCCTTCTTGAAAGTCTGAAGGAAAAGATTAGAGTTACAAAGCAAACAGCAGTCCTGGCAATTAATAAGCAAATACTAATTGCTTATTGGGAGATTGGCAATGTTATTTTACAGCAGCAGCAGAAGGAAGGGTGGGGAACGAAAGTAATTGATAGGTTGAGGATAGATTTGATAACGGAGTTTCCTGATATGAAGGGGCTTTCTATTAGGAATATCAAATACATGAGAGCTTTCGCAGGTGCTTGGCCTGAATTTGTGCAACATGCTGCTGCACAAATTTATCATGCTGAAAATCAGTCAGATATAATTGTGCAACATGCTGCTGCACAATTGCCTTGGGTACATCACCAAGTTATTTTGGATAAAATAAAGGGCCAGCAAGAGCGAATATTTTATGTGAAAAAAGCAGTGGAACATGGTTGGAGCCGGAACATACTTATTCAAAACATCAATAGCCAGCTTCACTTAAGGCAAGGACAGGCCATTACAAATTTTAGCTACACATTACCACCTGCACAATCTGATCTGGCACGTGAAACCTTGAAAAATCCTTATTTATTTGATTTTTTGGGTATGACGGCAGAGATGCAGGAGCGTGATCTGGAAAAGGCTCTTGTGCAGCACATGAAAAAGTTCATGCTGGAACTTGGTCGTGGGTTTTCTTATGTAGGCAATCAGTATAATTTAAATGTACAAGGGGATGAGTTTTTTCTTGATCTGTTGTTTTTCAATTACCGTTTAGATTGCTTTGTAGTCTTTGAGTTAAAAACAGGAGAGTTTAGACCGGAATATTCAGGCAAGCTGAATTTCTATATCAACACAGTAGATGAGCAGATTAAATTATCCCACCATAAACCTACAATAGGGGTACTACTTTGTAAAACGCCTAATGAAACCATGGTAAAGTACGCTTTAAAAGGGATCGATACTCCAATGGGGGTTGCTGAATATGAATTGACCACTGCGTTACCGAGACAATTGAAAGGGGAAATGCCAACAGTAGAAGAGTTTGAAATGGAAATAGATAAAGAAGCAGGAGTAATACAAAGGTCATTAGACTTAAAGAAAAACAAACTGAAGGGAATATTGAGCAGATTAAAAGGAGAGGAAATAAAGAAAGCCAAAACTAATTCGGATATCCAATACTTGTTTGAACATGTTGTATTACCTATCAAAAAGCAAGTACAGGACATCCTGCATACGGAGTTAGACTTGTTTGCCAGAAAAGAGTTTCAATTGCGTATCAACAATACGAGTCATCCTTTTTTTACTTTGCAGGATTTGGAAGCCGGGCTTCTCAACAGAGAAAACATCTGGATTTTGGGGTTTGAAATATTTCTGGATGGATTCAAGCCTGCAGGAACCAATGCATTATCCGTTAGAGCAGAAATGTTGATTGAAGTATTTGACTATAAATACCTGCTTAGGATGCAGAATAATAGTACTGAGTATTTGTATCACTACCAATGGACGGAGGATGATTTGGGGCAAACAGCAGAACAATTGAGCGAATCGGTTTTGGATTTAATTAATAGTAAACTTGAAAGCATCTCTTAAGTGGTACTTATTGGTTAAAAACAGTGCTCCCTTGGTTAATATCTGACATATGCAAACCGGCGCATTATGTATGCGGCGGTATTATCTGACAACCGGTTTTTGGTGCAACCGCTTCTATGCCGATCTTCGCGGCAAACCAACTATCGCACATGAGGAAGAACTGCTTCTTATTGCTGTTGTTGGCCGCTGCAACAGCTACTGCATCTGCCCAACAAACCCCGGTTACGAAAGCTAACTATCAGCAAGCCGCAAGGTTTGCACCCCGCAAACTCGACAAACTTATTTTCAGCACCAGCGTCGATCCACACTGGCTTAAAAAGAGCGACCGTTTCTGGTACACGTACGAAACCACCGATGGACGTAAATGGTACATCGTTGATCCTGTGAAAGGAGAGAAGAAAGTGATGTTCGACAACGCCGACCTGGCCGCCAAGATCACCCGCATCGTGAAAGATCCCTTCGATGCCCAACACCTTGGCCTCGACAGTCTCCGCTTCATCAAAGATGAGAACTGGATACAGTTTGAAGTAAGAAGCACGCTCGACGTAGAGAAGAAAGATTCTGCTACTACTGTCAGCGGCAGAAGAGGCGGGCCAGCTACGGCAGCTCCCGCACGCGACAGGAAAGTATTTTATTTTGAATACAATCTTACTACGGGCGAGCTGATCGAACTGCCCGACTTCAAAAAGCCCAGGCGCAAACCCGGCTGGGCCAATATATCTCCTGATGGCAACACCATCCTCTTTAGCCGCAATTTCAACCTCTACTGGATGGACAAAGCCAATTATGAAAAGGCCCTGGTAAAAGAAGATGACAGCACCATCGTGGACCATGCCATTACTACCGATGGCGTAGAATACTACAGCTATGGCGGCGGTGGAATGAATGAGAACAACGTAGACAAAGAAAAGAATAAAGACAAGCGCAAATCAGTACAGGCATATTGGTCTGCCGACTCCAAACACTTTGCCATGACGCGCACCGACAGCAGAAGGGTAAAAGAGCTGTGGGTGATCAATTCGCTGTCTGATCCGCGGCCTACGCTGGAAACCTACAAATACATGATGCCCGGTGAAAAAGAGTCGCCGGTAGATCACCTTTACCTGTTTGATGCTACTGCCAAAACCGGTAAGGAAATGCAGGTGTCGCAGTTTAAAGACCAGGACCTGAATATCTGGACGGAGCCTGCCGTAGCCAAAGAACGTGATGATGACTGGCGTCCTTCCAAATGGTTGGGTAATAACAATAAATTCTATTTCACCCGTACGGGTCGTGACCTGAAGAAAATAGACGTATGTGTGGTAGATATCAATACCGGCACGGTGAAGCCACTCATCGAAGAGCGATTCAATACCTACATTGAAATACGCAGGGTAGGCCTGGTGAATGAAGGCAAAGAGATGATCCACTGGAGTGAGCGCGATGGCTGGGCCCACCTGTACCTGTATGATGAAAATGGTAAATTGAAAAACCAGATCACTTCAGGCCCCTGGCACGTAGACAATATCCTGGGCATTGATGAAGCCAAACGCGTAGTGTTCTTTGCTGCCAATGGCCGCGAAGCCAACGAAGACCCTTATTATCTGCACGCTTACCGCGTGAACTTCGACGGTACGGGGTTGAAACTGTTGAATCCCGGCGAGTTTGAACACGCCATGAACATCAACGACAACGAGACCTTCTTTGTAGATAATTTCTCCCGCGTTAATACAGTACCTAAATCTGTATTGTATGCTGCCGATGGCCGCAAGGTGATGGACCTGGAGACTGCAGATCTGTCTTCCCTGATGGCAACAGGTTATAAATTTCCACAGCCTTTCAAAGTGAAGGCTGATGATGGTATTACAGATATCTATGGCGTACTCTATAAACCCATGGATTTCGATTCTGCTAAAAAGTATCCGGTGATCGAGTATGTATATCCCGGCCCGCAAACAGAAGCGGTGAACAAAGCATTTGGCCGCTCGATGGACCGCACCGACAGGCTGGCGAACCTTGGCTTCATCGTCATCACGATGGGCAACCGTGGTGGCCACCCATCCCGCAGCAAATGGTACCACAACTTTGGTTATGGCAACCTGCGCGATTATGGATTGGCTGATAAGAAAGCAGCTGCCGAACAACTGGCGGATCGCTATCCCTGGTTTGATGTAGACCGTGTAGGCATCCACGGGCACTCAGGCGGTGGCTTCATGAGCACAGCTGCGATGTTGGTGTATCCCGACTTCTTCAAAGTAGCGGTATCTTCTTCCGGCAACCACGACAATGCGGTGTACAACCGTTGGTGGAGTGAACAACACCACGGTGTAAAGGAAACGATCGGCGATAAAAAAGATACCAGCTTTGTATACAACATCGACAAGAACCAGGACCTGGCAAAGAACCTGAAAGGACACCTGATGCTCACTACGGGCGATATCGACAACAACGTACACCCTGCAGGCACGATCCGTGTGGCCAATGCGCTCATTCGCGCCAACAAGCGTTTTGATCTGGTGATATTGCCCGGTCAGCGCCATGGATATGCAGATATGACGGAATGGTTCTTCTGGCGCATGGCCGATTATTTCACCTTGCACCTGATGGGCGATACTTCTGAAAGGCCGGTGGATATAGAACAGATCAACCGCGAACTACAACAGGGTGGAAGCAGCGGAGGTAGCGGCAGGAGAGGCCCCGAAACAGAAGAAGAATGGTAAATACAACAGCCATTTATAACAAAGCCCCGCTCACATTTATGAGCGGGGCTTTTGCTGTATGCTGATCAACGGGCATTGCGGTAAGTCCATCGGCGCCACCATGTTTCCATTGGTCCCATTGAATAATGCTTCAGGTACCAATTGCTATACACAACCTGTACTATATAGATCAGCAGGGCTACACCCAATGCTGCGGCCAGACTGAGGCGGCCTGCCAGGCCAATGGCATAGCCATAAAATAGTAACATGCACAGAATGGTTTGGGCAAGGTAATTGGTAAGGCCGAGCCGGCCTGTTTGTGCGATCCATCGTATCAATGGCGAACGTCCCCGGTTGGCTATATTTGTCAGCAACAAGAGGTATACAAAGGTAAGCAGGGGCGTGGCAATGAATTCGGCAATGGAACGAAGCAGCTTTTCATATGCGCTAAGAGCAGCTGGCAATAATTGTACCTGCAACAGATCGATGCAGGCGAATGCTTTCAATACAACGGCAACAGGTGCTATGCGCCATGCCCATCGCGTAAGGCGGGGCTGCCAGGTTGTAAACTCACGGAACAGATTTAGCTTACCTGCTATCAGGCCCAGCAGGAACATGATCTCATAATGTGCAAAGCCGGAAAGTCCACTCATGGCCGACATGATCCATAACATGGCCACGCCTAATTTTTGTAATGACAATACTGCTGTAAACGAACCATGCTGCCAGGTGTTCACTACCTGCATGATCACTTTGTCCATCTCCGGGTCAGGTGCTTCACTGCCGGAACTCATCAGCGTTTTGATCAATTGAAACAGGATCACCCATGCCGTGAGGCCCACGATCCATTTCCATATCGTGGCAATGGACCGCTTGTTGAAATACAACAAGGTAAAACCCAGCAGGGCATATTTATGCAGTATATCACCAAACCAGAAAAGGAAAGCATGTATCAACCCCAATAACAACAATATCCAGAGGCGGCGCCTGAAGAGCGGTGCGGATGGCTGGCCCGCTACCTGTGTTTTTTGCATGATCATGTAAAAGCCGAGGCCAAACAGAAAGCTGTAAATGGTGTAAAACTGTCCTTTTACAAACAGGTGTACCAGAAACTGCAGCGGGCCGTAAGAGCCGGGCGTATCCAGCGACAGGGCATATACCTGCTCCGGCCGCAGGAAGGCAAAGAGGGCATAGGTTTGTATATTGTACAGAAGGATGCCTGCAAGAGCAACACCGCGAATGAAATCGATGGGCAATAGACGACTGGCATGGCCCACATCATTCAGGCCTTCTGGTGAAAAACGGGTAGTTGGGGGCATAGTTTGGGGGATTGCTTCGTAAGGTAACGTAAATGCATATAGCAGTACAGTTTTATTGATATCTTTATTACGAAGGCTTCCTGCTAAAGCTATTAAGAAAAAATATACTGCATGCTGTGCTGTTCTGAGAAAAGGAGGGTGTAATGCGACAGTGCATACCGTCGGGTTTCATTGGTTATTTGACAAAAATCACATAAACATGTCGCTTTTCTTCAATGGCATGCCAGATGGGGCTGTTATCTTTGCGTCCGTGGTGATAATCATCTGTTGAATTATGATCATTTCATATAAGGAATTCAGGCCTTCCGAGCCCCTGCAGCCATACGTAGAAAACTATTGGTACCAGGTGTTCGATGGTGGCTCCATGGAGGAGTCGCCGGAACAGGTATGCCTGCCCCTCGGTATGAGCCAGATCATTGTGCATATTCGCCAGCAGGAGTCGCATGCCTTTTTCAATGCCGACTGGCAGCCGCTGCCACATGCTTTCTTTGTGGGCATCTACAAAGATGCCGTTACCTGGAAAACCAAAGGCTACTCCGTATGCTTTGGCATCAACCTGAAGCCGGAAAGCCTGGCACAGCTGTTCAATGTGCCGGCTGCCGCGATCTTCAACGATTATACGGATGTAAACAATTTCAGGAATCCCGGTATCGATGAGATGGCCGACCGCATGTATGGACAGGAAGACCCGGTAGCGCTGATCGGTATTGCCGAGACCTGCCTCCTGAAAAGAGTGAAGGCCATGCAGAATACAAAGCACTATCTGCAACATGCGGCAGAGATCATCCGCCGGGAAAAAGGAAATATATCGATCGAGTCCCTGTGCAGGAACCTGTATGTGAGTGAAAGGCAGTTGCAGCGCAGCTTCAGGGATTCACTGGGTACCAGTCCCAAGACCTATACACGCATTATCCGCTTCCGGAATGCTTACCGGCACCTGCGGCAGGCGGAAGAGAAAAAGATTGCCTGGGCTTCGCTCTCCTTTGATTATGGGTATGCCGACCAGGCACACTTCATCCGGGACTTTAAGGAATTCTCGGGAGTCAGTCCGTCACTGATGATTGACAAGTCCGGTCCGTTCTATCAGCTTAGCACTGCTATGTACGCATAGCAACTAAATATAAACACCCTCCAGTATCTGTTTGCTTAATCACCAATCAGTATTTAATCAATAAAGCTAAAGAAGAACAAAATGAAGCAGTTCATGTACCTGGCTGTAATAGCCATAGGGGTGACCATTGTTGCCTGTAACGAAACGACCGGTAACACCGCCGGCGGCGAAAAGAAAACAGATTCCGTGGAGGAAGTTGCAAGAGGTAAGTACCTCGTAGATGCAGTGGGTTGTGGCGACTGTCATACACCCAAGACGATGACACCGCAAGGCCCTGTGCCCGATATGGAAAAGTTCCTTTCCGGCTATGATGCATCACAAGGCGGACTTGGAAAATTCGATACCTCCATCGTGCGCGATGGCAGATGGGCGCTGTTGAAAGGCGACCTCACCGCTGCTGTTGGCCCCTGGGGCATTACCTATGCGGCCAACCTTACACCCGATGATACAGGACTGGGTGGCTGGACGTATGAGAATTTCCGTAAAGCCATCAAAGAAGGCAAATACCGTGGTGTAGACAATTCACGTCCACTGATGCCGCCGATGCCTGTACCGGCGCTGAAGAACCTCACGGATGAAGATGTGAAGGCTATCTATAGCTATCTGAAAACGATTAAACCCGTGAAGAACCTGGTGCCACCAGCTCAACTGAATCCCCCTCCGCCACCTGCGGCGAACTAATACCGCTGATATCATTAGTAGGTTTGTTACAACCCCGCCTTGCAAAAGGTGGGGTTTTGTTTTGTAACTAAGTTGTACTTTTAAGCCCACGACTATTCCCGCCTCATCCTACTGAATGGAGCTGACTGTTGTAAACTATGTAACCAAACTGATCTGTGCCGGTACATCCCTTACATAATGAAAAAGACCTGTTGCTGCAAGTGGCCGGTGGCTCTGCGTCGGCTTTCGATGCATTGTATTTCCGTTATTATGAACCGGTGTGGAACAATATTTTTCGCATTACCCGCAATGAAGCTGTTACCGATGATATCCTGCAGGATGTATTCATCCGGTTTTGGGAAAGGCGAACACAGTTCGTCAACTACGACAAGATCAGCAGCTGGCTTTTTGTGGTGAGCCACAACAGTGCGCTCAACTACCTGCGCCGTCTGGCTTCTGAACGAACCTACAGTAAACAACTTACTACCGAGGTGATTACCGATTGGCCCGCAGAAGATGCACGGCAGGAGCAGCAGTTCCGCCTGCTGGAAGAGGCCATCGCAGCTTTGCCGCCTCAGCGCCGCCGCGTATTTGAGCTTTGTCGTTTCCAGGGCCTTAGTTATGAGCAGGCGGCGGCTGAATTGTCTATTTCGAAGAACACGGTTAAAGAGCACCTGGCCCGCGCTACCGATAACATCCGCACTTATATACAAACCAATTCAGGCCATTCCGGCGAACTCTCCATCCTGGTCCTTGCAGTGATCATGGGCAATTGGCCGCAGGCATAAAAAAACTTTCCCGGGGAACCACCCTTTTTACCAGGTAGCGTGTTTTCATAGAAACACAGTGCTTGGAAAACAGGGAATCGCAACTACAGCAATTGTTTGAAAAGCAAGAATGGACCGATGAGGACCATGCGCTTTTCCTGCAATTGATCGACGGCAAAACAACCGCCGATCTATCTGTCTTTTTCGACCATCAATACCTGGCCGATCTTAATAAAGCGTCTGCGGCTGACAATGGCCATGCCCGTTTGCTGCTGGATCGCATTCATGAGCGGGCTGGCATACCGGAAGCAGTACCGGTGCGGCGTATCAGCCGGTGGCCGCGCATGGTGGCGGCTGCCTCCATCTTATTATTGTTGGTGGCAGGGGGGTATTATTGGTTCTTTCATCAACCTGCTATCGTGCCGGTCGTTACCGGTCAGCCGGCGCAGGATATCAAAGCCCCGGTGGCAAACCATGCCACGATCACGCTGGCCGATGGACAGCAGGTCTTGCTCGACAGTGCTGTAGATGGGCAACTGGCTGTACAAGGGAATGTGCAATTGATCAAGCTGGACAATGGAAAAATTGCCTATCAGCCAGATAAGGGAAACACAAATGAAGAAGTAGTATATAATACATTGACCAATCCCAGGGGAAGTAAGGTCATCGATATGACATTGGCAGATGGATCGCATGTGTGGCTCAATGCAGGCAGTTCGGTCACATACCCGGTATCTTTTACCGGCCGGGAGCGTAAAGTCGAGATGACAGGCGAAGCCTACTTTGAGGTAGCGCATGATGCTGCCAGGCCTTTCTATGTAACCGCGCGCAACATGGGGGTGCAGGTGCTGGGCACACACTTCAATATCAACGCTTATAACGATGAAGAAAATATCAAAGCCACGCTGCTGGAAGGGAAAGTAAAAGTTGCTGTCATCAGGAAAGGCACTGCTCTATTGCCGCCTTCTGTTCTTTTAATACCCGGCAAGCAGGCGCAGCTTACCGGTGATGAGCAGCTGAAAACTATACAGGAGGTGGATACCGATGAAGTGATGGCCTGGAAGAACAGCCGCTTCCAGTTCAACAAAGCCACGGTGCCGCAGGTGATGCGGCAGATCGCACGCTGGTACAATGTGGACGTGAAGTATGAAGGCGCCGTGCCGGGCGGTTATTTCCGGGGTGAGATCAGCCGCGATGCACCGGCTTCCGAAGCATTGAAGATCCTTGCTGCCAGCGGTGTGAATTTTAAAATTGACAACAATACGATTGTAATACTGCCCTGAACAAGTCATTCATTGGTAAGGCCCTGAAAAAAGTCTGCTCCGGGTTAGGAGCCGGAGCAGAAGAACGTAAGGGCTAACCCAATGATGCAAGTCCCGCAAGACTGCTTCCCGGTAAAACCGGGTATACTCATTGTTTAACCCAAACTAAGCAAAGTTATGCTATTCAAAGCTCTTTGTAACAGCCCTGTATTGTACAGGCTGTTTACCAACCAAAACATGCGGATCATGAAATTGATGGCTGTTCTCTTATTCACTGCCTGTATGCAGGTAAGCGCCGCCGGTTTTTCACAAACCGTTTCCCTGCAGGAAAAGGGCGCTTCACCTGAAAGGATCTTTCAGCAGATCAAAAAACAAACAGGCTACACTTTCTGGTACAAGCTGGAATTGCTGGAAGGTGCGCGTAACGTGGATGTTTCATTGCGCAATGCGCCGCTTGTACAGGCGCTGGACATCGTGACCAAAGACCAGCCTTTTACCTATGAGATCATCGGTAAAACCGTGGTCATTAAAAAGAGAACGCTGCACATAATGCAGGAAGTAGTACCTCCGCCTCCCGTGTTCGATATCGATGGCCGCATTGTCGATAGCAGGGGAGTACCGTTGGAAGGTATCAGTATCCAGGTGAAGGGCTCTCAGCGTGGCGCTTCTACCAATAAAGCAGGTCACTTCATTATACAAGGGCTGGAGCAACCGGCTACCATTACTGTCTCGGGCATCGGTTATTTAGGGTTACGGTTTCGCGTGTCACAAACAACGGAAGGTAAAACAGTAGTTGCCTTATTGTCTGCCAACCGGCAGGCAGCTACCGATGCTGCAACCGATACAACGGCTATAACGGCTGTATCTTCCGTAACCATGACGGCTTCCGGGATCCTGATCACGCTTGTGCAAAAAGATGATGATCTCGGCGCTGTGACCATCAATGCCGGTTATTATAAAACCAACCGGCGAACCATCACTGGCAGCATCAGCCGCGTGGATGCACGCACTATCCAAATGCAACCCGTTTCCAATCCGCTGCAGGCATTGCAGGGGCGTATGCCGGGCGTGTATATAAGCCAGGTGACAGGTATGCCGGGCAGCAACTTCCAGGTACGCATCAGGGGTATCAACAGCATCCGCAATGGCAACGATCCCTTGTACGTGATCGACGGTGTACAGTTCGGCTCACAAACCCTGTCGGATGTAAATGCTTCCGGTGCTGCTTATCGGCAGCAGGGCATTAGTCCTTTAAACAGTATTAATCCTGATGATATAGAGAGCATCGAAGTACTGAAAGATGCCGATGCCACGGCCATCTATGGCTCGCGCGGCGCCAATGGCGTGGTGCTCATCACCACTAAAAAAGGAAAAGCAGGCAGCGCAAAGGTGGATGTGAACATGCAAACGGGATTGAGCCAGGTAGCGCATAAAGTGGCCTTGCTCAATACGGAACAATACCTTGCCATGCGGCATGAAGCACTGGCCAATGATGGCGAAGCGCAACCGCCTTCCTGGGAATATGATGTCAATGGTACCTGGGATACAACCCGGTATACCGACTGGCAGGATGTATTGCTGGGAGGCTCTGCAGTGACAACGAGGCTAAATGCCAGTGTATCGGGCGGCAACCAGGAAACGCAATTCTACCTCAGTGGTGGTTATGAAAAACAAAATACCGTATTCCCCGGTAGCAACGATGCCCAAAGATACTCCACCCATTTTTCAGTAAACCATACATCTGCCAACCGAAAATTCAATGCGCGGCTGAACACTTCGTATGTGATCAACAATACCAATATTATTGCCGGCGATTTTTCAGGCATTGCACTGCAGTTGCCACCCACTGCCCCGGCCTTGTATACACCTGATGGAAAACTGAACTGGGTCACCGGATTTTCCAACCCGGTTGCTGACCTTGAAGTAAGATTCCTGGCGCAAACCTACAACCTGGTCACCAATGCAGAGCTGGGTTACGAATTGGTGAAGGGCCTGCGTATCAAAGCATTTGTCGGTATCAATGATGTGCGGAATGAAGACCGAAGAAAGGAACCTTCTTCCAAATTCAACCCTATCCTGAATTATACGCCAGCGGTTTCTACCCTCACCATCGGACAGGGCAATTTAAGGTCGTGGATAGCAGAGCCACAGGTGAATTGGGATATTCATATTGGAAAAGGTAAACTGTCCATGCTGGCTGGTGCAACTTTTAAAAAGGACAACCGCATGAATGAACGTGAAATATTCACCGGTTTTGCTTCCAATGAGCTGTTGGACAATCCGCGCGCCGCTTCCAATATCCGGATTGATAGCTATAATGTTATAGAATATCGCTACAGCGCCGTGTATGGACGTTTGAATTACAATTGGGATGAAAAATACATTGTCAACATTATTGGCCGCCGTGATGGCTCCAGCCGCTTTGGGCCAGGGAAGTCGTTTGCCAATTTTGGAGCAGCGGGCATTGCCTGGGTATTCTCCCGTGAAGCGTTCATGCAGGATTGGCTGCCTTTCCTGAGCTTCGGTAAATTGAGGGGTAGCTATGGTACGGCAGGTAATGACGAGATCGGCGATTACCGCTACCTCAATACCTATGCACCAGGCTATGCCTACGCGGGCATGAGCACGTTGATGCCTTCCCGGTTGTTTAATCCGCTCTATGGCTGGGAAACCAATAAAAAGATAGAAGGTGCTATGGAACTGGGTTTTCTGAACGACCGTATCCAGTTTACGGCAGGTTATTTCAGTAACCGCTCCTACAACCAACTGATCGATTATCCATTGGGCGCTACCTCGGGTTTCACGTCCATCAATGCCAACTCCGCCGCCACAGTACGGAATACTGGTGTGGAGCTGGAACTTACTTCGTTCAACATACGCAACGGTTCACTGGAGTGGAGGACCAACCTTAACCTTACCTTTCTACGAAATAAACTGGTGGCGTTTCCCGGCCTTGAGTCCTCTTCTTACGCCAATACTTACGAGATCGGACAGCCGCTCAATATCCAGAAAAGATATCACTTTCTGGGGCTGGACCCGCAAACAGGCATTTACCGTTTTGAGGACATGAATAAGGATGGGCAGGTTACTAATGCGGATACACGGCAACCGGTGTCGTATATGCAGGATTTTTTTGGCGGCATAGGCAATAGCCTGTCGTATAAAGGACTTGAAGTGAATGTCTTTTTCCAATTTGTAAAACAGAACAATGCTGCTTATACCACCTGGGCCACGCCCGGCAGGGCTGATTATAATCAGCCGGCATCGGTGATGCAAAACAGGTGGCGGAAGCCGGGCGATCAGACTTCCGGTCAACTCTTCACGCGGTATAATGCTGCTGCCACAGAAGCCTGGGAACGCTATCGCTTCAGTGACGCGCTGGTAACGGATGCCTCTTTCATCCGCCTGAAGAATGTCGATATATCCTATCGCCTGCCCGAACGATGGCTGGGTGGCGTCAGAAGCCGTATATACCTGCAAGGGCAAAACCTGGCTACCATTACCAATTACGTTGGGATGGACCCTGAAACAGGCTATGGCGGCCTGCCCCCTTTAAGAACATTTATGGCTGGTATACAACTCACCTTTTAAATTTTACAGGTATGAAAAAATTGACCAACTTATATATCGTTGCAGGCTGTTGGCTGGTCCTGCTTTGTACTGCTTCCTGCAAAAAGTTCATTACCGTTGGGCCTCCCAAAACAGAGATGGCCACCAGCATTGTATTTTCAGATAGTCTTACGGCCATGAGCGCCATGGCGGGATTGTACAGTTCGATGGTGGAATCCCCTTTTGGTAGTACTTCCTATCTGGCAAGCCTGTCGGCTGATGAAATATACCTGACCGTCAACAGTGTAGAAGACCTGTCGTTCTTTCTCAACACCTTGCTGTCTACCAATGGCAAATGCAACGAGCTTTGGCAGGCCTATTACAAGCGGATCTATGCAGCCAATGCCATTATGGAAGGAGTGGCTGCATCTGCCGGACTAAGGCCTTCGCTCAAAGACAGGCTTACCGGCGAGGCGCTAACGCTCAGGGCTTTCTTCCACTTTAACCTGCTCAATTTTTATGGCGGTATACCTTATATCGATACTACCGATTACCTAAAAAATACCATTGCTGCACGCCTGCCGGTGGCAACAGTATATCAACATATCATAGATGATCTGCTGCGGGCCAAAACATTATTGCCCGATACCTATCCAGCAGCCGGCAGGGTAAGGGTGATCAGGCCGGTTGCTACCGCCTTGCTGGCGCGGGCTTATCTCTATGCGGGCAAATGGACTGAGGCGGAAGCGCAAAGTACAGAGCTCATCAATAATACAGCACTCTATTCCCTGCTGCCCGACCTGGATAAAGTGTTCCTGAAGAACAGCCGCGAAAGCATTCTGCAACAGATACCACTGTACGATAATTTGTACACCAATGAAGGATATGCTTTTTACCAGCCCGAGTCGCGCAAAAGTGGTTTTCTTACTGAAACGCTGTGGCAGTCTTTCGGGACCGGCGATCAGCGCAAAGCCCGTTGGATAGCGGCTGGTAGCAATGGAACTGAAACCTGGCATTATCCTTACAAATACAAGCAGGACTATTCCAATGCCACCGGCGCCGAATACAGCGTAGTCTTTCGCCTTGCAGAGCAATACCTCATCCGGGCCGAGGCGAGGACGCAGCAAAATAACTTCACCGGCGTCAACAGCGCCGCGGCGGATGTGGATACCATCCGTCATCGTGCAGGACTTCCCGTTACTGATGCTACAACGAAAGCTGCTTTGCTCACTGCCATAGAGCAGGAGCGGAGATGGGAGTTGTTTACAGAGTGGGGGCACCGCTGGTTCGACCTGAAACGTATGGGTCGTGTGGATGCTGTAATGGCTCCGTTGAAAGCCGGTTGGACTACCAACGATGCCCTTTATCCTATTCCTCATTCGGAAGTACTGGTAAATGTCAACATGAAACAGAACCCAGGTTATTGACACACTAAAACGATCACAATAATGAAAGCAATTATGATGGCAACACTCGTTGTTGCCGGTAGTTTCTATTGCCTGGCCCAGCCTCCGGCAACGCCTGCATGGCCGGTGACAGGTGAGCCTGTGCCCGCATTTACTTTGTCGAATGTAAAATACCATACCAGTAAAACCATTACGCCAACTGACAGCAGGGGCAAATGGCTCATCCTGGACTTCTGGTCCAAAGGCTGTGTAGCCTGTGTAAAGAGTTTTCCCAAGGTCAATGAAATGCAGCAGGCTTTCAAGGAAAATATCACTTTTGTATTGGTAGGCAATAACGAACAGCAGTATAATAAGGATATCGAGCATGTGTATGAAACTTACAGGAAGCGAATGGGCCTTCAACTGGCAGTTGCCTTCGACAGTACTTTATTTGAGCGCTTTGGCATCAATGCTGTGCCACATGTAATAGTAGTCGATCCTGCAGGTAAAGTGTATGCCATCACCTCTTCCGGGCTTTTTGAAAAGGAGACCTTGCAGGCGCTGATCGATAATAAAAAGCCTGCTTATTACAAGTCGTACAGCAATTTTGAGAAAATGCCCGAAGGCACGCATAAAGTATGGGAATATTTTATTACCGAGGGTCAGCAGGTGCCGGAAGACATACGCTATCGATCTGTGCTTAGTCAATACAATGGCGGCGCGAATGTAGGTGGTGGCACCCTGGCTACCGATGCCGATCGCCGGTTATACCAGTGTGTACGTTTTAACCTCGCGCAATTGTACAACACGGCTTATTATGGAGTAAGTAGCTGGATGTATGGTCACCCATTGTATGCGCGTACCTGGCCAAGACCAGTGCTGGAGATGCGGGATACTACAAAGTTTAAAGCTGATTACACTTTCTCCACAGGGCTATACAACTACAGTCTCATCGTGCCGCAGCCGGGCATTGGTAATATTCAGGTGGCCATGCAGGCCGACCTGCAGCGTTATTTCGGATATGAAGCTTTTATAGAAACCCGGATGATGCCCTGCTGGAAACTCACTGCCACTCCGGAGGGCATGAAACGCCTGACGACCAAGGGAGGGCCGGTAAAGTATGAAGAATCGCCCGACAGGTTGTTGTACACCAATCAGCCCCTGGAGGTATTGATCCGCAATATCGAGTATTACAGCTCCCAATGGGCTTATCCGATCATCGACGAAACCGGTATTACACAACGTATAGATATTGAATTGGAGGCTGCCAAAGCTGATTTCGAGGACATGCGGAAGGCGCTGGAGGCACTGGGATTGAAGTTTGAGCTCGTACGCCGCCCCATGAAAGTACTGGTGATCAGAGACCCTATGCGATAATCTATTGAGTGACTATCCCCCCGTTTTGGTCATTCTGTAGCCCTGCGATCACATCAAAGGGCTGCTTTTTGTTGCAAAGTCAGTAGATAGGGAGACGTCTTTCCATTCCTCCATCTGTTGCGTCAGTTGATCGATCTTCGTAGCGGCCCGGTTATAAGCATCAGTACCCAAAAACAGGTTCACAGGAGGGTGGGGATGTCCCACCAGTTGCAGCAATGCATCGGCCACTTTTTCCGGATCACCCGCCTGGTTGCCATTCAATGCATGCATCTTTTGATGTGCTGCCCGCACATGCTGGTAGTCGTCTATCTCACGACTGGTAAATACAATGGAATCCGGCTGTAAGAAATTGGTGCGGAAAGCGCCGGGTGCTACGTTGGTAATGTGAATACCAAGTGGTGTCAACTCATGCGCCAGTGCTTCCGATAAACCACTAACGGCAAACTTGGCGGCCGAATAAATACTCCAGCCGATGCCCGGTGCAAAACCGGCGATAGAAGAAATATTGATGATATGCCCGGCGTGTTGCTGTCGCAGGTAAGGCAACGCCTGCCTGATCACTTTGATCACCGCAAACAAGTTGATGTCGAAATTCTCCTGGATGGCTGTAGATGTTAACTCTTCCAAAGCACCTCCGGTGCCATAGCCTGCATTGTTTACCACAACATCTATCCTGCCAAAACGTTCGATGGTGGCCTCGATAGAATTACCGATAGATTCCTCATTAGTAAGATCGGCTTGCAGTGCAAGGAAGTTGTCATGCGCCACAGCCTCCTTCAGCGCCGACTCGTGGCGCGAAGTAGCAGCCACCCGGTGACCCCTGGCCAGTAATTGTTGAACCAGCGAAAGGCCGATGCCTTTGGACGCACCTGTTATATACCACACTTTTGATGAGCTCATAATATGAATATTTAATACAAAGTTAGGTAGGTACCATCGTTACAATCTTGCGCCAATCAATCCGAAAGTTGTAAAATTCAAAGCAAGGGAGGGAGATTCCTGATCTTGTCACCCGGCTTTGTCACCCTGAGCTTGTCGAAGGGTGGATTACCGAAGGGCGGCGGGTCGCCCTAAGTTGTTGCAATATTGCAGTCATTCCACTATTTTGTGGGTATGAAACTCTTATCCACCTTCATTCTAACGACCCTCGTAAAGCTGACAGCAGCCCAGTTTGCCATTGTAAGCGATAAAGATGGATATTGCAATGTGCGGAGTGCAGCAGCCACTGGCAACAACATCGCTGGTAAACTACAGAATGAACATTTGGTGTATTGCTTCGAAACTAAGGGCAACTGGACATACATCAACTATGCACAAAAAGGAAAGGAATACAATGGATATGTTTATACCGACCGGCTCACACAGGTTTCCGGTTATACCACTATACCGGTGTCATCGAAAGCAGAGAACAGCATCAGCTTTCAGAAAGAGGCAGTGAAGATTACGCTCACCCAACAGAAGTTCAACAAGCAGCAATACAAGTTCTCTTATTACAAAGATGCTCCTACGCAAATAGAATATATCAATGGCAAACAGTACTGGGGTACAGATGGCGGTCTGCCTACGACTGCCTATCAATCGGTCGTTATACAAATAGGCACAAAGACAATGCGGCTCCCTGCTGCTGCCCTCAGCAACCTCTTTGAACCAAGTCTGTACAGTACTACTGTCAACTATGATCAAAAGAACGATATCCTCTACATTCAATCCATGAACAGTGATGGCGCCGGCGCTTATGATGTCATATGGCGCATCGAAAATGGCGTGTATAAAGACCGCTACGTGGCATACGGATTTTGAATCTATTCGAAGAGAAAGTGTCTGCTACCTCAATGCCTTGCTGCCTCGTTGCCTTTCATCAATAAGTTAATTTCGGTATCAAACCGGCTAAATTCCTCCTGCATATTGTAGCCGCCTCCTGCTAAATTTGGGGATGACCAGAAATGTCTTCACCATCGCGGCCTGTGGCCTGTTCTCATTAGGAAGTATAAAGAGCTTTGCCCGGCAGGGCGTTGCAGGCAAAGAGCCCACAAAGGCCGATACCCTGCGAGGCAGCCTCAATGCCGACAGGACCTGGTGGGATATCCAGCGCTATGATCTTGCCGTGAAGCCCGACTACCTGACGAAGACGATCAGCGGCTCCAACGAGATCACCTACAAAGTAAAAGGCACTGGCTCCCGCATGCAGATCGATATGCGCGATCCTCTGGTGATTGATAGTGTGGTATTCAATAAAAAAACATCCCTGACCTTCGCCAAAGAAGGAACAGTGTGGTATATACAAACACCTAAGCAGGCGGCTAATTCCGTTAACACAGTGGCGATCTACTTCTCCGGTAAAGCCCACGAAGCAGTACGTCCACCATGGGATGGTGGCTGGACATGGACGAAGGATTCCCTCGGTCGTCCCTGGATGACGGTAACCTGCCAGGGACTCGGTGCTTCTATCTGGTATCCTTGTAAAGATCACCAGGCCGATGAACCCGATCAGGGCGCCAGCATCACCATGACGGTACCCGACACGCTGGTGGCGGTGGCTATGGGGCGACTCCAATCCAAAAAAACAAATGGCGATGGCACAGCTACCTACAAATGGGCAGTGGTAAACCCTATCAGCAATTATTGCATTATTCCCTACATCGGTAAATATGTAAACTGGGGAGAAACCTACAAAGGCGAAAAAGGCAACCTCGATATCAACTACTGGGTGCTCGATTACAACCTTGAAAAAGCAAAAGGCTACTGGCCCCTGGAAGTAAACAATATGCTCAAAGCATTCGAACATTGGTTTGGTCCGTACCCTTTTTATGAAGACGGTTACAAACTGGTTGAAACTTCCAACACCGGCATGGAGCACCAGAGCGCCGTATCCTATGGCAACTGGTTCAAGCCCGGCTACCGCGGCCGCGATGGATCAGGCACCGGCTATGGCATGAAGTGGGATTTCATTGTAGTGCATGAAAGCGGCCACGAGTGGTTTGGCAACAACCTTACTACGGTCGACCTGGCCGATATGTGGGTACACGAAGGATTCACCAACTACAGCGAAACACTGTATACCGATTACATCTTTGGCGTTGACGCTGCCAACCAGTATAACAAAGGCATTCGCCGCGGCATCCGCAACGACCGTACCATTATCCCGGCTTACAACATAAATGCACAGGGTAGTGGAGACATGTATCCCAAAGGCGGTAATCTCCTGCAAGCTATCCGTCACAGTCTCGATAATGACGAATTGTGGCGCAGCATACTCCGTGGCCTCAACAAAGATTTCTACCATCAAACAGTTACTTCCGCACAGGTAGAAAAATACATTTCCACCAAAGCCAAATTTGATTACGGCAAAGTATTCGACCAATACCTTCGCAACACACAGATACCCAAATTTGAATACTACTTCAGCAATGATAAGAAGAAGGTATTCTACCGCTATTCCAATTGCATAGCCGGGTTCAACCTGCCGCTGTCATTGATCGGCAAAACAGCCAGCATCAAAATAAAACCCACCGATCAGTGGCAGAACGTGACCCTGAAAGATGGACAGACTGCCCTGTTTGACAAGGCGGCGATCGAGGATATGTATTATATCAACGTTACACCAACTCAGCCAGGCTCGTAACAAGGAAACCCGTTTCGTCGTATGTTTGCCGTCGCAAACGGGTTAATTGTATACAGATGGCAAAACAAGTGAAACAGGCGCCGCAGGTGCACAAGTCGGGATTTGATTTTCTAAACACACTGAAGAAGAACAACCACCGGGAGTGGTTCAATGCCCATAAAGCAACCTTCGAAACCGAGCAGGATCGAATAGCGGACTTTGCCGAAGCATTGTTGCAGGAGATGAACAGCCACGATGAAATTGAAACACCATCAGGCAAGAAAAGCCTGCACCGCATTTACCGCGATACCCGCTTCTCGCAGGATAAAACACCTTACAAAACCAATTGGAGCGGCCACTACAGGCGCGCCACCAAATACCGCCGTGGCGGCTATTATTTTCACCTGGAGCCGGGCGGCAAAAGCTATTTCGCCGGCGGCTTCTGGGCGCCCAACCCCGCCGACCTGAAGCGTATCCGCGATGACATCTCCTTTGATGCCACGCCGCTCCGGAAAATACTCAACAGCAAAACATTCATCAACACCTTCGGCACTTTACAGGGCGAGCAGGTAAAAACAGCGCCCAAAGGTTTCCTGGCTGATCATGAAGCCATCGATCTGCTGCGTTATAAACAATTCCTGCTGATCAAACGATTTACAGATAAAGAAGTGCTGAGTGAAGACTTCCTGAAGCTGGCCAATCAAACCTTCAAGAACATGCGTCCGTTCTTTGATTACATGAGCGAAGTACTGACGACAAACGCGAATGGAGAATAAAGAATGTCACCCTGAATTGCTGTCATCCTGAGCCTGTCGAAGGATTGTCGAAGGGTTGCCTATTTCCCTGCTTTCTTACGCAATTCATTTACCTTCTGCGCAGCATACATAGGTTCCATGTCGCGGATCTTTTCGAAGTGGGCAATGGCCTTTTCCCACTGCTGCTTTTGTTCGTACAACAGTCCAAGGCCATTTTGTGTATTGAACCATTGATTCGGATAGGCACTTTTAGAATAAACAGTCAGCGCAGCATCATAAGCCTTTATCGCCTCTTCCAGCAGCGAAACGTTGTCACCAGCTGCACGGCCGCTTTCTTCCCAAAACGCGGTGCCAAGGTTATATTGCGTGCTGGCCCATTCTTCGGGGTGACAATCCTGCGTACGCACGGTGAGCGCGGCACGAAATGCTGTGACAGATTGAGAAAGCAGCTCCCTGCCTGCAGACACCCGTCCTTGTTGATACAGCGATACACCGAGTTTATGCTGAGCCCAGCCCCATTCTTCCGGGTGCTGTTTTTGCGTATATACTTCCAATGCCAGCTTGTAAGCAACGGCCGATTGTTGGAACAAAGGCGCGGCCTCAGCTTCCTTTCTTTCACTGGCTTGAGATTGCAGCATATTGCCAAGGTTATATTGCGTGAGCGCCCAATCCCCGGGATGGTCCTTTTGCGTAAATATTTCCAATGCTGTTTTGAAGTTTACGATAGCCTCCTCTATGGCGCCCAGTTTACTCAGCACTACACCCATGTTATTTTGGATGCGTGCCCATTCCTGTGGAAGGGCTGCGCGCGTATAAACGGCCAGCGCTGCATTGTAAGCAGATATGGCCTGTAGATATAAGCTGTCTGCAGTAGCATCTTCTTCGACCAATTCGGCCTGTGCCTGCAATAGAGTGCCGAGATTGCAATGTGCCCGTGCCCATTCCTGTGGAGCAGCAGTCTGGCTGCACCGGGTGAGCGCCGTTTGTTCAAGCGAGGTGGCCTGCGCCAGTAACTTCAGACCCGCTTCTCCGCCAAGCAGGCAACCCTCTGCATACAATGCGGAAGAAAGCAGTTCTGCCAGGTAGTTTTTGCGGCTGGCCAGTGGGTCGGGCCTGTCGGCGGGATGGCCACACAATGTGAACAAGCTATCCGCTTTGCGATACAGGAGGATGGCCCTCTTATGATCACCTCCCTCAGTCGAGCTATTGCCTGCCAGCAGGTACATAGTGCAGGTTTCTTCTACAGCCTGGATAATAGTCGAGTCCTTCCAGTCAGCACTGGTAATTTTAGCGGGCAGGTTGCCTGCCTGATATTCAGCGGCCTTTTCATAAAAGAGAGAAGAAGCCTGGAACTGTTGCAGAAAGTAATGACGGGCGCCCTGCAGCAAGTCGTTGTCGAGCACTTTTATAGAGTCGGTATTCGCCCACATGTGGATCTGTTGACGCGCCTGTGCGCACGTAATACCATGCGCATGGGCATAGTCGGTAAAGTAAAGATCATACTGGGCAGGAGATTGTGTTTTACCGGTAAGCGCCTGTTCATTAGCTTTTTGAGATATGTTGTTGATGAGCGTTACGATCGAAGCATTGGAGTAAAACTTTACGGAGCTGCCGGCAGGTAAGGTAGAGTCGGGGACCTGGCCGAGGTTAACAGTCCTGATCATATCCTGCGCATGCAGGAACGGGACAAAGAACACCAGTATGGAAAGACAGGTAAAGCTTCTACGCATAAGCTGTACGAATTAGTTAATGAAGGGGTACACAACTCGATACAGGCAAACCAAACAACGGACTTATTGCATTCAAAAGGGTTAGATCCTATTTACTTAAAGGGCAGGAGATCAAATGGCAGCGTGGTTGGGGTACAAAAGGACCGTACAAAAATAGTCAATTCCCCCATTTGTGCGGTTAAATTTATCCGTGGCCGGTTTAATGCAGGCAGAACCCCCGGTCTGGGGAGCATTATCCTCTTTTTGAGTGATTGTCAACTGGAATAGCTGGTTCCCCGGTAAGGCGGCAGCACCTTCGTAAAAATGATCTCTATATGCGTGCCCTCTTTGCTTTCTATATTATACCGGCCATTGAAATCCCGGCACAGCCCCTTCATCAGGTTGAGGCCCAGGGAGCTTTTGGGGAAAAGATCGGGGTCGATCTGCAGGCCAATACCGTTGTCCGAAATATGCAGAATGAGTTCCTCTTCGTTCAGTTGTTTGAGCGATACATGCACCTGTCCACGCTCCCTGCCGGTAAAAGCATGCTTGAATACATTGGTCACAGCCTCATTGATGATCAATCCGAGCGGAATAGCCTGTGTTACGTCCAGCGCTACCGGTTCAATATCCATCACGAAAACGATACGGGTACGGGTCACGAAACTATCCCGCAGGTAATCTACCAGCTCGGGAATATAGATGTCCATATTGATGGTGGAAATATTGTCAGTCTGATAAAGCTTCTGGTGAATGAGCGACATAGCCTGCACACGGTGCTGGCTGTCATGTACAGCAGCCAGTGCTTCGTCTTTCAGGTAGGCCGATTGCGATTGCAACAAGCTCGATACTACCTGTAAATTATTCTTTACGCGGTGATGCACCTCTTTCAGCAGCCACTCCTTTTCTTCAAGTAGCCCATTCAGCCGCTCGTTCTTTTCACTGATTGCCCGGTTATTCAGGTGCTTGACCCGGTATTGATTGTACAACAATCCCACGATCACCAACAGCAAGACAATGCCGGCAAATGTCATCTTCTTGATGAAATTCGCCTGCTTTAGTTGCGACTCCTGCAACTGCTCCTTGTTGTGCAATAAATCGATATTCTCCTGTTGCAGTCCCAGCTCCTTTTCTTTTTGAGCCAGTTCCTGTTGTTGCTTTTCGGTGATCACTGTCTGGAGCGATTGTTCCTGTTTGAGCAGATCGATACTTTGCTGCTTCAGCAACACGTCTTTGCTTTTTTGTTCAGCCAGCGCCTGCTGCAGTAGTTTTTGCCGGGTCAGCAGTTCGATATCCTTTTCCTGCAGCCTGAGCTCCTGGTCCTTCTTACCTATATCATATTGGAGCCTTAATTCTTCTATCTGGCGGATTTTGGTACTGTTGATACCGAATCCTCAATAGTCTTGTGCCGCCGGAAATGCTCCAATGCCGATTCGTATTGGTGGCGCGAAGAGTCAATTCTGTACATCATCAGCGACATTTCGCTAAAGGCGATCTGCGGCAAAAAACCTTTGGGCGTTTGCAAGCCTCTGAGCAGATACGGAGAAGCTTTATCATAACGTTGAGTCTCATAATAAAACTTACCGAGTACATACGGAACAATAGCCGCAAACATCTTGTCTACTGAAGGCGCCAGCTTTTCCATCCGTAGAAAATATTTTTCAGCCTCGTCGTATTGCTTCAGGGCCACATAACAAATGCCGAACGCCTCCCATTTCGTTATCGAATCACGCAAATAAGGAGTAATAAATTCATGGTTGGCTTTCCGTACAAAATCGAGTGCTGCCACTGCCTGACCATTCGCTACCATAGCCTTCGCCATTCGCTTGATCAGCACCCCATTGATCCTTTTGTCAGTTTTCCGGGCACTGGCAAACGCTTTCTCATAATATTCGATACTTTTTGTTACCTGTCCCATATCGAGGTACGAGTTGCCGATATACAGGTAAAACTGATGCAGATTGTTGAGGCCGGATGCCTCTGCGCTTTTCAGGCCCTCAAAAGCGCTGTATACCGCTTTATTATGATTCCCCTTATAAAAATAGAAATCGTGCAACCGCAGATGGATCAGGTATATTTGTTTGTCCCTGGCCTCCTTCAATAACCGCTCTGCTTCAAGGAACTTGCGTTCTGCCTCATCCGTATTGCCAGTATAATCATCGATATCCCCCATAGACATGTACAACCTCCCAAGATTCAGTTTGTTGCTGAAGTTCAATTGCCGGTGCATGTTCATACTGCGTTCGTAGCAGGCAAGCTTGAAAGGATAATATTTCTCTTCAAATGGAACGGATATGCCCATATTATACCACATAACAGCGATCACGTCCTCAGGCTTTTTATAATAAGACGCTGCAATAGCTGCCTGTTTAAGAGCAGCCGTAGTGTCGCCCTTCCAGCAATTCAGTACAGCCAGCCTGTTATAACTCAGGCTGATCAGTGATGGTTTCTGTGTTTTTTCACTCAATATCCTTGCCTGATCATTAAAATAAAAAGCAGAATCATAATTGATCCGGAAGCTATAGATGGGATCGCTGTAATACTTCGCCCATTCCCACAGCGCATTGATGGCCTGACTATCCGCCACCTGCGTAAGAAGCGACATGGTTTTCTTATGATTGCCATACACGATGTTCGAGGTCATTTGCTGCCATAGTGCATACCAGGCGCCATAGCTGAAACCTGTTTTCCTGCTCAGGTCCAGTGCCTGCGATGAATATTTCATCACACTGTCCATCCAGTGGGAAACGGCTTGCCGGTTGGCATAATAATACCCCGTCATTTCACAAAGCGCCATCACTTTTGCAGAGTCGGTTGGGGCATTGGATAATTTATCCAATGTCCGGTTCAGCCTTCTTTCGGCTTCCTGTTGAGCAACAACAGGAACCAGGAAGCTTTGAGCAATCAGGAGCAGGATGAGCAATACAAAACGCATGGTCAATTTTACCAATTTATCCCCGTTTGGCAGTTGGTTTTCTGTTGTACCGATCATGGTACTGGTTGTATGATTGCTGTGCTATGAGCGATCGCCGATTGATTCGTTGGTGTCGACTGGCGTTTCGGCCTCATAAATATGTCTGTTGAAAACAACCTTGATATGGGTGCCGGCTGCAGTTTCGATGCTATACCGTCCATTGAAGTCCCTGCTCAGGCCCTTCATCAGTTTAAGGCCCAATGAATTTTTAGAAGCGACAGGCGTGCCATTGGCCGGTAAGCCAATACCATTATCGGAAACATCCAGCACCAATTCATCGGCATTGAGCGCTTCCAGCGATATATGCACCTGGCCACGCTCCCTGTCGGGAAAAGCATGCTTGAAGATATTGGTAACCGCTTCATTGATGATCAGCCCCAGCGGCACAGCCTGCGACACGTCGAGCACTACCGGCTCGATATTCAGCACAAATACGATACGTGTCCGGGAAACAAAACTGTCCTTCAGATAGTCTACCAGCTCATGAATATATTCGTGCATGTTGATCGTAGAAATATTGTCATCATGATAAAGACGTTGGTGAATGAGCGACATGGCCTGTACACGGTGCTGGCTATCATGCAGGGCGGCCAATGCCTCATCTTTCAGGTTGGCCGATTGCAATTTCAACAGGCTCAATATCACCTGCAGGTTGTTCTTTACGCGATGGTGAATCTCTTTAAGCAATAATTGCTTTTCTTCGAGCAGTCCTTCCTTGTCAGCCAACAGATGATTGAGCCGGCTATTCTTTTCACTGA
Source organism: Niastella sp. (assembly GCA_017744515.1). Lineage (GTDB taxonomy): Bacteria > Bacteroidota > Bacteroidia > Chitinophagales > Chitinophagaceae > Paraflavitalea. The sequence continues at coordinate 44,439 of JAGIBF010000033.1, forward strand.
TCGTCCGGTTATTGCGCTGCTTGATGCGATATAAATTGAATAACAACGATAGGATAACCAACAACAGTACAATACCTCCGATGGTCATCTTTTTAATGAAGTTCGCTTGCTTCAATTGCTCACCTTGCAACTGCTGCTGGTTGCTCAATAAGTTGATATTTTCCTGCTTCCACACCAGCTCCTTTCCTTTTTGGGTTAACTCCTGTTGCTGCTTGTCCGATAGCACAGCCTGCAGCGATTGCTCCTGCTTAAGCAGGTCGATGTCTTTTTGCTTCAGCAAAACATCCTTGCCTTTTTGCTCAGCCAGGGCTTGCTGTAATAACTTTTGCCGGGTAAGCAGTTCGATGTCTTTTTCCTTTAGCTTAAGTTCTTTGTCTTTTCTTTCAGTATCATATTGAATACGTAACTCCTCAACCTGACGGTTCCGGTTTATATTGTAAATAGAGTCGGTGATTGCCTTATAAGAACTATAATGGTTCAAGGCAGATAGATATTTTCCCTGTGACGAATCGATCCGGTACAATAAAAACGTGGCATCCCTGATGGCATGTACGGGCAGGCCGCCTTTGTGTATAGTAAGACAGGAGTTCAGATAGGGAACTGCCTTATCATATTGTTTGGTTTTGTAGTAAAATCTTCCGATCATATACTGGCAATTAGCCTCAAAATATTTATTCACCCTGGGCGACAAAGCTTCCATGCGCAGATAGTATTTTTCTGCTTCGTCGTATTGCTTCAGCGCCATGTGGCAGGCAGCCATAGCGTCATAGATCATCATCGTATCCTCGATTTGGGGAACGTTAAATTCCTTACCTGCCTGTTGCACGAATGCAAGCGCCTCCTTCTGTTTTCCGATGGTGACCATGCTCTCCGCCACACGCTTGATCAACGTGCCACTGATCAGTTTGTTGGTGGCCCGGGCGCTTTCTAAAGCCTTGTTGTAATATTCAAGAGATCTCTCCGGATGAACTACATCGTAATAGACATTCCCTACATTTTGGTAGAATTGACAGAGATTTTTGACATTGCTTGCTTCTGCAGCTTTTAAGGCTGCCAGCGCGTAATACACGGCCTTATCCAGATTACCCTTATAGATATAGAGATTATATAGTCTGGTGTGCACATTGAACATGGAATTGTTCTTCCCTTCCAGCATCAGCCGTTCGGCTTCGAGGTAGGTGCGTTCTGCAAGATCAATTTGATCGCGGTAGTCGTAAATATCTCCCATCGACATGTGTAATTCCCCCAGTTCTGACTTGTCTTTCTTGCCGGTTTGGAGGTGAATTGCAAGAGCGCGTTCATAACAAGCCATTTTGAAAGATAAGTTGGTTTCTCTAAGTGTTGGTTTTAAGCCTATATCAAGCCACATGTGAGCGATGTCGGGATGTGGTTCTTTGTAATACGAGCTGGCTTTAAGGGCATGTGAGAGCGCAGCAGCGGTATCATTGTTTTGGCTGAATATATAAGCCAGTTTTTTATGACTGGAATGGAGAAAATAAGTTGCAGGTAGCTTTTCACTCAGCTGCAGTGCCAGCTTGAAAAAATACACGGCAGAATCAAAATTGAGGGGGCGACCATATCCCTGCCCGGCATACTCGCTGCCCCGTCGCCACAGCGTCTCGATGGTGTTGCTGTCTCCTGACGTATCATGAAATTTGTTTTCAGGCTGCTCCTGCGCCAGGACGGTTGATGTGCACGCCAACAGGAACAACAGAAAGTATAAATTACGCATCATGACTGGTTGGTTGAAGGTGGGAAGATGCTGTTGGTTCGTAAATATGCCTGTTGAAAATAATTTGAATATGAGTGCCATTCCTGCTCTCTAAAGTGTACTGTCCATTAAAATCCCTGCTCAGGCCCTTCATGAGCTTGAGGCCCAACGAATTTTTGGACGGGTGCGCTGGATTGGCAGGTAACCCTACGCCGTTATCTACAATGTTTAGCTCCAATTCGTCTTTATTGAGCACTTCCAGCGATATATGCACCTGGCCACGCTCCCTGTCGGGAAAAGCATGCTTGAAAATATTCGTAACTGCTTCATTGATGATCAGTCCCAAAGGCACTGCCTGCGACACATCAAGCACTACAGGTTCAATATTTAGAATAAATACGATACGTGTCCTGGATATGAAACTGTCCTTCAGATAATCTACCAGTTCATGAATATATTCCTGCATGTTGATCGTAGAAATATTATCACCATGATAAAGCCGCTGGTGAATGAGCGACATGGCCTGTACGCGGTGCTGACTATCATTGAGTGCTGCCAACGCTTCATCTTTCAGGTTGGCCGACTGCAGCTTCAGCAGGCTCAATATCACCTGCAGGTTGTTTTTTACACGGTGGTGTATTTCTGTAAGCAGTAATTGCTTCTCTTCAAGAAGCCCTTCCTTTTCCTCCAGTAAGCCTTCTTTTTCGCCCAGTAGCTCATTTAGCTGGTTATTCTTTTCACTGATCGTCCGGTTGTTGCGCTGCTTGATGCGATATTGATTGAATAACAGCGATAAGACCGCCAGCAAAAGAGCAATGCCGCCGATGGTCATTCTCTTGATGAAGTTGGCTTGTTTTAGTTGTTCGCCTTGTAATACCTGTTGATTGTTCAACAGGTTGATGTTTTTCTGCTTCAGCACCAGCTCTTTCTCCTTTTGCGTTAAAGCCTGTTGCTGCCTGTCGGAGATCACAGCCTGCAAAGATTGCTCTTGTTTAAGCAGATCGATGTTCTGCTGCTTCAGTAAAACATCTTTGCTTTTTTGCTCGGCCAGCGCTTGCTGCAACAACTTTTGCCGCGTAAGCAGTTCGATATCTTTTTCCTGCAGCTTAAGCTCCTTGTCTTTTCTTTCAGTATCATATTGAACGCGTAATTCTTCAACCTGCCGGTTTTTGGTCACATTAAAAATAGAGTCGTCGATTGCCTTGTGCAACCGGAAGTAGGTCATGGCCGATTGATGCTGTCCCCGTATGGAATCTATCCGGTATAAATGCAATATGATATCACTGATACTGGTCACAGGAAGATTGTCTTTGTGTACCTTCATGCAGGTATTCAGGTAAGACGCTGCTTTGTCGTATTGCCTGGTATTATAATAAAACATGCCGATCGAATACGGACAATTAGCTCTATAATATTTATTGGCGCCCGGCGCTATGGCTTCCGTTCGAAGGAAGTATTTTTCAGCTTCAGCATACTGCCCCAATGCTGTGTAACAAATACCCATGGCATCGAACTTCATGATCGAGTCTTCCGTGCCTGGAGCAATAAATTCCTGGCTGGCATTCTGTACGAAGGCAAGCGCTTCGTTGGGCTTACCGGTAGCTATCAGGGTTCTTGCCATACGCTTGATCACTGTGCCACTGATTAATTTATTCGTAGAGCGGGCATTTTCTATAGCCTTGTTATAATACTCGATACACCTGGCCGGCTGTTGAAGATCATAATAAGCATTCCCTGCATAAATATAAAACTGACTGATATTTTTGATACCGCTTGCTTCGGCGCTTTTCAAAGCTTCCAGCGCATAATACACTGCCTTATTAAAATCCCCTTTAAAATAACAGATGTCATACAATCTCGAATATATCAGGAACATAGCATAGTCTTTCCCTTCCAGCATCAGCCGTTCAGCTTCCAGAAAACTACGCATGGCAAGACCATTTTGTCCCCGTTGATCCTGGATATCACCTATCGACATATATACCCTGCCAATAGCTGACTTGTGTTCATTGCCCAATTTCAGGTAGTTGGCGAGGCTGCGTTCATAACAAGCCATTTTGAAGGAGAAATTCGATGGCTTAAGTTCGGTCTTTATGCCCATCATATACCACATCGAGGCAATATAACTATGCGGTTCCTTGTAGTACAAACCGGCTTTTGTGGCATGCGACAGTGCAGAAAGCGTATCATTCTTGCGGCAAAAAATATGAGCCAGTTTCGCATGACTTACATGGAGGAGATAGATGGATTTAACTTTTTCACTTAATAGCAGGGCTTGGTTGAGAAAGTACCAGGCAGAATCATAATTGAGCAAATGGCCAAACTCCAACTCTGAATATTGAGCGCCCCATCGCCACAGGGCTATCACAGTGTTGCTGTCTCCTGCCTGTCTGGTCGTCTCCATAGCTTTTTTATAATTGCCGCAGGCCAGCCAGGCGGTAGCCTGTAGCTGATTGGCATCCCATTGAGTTTTGTGGCCGGTTTTTTTGCCCAGTTCAAACGCCAGTGAGGAATACTTTAATAAACTATCCAGCCAGTGAAGAGTCGATTTCCTGTACATATAATAGTGATCGGCAATCTCAAGAAAGACCATCGCCCTCGAAGTATCCTTTTGAGGGCCGGTTAGTTTGTCATGCAGCCGGTTCAGTTGTCTTTCAGGCTGCTGTTGCCCGAAGGCTGTCAATGAACATACCAATACGAACAATAAAAAATAAAATTTACGCCTCATGACTTGTCGGTTGAAGTTCAGAAGATGCGGTTGTCTGATAGATATGCCTGTTGAAAACAATTTGAATATGAGTGCCATCCTTGCTTTCTATCGTGTACCGGCCATTGAAGTCATTGCACAATCCCTTCATCAGGTTAAGGCCCAGGGAACTTTTGGAATAGCTGGCAGGATCAGCTGGTAAACCTGTGCCGTTATCGGAAATAGCCAGTACCAGTTCGGCAGCATTCAGTCGCTTCAATGATATGTTCACCTGACCGCGTTCTCTGCCGGTAAAGGCATGCTTGAAAATATTGGTAACCGCTTCATTGATGATCAGTCCGAGTGGTACTGCTTGTGTTACCTCCAGCCCTATAGGGTCTATATCTGTGATAAATGTGATACGTGTGGCGGTAATGAAGCTCTCCTTCAGATAAGCCATCAGCTCAGGAATATACATTTCCATGTTGATAGCAGAGATGTTATCAGACTGATAAAGCTTCTGGTGGATGAGCGACATGGCCTGCACACGATGCTGGCTGTCATTGACGGCTGCCAGCGCCTCATCCTTCAAATAAACAGACTGCGACTGTAGCAGACTTACTACCACCTGCAAGTTGTTCTTTACGCGGTGATGAACTTCTTTAAGCAACCACTCTTTCTCTTCGAGCAGGTTGTGTAGCAGGTCATTTTGCTTACTGATCGCCTGGTTATTGCGATACTTGATGCGGTATTGATTATACAGCAGCCCAACAATGATCAGTAATAGTACAATGCCCGCTACCGTCATCCTTTTGATGAAGTTGGCCTGCCTTAACTGTGATTCCTGCAACAACTCCTTGTTGTGCAATAATCCGATATTTTCTACCTGCAATCCCAGCTCCTTTTCTTTTCGTTCCAACTCCCGCTGTTGCCGGTTGGAGGTCATTTCCTGCATGGACTGCTGTTGCTTCAGCATGTCGATATTTTGCTGCTTCAATAAAATGTCCTTGCTCTTTTGCTCCGCCAGCGATTGTTGCAGCAGCTTTTGCCTGGTAAGCAATTCTATATCCTTTTGTTGCAATAGCAAGGTCTGGTCTTTCTTCTCGATATCATATTGCACCTTCAATTCGGCGATCTGCTGACTTTTGGTAGTATTGAAGATGGAATCGGCAATATCTTTATAAGCGCGGAAATGCTGCAGCGCAGCTGTATGATCCTGTCGGGCTGAATCGATCCTGTACAGGAACAAATGAGCCTCGCTGACACCTGTCATGGCCGTAAATTGGCGGGGGATCCGGAGATATTGTTGTAAGTAGGGCGCCGCCCTAGTATACTCCTTGTTTTCATAATAAAACTTTCCGATGGTATAAGGAGCGAGTGCGGCATACTGCTCTTTCAGCGAGGAAACATATTCCCTCATCTGCAGATAAGATTGCTCAGCTTCCTGATAGCGGCCCAATGCTCCATAACAAATACCCAATACCTCTGCATAGATCATATTGGTGAGCGCAGAGTAATTAGAGCCTCTCCGGATGTCGGCCAGTGCATAATCAAGCGCTTCCCGGGCTTTCCCTTCTTTTACCATCGTTCTTACAGTTCCTTTGAGGAGAGTGGCATATGTATGGTCATTCTTTTCAACCTGCCCCGGTTTGCTGGTATCGTCATTGTAACGGAAAAAATGTGGGAAATCTTTAATATCGTTTTTTTTCGCACTCCTTTCGGCTTCGAGTGAATAGTGAACAGCTTTATCGAGATCACCCCGGTAATAATAAAGATCGTGCAGACGAAGCAGCGCTTTGTAGAGCTTTGGATAGGTCGTTTGTTTCAATAAAGTGGTTGCTTCAAGATAATATCTTTCAGCTGATATGGTATTACCCTGGTCATCGTATAAATCGCCTATTTTAAGCAGTACTTCCCCGATATGCCACTTGTCGCCAAGTGACCTGTAAAGGTCCAGGGCCCGTTGATGGCAGTAGAGCCTGAAAGCGAGATAACCGGCAGCTTCAGGCACCACATTGCCGATGGCACGCCAGGCTTCTGCCACATAAGACAGCTTGCTTTCCCGCTCGAACATTTTCATCTCGCGCAGCAACATGGTAGTATCGCCCATCATAGCGTAGCAACACAGGATGCGTATCTTACTCTCACAGATAAAAAACTCATTACCGATCCTTTCACTGATCATTAAAGCCTTTCGGTAAATAATAAGCGCCGAATCCCTGTTGGGTTTCCGCCAGATGCTGCCCTGATATACGACGCCAGAGCTATACAATATCCTTACCACATGCGTGTCGTAAATATTTTCAATAACCTCAAATGCTTTGTCAATATTATTCGCGATGGCATAAGAGTCGTAAGTATGGTCAAGAGCCTCCCAGTACCCCTTTATATAATGGATCTTTTTACTCAAAGCCAGCGCTTGTTTGCTGTAATACAAAGCGCTGTCAGGCTTTCGGGTGGGCAACACAAAACCATGCATATAGACAGACGCGATATCGCACAACAGGTCTACACGGGCAGTAGCAGAGGAGGTTTGCCTGAGTTGATGAAACAGTACATTCAATTTTTGCCGGGCTTCCTGCGCAGTGGTCGTAGACAGAAAACCTGTAGTGAGCAGTAGTATGGTGAGCAGTACGCGGCGCATTATTTTGGCTTGATAAAGAAGACTCCACAGTAAGTAGGATACACTGGATCAATCACTGCCGTGCCGGTACGGGGAGATCATTTCAAGGCGGGTAGTAATGTATCGCAATTTAACCAATTTACGCGCTTTTGCAGTTCCCTTTCTGTTGTATTAATCAGGGTACCCATTGTACAATTTACCTTGCCCCTCATATCTCCAATACCTTCCCTCGCCGACGCCTCAACCTCCTGATAACTAAGCCCTTCTTCGCAGCCTCACCGGCTTTCCGCCTCTCCACGCACCTCTTAGTGCTTATATCCTGAATTTCAGACCACGCCACTGTCATAATCATTCTTTAATGCAAAATATTACGGCTTCGTTCAGGATAATCAGGAAATAAGTTGTATGGAGGAAAGCGACAGGAGCGAATATTACTTGCAAATACTTGTTTACGGTCACAAAATCAGGCTATTCTACCGTGTATTAATTACAATAACCCATCGTATTTCACATCAATTCTGCCATTAAGGTCATCATTTTGTCACTAAAGCATCCCGCTATTCGTTTTTACTCATCTCGTAACGAAGTGCGCAACGGGGAAAATAATTTTGTAAAAAATATAACTGACAATGACTAAAGGACTACTATCCCTCTTATCCGCCTCTGTGTTGATCGCTTCCTTATCCTCCTGCAATAAAGACGACGATGCTCCTCAATATACGGTTCCCAATACCTATGCATTCGATAACGTAGAATACAAAGAATCAGGCGCCCGCGTGAGCATGTGGGTGGGCTACACCGGTATATTGGGCAGGTCCAACGTGCGCCAGTTGAGCCAGGATACCATCAACAACCTGTGGACCAATACCAAAACTTCTTTTACTGCAGAAACTGCCAATGGCATTCCTTATACCTACGATGTACTGAATACCCTTTCATTTAGCCTGGCAAGCAAAACTACCGATGCGGCTGTTTTCAAAGCATTGGCCGACTCTATGGTGAAGATCAGCCAGTATTATAACACACCAGCTTCTAAAGGCGTAGCTGGTAAGATCGGTACCCGTATTTTCAATTACTCCGGTCTCGAATTCAACCAGGCAGTTGCCAAAGGTTTGATGGGTGCGTTGCAGCTGAGCAACGTGAACAGCATCTTCGATAAAATAGCTACCGACGACAACAATACAGTGGTGCCCGGCTCTGGTACTGCTATGCAGCACAACTGGGACCTCGCTTTTGGTTACGTTGGTATCCCCAAAGATTACGACTCTGGCAAAGCATACACCAGCGCAATGCCCGACAGGCCATTTGCTATTGGTGGTTACTTTGCTGAAAGAGGTAGATACATTCAGGCAGGTGGAAAAGTGTTCGAAGCATTCCGCAAGGGCCGCGCAGCCATCGTAGCGAAAGACTATGCCGGACGTGACCAGGCCATAGCTACCATCAGAGAATACCTGGAAAAAACAATTGCAGCTGCTGCCTATTACTATATCACCGCAGCCCAAACACAGGCCGAGCTGTCTGCCAAGTTCCACGGTCTGTCAGAAGGTTATGGATTTGCACTGGCCCTGAAATACCGTGGTGCCGGCAGCAAGCTCACTACCGCTAACTACCAGGCTTTACTCGACATCATGAACACCAATTTCTATACGTTGGCCGAGGATGCCAGCAACACCAAGCTTAAACAGGCGCAAGCCATTTTCACAACAGCCTATGGTCAGTTGCAGCCCTAAGACAACACATATCAACCATATTGCCGGCAGGCCCGCTGTTTTAAACAGGGCCTGCCTTTGGCTTTAAAAGAATTTGATGCCACCCTGAGCTTGTCGAAGGGTACTGAAGAAGAACCAACAAAGTAGATTAAAACAACTAAAAATATCATGAACAGGAAGCTTTTCAGAACCGGGATCGTAGGAGCAGCGCTGGCCGCTGTAGTGCTTTACGCGTGTAGCAAGGGAGGCGACGGTGATGGTAGCGGCGCAGCCAACAATGACGCCTTCAAAACCGAAATGCTCACCAACTATGCCGACAACATCATCACGCCGGCCTATACCAATCTGCAGGCGAAACTCGGGTTGTTGGAAACAAGTGTGAACGCATTTCTGGCTACACCTTCAACTGGCACACAAGCCACATTGAAGACCGCTTTCAAAGATGCCTGGCTTGGCTTTGAAAATGTATCAGCAGCTTACTTCGGACCTGGTGCAGCTGTGTTGCTCAACAGCTACATCAATACCTGGCCTGCAGTCCCTGCCAAAATAGAAGCAGGCATTCAATCAGGTACTTACAATTTTACGATACCGGTAGCTTCAGATAGCATACAGGGGTTCCCCACGCTCGATTACCTGCTGTTCTCTGCGGATGCAGTACAAAAGTTTGCAGACGCCGGCGCTGCCAACCGCAGAAAATATGTACAGGATGTAGTCACGCGCATAAAGTCGTTGGTAGATAATACCCTTAACCAATGGAAAGGTGCTTACCGCACTACCTTTGTCAGCTCACTAAAGACCGATGTGGGTAGCTCCATCGGTGCGCTTATCAACCAGTTTGCATTTGAGATGGATGCCCTGAAAGGTCCCCGCATTGGCTGGCCCTTTGGCAAGCAGTCCAACGGAATTGTATTTGCCGATAAATGCGAAGGATACTACGCAGGCTTTTCTGCCGACCTGGCAATTGCCAACCTCACCAGCCTCAAAAACTATTTCAAAGGAGGCGCAGGCAAAGGCATCGATGATTACCTCATCCTGCTGAAAAAAGATAAGCTCAACAGCGATGTGCTGGCACAGTTTGATGTGGCGCTCAATGCTCTCAAAGCAATACCGGCACCCCTGTCAGCATCCTTTACCAACAATGCTACGCTGGTGGAAGCTGCCTACAAGGAAGTACAGAAACTATTAACGCTGATCAAAACAGATGTGGCATCGGCTACGGCAGTACAGATAACCTACATGGATAATGACGGTGACTAAGTTGCATGCAGCCGGCAGACCGGTGTCTATTACCCCGCTGGTTACCTTCCGCATCGTGTTTGGATGGCTGATGTTCTTCAGCATTCTGCGCTTTTGGTGGAGAGGATGGGTGACGACTGTGTACATTCAGCCGGAATTCCATTTTACCTATTGGGGATTCGAGTGGGTACAACCATTGGGCAGCATTGACATGCACGTCCTGTTTGCCTGTATAGCCCTATCGGCTTTATGCATCGCCATCGGATTATGGTATCGTGTAGCAGCAATAGTTTTCTTCCTGAGCTTTACGTATGTAGAGCTGATTGATCTTACCACCTACCTCAATCATTACTACTTCATCAGTCTGGTAGCCTTCCTGCTGATCTGGTTGCCGGCCAATCGCCATTACTCGGTAGATGTATGGCGGCGCCCGCAACTACGCAGAACCGAAGTGCCTGCCTGGACCATTGGAATATTGCGATTTCAAATGGCAGTGGTGTACATCTTCGCCGGCATTGCAAAGCTGGATGCCGACTGGTTGCTGCATGCAGAGCCTATGCGCACCTGGCTGCCTTCCAAAAGCCACCTGCCCATCATTGGCAAATACATGTATGCCACCTGGGTGGCGTACCTGTTCTCCTGGTTTGGCGCCGTATATGATCTGTTCATTGTTTTCTTCCTGCTGAATAAAAGAACAAGGCTGGTAGCCTATGGTTTCGTGCTGATCTTTCACATTGCTACAGCTATTTTCTTCCCGGGCATTGGCATGTTCCCCTATGTCATGATCGCAGCAAGCCTTATTTTCTTCAGCGGCCAGTTTCATGAAAGATTACTGTCACACCTGCCATTCTATAAAAGCATGGCGCAGGCGCCGGTGAAACAATCCGCCTACCAGTTCCGGTGGAGCAGGCCCATGATGTTGGCTGTTACGTTATATGTGTTGGCGCAGTTGCTGATCCCTATGCGTTTCCTCGCATACCCCGATCGCCTCTTCTGGACCGAAGAAGGCTATCGCTTCTCATGGCGCGTAATGCTGATGGAAAAATCAGGAGCAGCTTACTTCACGGTAAAAGACAGTACCGCCCGGTATGGTTATGCGGTCAACAACAGTGAGTTCCTTACTCCCTTGCAGGAGAAGATGATGAGCACACAGCCCGACATGATCCTTAAATACGCACACCACCTGGCCCGTGAATACAAGAAAAGAGGTGTGCAACACCCGGAGGTATATGGAGAAATATATGTATCACTCAACGGAGAACGCTCCCGCCTATTTATAGATTCATCGGTCAACCTTGCCCAACAACAACAAGGTTGGCAACATTACAATTGGATATTGCCCTATAAACTACCCGTAACAGAACAGAAATGAAAAAGAGTATTTTGATCATCGTTGGTATTTTACTGTCAGTAACAGCATGGACGCAACAGGCTACACAGTTTGCTATCAGCGGCACTGTGCAATCGGGCGACGAAACGGTGCCCAATGCCACTGTACAGCTATTGCCACTTACAACAGGCAGGCTTACCAATGATCATGGTTTTTTCCGTTTTGCACAGCTCAACCCCGGTACTTACTCTATTAAAGTCACGGCGCTGGGCTATAAAGAATACAGCGACAGCATCGTGCTCACAAATAAAAACATTACACTCAACATCCGGCTTGTGGCAGCAGAAGCACAGGACCTCGAAGGGGTACTGGTTGTATCCAAAAAGCAGGAAGCGGTTTCCGGTAAGCTGCGCGATGTAGCGGGCACAGCCATTTATGCGGGGAAAAAGACAGAGCTGATCAACCTGCGCTACATCAACGGCAACCTCGCTACCAACAACACCCGCCAGATCTACGCCCGCATTCCCGGCCTCAATATCTGGGAATATGACCGCGGAGGATTGCAGCTTGGCATTGGTGGCAGAGGCTTAAGTCCCAATCGCTCTTCCAACTTCAACATCCGGCAAAACGGATACGACATCAGCGCTGATGCCCTGGGCTATCCGGAAAGCTATTACACACCTTCAGCCGAAGCACTCGACAGGATCGAGATCATCCGTGGCGCCGCCAGCCTGCAATACGGTCCCCAGTTTGGCGGCCTTGTCAATTTCATCATGAAAGAAGGTCCGCGCGAAAAGCCTATTGAAGTTACTTCCCGGCAATCAGTGGGTTCCTTTGGTTTCTTCAACTCCTTCAACAGCATTGGCGGCACCATTGCCAATAAGAAACTCAATTACTATACTTTTTACCAATATAAGCAGGGCGACGACTGGCGGCCCAACAGCCACTACGATCAGCACAATGCCTACCTGCACCTCGCTTACGACTTTACGCCCCGCCTTAAGGTCACTGCTGAATACACCTTCATGAAATACCTGGCGCAACAGCCGGGCGGCCTTACCGATGCACAGTACAAAGAAGATGCGGCCGTTTCAGTACGTGCACGCAACTGGTTTCGTGTCAACTGGAACCTGATCAGCCTCACGGCAGATTATGTATTCAATGAGAATACCCGGCTCAACTGGCGTAACTATACCTTGCAGGGTGGGAGAGAAGCGCTCGGCATACTCTCTTACATCAACCGTCCCGACTATGGCGGCAACCGCGACCTGATGTCGGACAAATACAACAACTGGGGTTCGGAGCTGCGCTTCATTCACCAGTTCAAGCTCTTCAATGATCAGGTAAGTACTTTCCTTGTTGGTACACGTTATTATAAGGGACTTACCAATCGTAAGCAAGGCGATGCCAACGATGGCGCGGAAGCGGATTTCTATTTCCTCAGCCCTGAGCCTAACAAGTCACAATACCGTTTTCCGGGAACCAACCTCGCCGCCTTTGCCGAGAACATCTTCCGCATCAACAAAAACTGGAGCATCACACCGGGCATCCGCTTTGAGCATATCAATACCAAAGCCGATGGCTATTACTACAAGCAGAACATCTTCATAGACGATGAGAAGATCATGGAAACAAAATCCAACCCGCGTTCATTTGTATTGCTGGGCATTGGTACATCTTATAAACTGAAAAACGGAGCTGAGATATATGCCAATATTTCACAAAACTACCGCTCCATCAACTTCAACGACATTCGCGTCCTCAATGCCAATGCAAGAGTAGACCCGAACCTGAAAGATGAAACAGGCTTCAACATCGACCTCGGTGTGCGCGGCAATTACAGGAACTGGCTCTATGCCGACCTCAGCGTCTTTTACCTGAGGTACAACGACCGCATCGGCTCCATCTTTACAACCGATACGAGCTTCATGACCTATCGCCTGCGCACCAATGTTTCCGACAGCCGCAATAGGGGGCTTGAAATGCTGGTGGAGGGCGATATCCTCAAAGCCATATACCAGGAGCGCGCAAAGTTCAAGCTTAACGTGTACACAAGCCTTTCTCTGATCGATGCCAGATACATCGATACGAAGAACACAGCCATTGCTGATAAACTGGTAGAAAATGTACCGCCGGTGCTGGTGCGTACGGGTATATCATTTGGCAATCCCCGTTTCAACATCACGGCACAGTACGCTTACCAGGCAAAGCAGTATTCCGATGCTACCAATACAGAGGAAACGCCTACAGCGGTAGATGGCGCTATTCCTGCCTTTAGTGTAATGGACCTCAGCCTCAGTTACAACTGGCGGATGTTTACCCTCTATACGGGCATCAATAACATTACCAATGAAAAGTATTTCACGCGTCGTGCAGATGGGTATCCAGGCCCTGGTATACTTCCGGCTGATAAACGGAACTTCTATGCTACCCTTCAATTCAAGTTATAAGTAAGGCGATAGCCGATACCATATACCGTTTCAATAAGGTCGTCACATCCGGCGGCCTTTAATTTTTTCTTCAGGTTCTTGACATGCACATACAGCGCACTGAAGTCTTCAGTAGTTTCGGCGCTGCTGGTGGAGAGATAACGGGCCAGCGTGTTGCGGGAGATCACTTTGTTTTTATTCAGGGCGAGGTGCAGCAGCAGATCATATTCACGGCGGGTAAGCGCAATGGGAGCGCCCTGCATGGTTACCATGCGTCCGGGAATATGGATCACCAGCTTATTGAAATTGATGAGCTCATTCCCTGCAAGACTTTCCTGGTGTAATATAGATTGCAGTCGCTCATGAAGTGCCGGCAAAGTATAAGGCTTGGGGAGCGTAGCCATACCAAGCCCTTCCATTTTGGGGATGGTTACAACTGTATTGGTGGTAAAAGTCAGGACCGTTTTCTTGTCCAGCTTCGATTGGCGGAGAAACTTCAGTAACTCAAACTCCTGGTCGTCAAGCGTGGCAATATTACACACAATAGCGTCATAATAATGAGCCGACAAAGCCTCCTGCCCGCTGGAAGGGGTCTTGTGCAGTTCACACCAGTGCCCCTCCGCCTTCAGGAAATAGTCAATCTTTCTCGTTAAAGCCTCATCATGATCAATAACCAGGATCTTCATGCCCAATATATACGGACAAAACAAAGAATAGTTTCTAAAGGAATTCTGAAGACAAAAATATTTCCCTTACTTCCACCTCCATTCACCTTCCAGCTCCAGCGGCTCCTTGAGATTGTGCTGCAGCAGGAACTGCCTGGTCTCTTCGTCGTTGAGCTTTTTCACGGGGATAGTAGCCGCATCGCCAAGCCCATAAAGCAACATGGTCACAAAGCGAACAGTGTTCTTCATGCCCTGCTCGCTGTTTACGAGGCTAAAAACGTCGCAATCCGCATGGTAGCAACCGGCAGGCCCGTTCACGCCACGGCCGCCGCCACCACCTCCGGTGGGCACACCCTGCAGCATAAAAGGTTGATGATCGCTATGAAGACCGGCCCTGCTGGAGAAACCATTGTTGAAAGCAGTATCGATCTTTTGGGCAATGCCGCCAATGGCCTGGAACAAGTCTTTGGCTTCCGGAGCGCTGGAAGAAAAACTGCGCACGTCGCCGGTCATATCGAAGTTGAGCATATAACGCAGGTTGTCGATCTGCTTGTTTTTGATGGCCTCTGCCACATAAGCTTTGGACCCCAGCAGGCCCTGCTCTTCACCCATAAACATCACAAACTCGATGGTGCGCCTGGGTTTTAAGTTGAGCTTTTTAAAAGTGCGCGCCATATCCAATACAGAAAAAGAACCGATACCATTGTCGATGGCGCCGGTAGCAAGGTCCCAGCTATCGAGGTGGCCACCCACCACGATCTTTTCCTTCGGCAGGCTGCTGCCCTTGATAGTAGCCACCACATTCCGCGCCTTGATGAGCCCGGAGAAGTTGGTCATATTGATACGGCTATATAAGGGACCGCTTTTCAATAACTCTTTCCATTGCATGCCATCTTCCTTGCCGATACAAACAGCAGGGATGGGGATGAGCTTACCGGTTACAGAAGCGGTGCCGGTGAGCAGCGTGCCACCATCAACCGTATTGATAATGATGATACCCTTCGCGCCATATTTGATAGCAATAGCTGTCTTCTCAGAACGGTGCAATGACCGGCCGGTAGTGCCCGGCAGGATGCCGAGGTATACGAGCGCGATCTTATCCTTCACCACACCGGGACGTGCTACATAGTCACTGTCGAGACCATTGCCCATGTCCACCACTTCGGCGGTGAGGTCCACCTTCACGGGGGAGTGCGCCAGCGACACCGATCTTACAGTTTGCAAACTGGTGGTGCTGTTGCCCACGCTGGTGGTGAGCGTGCCGCGGCTCCAGCTCTCTACTTCGAAAGGCTGGTAGCGAATATCGGTAAAGCCATATGATTTAAGCAGGTTGTAAGCGTAGGTCTCGGCTTTCTTGCCATTCTCAGAACCGGTCAGCCGGTGACCAATGGTTTCCGTTGCGGCTTTGAGTGTGCTGTAAGCCTTCGAGTTTTGCTGCACCTCATCATTGATCTTGCGGAAAGTAGGTTCCCAGTCAGGACTTTGCTGCGCCGTCAGGGAAAAAGCACTCATAGCCAATAAGCCGGTCAGTATTGATTTTCTCATGTTAATGGGGGATTGCAAGCTCCCAAAATAAGGAAAAAATCACAGCCACCCATATTGTTCTATCAGCTTATCTTTTTGCAGGCGCGAAACGGGCAACACATCGTTCGTTGTCATGGTGAGCAGGCTTTCGTTCCGGTTGAAATGTTTTACTTCGTTGAGGTTGATAATGTATTGACGGTGGATACGGAGGAACTGCTGTTGCTCCAGCACGAACTGGATATCTTTCAGGGTTTTTGAGATCAGGATCTTCCTTTTATCAACCAGTACAAGTTCAGAATAATTACTCCTGGCTTCTACGAACACAATGTCTTTCAGGTCGATAAAAGTCACGCCGGTCTGACTGGGTATGGCAATCTTGGTAATAGCGCCTTTCCTGAACTGTTGCTGAAGCACCTGGAGCTGGTCTGACTGGATATGCTGACGCTTTTCCACTTTTTCCACTACTTCCCTTAAATCCTCGATGGTAGCAGGCTTTACTAAATAATCAAGCGCGTTGAACCGGAAAGCCTTTATGGCGAAATCATTGTAAGCAGTTACAAATACTACCGAAAATTCAACAGGAATTAATTGCTCCAGCAGGTCGAAACCGTTGATTACCGGCATCTCAATATCCAGAAAAAGCAGGTCAGGTTGAAGCGATGCTATTTCCTGCAATGCTTTCTGAGGACTGGTGAAGGCGCCCACGATCTCAAGCTGCGGAAAATGCCGCCCGATATTCAACCGCATCAGCTGCACGCTGTCCGGCTCATCGTCGAGAATGATCGTTCTGATAGTGTTGTTCATACCTTATTCAATGGGAATATCGATGATCACTTCGGTGCCTGTTGCATTTCCCTGTCCGTCGTGCAGATCATTTACGATGACCGACATACTCGTGTTGTACATCTGGTTGATCAGCTCGATCCGTTGATGGGTAATACTCATGCCGAAAGATTTATGCGCTGTGGCCGATTTGCTCTTCAGCTCAGCGGCCCTGGCCCTGCCCACACCATTATCCGTTACCACTATCTTCAGGTTATTATCCTCACACCGGAAAGCCACAACGATTGTTCCGCCATCCTCTTTCGGCATCAATCCATGCCATATGGCATTTTCCACATACGGCTGAATAAGCATGGGTGGAAGCTCAATATAATCCATATCCACGTTATCAGCTATGTCGATTTGGTAATGCAGTTTTTCCTTAAAACGCATGGCCTCCATTTCCATGTACAATTGTAAAGTTTCCACCTCCTGTTGTAAGGTGATGCGATCGCTTTTGGAATTCTCGAGCACCAGCCGCATCAGCCGGGAAAACTTACCCAGGTAGCCGGTGGCCGCATCCTGGTTATTTTCTACAGCATACAGCTTAATGGAATTAAGACAGTTGAAAATAAAATGCGGATTCATCTGCGATCGCAGGGAGTGCAGCGCAGCATCGCTCACTTTCCGTTCAAATTCCGACTCCCGCTGCTTTTGTTCGGCCCGTTCTTTCTCCAGTTGCAACACCAGCTTTACCTGTTTATTCCGGTTGCGATAATATAAAAAGCCACCCAACCCCAGTAACAACACCAATGCGCCGCCACTGTATAACCATTGCTGGCGCAGCTGGAGTTTGTTCAGTGTATTATTCTGGCTTAATAATTCATTCTGGAAATGCAGGGAATCTTCCTTTTTGTCAAAATTGTACTGCATCTCATTCTGGATAAGCTCCCGTTCCTTTTCATCGTTGAGCAGGCTGTCGTTCAATACCACATATTTTTTCAGATAGGCGAAAGCACTGTCATACCGTCCTGTGGCTGCATATACTTCCGAAATGACGGTGATGGCATCGGCTTCCATGGAGAGGAAACCTCCCTGCCGGGCGATTTCATTGGCCCTTATTGCATGCTGCAGGGCAAGCGGATACTTTTTTGCTGCGAGATACACCGTTCCAAGTCTCCGGTGATTGGCCGCCTTTCCATCTTCGCTGCCAAGTTCGTTGAACACGTCGAGGGCCTTCTGCACATAATAAACAGCCGAATCGTTCTTATTTCCGGTAAACCCCGTTGCCCTGAGTTTTGCTTCGGAAAACTGGATATAGGCATCCCCAAGGCCGCTGTAAATACGTGCTTCCAGTTGTTTGTTGCCAGGCATATACTGCCTGAACAAACCGAGGACTTCATTGAAATGTTGGATGGCGGGACCTACACTGTCCATGCGCTTATACAGCAGCGCTTTATTGAGTATAGAATGGGGAAGGTATTGTTTGTCACCAAGTGCTTTGTAGAGGCCGATGGCCTTATCCAGATAAACCAGGGCATCTTTATAATGTTCACTATGGGGTAGGTAGGCTGCGCCAATCGTATTGTAAACCTTCGCCAGGTCGATCGGCCGCTTCAGCGATTCATACATTTTTGCCGCTTTCTGGAGGTACTCCAGCGTTTTGGAAACCTGGTCCATTCGCAGGTAATCCACTCCCATTACATAATGAGCCCTCGCCAGACCAGGATCGTCTTTGATTTTTGTAGCCAGTGCGATGGCCTTTTCGGCATACAGCAAACCTTTAGCCGGATCCACATACTGCTGGAAAAAAGCGATATCATTCAGCAATTTCAACCTGATGGTGTCTTCTTTTACATATTGTACCTCCGCCTTTACCAGGGAATCCAGGTCAGGCTCCTGTGCCTGCGCGATGTTGGCGCTTATACAAAAAAATAAAAAGGCTGCCTTATACCTTGGGATCATAAACTCATTATTATCAATACAAATCTATTTCAAAACAGCGGCTGTTCCGGTTTAACCTTGTGGGATGCGCATTTTGAATGGTGAACAGGTGATGATTTTGTGTGGAGAGTAATTTACCCAACCAATTGAAGATCTTGCTTACACAACAAAACCTTCATTCAACCTCTTTACCCTGTCACCCACTCAGTCGCTGGAAATGACAGCTTATCCCCCGGCTAACTTAGCCAGCATATCTGAATTATTACAATTTTTTTTATGAAAAGAGTTCTACTTCTCCTTTTGCTGATAACCGGGTTTGCCACTACCCATGCCCAGTGGAGCAATACCACGAACCAGTTTTATGATTCGCTGGATATGCCTGTGGTACAAATGGCGAACGATCAAAAAAATCCGTTGGTAGTCAAAAGCGAACCGGATGGCGGTTATGTGGTGATATGGGAAGATAACCGTGCCGGTAATACCGACATCTATGCCCAGAAATACGATAAGAACGGCCATCGCCTCTGGGCGGAAAATGGCATCCCCGTCGCCACCGGAACCGATCACCAACTGTATTCCACCATTGCGAATACCCAGTCCAGCACCTACAGTTACCGAAATGTAGGCCATGCCGCCACCGATGCCGCCGGTGGTTTTTACATTGCCTTTACCACCACCAACCATAATGATGTATATGTGCAGCACATCAAAAACGACGGCAGCCGGGCGTTTGTCAACGAAGGATACCCCATTGCTGTTCACACAACAGCCATCCAGCCTTACTATTCGCATCCGCAACTCATTGCCGACGGCAGGGGCGGTTTTTTTATTGGGTATTATGTAAAGAACCCCTACAATGATGTGTATGTGTATTGCTATAAGGACGAAGGAGGTAGCCTTAGACGCTATGGCGGCGGCATTATGAATCAATATGCCACCCAGGAGACCAGCGATGCTTATTGCGGAAAGCGTTATTCCATTAATTATAACAATTCCGGCACTGCGAAATCCTTTGTTATTTTCTCCGACCTGCAAGACGGCTGTGGCGTCATCATGGCCGAAGCCATTACCGGAGAAAAAGTCTTTCCTGCTTTTAACAGGCTGGCGCGGGTGAAAAAAGATTCCCGTGTAACAAAGGATATATGGGGGCAATTACCCAGCGCGATCATTAATCCTGACGGCACTTCAGCTCCTGTAATTCCTGAAAGACATGAATATTTTTATAAAAAAGATTCAGTGATAAGAACCTATTCTTACAGTTCGAGATTCGAGAATGTGAGTTGTAATATCATCCTCAATTACCCGGTTCCACCCGGACAGGAGCCCGACATACGCCTGGTAGAATACGTTAATTATTACGTTACCAGTAATGGCTTTGCTGCGCTGAAAGGGCCTGTTTATGATGTTGACAGGGTACTTGCCACCGTGCTGCCTACTGACGGAAATATCGATGCCATGATCGTAACGTGGAACGAACGTAATTATATCAACAATAAAATTACAGAATTTGTCACAAGAGGGTATTCGTTACCATTAGAGAAATACGACAGCGTACCCTATCACCTGGCAACAGATACGCTTTATCCTAATTTCGTCTATAACCCCATTGCGCCTGCCGGGCTAAATAAACTCAACCAGGCACCAGGAGAAATAGACACCCTCATAGCCTCTCCCCGTGTTAACTATTTTTATGATTTTGCTTTTACGGGTTCAGGTAACAGGGCTTTCCTGGCTACCGCGCCCTTGCCTGTTTTAGGAACGCAGAGTTATGATTCCATTTTTTATCAGGAAATAAAGTTGAGCCGGGTAGCGGCTGATGCCTTTGAAGTAAAGCGCAATACCGGTCAACCCCATGGAGTGCTGATCGGTACCGGTCAATCAACCAGCAACAGCGTTTATAACCCTACCCCTGGTATTGCCGGTGATGGCGCAGGCAATGCTGTTTTTTACTACGGTAAATCTCAAAGTACCATACAGGCAAGCCCTATAGGTGATCGCGGAAAGTTCTGGTGGGGTGCCTTTGGTACGCCGTTGAATACGGGAAGATGGGACCGCAGCTGGACCAGCCCATCGACACCCTCTATACATATGAATACTGACGGTACAGGCGTGGCCGTTTGGTTCGACGGTAGGAAAACCCCTGATGGCTATACAGGCTACAATATTTATATGCGGCATTTAGACAGCCTGTTGAATCCGGCTTACCAGCCTCCGGCGCATACTTTGCGTCCTATCAGACCGGGTGTATCAGCCAGTACCATTGCCGATCCGCAGGTAATGGCAGGCTCCAGCCAGGCATGGACTGGTTTCCGGGGACTTACCTATGACGGATATTATTATACCCCCCTTGTTTCCGTTAAAGATGATTACCCTTTAGGAACCGTTACAGCCAGTGCGTTTGATTATGTTGGCCCTGTACGAACCACCACGGCTGGCAAGCCCTACCTTGATCGCAATTATACCATTAGTGTAACCAACCACCCGGCTAATGCGGCTATCCATGTGCGGCTGATCTTCACCAAGGCCCAGTTCGATGCCCTGAAAGCGAAGGAACCTTCTATTCAAGATCCGGGTAATCTGATGGTGGTCAAGCAACCTTCGACTGGCACCGCGCCCGCAACATATACGATATCTGCCAACGATCAGAACATACAACCCGTGGGCTGGGGAACTATTGAAAACACGGTTAGCAATCAGACCGTGATTGAAGGCTACTACATAGAAGTTGTGATCGATGATTTCAGTAATTTCTTTATCATGAGAGCCGAATCGACATTGCCCGTTACACTGCAATCATTTACGGTAAAAGCCGTCGGCAATAATGCCCTGTTGCAATGGGTGACCGCATCGGAATTCAATAACGACCACTTTGATATCGAGCGGTCGGCCGATGGGAGAGCATTTACAAAGATCGGTCGCTTACAAGGTAATGGGACTACCAGCATTCCCCAGGATTACCGGTTTACAGATGCCGCGCCGCTTACAGGCAATAACTACTACCGCCTGGCACAGGTGGACCTCGATGGCAACATAAACTATTCGCCAATACGGTTACTGTCATTCAACGCGCAGGTCCGTACAATGCAGTTATCTCCCAATCCTGCAAAGTCCACACTGCACATCCTGTTGCCTCAGGCGGCTTCCGGGCAGCATAACATTGAGCTCTACAATCTTTCCGGAATGAAGGTGTTGGTACAGTCAGTACCGGCGGGAACTATGCAGCTGGATGCGGATATCAGTACCCTGGCTCCGGGGATGTACATTGTGCGGTATGGAGATAAAAATATGAAAGTGGTGAAGCAGTAGCTACCAGTTAAGATAGAACCCTACCCGTATCGCCCGCATAGTGGGCGATACGTTTTTTGGGGCCTGTGATGTATATTCGACCTCCAATACATGGATTTGAATATTAACACTAACAGCATGAAACGATTACTCATTATTCCGTTCCTTTTTGTGTGCAGCATTGCATTGGCGCAAACAGCCGTAGTAATGCCCGATTCACTGGGCTGGCGCCTGGGTAGCCAGGCTTATACCTTCCGGGTGTTCAGCCTCGAAGAAGCCCTTGCCAAGATGAAAAGCATTGGACTCAAGTATGTAGAGCTCTTCCCCGGACAAAAGATCACCAAAGCGGGTACTGCCACTACAGCCTTCACCGCTTCCGCAGAAGACCGTGCATTGATTAAAAAGCTATTAAAAGACAACGACATCAAGCCCGTTTGCTATGGTGTGGTAAGTGGTAAGAACGAAGAAGAATGGCGCGCCATCTTCGAGTTTGCCAAAGACATCGGCATCGAGCACATTACTACCGAGCCACCAATGAACCAACTGGAAACCGTTGATAAATTCTGCAAGGAATACAACATCAAAGCTGCCCTGCACAACCACCCGGTGCCTACTACATACTGGCACCCGGCCATCATTCTCGACCAGCTGAAAGGCCGCAGCAATATGATCGGTGTTTGTGGTGATATTGGTCACTGGGTACGTTCAGGTCTCGATCCCATTACCTGTATCAAGGAGCTGAAAGGACGTCTCCTGGCATTCCACGTAAAAGACCTGCACACCTTTGGTGTAAAGACCGCGCACGATGTGCCCTGGGGTACCGGTGTAAGCAATATCTCCGGTGTGCTGAACGAACTGAAACAACAAGGCTTCAAAGGCTATTTCTCTGCAGAGTATGAATACCAGTGGGACAATAACCTGCCTCCCGTACAGGAAAGCACCCAGTATTTCCTGCGCGTGGCAAAACGCATCAACTCCGGTAACTAAGCGTTACTGCGTAAAATACAAAGAGGCTGTCTCAAAGTAATTTTGAGGCAGCCTCTTTGCTTCCAACAGATCGTTATAATTACTGATTAGGGAACTTACTTACGTCCATAAAAAACACTTCCCAGTTGTGCCCATCCAGGTCTTCAAAACTACGAATCTGCATAAATCCATAATCCTGCGGAGCACGGTACTCATTGCCCCCTGCCTTCAATGCACGGTCCAGAAAAGCATTTACTTCATCATTGCTTGAAAGAGACATGGAGTTGATCACTCCTATAGCTTGTTTAGCATCGATAATGCTCTTGGAAGTAAAGCTTTTAAACTTATCGTAGGTAAGCAGCATCACGAAAATGTTTTCACTGAATACCATGCAGGCTGCTGTATCATCGGTAAACTGCGGGTTGTTGGTAAAGCCGATCGCTTCGTAAAACGCCATTGATTTTTTTAGGTCCTTAATGGGAAGATTGATAAAGATTTGCGTTGCCATTGTTGCTGATTTTTATTGTTTATTTATTACAGCACAAAGATGCAATAGAAAAATAAGTTGGAAGGGTGGTATACACGTCATTTTAAGGGGTGATTTACGCCCTGTTGCCACAAAAGAAGGTCGTCTCTTGCTTTTGCGACAACCTCCTGTGTTTTTAGGCTGCCTGATCATTATCTTTATGGACCTATGATCAAGTATTTACCCGTATTGTTATGCGGCCTCATTGGCTTGCTGCCAAAGACTGGCATTGCCCAGGTTGTAATATCCGATATTATTTCATCACCGGATAAAACCACCATATGCGAACTGATCAATGATGGTCAAGGGAAACTGATGTACCGCGTAAGCTACCAGCAGAAACCAGTGATCAGTTTAT
Organism: Niastella sp.; assembly: GCA_017744515.1. Lineage (GTDB taxonomy): Bacteria > Bacteroidota > Bacteroidia > Chitinophagales > Chitinophagaceae > Paraflavitalea. The sequence continues at coordinate 68,193 of JAGIBF010000033.1, forward strand.
CGCCATTGGGCTTGATCATAAATGACGTACCATTAAGCGGAAAGACTGTTGTCGAAAGAGTGACTCCAAAGCAGGTCCGTGAAAAGATCAGCTGGCCACTTGGCGAAGACGCGGTAATTCCCAATGAATATAACGAGATCACCGTAGCCTGCCATGCTGGTCAAATCCGGTACCATCTCATAATCAGAGCGTATAATGGAAGTGTTGCTTTACGGTACGTGCTGCCTGCCCAGGCAAATATTTCGAAAGGAGTCATCCGTGCTGAACAAACAGCATTTCATCTTAGTACACCTGCCACCCTGTATCAGTATAACCACGAATCTGTATTCACGCCTACCGCCATCGATACATTCTCGCGTACAAGCGATCTGCCCACTACACTCACAAGCGAAGGACTTTACATCAGTATTGGCGAAGCCGATAATACAGGTTATACTAAAGCAGAACTAAAAAAAGGAGAAGCACCCAACAGTCTTGTTATAGACTTCAAACGGGATTCTGTGGTTGCCTTCAATGGTAATTATCAAACACCCTGGCGTACGATCAGCTTCTCATCAACCGCAATAGGGTTACATAGCCATAGCCAGCTTTACCTGAAGCTAACTACACCATCAACCTTTAAAAAGATACCTGCCTGGATAAAACCTGGTAAGCTCATCCGCGCACAACTGACCACACAAAGCGGGCTCGATTGCATTGACTTTGCAGCAGCTCACCAGTTCCAATACATTATGTTCGATGCAGGTTGGTATGGCGCCGAGTTTCGTTCCACTTCCGATCCCACCCAATACATCGAAGCGATCGATATGCCGAAGGTAATAGCCTACGGAAAACAGAAAGGCATCGGGGTGATCCTGTATGTAAATTATGTGGGCCTGCGTGCCAAACTCGATACCATCCTGCCCTTGTATAAAAAGTGGGGCGTGGCTGGCTTGAAGTTTGGTTTTGTAGATGGCCTTACTCAGCAAGGCATCACCTGGCTGGCGGCCGCTATGAAGAAAGTACAGGGGCATGGCTTTATTCTCAACATCCACGATAACTACAAACCTACCGGCCTGAGCCGTACGTTTCCCGCACTGCTGACGCAGGAAGGCATCAGGGGCGATGAAAACAGCCCGGACGCTTTTCACAATACGACATTGCCCTTTACCCGCTTCCTGGCGGGACCGGCAGATTTCACCTTCTGCTTTCCCAATCCCGGCAATAGCTTCAGTAAGAACATCAAGGTGAGCAAGGCCCAACAGCTGGCGCTTACAGTAGTTTACTTTAGTCCCTTGCAGGCTATCTTCTGGTATGGCAAGCCAACCGACTACACCAATGAAGACGAGATCGAGTTTTTCAAATACGTGCCTACAGTATGGGATGAATCACACTATTTCAAAGGAGAGATCGGTAAATACATTTCGGTGGCGCGCAGAAAAGGTAATACCTGGTTTATAGGTAATGCGGCAGGCCCCGAAGATTGGCAGGACACCCTGGTGCTGGACTTCCTGAAGGCAGGAAAAGCCTATACAGCCACGATTTATGAAGACGATGAGCAAGGCGGTATCCGCAAACGAACGATCTCTGTAAAGCAAAACGATGAATTCCCCATCGCCATTAAATCCAAAGGCGGACAAGCCATAATCATTCAATAGGATAGGTAATACGCTTTCTGTCGAACGAAACTCACAACGTTCGAGTGCAACTCAACCTTTCTATCATTTCGAACCCTGCCACAGGTACTTGCATCCACAAGAAATATACAGGGTGAGAAATCTGCTATCGAAGCTAAGGGCCTGCTTGTCGCAGGCAGATTTCTCACTGCGCTTTCGCTCCGTTCGAAATGACAAAAGAGGGAATACCGTTCGAAATGACAGAAGAGGTAATACCGTTCGAAATGACAGAAGAGGTAATACCGTTCGAAATGAACAGAAGAGGGAATACCGTTCGAAATGACAGAAGAGGTAATACCGTTCGAAATGACAGAAGAGGGAATACCATTCGAAATGAACAGAAGAGGGAATCCCATTCGAAACAACGTAAATAGCAAAGTTCATATCTGTATAGATATTATTAAAAAGTGCGCAGCATGTACTGGCAGATAGTGTTAATTTTAGCATATGCGTACCATTTTAACCAGAGGTTTTCTCTCGATCGTTACGGTGTTATCATTCCTGTGCAGCCGTTCCCAGGTTTCTTTACTGAACCCAGATGATCCGGCATTCAGCAAACCTGCACCGGATTCTTTCAAGGTACAACTGCAAACCACGAAAGGGGAGATTTTGATGGAAGTAAAACGCGCCTGGTCTCCACGTGGCGTAGACCGGTTTTATAACCTTATAGTCAATGGTTATTATGATAATTTACCCATGTTTCGCATCAGGGCGGGCTACTGGGCGCAGTTTGGCATTGCCGGCGATCCCAAAATAGCACAGGCCTGGCGCAATAAAAACATTCCCGACGATCCCCGGATGCTCTCCAATGCCCGCGGCACGGTGGCCTACGCCTTTAAGGATCCCAATGCACGTACTACCCAGCTATTTATCAACCTGCGCGATAACAGCTCCACCCACGACAATGAGCCCTTCGTGCCCATTGCCCGGGTAATTAAAGGCATGGATGTGGCCGATGCCCTGTATTCCGGTTACGGAGAAAAAGCCGGTGGGGGTATCCGGGCCGGTAAGCAGGATTCTGCTTTTGCCGGCGGCAACCCTTACTGGAAACAAAACTTTCCGCTGCTCGACTACATTAAAACGACGAAGATCATTAAGTAACCAGTTAGCCCCTCAGTCCCTTTTCACCGCTTCAACCTGTTAACTTATCAACTTATTGATAAGTCAGGATAATAATTGTAATATTGACACGATTACAATTATTACCAGATGAAAAAGATCCTGCTGCTATGCTGTATGATAGCCGGAATGAAGCATGCCGGTTTTGCCGGTAATGGTATTCCTGCCAATGAACCAGATTCTGTTTTTCTTTTTTCCTACGCCACTGCAAAGAATAACAACCACAATGGCCTGCACTTTGCCTGGAGCCGCGATCAACAAAACTGGCATCCGATCGGTAATGAGTACGCCTATGTAAAAAGTGACTATGGTCGCTGGGGATCTGAAAAGCGCATGATCGATCCCTGCCTCATCCAGGGACCCGATGGTACTTGGCAATGTGTGTGGGGTCTCAATGATCGTGAACTATTATTTGCACATGTATCTTCTCCTGACCTGGTATACTGGGGCCGCCAACATTACCCATTGGTAAAAGAAGGCGCTAACGTATTGAAGCCGATCATTGCCTACGACACCCGGCAGGGCATCTACGTAATTACCTACACAGAAGCTGGCGGTAAATATTACCGGGTAACCACTAAAGACTTCAAGATATTTACTCCTGCTGTGGTGGTTGCTGCTGCACAATATATAGATGCAAGTACTACCGTAACACTGCCCGAAGGAAAAGTACAGGGACAAGTACACCGCGTGCCCTGGACAACGGTAGATAAGCTTATCAAGACATTCGAGCAGCGCCAATATAAGAATATACTCTACGGAGAAAATACCGGGCAAGACGCACAACGCTTTGCCGGGCTCAAACCGGTAGAGGCGAAGATCACTTTACAGCCGGGCAATGCCAGGCCGATCAGTGATCTGTTATTAGGTATTTTCTTCGAGGACATCAATTATGCAGCGGACGGCGGTTTGTATGCCGAGCTGGTGCAGAACCGTGATTTTGAATACGCTTTAAGCGATAAAGAAGGACGCGACAGCAGTTGGAAGCATTCACATTCCTGGACATTGAAAGGCGATAACACTTCTTTTGCTATTGACAGTGTGGCTTCTATTCATGCCAACAACGCACACTATGCTGTGTTGAATACGGAAGTGCCCGGGGCTGCATTGATGAATACGGGCTTTGATGGTATACTGGTGAAGAAAGGGGAGCCATATAACTTTTCCGTGTTTACTAAACAAGCCGCAGGCAAGGGAAGGCTATTGGTGAAATTGGTAAGCAAGGAAGGCAATGTGTTGGCACAGGCCACTGTTACCACTTCGGCTGGCTGGAAGAATAGCAAAGCTGTGCTCACTGCAACAGCGGATGCTGCAGACGCTCATCTCGAATTGCAGCCTCTTGTGAAAGGGCGCTTGCTGCTGGACATGGTGTCGTTGTTCCCGCAAAAGACGTTCAAAGGCAGAACGAATGGCCTGCGTGCTGACCTTGCACAAACCATTGCCGATATACATCCGCGCTTCATTCGTTTCCCCGGTGGCTGTGTGGCGCATGGAGATGGGCTTGATAATATTTATCGCTGGAAAAATACCATTGGCCCGTTGGAAGCACGCAAGCCACAACGCAACTTATGGGGTTATCACCAAACTGCAGGACTTGGCTACTTTGAGTACTTCGCTTATTGTGAGGATATAGGTGCTGAACCTTTGCCTGTGCTGGCGGCAGGCGTGCCTTGTCAAAACTCTGGCACCAGCGCTACGGGCGGCGGTCAGCAAGGCGGCATTCCGATGGACCAGATGGATGAGTATATCCAGGATGTGCTCGATCTCGTTGAATATGCCAATGGTCCTGTTACTTCCACCTGGGGGAAGAAGCGGGCGGAGGCAGGACATCCCAAACCTTTTAACCTTAAATACATCGGCATCGGCAATGAAGACCTGATCAGCGATGTGTTTGAAGAAAGGTTTACGATGATCTACAAAGCAATGAAAGAAAAACATCCGGAGATCACCGTGATCGGTACGGTAGGGCCTTTCTTTGAAGGTACAGATTACACCGAAGGGTGGGAGCTGGCCAATAAAGAGAAAGTCCCCATTGTTGACGAACATTATTACCTGTCGCCCGGTTGGTTCATCCACAACCAGGATTTCTATGATCGCTACGACCGTAATAAATCTAAAGTATACCTGGGTGAATATGCTGCCCACCTGCCTGGCCGTCCCAATAACCTTGAAACGGCATTGGCGGAAGCATTGTACCTGACAGCGATAGAACGCAACGGCGATGTGGTCACCATGACTTCCTATGCCCCTTTATTGGCAAAGGAAGGACGCACGCAGTGGAATCCCGATCTTATTTATTTCAGTAATACGGAAGTAAGGCCCACCGTGGGGTACGAAGTACAAAAGCTGTACGGCGTTCATGCGGGTGATCAATATTTGCCGGCAGCCATTACTTTGTCCAACAACCAGGATGCGGTCAGGAAGCGGGTAGCTTATTCTGTGGTGCGTGATACAAAGTCTGGCGACCTCATTATTAAATTAGTGAACCTGTTACCAGTAACAGTTAAGACGAACGTTGATCTGGGTGGACTATCGTTAGCAGGACAGGACGCAACAAAAACGGTATTACAAGGTCAGCCTGCTGATAAGAAAGTGTTGCCGGTAACATCAACCATTCCAGTCTCCGCAATCTCAGGCCTGGAATTGCCGTCTTATTCCTTTACCGTTATTCGTATAAAAATAAAATAACAACCATGAACCTGGGCATGATCATGTCGCGGCTGGCCAAACAGCCTTTGCTGATAGCTTGTGGTCTTTTATTGACTGCATCCACGTATGCGCAAAAAAATACGGTGATCAGACCCGGTGAGGAATGGCCTGATGATAAAGGCAATCATATCCAGGCGCACGGCGGCGGTATCATCAAAATAGGCAAAACCTATTACTGGTATGGGGAAGAACGTGCCAAAGGACTTGATACGAATTACCGTTACGTAAGCTGTTACGAATCAAAAGACCTGACGAATTGGAAGTTCATGGGTGATGTATTGAAGTTGTCCGATCCGGAGAACCTGGGCTGGCGTTGGGTGCTGGAACGTCCGAAAGTGTTTTACAATAAACAGTCTAAGACGTATGTTATGTATTTCCACCTTGATGACAGGTCGTATAAATTGGCAAGGGTAGGAGTGGCAACCAGCAAGAAGCCGGAAGGTCCTTTTACGTATGTAAAGAGTTTCCGTCCGCTGGGATATGAGAGCAGGGATATAGGTCAGTTCATCGACGATGATGGTACGCCTTACCTGGTGTTTGAAAGCCGGCCTTCGAAAGGATTTTACATTGCAGGCCTTTCTCCCGATTATATGGACGTAGTGAAAGAAGTGAGCTTTATTCATTCTCCATTGGAAGGAGGAGCTATTGTTCATTACAAGGGTTTGTACTATTCCATCGGCTCTGCTTTGACAGGCTGGAAACCGAATCCCAATAAATATGCTACTGCATCTTCTTTAGCTGGTCCATGGACTGAGTTTAAAGACATCGCTCCACCTGAAACAAATACCTATAGCTCACAGTCTACCATGCTCATCAAAGTAGAAGGTACTAAAGGCGCCACTGTTATCTACATGGGTGATCAATGGAAGCCCGGCACGCAGTGGGATTCCCGCTATCTCTGGATGCCTGTAGAGATTGGTGATGGAAAGCTATGGCTGCCCGCGCCAAAGCCCTGGAGCATCAACATCAAGACCGGTGAGTGGAAATTAACTGAGTGATGTTCGCAAGCCAGCGGCTTGCCAATAGCCTCACTCGCCAGAGGCGAGCGAGTGTGCAAACTATTTCCGATGCTGATAGAAGATACCTGTATCGAACGGTGTCCATACACAAGCTTTTTGACCAGAGACTTTCAGTGCATTATTGGCCCAGGTATTACAGGTGTGAAAGAGGCTATACGTGCCTTTGGCTTCGTAGAAAGCATCATACTGCCCATAACGCGCTTCAGTAGGTATAACGATGGGTTTACCAGTTACGTCTGTTTGAAAACTATGCCCGATATAAGTTACCAACCGCTGGTATTGTTCATTACTGATGTCCAGCTTTATACAACGTTCGCCTTCCTGTAGTTGATGATAGAAAGTAGCGTGCATGGCTGATGTACTAAGCCCAAATGCAGCATTGAAGGCGGTGCTTGCTTTCAGGTCATTCCAGGTAGGCGTTTCAAGATAGAAGCCTTTATCTCCCCAGCCGAAAGCAATATATGCCATGGTCGTATCTCCACTACGTGTATTGGTATAAGGTATATCTTCACTCCAATCTTTGAAAACTGTTTTTACGGGTAATATCAGATCGGCATGTACGCCATTTGTTTTAAGGTAGATGCTTATGTCTGGTGTCGTATTCGGTTCTGCTTTTACGGTAAGGCGGGATAAAGTCCACGCAGAACACAGGTATAATATAACGAGGGTCACAAGCGTCAAAAGTGAATAACTTGTGTATTTCAGTAATTTCTTCATCGGGGAGAGAGGTTTAATCGGTTCCTCTTTTTATACGGAAAGCCGGCGAAAGTAACCCACCCGAACCTAAAACGGGGTGTGTTGTACACAGTTTTTCGTTGTTCCCTTATCGGGACATTGATTTCCAACGAGTTTATTTTGGCAATTCCTTTGCACTTCTACAGGCGAGCAAATGCACTTATTTATGGATATTATTTACATTACGAGAAAAGAAAATCTGTTCGACCATAATGC